>NZ_JBEBKL010000045.1:0-19438 GCF_040079335.1 Sphingorhabdus sp.
CAAAAGCTATAATGGCGGCGCACTGACGCTGAAATCAGTGCGCGCCCATAAAGGCGGCGCGATCGCGCGCTTTGCCGAGATTGCCGATCGCAACGCCGCAGAGGCGCTGCGTAGCACGCTCCTCACCGTATCACGCGCCGAACTGCCACCGCTGGGCGAGGGCGAATATTATTATAGTGATCTGATAGGCTTACCTTGCGTTTCAACGGAAGGCACTGATCTGGGATTTTGCGTCGCAGTCGATAATTTCGGCGCGGGCGACATATTGGAAATCGAAAAGCCCGACAAAAAACGTTTCATGGTGCCTATGAATGCCAAGGCTGTGCCCGCGTGGGGCGAGACAATCGTGGTTGACGCGGGATTTGTCGATTAGTATATACATCACGTATATACGGAGTCTCTTGTGAGCAAATTGAGCGAAGAACGGCAAGCGTTTCGCACAGATGGGGCGGCTTCTGTTGGCGTGCCCGAAATGGCAACCCGCAAACAGTATCGTACAAAGGTGTTCAAGTCGGGTAATTCGCTGGCTGTGCGGATACCGGCTGGCACCGATTTGAAACCGGGTATGGAAATGGACCTGACCGTGGAGGATGGTGTGATGCTTGCTTTAAAACCCATCGATGCGCCAAAACGCAAAATCGACGTCAGTGGCTTTTGGGGTAAGGCTCCGGGAGCCCGCTTGATCCCGCACGGCGATTTCGACGAGCGGCCCAGCGCGATTGCAGCACGTAAGGCGCTCGAATCCAAGTGATACGCTATCTTATCGACGCCAACTGCGCGATCTACGCAACGTCGGGAGAGTTTGAGGGGATGCGAGAAAAAATTACGGCGTGTGAACCTGGTGAGATCGCCTTTTCGACGATAAGCTATGCGGAGGTGGCGCATGGCACGTATGTGGGAAAGCCGCCTTCACCTGAAGTGCTGGAAGCGTTTATTCGGGCCATTCCGTTGATTCCATTCGATGAAGCGGCTGCGCGGGAATATGCACAACTGCCGTTTAAGCGCGCTCGCTTTGACCGGCTGCTTGCCGCGCATGCACTGAGCATCAACGCGACGGTCGTAACTAACAATGAAAGCGACTTCGCCGATGTGCCGGGGTTGAAGGTTGAGAACTGGACGGTTTGATGGTTTCACTAGTTTTTGCCTTACCTCCAACGGTCGTGCTGCTTTGTTTGATTTTTGGGAGAGTATTTGGAAGCAGATTTCCAGCTAAATGGTGGTTTTGGCGATTGCTCGCTGCACCTGCAATCGGCTTCTTTTTGAGTTTATACATCATACTCACGCCAGCCGAATTGGCGCCAAATTACGACCCGATGATTCATGGAAATCCTGGGCGTTTGGATTTTGCTGCAATTGTGATTTATGGTTTGGCGCTGCCGGTTTTGTATCTGCTTGCGGTACTACCGAGCTGCTTGGCTTATGTTATTTGGCAAGGTCGCAAGTGACCTTCCAAACCCAAATCCTGACCCTCTATCCGGAAATGTTCCCCGGTCCACTGGGCGTGTCTCTCGCGGGACGTGCCTTGGTGGAGGGCAAGTGGGCCTGTTCGCCGATCCAGATCCGCGACTTTGCGAGCGACAAGCATCGCACCGTCGATGATACCCCGGCAGGCGGCGGGGCGGGGATGGTGTTGAAGGCTGACGTCATGGCGGCAGTGGTCGATCATGCTGTTGAAAAAGCGCCTTCATTGCCCGTACTGGCCATGACTCCGCGCGGCAAGCCGATGACGCAACAGCGTGTGCGTGAACTCGCGACCGGCCCGGGTGTAACCATCCTTTGCGGCCGTTTCGAAGGCTTTGACGAGCGCCTGTTTGAGGCCCGGCCTCACATCGAACAGGTCAGCATGGGCGACATCATCCTTTCCGGCGGGGAAATGGGCGCTTTGATGCTATTAGACGCTTGCATTCGGCTGCTTCCCGGCGTAATGGGCGCGCCCGTTAGTGGTGATGATGAGTCCTTTGAACAGGGGCTACTCGAATACCCACATTATACCCGACCTGCTATTTGGGAAGGGCGCACGATCCCTGAAGTGCTGCGATCGGGGGATCATGCGAAGATCGAAGCCTGGCGGAAACAACAGGCCGAGAACGACACACGGTTACGCAGGCCAGACCTTTGGGAGCGTTACAAGAACGCTCGGGACTGACCTGCCTCTGGCGAGCGGCGTGAAGAAGGAAGAAGACAGGCCATGAACCTGATCCAGACGCTTGAGCAAGAGGCGATTGCCGAACTTGCCACCAAGAAGAACATCCCGGAATTCCGGGCCGGTGATACGCTCCGCGTGGGCGTGAAGGTGATCGAAGGCGATCGCACCCGTGTGCAGAACTATGAAGGCGTGTGCATCGCGCGTTCGAACAAGGGCATGGGATCAAATTTCACCGTTCGCAAGATTTCGTTCGGCGAAGGCGTAGAGCGCGTATTCCCGCTCTATTCGCCCAATGTCGAAAGCATCGAAGTGGTTCGTCGCGGCGCCGTGCGTCGTGCGAAGCTCTATTATCTGCGTGGTCGCACCGGCAAGAAGGCACGTATTGCCGAACGCCGCGATCCCCGCATTACTACCAAACAGGAAGGCTGAGGCTGATCCCGTCTGGTTGCATATAACCAAGATACCGAAAGGGCCGGGATCCGCTAAAGGGACCCCGGCCTTTTTCTTTGTCCCGATAGCAAGTTCGAATTTGAGGAATTGAAAATGGGTTATCGAGTTGTAGTCGCTGGCGCCACGGGCAATGTCGGGCGCGAAATGCTGAACATCTTGGCGGAACGCGAATTTCCGGCAGACGAAATCGCTGCAGTCGCTTCGTCACGTTCGGCTGGCCAGACCATCGAATATGGCGAAAGCGGCAAAACCCTCAAAATCCAGAATATCGACCATTTTGATCCGACTGGCTGGGACATGGCATTGTTCGCCATCGGCTCTGACGCGACCAAAATCCACGCGCCGCGCTTTGCCGCTGCAGGCTGCGTGGTGATCGACAACAGCTCGCTCTACCGTATGGACCCCGACGTGCCGTTGATCGTGCCTGAGGTGAACCCTGACGCGATTGACGGCTATAAGGCGCGCAACATCATCGCCAACCCTAACTGCTCGACTGCACAGATGGTCGTCGCACTGAAGCCGTTGCACGATGCTGCGAAAATCCTGCGCGTGGTGGTTTCGACCTATCAGTCGGTTTCGGGCGCGGGCAAGGAAGGCATGGACGAACTGTTCGAACAATCGCGCAACATCTTCGTTGGCGATCAGTCAGAGCCGCGCAAGTTCACCAAGCAGATCGCCTTCAACGTCATCCCGCACATCGACAAATTCCTCGAAGATGGTTCGACCAAGGAAGAGTGGAAGATGGTGGTTGAGACGAAGAAGATCCTCGACCCCAAGATCAAGGTAACCGCAACCTGCGTGCGCGTTCCCGTTTTCGTCGGCCATTCGGAATCGATCAACATCGAATTCGAAAATGAACTGTCAGCGGAAGAAGCGCAGAACATCTTGCGCGAAGCCCCCGGCGTAATGCTGGTCGATAAGCGCGAGGATGGCGGCTATGTGACGCCAGTAGAATGCGTCGGCGACTATGCGACCTTCATCAGCCGCGTGCGCGATGACTCGACAGTCGATAATGGCCTCAATCTGTGGTGCGTTTCGGATAACCTTCGCAAAGGGGCTGCGCTCAACGCCGTGCAGATTGCCGAATTACTTGGCCGTCGGCACTTGAAGAAAGGCTGATTGCGGTTCAGGATGTCGGCATGACACTTCATGCCGACCTCTTCTTCTCTTTCCGCTCTCCCTATTCTTACCTCGCCATTGGCCGATACCGGGCGATGGCGGAGAAGTGGGATGTCGATATCGCGCTGCGTCCGGTCTATCCGCTCGCGATCCGCGAGCCTGATTTCTTTGAACGCAATCCGCCGAATTGGCTGCGTTACACTTTCACCGATATGTTCCGTGTGGCCCAGTTTCACGGCATCCCGTTCGGACCCCCAAGGCCCGATCCGATCGTGCAGAATGTGATGACGCGAAAGATTGCGGACGAGCAGCCCTATATCTTTCGCCTCACGCGGCTGGGGCAAGCTGCGGCTCGGCGTGGCAAGGGTACAGCCTTTGCGCATGAGGCAGGGCGGCTAATCTGGGGCGGTGCGGAAAACTGGCATGAGGGCGATCATCTGGCCGAGGCGGCGCAACGCGCAGGCCTCGATCTGGCGGAGCTTGATGCGGAAGCTGTCGCGGATGCGGAAGCGCTCGACGCTGAAATCCACGCCAACCAGGCGGCGCTTGAGGCCAGTGGCCATTGGGGCGTTCCGACTTTGGTATTCGAAGGCGAGCCCTTCTTCGGGCAGGACCGCATCGAAATGGTGCTCTGGCGAATGCAGCAAAAGGGCTTGGAAAAGCGCGCCGTTTAATCGGGCAATTGCGGCGGAGGCCCCGATGCAGGGGCGATAGGCTTCACTAATAACGTTAGCGGCAGGATTGCCAGCACGATAAAGAATAGCAATTTGAAATCGCTGAGATAGGCCAGCATTGCGGCTTGCCGGTTCACTTCAAGATCGAGAACCCGCAAGAGAACGTCTCCATATGCGCCAAATCGATCGGCTGTTGCCGGATCGATCATATCAAAACTGGACGATGTAATGCGCCCCGCCAGTTCCTCATGATTAATCTGCATGCTGCGCGTCAGCATGGTTACACTAATCGAGATACCGATACTGCTTCCCAGGCTTCGAGCGAGATAAAGAACGCTCGACGCATCAGTCCGCATCGACAGCGGAAGTGATGAAAAGGCGACGACGTTCGTTGGCATGAAGGTCAAACCCATGCCAAGCCCCTGTATCAATCCGACAATAACGAAATTGGACATGCCCATATCGATCGCCCAGCCGGTCATCATCCACATCGACACGGCTATGATCGAAAAGCCGGTGAATATGATCCAGCGAATGTCGAGAAAGGTGATAAGTCGCCCGGCAAGTAACATTCCGATAAGAATGCCTATACCTCGGGGGGCGAGCAGAACGCCGGTATCGAATACAGTATATCCATAAATGTTTTGCAGCATTGGTGGCATCAGCGCAAAGATTGCATACATCATCATGCCGATGAGCGCAGCGAACGTCATTGCAGTAAGAAAGTTGGCATTGGCGATCATGGCAGGATCGAACAGCGGTTTTTTGGCCGTCATGCTGCGTATTAGAAACATCCAGAACGCAGCAATCGCAATGCCCAGTTCGATCAGGATTTCCCAACTCTCGAACCAATCCTCGTGCTGGCCGCGATCGAGCATGAGCTGAAAGGATGCCAGCCCCAACGCAAGCATTGCAAATCCGAAAATGTCCAGTTTCCGGTCAGTCACCGGCCGCGAAGGAAGGAGCCACCAGAGGATGGCAACAGTCGGTATCCCGATCGGCAGGTTTATATAGAAGACCCAGCGCCAGTTGTAGCTTTCGGTCAACCAACCACCGATCATGGGGCCGAAGATAGGTGCCATCATCACCCCCATGCCCCAAATCTGCATGGCTTTCGGGGCTTTTTCAGGTGGATTGATGTCGAGCAGGATTGTTTGAGAAAGTGGCCCGATGAATGCAGCACAAAACCCTTGCAGCACCCGAAACATAACCATCTGCGTCAGGCTTGTGGCAGCACCGCACAACATGGAGGTAAGGATGAATCCGATCACGGCCAGCAAGAACAGGCGGCGCGAACCGAAACGGTCGGACAACCAGCCAGCGGCCGGCATGGCAACTGCAGTGGCGAGTATATAGCTTGTCAGGACCCAACTGACGCTGTCGATGGTCGCGCCGAGACTGGTCTGCATATGCGGTATGGCCACATTGGCGATCGTCGAATCCAGAATCTGGATGATCGATGCGCCCATCACAGCAACGGTAAGCAGCCACTTATGCTCGACCGGTAGCGCTGCCTTTCCGGGTCCGGAGTTACTTGCTGGTGTCGATGCGGACATAGGCCGACAGTCCGGCGATCATCTGCCGCTTTGGCTTTTCTAGAATTTCGATCCGTACCGGAACGCGCTGTGTGACTTTCACCCAATTGCCGCTGGCATTCTGTGCAGGCAAAACCGAAAATTCGGATCCCGTGCCCGCACCGATGCTTGCAACCCGGCCTTTAACCTTCAGGCCGGGATAGGCGTCGAAACTGACGTCAGCGGACTGACCCACACGCATTTTGGCGAGGTCGGTTTCCTTGAAATTGGCTTCAACCCAACCCTTGCCATCAGTCACGATGGTCAGCGCGGGCAGGCCCTGCACCATCATCTGTCCCAATTGCAGCCGGTCGGCCTGACTGACTGTGCCGCTGGCAGCTGCGCGGACTTCGGCTTTGGACAGATCAAGCAATGCCTTGTCGCGCTGGGCTTGCCCTGCAAGAACTCCGGGATTCACGCCCGGCGCCGCGGCTCCAGTCGCCAAAGCGGCGCGAGCCATCTTCGCATCTGCTTCCGCGCGCGCCAATTTGCTACGGGCAGTCGACAGGGCATGTTCTGCGGCTTGTAGCCGCGCTTTGGTAGTAAAGCCGCTCTGCATCAGCGAAGACTGGCGCTTATACTCCTCGGTGAAAAAAGCCACATCGTCGCGCGCTGCCTGGATATCGACGCCGCTATTGCCCAGATCGGTCTGCAGTGTCACCACCTTCACCTGCGCGGCGGCGATCGAAGCCTCGGCCTGTGCAATTGCAATCTTGAACGGCTCTGGATCGATGCGAAACAGCAGGTCGCCAGCATTGACGTGCTGGTTCTCCTTAACCCCGACCTCGACAATCCGTCCGCCGATTTCCGCCGCAACCGAGACTTTGTCCTGCTGCACATAGGCATTGTCAGTGGACACATAATGGTCATTGGCAAGGTAATATGCGATCCCGCCAATTAGAATGAGCAGCGGTACCGAAACCATGATTAACAGCCGCAACCATTTGCGCGGGTGCTTCAGCGGTTCGGTTGCACCTTGCGCTTCGGGTTTCATCTGGGCGTCGGCTTCAGCCATTGGCAGCCTCCGGCGCGCGTCGGGTGAGGTTTAGCCGGATGATATCCAGCATGGCTTCCAATTCGGCTTGCTGGCTGTCGGTAAGTCCAGATACGGCATCGGCGAACAGTTCGTTGGCGAGCGGCTTCAGGTCTTCCAGACGCGACTCGCCAGACGGTGTCAGAAACACACGCCAAGCGCGACGGTCGTTAGGGTCGGCGCGACGTTCGACCAGCCCCGCATCCTGCATCCGGTCGATCATCCGGCCCAGTGTTATCGGCTCAACATCCATCATTTCGGCTAAGGCTACCTGTGAACTGCCGCCAAAACGGTTGAGAAGTCCAAGGACGCGCCATTGCGGCCGGGTGATGCCTTTGGTGCGGACACGCTCGTCAAACGCGCGGCGCATCAATCGTGCCGTATCGCCAATCAGGAAGCCAAGATCTTCACTCATAGCTACCGATATAATAGCAATGCTTATTATATGCAACCTGCTTGCCTTTGAACTGGCTATGGCTAAACCGGTGGAATGACTGAAACGCTCTCCGGCGGCTGCCAGTGCGGCCGTGTTCGTTATGAAGCTAGGGTCGAGAATTTCGACGCCTATTGGTGCCACTGCCGCATGTGTCAAAAAGCCACGGGCGGAATTGCAGCGGCTTTTGTTGAAGTTCCAGCCGCCAACATAAACTGGCTCAGCGAACCAGACTGGTATGAGAGTTCGCCGGTAGCAGTGCGCCCCTTCTGCTCTCACTGCGGCACGCCGCTCGGCTTTCGCTGGAAGGACAATAGCGGCGGCAGCGATCTGACTGTGGGTAGCTTTGACGATCCGTCCCGATTTGTGCCCATCGCGCATGCAGGGGCCGAAGCCATCAATGAAGCGTGGCTCGATACCCGCGAGTTACCGCGGATGCACACATCGACGACGCAGAGCGTAGTAGAGCGTTGGGAAGCATGCGGCCTGGAGGTACCCGAGTGAATATCGATACAGGCTATTTTGAGTCCAGCGATGGCATCCGGTTGGCATGGAGGGAGACCGGCAAAGGGCGTCCTTTGATTCTGATTCACGGTTATTTCAGCGAGGCCGACACAAACTGGATTAAATATGGTCATGCTGCATTGCTGGCGGATGCGGGATTCCGGGTTATCATGCCTGATCTGCGCGCCCATGGGTTAAGCGGAAAGCCCCATGAACCTGTCCACTACCCCAAAGATATTCTGGCTGCCGATCAGTTCGCTCTGATAGAGCATCTGGGACTCAATGATTTCGATCTGGGTGGTTATTCGCTGGGGGGGCGAACGGTGGCGCGCATGTTGGCCAAGGGATGCAATCCGCGCCGGGTGATCATTTCTGGTATGGGGCTGGAAGGCCTCGCCAATACCGGCGCACGCGCCGGGCATTTCCGCCATGTTCTCGAAAATCTGGGCAAGCACGAACGCGGCTCGCCCGCATTTATGGCTGAGGCGTTTTTGAAGACGACGGGCGGCGACCCGGTCGCCTTGCTCGGGATATTGGACACTTTCGTTGATACGCCCATCGAAGTTTTGCAGACTTTCGATCTACCTATCGGGATAATTTGCGGGATCGATGACAATGACAATGGTTCCGCATCTGCGCTGGCGGAGGTGTTGCCCAAAGGGCGGCTGATTGGTGTTCCCGGCAACCATATGAGTGCCGTGATCAAGGCTGAACTTGGTTTGGCCATCCGTGATTTTCTGTTGGAAGAGAGCATATGACCGAAACACTGCTTGAAAAGCGATTCTGGCGCTATTGGCTGGGTGGCTTGCTGATCCTTGCCATCATGATTGCTATGAATCCATGGTTCACCAATGATGTTTCGCCCTGGGGAATCAGGGATCACCAGTCTGCAGCGACTGCGCTACGTGTCGATGCTATTCAGGCGGCCTGGCAAGCGGCGGGTGTGATGGATCTGGCCCGGTTCGGTATCGCACTCGATCTGGTCTATATCGGCATTTACTCTTTTGGCGCCTATTGCGGCGGACGATTGTTTGCGCAGTCTGAAAAGCTCTCTCTGCGCCGTTTGGGATGGGTGATTGTTGCCGCCGCCCTTGTCGTGGGTGTGGCTGACTATGTTGAAACAACATGCCAGTTTGTGCAGGCGATGACGTTCGAGGGCAGCGATGTTCTTGCCGGAGTCGCATCCACCGCGCAGCCGATCAAATCAACGGCGTTTCTGACCAGCTTCTTTGGTCTGCTAGCAGCACTCCTGCTTCGACGAATGGCACGCGCCAGAGCTTGACCTGCTGGGCGGACAGGAGCAGTGCACTTTCCATAATTTGTTTTTGGGGAGTGTTTCCAATGCGAAAATTCGTTTCCACGCTTGCACTTGCGGCTGCGCTTTATGCTGTGCCCGCAGCAGCGCAGAATGCATCACCGACATCTGCCGATGCCGAGGCTTTTATCGCCAAGGCTGAAAAAGACCTGTTCGACTTCTCGATCGAAGGCGGGCGTGTAGCCTGGGTCAATTCAACCTATATCACCGACGATACCGATGCACTTGCCGCAAAATATGGTGAGATCGGCACAGAAAAGGCTGTCGCCTATGCCCTCGAAGCGGCCAAGTTTCAGGCGGTGTCGGGTCTTTCCGCAGAAACGAAGCGGAAGCTGGATATATTGCGCGGCGGATTGGTGCTGCCGGCGCCGACCAAGGATGGTGCTGCTGCAGAGCTGAGCACCATCGCCACCAAGCTGAACTCAACCTATGGCAAGGGCAAGGGCACGCTCAACGGCAATGCGATCAACGGTTCGGATATCGAAGCCGCGATGGGCACCAATCGGAATCCCGAAGAGCTGAAGGAAATGTGGTCAAGCTGGCATGACAATGTCGGCAAGCCGATGGGCAAGGATTATGCCCGTATGGTCGAGATCGCCAATGAGGGCGCGAACGAACTGGGCTTCAAGGATGTCGGCGCGATGTGGCGATCTGGCTATGACATGCCCGCCGATGATTTCGCCAAGCTGACCGATAAGTTGTGGCTGGAGGTGAAGCCGCTCTATGACGAGTTGCACACCTATACCCGTAACAAGCTGAACGCGAAATATGGCGATGCCGTGCAGCCCAAGACCGGCGCCATCCGTGCCGATCTGCTGGGCAATATGTGGGCGCAGGAATGGGGTGGCATTTATGATGTTGTGGCCCCGGCAGGGGCAGGCGATATCGGTTATGACATTGGCGATTTGTTGAAGGCCAAGGGTGTTGACGAAATCGGCATGGTGAAAATCGGCGAAGGCTTTTTCTCGTCGCTGGGCTTTGAGCCGCTGCCCAAAAGCTTTTACGAACGCTCGCAATTCCTGAAGCCGCGCGACCGCGAGGTTGTTTGCCATGCGTCCGCCTGGGATATCGACAATGTAGATGATCTGCGCATCAAGATGTGCATCAAGATCAACACTGACGATTTCGTCACCATCCACCACGAGCTGGGCCATAATTATTACCAGCGCGCCTATAACAAGAAGAGCTATCTGCATCTGAACGGTGCGAATGATGGCTTCCACGAAGCGATTGGCGATGCTGTGGCCCTGTCAATTACACCGGACTATCTGGTTCAGATCGGTCTGCTGGATAAGTCCAAGGTTCCCAGTGCGGATAAGGATACCGGGTTGTTGCTGCGGCAGGCGATGGACAAGGTGGCATTTCTGCCCTTCGGCCTGCTCGTCGACAAATGGCGTTGGGGCGTATTCAATGGTTCGATAGCACCCGCCAACTACAACAAGGGCTGGACCGATTTGCGACGCCAATATCAGGGTATCGTGCCTCCCGTCGAACGTCCGGCAGATGCCTTCGATCCGGGTGCGAAATATCACATTCCGGGTAACACACCCTACACCCGCTATTTCCTCGCCCGCATCCTGCAGTTCCAGTTCTACAAAGCTGCCTGCGACGCTGCTGGCTGGAAGGGGCCGCTGCACCGTTGCTCCTTTTATGGCAACAAGGCAGTCGGCCAGAAATTGAACGCCATGCTCGAAATGGGGGCGTCCAAACCCTGGCCCGATGCGCTTGAAGCCTTCACCGGCAGCCGCGAAATGTCGGGCAAGGCGATGATCGAATATTTTAAACCCTTGATGGATTGGCTGAAAAAGCAGAATAAGGGCCAGAAGAAGGGGTGGTAACGCCCAAAGGGAGGGAAAATGGCGCCATGCGTAACTGGATAGCTTGCCTGTCATTGGCAATATCGGTTCCGGGCGCCGTTTCCGCCCAATCTGTCAATTATCAGTCGCAATTGCTGCTGGGGGAGATTGTCCTCAACATCTCCGGATCGGGCAGCTACACACAGCGGGGTAACATCGTCTATCTGAGCGGCCAGATGGTGTCAGACGCGGCGAGCGCGGTTGATGCCGATGCGCTGAACCAGCAGAATTTCGACATGCTGATCAACAGCCTTGGAACAATGGGGGTCAGCCCAACCCAGATCAGGAAGACGAAACTGGCACCCTCCAGCCAGCCGACCGCCGGACAGGCGCGCTCCGTGTGGCAGATATATATCGACCTTTACGACCAGACCCGTCTTGGCGAGGTGATTTCATCTATGGAAGGCGCCGAGGTCCGCTCGATCCAACCGCCGCAATATGATGTGACCGATCGCAACGCCCTGCTGACCTTTGCCCGTCAGCGTGCGATTGACGATGCTAAGCGACAGGCCGAGGCTTATGCGACTGCGCTCACTATGGTTGTCCGGCGGATAACGCGGATCGAAGAAGTTTCGTCAGGCATTTCTACGACCCCCAAGGGCGGCACGGCCAATGAGGGCGATGTTGTTGCCAATGCCAATGTAAAAGTCGACATTGTCTTCGGCCCGATGTTCAATTCAGCACCCGCGCCCGCCACACCCTGACCGCAATCAGGCGTTACGCGCCATCAAGCCGCCATCGACGGGAATAACCGCGCCGGTGATGAAGCTCGCCGCCGGCAGAACAAGGCTGAGCGTCATGTGCGCGACTTCTTCAGGCCAGGCATATCGGCGCAGCGCTGTGCGGCGCTTCGCGTAAAGCATCTTGTCGTCTTCAGGGACATTGTTGGTCATGCCGGTTCGGATCGGTCCGGGGCAGATGCAGTTGACGGTGATGCCTTCCTTGCCCAGATCGACAGCCATGCCGCGGGTCAGGCCGGTAACGCCGGTTTTTGCGGCGACATAGGGCGTGTCGCCCGGCGTCGCACCTAGCCCCTCGGTAGAAGCGATGTTGACGATACGGGCGGCATCGCTCTTGCGCAGCCAAGGCAGAGCGGCACGCACCGTCCGCTGATGCGCGGTCAACAGAATAGCGAGCGCTCGATCCCAGATCGCATCATATTCATCGTCCGCATCGAGCGGACAGAATGCCGAGATACCGGCATTATTGACGAGGATGTCGATGCCGCCAAAATCGCTGGCGACATTGGCGACCACGGTTTTGATCGCGTCATGAATTGAAACGTCGAGAGCATAGGCGTTCGCCGTGCCGCCACTGGCTCTGATTTCTGCCACGACCGCATCACAGGACGCCTGATCCAGATCGGTAACCGCAACCTTGGCGCCTTCGCTGGCGAACAGGACAGCGGTCGCTCGACCCATCCCGCTTGCGGCACCAGTGACGATAGCGACGCGGCCGGCAATCGAACGGGAAAGCGGTGGGCAAATTTCCATGATGGTCCTTAGCGGAAAGGAGGCTCGTTAAACGCGCGCAGCTTGCGACTATGCAGGCTGTTGCCCGCCTCGCGCAGCAACTCACAAGTCTGGATGCCGATCTGCAGGTGCGCGGCGATGGCTTCTTCATAGAAACGGTTCGCCTGTCCGGGCAGCTTGATTTCGCCATGCAGCGGCTTGTCCGAAACGCAGAGCAGGGTGCCATAGGGCACACGGAAGCGATAGCCTTGCGCCGCGATTGTTGCCGATTCCATATCGATGGCGACGGCGCGCGATTGTGAAAAGCGAAGGGCGCTGTCGGTATAGCGCAATTCCCAATTCCGGTCGTCAGTGGTCACAACCGTGCCCGTGCGCATCCGCCGTTTGAGGTTTGCGCCACTGGTACCCGATACCTGTACTGCAGCCGCTTCCAGCGCTTGCTGGACTTCGGCGATCGGCGGGATCGGGATTTCGGGCGGAAGCACACGGTCGAGGATATTGTCGTCGCGCAAATAGGCGTGGGCGAGCACATAGTCACCAATACGCTGCGTATCGCGCAGGCCACCGCAATGGCCGATCATCAGCCAGACTTCGGGGCGGAGCACCGCGAGGTGATCGCAGATATTTTTCGCGTTGGATGGGCCGACGCCGATATTGACCAGCGTGATGCCACTCTCGCCCTCTGCCATCAGATGATAGGCGGGCATCTGGTGCTTGCGCCACGTGCTGTCGGCGACCAACTGGGCGTGGTCCTCGGTCGATTCGTCCACATAGAGACCGCCTGCACCGGACAAGGCAGTGTAGCGTCCCTTGCCGACCTGTTGGCAGGCCCAGGCGACGAACTCGTCGACATAGCGGTTATAGTTGGTGAACAGGATGTAGCGCTGGAAATGCTCAGGCGGAGTGCCGGTATAATGCTTTAGCCGGGCAAGCGAGAAATCGGTGCGCAAGCCGTCAAACAGCGACAGCGGCGAACCATTTTCACCAGCGATCAGTAAGCCGTCGGCTGCTTCATCGCCAATGTCTGCCAGATCCGTAGCAGGGAACCATTTCGACAATTCGGTGGGCGAAACGTCGCCAAGCTCGAGCCCGTCGAGAACATAAGGGAAGGGGATTTCCTGCTTGCCGGGGCGGACAAGCATTTCCAGTTCATATTGGTCGACCAGCAGGTCGATCTGGCTGCGCAAATAATCGCCGAAGATTTCAGGGCGGGTCAGTGTGGTGCTGTAGGTGCCAGGTTTTTCAAGTCGCCCGAAAGCGAGGTTCGCCGCATTGTCGCGTTCCGTGCCGTTATAGCGGATGACCAGTTCGGGATAGGCAAATGCGCCAATGGCGCGGTCTGCCATGTCGGGCAGGGTGCGGTCTTTCAGATACGCAGCCAGCGCCTGACGGAGCCGTTCAACGGAAGCGTCGTAATGTTCGGTGATTTGGCGGATTATGTCTTGTGTCTGTTTATTGGCCATGAAGGCGGATTCTCCATTTCATGCAATTTGGCAAGCAAAAAGGGCGGGGGAGGCCCCGCCCTTGTGCTGGCAGGATGGTGTAAACCACCCTGTGTCAGTCTGTTATTTCAGCCGTGCGTCAAAGCTGACCGAGCATGTGATCAGCCGAGCTCACCTTGAAATCACCCGGGGCTTCGACATTGATCTGTTCAACCACGCCATCGTTGATAACCATCGAGAAACGCTGGCCGCGCTTGCCCATACCAAAGCCCGAACCGTCCATGGTCAGGCCCACGGCTTCCGCGAAATCGGCATTGCCGTCGGCCAGCATGGTGATGGCATCCGAGCCGCCCGACTTGTTCCAGGCACCCAGCACGAACGCGTCGTTAACCGCTGTGCATGCGATTTCGTCGATGCCCTTGGCTTTCAATTCATCGGCCTTTTCAACAAAGCCGGGAAGGTGGCGGGCCGAGCAGGTGGGGGTGAAAGCGCCGGGAACAGAGAAAAGCGCAACCTTGCGGCCAGCAAAATAGTCCGAACTTTGAACAGGCTGCGGGCCCTCCGCCGTTGCTTTAACCAGTTTCACGTCGGGGAGTTTGTCACCTACTTTGATCGTCATCGCATTTCCTTCCTTGGCCAAAAATATACGCGTCGTGTGACGCATAGAGTGATGCGCATGCCAATCAAATAGGGATTGTCTTCGCCGGTTCCAAGGTCCGCTTGTTCGTCGGGCGTGACATTCGGGCAACAGACCACATGGTTAATTTTCCTTCATTACGCAGGTTGAAATTTCGGTAAACACGATCCGCCATTGTCGCCTCTCCACGTTAGATGGAGGGGTGTTGAAATGAAGAAGATTAAAGGGAGTATCGCTGCGGCTCTGTTGGCTGTTTCACTGGTGGCGACGCCGGCGCAGGCCTGCTGGACCAATGCCGAACAGGATGCAGCGCGCATCGCCAATATGAACCAGATGCTGATGGTGTCGGCGCTGCGTTGCAGGTTCGGAAACGACAATTTCTTGAGCGACTACAACCGGTTTGTGCGCCAGAATAATGATGTTTTGGCGAGCCAGCACAATATCATCAAGGCGCGCTATGCACGCACCATGGGCCAAAAAGCGGCGTTCGCCGAACTGGACCGGTTCATGATCGCGCTTTCCAACTATTATGGCGGCGGACATGGCGATCCGGATTGTGCCAAGCTGGAAAAGCTGTCGGCAGATTTGTCGCGCGGACGTCAGGACGTGAAGACGCTCGCCTTGATTGCTGATGAGGTTGTCGGCGTTCCCCGCCAAGCCTCCCAAGCCTGTTCGGTGAGCATAGCGTCTCGACGTTGAGCAATCATATAAAGCAATCTTTATATTGAGATTGCTTTGCTTGGATATCTCCGCTAGGGGGCTGGCAATTCCAATCCCCTAGCCGGAGTTTTCCTGTGTCTGCAGATTATGTTGTCGCCGACCTTTCGCTTGCCGAATTTGGTCGCGCAGAAATTGCCATCGCTGAAACCGAAATGCCGGGCCTTATGGCTCTGCGGACTGAATATGGTGCTTCGCAGCCGCTAAAGGGTGCGCGTATCACCGGATCGCTCCACATGACGATCCAGACCGCTGTACTGATCGAAACGCTTGTCGCTCTTGGCGCCGACGTGCGCTGGGCCACCTGCAACATCTATTCGACGCAAGATCACGCGGCGGCCGCTATTGCTGCTGCAGGCATCCCGGTATTTGCAATCAAAGGCGAAACGCTGGCCGATTATTGGGACTATGTCGGTAAGATCTTCGACTGGGATGATGGCACCGGCCGAACCGCCAATATGATTCTCGACGATGGCGGCGACGCCACGATGTTTGCGCTCTGGGGCGCGCGCATCGAAGCCGGTGACGAAATGCCAGAGCCTTCAAATGCCGAGGAAATTGAATTCCAGCGCGCGTTAAAAGCCTTCGTCAAAGCGAAGCCCGGTTATCTCACCATGTCGGTTGCGCACATCAAGGGCGTATCGGAAGAAACCACCACGGGCGTCCATCGCCTGTATCAGATCGCCAAGGACGGCAAGCTGCCTTTCCCTGCGATCAATGTGAACGACAGCGTTACCAAGTCGAAATTCGACAACCTCTATGGCTGCAAGGAATCACTGGTCGACGCCATCCGTCGTGCGACTGATGTTATGCTTGCCGGCAAGGTTGCTTGCGTTGCTGGCTTTGGCGATGTCGGCAAGGGTTCTGCCGCTTCGCTGCGTCAGGGTGGCGCACGCGTTATGGTCACCGAAATTGATCCGATCTGCGCTTTGCAAGCGGCAATGGAAGGCTATGAAGTCGTGACGATGGAAGAAGCCGTGCAGCGTTGCGACATCTTCGTGACCGCGACAGGCAATGAAGACGTCATCACCGCCGAGCATATGAAGGCGATGAAGCCGATGTCGATCGTCTGCAACATCGGACATTTCGATAGCGAGATCCAGATTTCGTCGCTCGACAATTATAAGTGGACCGAAGTTAAGCCGGGCACCGATCTGGTCGAATTTCCCGATGGCAAACAGATCATCATTCTTGCCAAGGGCCGCCTCGTAAATCTGGGTTGCGCGACCGGCCACCCCAGCTTTGTGATGTCGTCGAGCTTTACCAACCAGACGCTGGCGCAGATCGAACTGTTCACCAAGACGTCGGAATATAAGAACGACGTCTATGTGCTGCCCAAGCATCTCGACGAGAAGGTGGCGGCGCTGCATTTGGAAAAGCTTGGTGTCAAGCTGACCAAGCTTTCGCCCAAGCAGGCGAGCTATATCGGTGTTCCGACCGAAGGGCCGTTCAAGCCCGAACATTATCGCTATTGATCGGTATATAGACCGATAACGACAAAGGCCCGCCTAGTGCGGGCCTTTTTTGTTGCGTCAGACCTGCATTCGTTGCACCGCAGCGACACGATTTTTCTTTCGGACGGATACCCCGATGCAGGGCGAAAGCCTGACTACAGCACTGATTGGTTTGCTGCTCGCAGCCTGGATAGTTGGCGCGTCTATCGCCATCTGGAATGGCCTGTCGATGCAGCGCAAGGCGCGTGCCTCGCTTCGCCAGACCGCGCGTCTCAGCCGGCTGCTGGAAACATCGCCTGCCTTTCCGGCGATCGTGCGTGCAGATGGAAAGCTGGAGGCATCGGATCGATTTTTCCGGCTTCTCGGCCTGGATCGTCCTATCCCGACAATTGCCGAACTGGTCGGCGAATTTGCCGTGGGTGACGCAGCAGAGGATTGGCAAGGCCTTGCCGAACTGATCCGCGAAGCGCAGCGCACGGGCAAAACACTTTCGCAAAAATTGAGCGTGGCAGGTTCAGACAAGCGCTTCATGGCGAGGGTCGTGTTGGCGGATTCGCAGATCTATCCCAATGGCGCTTCATTGGTCTGGTTGTTTGACCTGACCGATACCGTTCGTGAGCTGGAACGGCTCGAGGGTGATGCCATGATGGCGCGCAACGCGTTCCAAGCGCTGGCTGGCCTGATTGAAGCATCGCCCTTGCCGATGTGGCACCGGGGCCCGGATTATCGCCTCAGCTTTGTGAATACGGCCTATGTAGAGGCGGTGGATGGCCAGAGCGGCGATGATGTCGTTGCCGATGAGATAGAACTGGTCGAACCCGTTGATGGGGTCAACGCACTCAGCGCGGCGGCCAAGGCGCAGGAGGCGGGCAAGCCGGTCGAGCGGCTCGTTTCCGCGACAATTGGCGGCGAACGGCGCCAGATCAAAGTCTATGACATCCCGATGGGGGAAGTGGGCGTAGGTGGCATTGCCATTGATATGCAGGAACTGATCAACGCGCGCACCGATGCTCGGAGACAGGCAGAGGCGCAGCGCAACATGCTCGACAAGATGTCGGCGGCGGTCGCACAATTTGCAGCGGATCGTTCGCTCACTTTCTGGAACCTGCCCTTCCAGCGCCAGTTTGGCATGCGCGAAGAATGGCTGTCTGAGTCCCCCGAATTCGCTCGCGTGTTGGAGCGCATGCGGGAAAGCGGCAAGATGCCCGATGTGCGCGATTTCCCGGAATGGCGGGCCGAGCGCGAAAACTGGTTCCATATCGCGGCGCCGGTTGAAGAGAATTGGCTGTTACCCGATGGCACCCATTTGCGCCTGGTCGGCCAGCCGACAGCAGACAATGGCCTTTTGCTCATCTTTGAAGACCGCACCGAGCAAGCGCAATTGGCCAGCGCGCGCGATACTTTGCTCCGGGTCCGCACAGCAACTTTCAACAATCTGTTCGAGGCTGTTTCGGTCTTTTCCGCCGACACACGCCTCAGCATCTGGAACAGCCGGTTTGAGGAAATATGGGGTGTTGAAGAGGATCTGCTCGCGCAGCACCCCCGTTTTGATGAGCTTCTTCCCCGGCTAGGACCAAGCCTGCAAAAGCCATCGCATGTTTCGATATTGCGCGAGCTGTTGCAGATGACGATTAGCACTAGGCAACCGCGCAAGAGCCGGATTGCTTTCGCTGATGGCCGCATATTCCAGCTTTCAACGGTGCCCTTGCCCGATGGCAACGCTTTGCTCGCAATGCTGGATGTGACGGACAGCTTGCAGATTGAGCAAGCGCTGCGTGATCGCAATGCCGCACTTTCCGAAGCCGACACTATCAAGGGCAAATTCCTGTCGAATATGAGTTACGAATTCCGCACGCCCCTGACCTCGATCGGCGGCTATGCTGAGTTGCTGCAGCAAGGCATTGGCGGCGAACTGCCCCCGCAAGCCAAGGACTATGTCGACGCGATATCGAAATCGGCGGAGCGTCTCGGGCAGCAGATCAATGCCGTGCTCGATTTCACACAAAGCGAGGCCGGAGCGTTACCGGTTGCGCGCAAACCGGTCGACATCGCCGAACTCGTAAACAAAGTTGAGGCGTCGGCGGGCGAGGCCGCAGACAAGGCAAAAGCCAGTCTGGTGCTTGATGTGAAACCCAATGCAGGAACGATCCAGGGTGATGTGGTCCGGTTGAAGCAGGCGATGGATGCCATTGTCGACAACGCCTTGACGCACGGAGGCGAAGGCCTGCGCATATTGATCCACGCGTCAGGTGACCGGAATGGCGTAACGCTGGTTGTATCGGATAATGGGCCGGGGATGGATGCACAGTCGCAGACGATGGCGCTTGATCCGGTTTTGCGCAGCCAGAAAGCGGCGGCAGGACAGGGGATGAATGGCGGTCTCGGCCTTCCTTTGGCGCGCAAGCTGGTCGAATTGCATGGTGGCCAATTCGAGCTCGAATCGCAGCCCGGGGCGGGAACCACAGTTGCTTTGCGGTTACCGCGAACGGCGCCTTCTGCATGATTATTCGCGATGAAGAGGCGATGCGTCGTTTCGGTGCTGAGCTGGCACAGAAGCTGGCGGCAGGCGATCTTTTGACTTTGACGGGTCCGCTAGGGGCAGGCAAAACCGT
>NZ_JBEBKL010000046.1:0-19227 GCF_040079335.1 Sphingorhabdus sp.
CCCATCGCAAGTCGCTGGGGAGGAGCTGCAGTTGCTAACCGCCCTCGACAGCGCCGAGCCCAAGGCTGCCGCCGCTATCGAAGCGGAAAAGTTCGAAGACGCGATGGCGGCGCTCGCCTCGCTCCGCGCACCGATCGATGCTTTCTTCGATGGCGTGATGGTGAATGATCCAGACCCGGCAAAACGGGCGTTCAGGTTGGGGTTGCTGGCTCGGTTCCGCGACGCGGTCCACCGGGTTGCGGATTTCTCCAAAATCGAAGGATAGGCCCGGCCTGTAATCTGCCGCGGTTGACCTAAATCATTGTGGTCGTACCCGAATGCGCTTCTGGTGGGTTACCTCTCCAAAGGAAACCCCCACCATGGCCGTCATGCATCGCATCCGCATCTTTCACGCCTTCCTCGCGCTCACCGTTCTTGCCGCCTATTTTTCCGCCGAGATGGGCCTGATCCACGCCTGGCTTGGCTATGGCGTCGCGGCCCTGATCACCTTCCGGCTGATCTGGGCATTGAGCGGTGTGCCGCAACTCGGGCTGGAGCGTTTCTATCCATCGTTCAAGGATATGCACCTGAAGGGCATCGCCACCCACCCCGCGATCAGCCGGGTCTTGCTTGCGGGCATCGCGATTTCGGTCATCGGTGCGACTGGCACCGGCATCATGATGGACAATGGCCGCGCGTTTCAGCCGACATCGCTCAGCTCATTTTCCTTTTCGGGCGAAGATGAAAGTGAGGAACATGAAAGCGAAGGCGGTGAGGATGAATCGGGCGAAGCCTATGAAGAGGCGCATGAACTGCTCGCCAATCTGGCGATAGCTTTTGTCGTCATGCATGTTTTATATTTGCTGGCATTCAAGCGCCCCTTGGCGCGCTTCATGCTGTTTGCGAACAAATCCGCCAAATAATTCCGTTCTAAGCTTGACTCTAACGTGTTGCACTGCACAACGGCGCGCATCTCAGATGGCCTAAAAGGAACCGGCTGCGCGATGACCCAATATGTGTACCGCTTTGGCGGCAACGTTGATGATAAAGGTGCGGGCAACAAGAATTTGCTCGGCGGCAAGGGCGCGAACCTTGATGGTATGGCAGCGATTGGCCTGCCTGTGCCCCCCGGCTTTACGATCACGACCGAGGTCTGCACGGCTTACTATGCCAATGGAGAGGCCTTCCCCGACGGCCTGACCGATCAGGTTGCACAAGGCATCGCGCATATTGAGGGTGTCACCGGCAAGAGCTTTGGCGATCCGACCAATCCGCTGCTCGTTTCGGTGCGTTCGGGCGCGCGGGTGTCTATGCCCGGCATGATGGATACCGTTCTGAATCTGGGGCTTAACGACAAAACCGTCGAAGGCCTCTCCGCTTCATCGGGCGACGCACGCTTTGCTTGGGACAGCTATCGCCGCTTCATCCAGATGTATGCCGATGTCGTGCTGGGCCTGAATCACCACGCCTTCGAGGATGCCCTGGAAATCGCCAAAGAAGATCGGGGCTATTTCCTCGATACCGAATTACAGGCTGATGACCTGATCGCGCTGGTCGCCGAATATAAGCAGCTGGTCGAGGCCGAATGGGGCAAGCCATTCCCGCAGGATGTGAACGAGCAATTATGGGGCGCGGTTGGCGCGGTGTTTTCCAGCTGGGAATCGGATCGCGCCAAGGTCTATCGCCGCCTAAACGGCATCCCCGGCGACTGGGGAACCGCGGTCAATGTGCAGGCGATGGTGTTCGGCAATATGGGCGATACCAGCGCGACGGGCGTCGCCTTCACCCGCGACCCCGCGACCGGCGAGAATGCCTATTATGGCGAATATCTGATCAACGCGCAGGGTGAGGATGTCGTCGCCGGTATCCGCACCCCGCAATATCTGACCAAGGCGGCGCGTGAGACGGCGGGTGCCAAGCCGCTGTCGATGGAAGAGGCGATGCCAGAGGCTTATGCTGAGCTGGCGGATGTGTTCCGCACGCTCGAAACCCATTATCGCGACATGCAGGATATCGAGTTCACCGTCGAGCGCGACAAGCTGTGGATGCTGCAGACCCGTTCGGGCAAGCGCACCGCCAAGGCCGCGCTCAAAATTGCGGTCGACATGGCGGCCGAAGGGTTGATCACCAAGGAAGAGGCGGTGCTGCGCGTCGATCCGATGGCGCTTGACCAGCTGCTCCACCCGACGCTTGATCCCGATGCACCGCGCGATGTGCTGACCAAGGGGCTGCCTGCCTCGCCGGGTGCTGCTTCGGGCCAGATTGTGTTCGATGCCGATACGGCCGAACGCCGCAACGATATGGGCGAAAGCGTGATCCTAGTCCGCGTTGAAACCAGCCCCGAAGACATTCACGGCATGCACGCGGCGCGCGGTATCCTCACTGCCCGTGGCGGCATGACGTCACACGCCGCCGTGGTCGCACGCGGCATGGGCCGCCCTTGCGTTTCAGGCGCGGGTAGCCTCGCCATCGATAACGCCGCCAAGGTGCTGCGTGTTTCGGGGCGCGAGCTGAAAGAGGGCGATATTATCACCATTGACGGCTCGACCGGCGAAGTGATGGCTGGTGCCGTCCCCACGCTGCAGCCCGAACTGGTGGGCGATTTCGGCACGCTGATGGTGTGGGCCGATGCCGCGCGCCGGATGAAGGTGCGCGCCAATGCCGAAACGCCTTTGGACGCGCAAACCGCGCGCGATTTTGGCGCCGAAGGTATCGGGTTGTGCCGTACCGAACATATGTTTTTTGACGCGGCCCGGATCACGGCGGTGCGCCAGATGATCCTTGCCGACGATGAAAAGGGCAGGCGGGTTGCGCTCGAGCGGTTGCTGCCCGAACAGCGCAAGGATTTCGCTGCGATCTTTGAAGTGATGGCGGGGCTTCCCGTCACCATCCGCCTGCTCGACCCGCCGCTGCACGAATTCCTGCCGCATCGCGAAGAGGAATTTGCCGAGGTCGCCGAGGCCGCCGGCGTGGGCATCGAAACATTGAAGCAGCGTGCGAACGAGTTGCACGAATTCAACCCGATGCTCGGCCATCGCGGTTGCCGTCTGGGGGTCACATACCCTGAAATTTATGAGATGCAGGCGCGGGCTATCTTTGAGGCGGCGTGTTCATTGGCGGTCGCCCCGGTTCCCGAAATCATGATCCCGCTAGTCGGCACCCGCCGCGAGCTGGAGCTGATGAAGGAAGTTGTTGATAAGGCAGCGGAAAATGTCTTTGCCGAACAGGGCAAGCGGATCGACTATCTGGTCGGCACGATGATCGAACTGCCCCGCGCCGCGCTGATGGCCGATGAGATTGCCGAGGTTGGCGCATTTTTCTCTTTCGGAACCAATGACTTAACGCAAACCACTTTGGGCGTCAGCCGCGACGACGCCGCCCGCTTCCTCATCCACTATGTCGACAAGGGAATATATAGGTCAGATCCCTTTGTTTCTCTGGACGTCGAAGGCGTCGGCCAGCTGATCGAAATCGCCACAACCAAGGGTCGCAAGACCCGGCCCGACATCAAACTCGGCATCTGCGGAGAACATGGCGGCGATCCGGCTTCGATCGAATTCTGCGAAAAGACCGGCCTAGATTATGTCAGCGCCTCCCCTTACCGCGTGCCGATTGCACGGTTGGCAGCAGCGCAGGCGGCTTTGCGGAACGGCTGAAGTTGCTTGCGGAGCGAGCCGAATTGGCTCGCCTCGTCTTATTTGCAATTGCTCCCTGCCCCGGCGATCAGATCGACGCAGCGGCCGTCAATTTCGTCCTTGGGCACATCCAGCCCGATCATGCTCGCCAGTGTCGGCATGATGTCGGCGGTTTCGATGCCATTGGGCTGTTCATAAGGCGCGACGCCTTTCCACCAGAACAGGATCGGCACGCGGCGGTCATAACCCCAGGGCGAACCATGCGTTGCGACATAGCCGAAGCTGGTGTTCGGGATCGGCGTCACATAGCGCTTGAGCGCGACGTAGAAATCGCCTGAGCGTGACGGATCAAAATTGGCGCGCACACGCTGGATCAGGCTCCAATCCTCCGGTGGACCAGAGGGTGATAGGGTGGCAGCGATTTCATCCTTGGTGATAACGGCTTCCACCTGCGGATGAGTGCGATAATGCTTGAGCGCCGCATCGAGCACGGCGGAGCGTTTGCCCGCAGGGATTTTGGTCGAGAGATACATGTCGCCAAAGGGCGCATCGCCCATGATCGCGGGTTCGGGCAAGTCGAACGCTTTGGCGAGCACCGGGCCCACGCCCTGCGGCATCAGCCTGATGTCCGCGCGTTCGGATGCGGGCAGCCCCTGAATGGCATTGCGTTCGGGCAGATCATGCCCGCCATGATCGGCGGTCAGTACAACCACATAGGGCACCTTGCTCTTGTCGAGCACAGTGAACATGCGGCCCAATGTCGCATCCAGCGCGGCAATCTGGGTGCAGGTTTCTGCGCCCGAAGTGCCAAATGTGTGGCCGACATAGTCGGTCGCCGACAGGCTCACCGCCAGCACATCGGTTGCAGGCCCCTTGCCCAGTTTCTTTTCACCAAAGGCTGCCAATGCAAGGTCCATCGTCAGCGCGTCAAAATCGCCCGAAGCGCGGAAAGCGCGGGCATCTCCGGCCTTACGCTGTTGCAATGTCCCTACAGTCGCGTCTCCACCAATGTCCACCGCACGCGAATGGCTGGCACACATAGCGGGCAGTTTGACCTTGGCGGGCTTGTCGATCGCGGCCTTGGCGCGACTGTTCACCAGAGCTGCCCCCTTGGGCACAGCCGCTTCGCTGGCCGAGTAACTGCGAAAAGCCTTGCCATCCCACCACATGGTGAGGGTGGTATTGTGGCCGCCCATCATCACGGCACCCCGATCCTTGCCCGATACGGCAACGACCTGCGACGCCGGATTGATTGCCCGCATCCGGTCCCCCATCGTGGGCATTTTCAACAGATTGGGCGAAACGGTGTAGTTGGAGCTGTTGCTGCCTTCGACCGAAGTGTCTTCAGAGCAATAGACACCGTAATCGGTCTTGCCGTCCTTGCCCGTCCGGCCAGTCGACGGATCGAACCAGCTGTTCGCGATGATGCCGGTGCGCGCGGGGCGGCTGCCGGTCAGGATGGTCGAATGGCCGGGGCAGGTTTCAGTCGCGGCATGGCTTTGATAGCCATTAGGGAAGGCGATTCCGCCAGCCAGCCGTTTGAGCCCGCCCGTGAAATCCTTGCGATATTCGTTGAACAGGTCGGTCGAAAACTGGTCGACCGATATCGCGACGATCAGCTTGGGCGCGGGTACTTTTGGCGCGCCATCTTGAGCAAATGCCGAGGTTGAAACCAGCGCGGTTGCGCCCAGCAAAAGTGCAGTGAACCTGTTCATATTTCCCATCCCGATTAGATTTCAAACGCCTTCTTCAGCGCGCAACGCCTTGCGGTCGAGCTTGCCAATCATTGTCTTCGGCAACGCATCGCGCACCACGACGCCCAGCACCCGTTCATGCTTACCCAGCTGAGGGTTGACCCAGTCAGTCAGTTCCTCGCTGGACGCCGCCGCCCCGTCGTTCAGTGTGACATAGGCCTTGGGCCGCTCGCCCAGATAACTGTCCGGAACGCCGATCACCAGCGCCTCTTTGACGGCTGGGTGCTTGTAGAGAATATCTTCAACCTGGCTGGGGAATACTTTGAAACCGCCGACCGCGATCATGTCTTTCAGCCGGTCGACGATGAAAATAAAGCCATCCTCGTCGATCGTCGCGACATCGCCCGTGCGTAACCAGCCGTCGACGAACACTTCCGCAGTCGCCACCGGCTTGTTCCAATATCCGGCCATGATCTGCGGACCCTTGGCCAGCAATTCTCCGGGTTCGCCCGCAGGTGCTGGCTTGCTTGGGTCTTCCTTGTCGGCCAAGCGCACCTGCGTACCCGGTATAGGCTGACCAATACTGCCAACCTTGTTTGTGCCTTCATATGGGTTGCACGAAATCACACCCGAACTTTCGGTTAGGCCATAGCCTTCGATCACCGCTGCGTGCGCAACGCCCTCAAACCGCGCTTTTAATTCCGCAGCCAGCGGTGCGCCGCCGGAGATGCAGGCGCGCAGCGAGCTGAAATCGGTCTTCGGCAATTCGGCATTGTCGAGCAGCGCCTGATACATGGTCGGAACGCCGGGCATCGAGGTAACCTTGGTTCGGTTCACAGCCTTCAACGCCGCCGTCGCTTCGAAACGAGGCAGCATCACAATCTCGCCGCCATTGTCGATCGTGCGGTTGAGCACGGTTGCGTTGGCGAAAACGTGGAAAAAGGGCAGCACGCCGAGGATGCGATCATCGGCGGGGGCATCGGGCAGGTTGGCGTGGCTGTGCGGGTCAATGCAATTAATCTGCCGCGCATTGGCGCTGATATTCTGGTGTGTCAGCATGGCACCCTTTGGAGTACCCGTCGTGCCGCCGGTATATTGCAACTGCGCGACATCCTTTTCAGGGTCGCAGGGCACGGGCTGCACCACGCCGTCATTGCTGATGAAATCCTGAAAGCGAGTGATCCGGCTATCGTTGGGGATCGGCGCGATGTCCGCCTTTTTAAAGAGGCGATAGGCCCAGCCTTTGAGCTTCGGCAACGCCTCTGCCACGCTGCCGACGATCAGCTGGCCGAGATCGGATTTGTCGAGCACCTTCAATGCAGTCGGCAACAGTGCTGCCGCAGAAACCGTCACCAGCATGCTTGTTCCGCTGTCGGCCACCTGATGCGCCAGTTCGTCGACAGTATAGAGCGGCGAGAAATTGACCACGGTCGCACCGGCGAGCATCGCCCCATAATAAGCAACAATATAATGCGGCACATTGGGCAGGAAGAGGCCGATATGATCGCCTTTGCCAATGCCGCGCAGTTGCAGCCCCTTGGCGAATCTGCGCACGCCGATTTCCATGTCGGCATAACTATATTTGCGCCCCATGAAATCGGCGAGCGACGCCGCCCCCATCCGCTCGGCAGACCGCAAAAACATGTCGTGCACCGACAATGGTGGAAAGCTCTGATCCCATTTCGATGGGTGCAGATAATATTTGGCCCAGGGCGTCGCGTTCATAACTCTCCTCTACGCGGCGCTATACCAGCCAACCCCGTCGATTGTCTCCACCTTTGCGCGGCCGGTCGCGACCAGATGCACCAGATGCGCATGCGATTCACCGGTAGCGAGGCCGAAGACCGTCTCATCGATTGGCCGATCGAATAGCAAGGCAAAGGTATCGACCGCACGCATTGGTTTGTCTCGCAGTGCGATCTCCAGCTTGTCGAGCCGGTCATGATGTCCCTCCGCCAGCTTGTCGAGGCGGACATGCACGCCGCGGAAGGGCGAGCCATGCGCGGGCAGCACCAGCATGTCGCCCGGCAGTTTGCGACGGAATTTGGCAATCGAATCGAGCCATTCGCCCAGCGGATCGGCATCGGGCTCGCTATCCATGATCGACACATTGCTGGTGATGCGCGGCAATATCTGGTCGCCCGCAATAATCACACCATTGTGGTGGTCGATCAGACAGGTATGTTCGGGCGTGTGGCCCCCGCCGGTCATCGCTTCCCACACGCGCCCACCTATGCGGACATGCTGGCCATCTTCGAGGCGACGGTGGCCTGTTGGCAATTGCGATACGGCGCGGGCAAAGCCGCCAAATCCGCGCTGGCGCATATCCTCCACCTGGGCGTCATTATATCCCTGGAACCGACGGCGATCGAGTATCTCTTTGGGCGGCTCGTCGCGCTGGTCAGCGGTGAGCATCCGTGCCATCAACCATTCGGTGCGGTTCATCCAAAGCTGCACCTTGCAGCGATTGGCAAGCCAGCCCGCACAACCGACATGGTCGGGGTGGAAATGCGTCACGAAAATGCGCGTCATCCGCCGGTCGCCCAGCGTGCCTTCGAGCAGCTTTTTCCATTCCTCTATCACCACCGGCATGAATAGGCCGGTATCGGCAATGGCAAAACCGTCACCCTGCTCGTCGCGATCATCAAGCAGCCAGATGTTGATGTGGTTGAGGTTGCCGGGCACCGGCATCCGCGTCCAGCCCATGTCGGAGGCGAGCGGATAGATTTCGCCATAGCCGGGCACATGTTCGCCCAGCGGATAGGTCAGTCCCTTGATCTCGATGGGTTCGAAGCCATGATCGGCAAGCGACATGTCATAAGCGGGCAGTGGTTCAGTGGTCATCCCCACCTGCCTGCCTTATGCGTCACCACAGCGCAATGGTGACGTTAGGGAAGGTCGCGGAGATTACTCGCCCGTTTTCTTGAACAACGTCTCTGCTGTCAGTTCAGCCGGGGCTTCTTCTTCGCCGTGCAGCGCTTCTTCAGCCGCCCGCTTGGCTTCATCGCGCTCGTTGCGCAACTGCGTCAGCAAGGCTTCCTTGTCGCCTGCAAAGCGGCTGTCGTCGGCGGCTTTATCTTCTAGGCCTGCCTTTTTCGCCGCGCGGGCGACGATGGCGTCCAGCTCGCGTTGCGAACACAGGCCGAGTGTCACCGGATCCTTGGGCTGGATTTCGCTGATGTTCCAATGGCTGCGCTCACGGATCGCCTGGATCGTGTTGCGCGTGGTACCGATGATCTTGCAAATCGCACCGTCCGAAATTTCGGGATGGTTGCGCAGCAGCCAGGCGATGCCATCGGGCTTGTCCTGACGCTTTGATACCGGCGTATAGCGCGGCCCCTTTGTGCGGCGCACCTGTTCAGGACCTTTGCTGATCTGCAGGGCATAGTCGCTATCGGCCTGGCCCTTCTCGATCTCTTCCATCGAGAGTTCACCTGCACGAACAGGATCGCGACCGGTATATTTGGTGCCAGTCATGTCGTCAGCCATCGCCTGCACTTCTAATATGTGCAGGCCGCAAAATTCAGCGATCTGCGGAAAGCTCAATGCGGTGTTGTCGACCAACCATGCGGCAGTCGCGTGCGGCATCAGGGGAACGAGTCCGTTCTGGGCCATGTCTGATTCTCCAATAAATAGGGCCGCCCCTTACCGGAGCGGCCTGAATATGGGCGTCGCTTAGGCCAAAGCCGCCCTTACGGCAAGCGACATTCGTGCGACACTCGTCGGAAAACTCTGCATTCCTATGCAGGAAAGGCTTGACTGCGTTAATTGCGCACTTAACACTGCACTTCGCCAAAGGTTTGAGGAGACCTTCGAAGACGTAATTAGATTTCATTACATCACTATCTCGTAGCAATTAATGGAGGGAGAGGACCATGCGTAAGCTACATCTTATCAGTGCGACTGCGCTTGCCGTTTCGATGGCAATGCCAGCTTTTGCACAAGATGCACCACAGGCCGATGATGAAGGCACCGGCTTCGGGGACGAAATCGTTGTCACGGCACAGCGACAGGCACAAAGCCTGCAAGACGTTCCAATTGCCGTATCGGCATTTACAACCGAAGCGCTGGAGCGACAGCAGATCGACAATCCGCAAGAATTGCAACTTGCACTGCCGAGCACGTCGATCACATACGGCAACTTCTCGGGCACCAACATCACCATTCGCGGCATCGGTTCGCCGGTGGTTGCAGCGTCTGGAGACGCAGGTGTCGCCATCCACTTCAACGATATGCCGTTGATCGGCAGTCGCATCTTCGATTCCGAATTTTATGATCTGGAACGCCTCGAAGTATTACGCGGCCCTCAAGGGACTCTATTTGGACGCAACGCGACAGCGGGCGTTTTCAACATCATCACCGCCAAGCCGGATCTGAACGCATTTGCGGCCGCTGGCGAAGCCTCCTACGGAAAATATAACACGATACAGGCCAAGGGCATGGTCAATGTGCCGATCGGCGATATCGCCGGTGTCAGGCTGGCTGGCATGTACCTGAAACGCGACGGGTATACGAAGAATTTCAACACCGGAAATGACATTGACGGCCGAGATTATTATTCCGTTCGCGGTTCCTTCAAGCTGGAACCCAGCGATTCAACGAAATTCACCGTAACGGCCCAGTATTTTAAGGAAGACAGCAACCGCTCACGTGGTCAGAAACAGCTTTGCGCTACGGATGTCACTGCCATTCTCGGTTGTCGCCCCGACCAGGAAGCCTTTCAGGTCATCAATGGCGACTCTACGGCTGTCGGGACATTGGGAAGCCGTGAGTTCCTGACGATCGCAGGATTTGGTCCCTTGGCGGCTTTCGGACTGGGAAGTGTTTACGGAGACGATGGACACTCCTACGATACGGCGATCAACCCGACCAATGTTCGGCGAGTCGCAGTTGACTTCGAGCCCTTCTGGAAATCCGACCAGTTGACGATCAGTGCAGAACTGGAGCAGAGCTTCGGAGACCTGACGGCCACATTGACCGGTGGCTATTCTGAGAACGAATATTCATCCAGCCTTGACTATAACCTGACAACGACGCGCAGCCTCGCCAATAATCCTGGCCTAGTTGCATTGCGGGCCGCCGGTGCTGGCGGAAACCCCATTGCGCAAGCAATATTGAGGTCAGGTGCATTCCGAGGAAACCAGCTTTGCGCTTCAACGTTTGACCCGTTGCATGCAGGCTCGATCGGCGGACGAGTGCAATCGTGCGCAGATAATACGACCGAGTTCGATTATTCCGGGGGTAAGAACAAACAATGGTCGATTGAAGGACGTCTGGCATCTGATTTTGATGGTCCCTTCAACTTCCTGTTGGGCGGTCTGTATCTTGAGAGCACAGGGCGAAATATTGATTATGCGGTCATGGCCTCTGGCTTCGACTACATGTCAACGTTCCTCGGTGTCGTCACAGCGCTGGGTGCCGGCCTTCCATCGCTAGATTACGCTATGGCACCGCCATTCTTTCACAGCGATACGGACAAAGCCCATTTGAAAACCTACGGTCTGTTCGGTGAGGTCTATTTTGACTTGGCTGACAATTTGAAGGTGACGGGTGGCCTGAGATACTCGAATGACAAAAAATACATTCGGGCTCGCCAGCCGTTCCTAAACGTACTCGTCCCTTATGGAACGACCGACGTTAATTCGATACTGGCAAACTTCGACGGAGACAGTTCGAAACCAGGACAACAGGAATTTGCCATACAATCTGGCACGTTCGACGAAATAACGGGACGCGTTGTTGTTGACTGGAAACCTGATGTCTCCTTCACGGACGACACACTGGTTTATGCAAGTTACACGCGGGGTTATAAGCCCGGTGGATTTAATCCGCCTTACGATCCAAACTTGTTCCCGCCCATTCCGTTGACATTCGACGGAGAGCTTATCGATGCTTTCGAAATCGGGACCAAAAACAGCTTCATTGGCGGTCATCTGCAGCTCAATGCAACCGGTTTCTATTACAAATATAATGGCTTTCAAGTCAGCCGGATCATCAACCGCACATCGTTCAATGACAATACGAACGCAACGATCTACGGGGTCGAACTGGAAGCAATCGTTAGACCGGTAAGGGAATTCACGGTCAATGCCAGCCTTTCCTATCTCAAAACCGAAATCGCCGACTTTAATACAGTAGACACGCGAAATCCTTCCAATGGACGTAGCGATGTGGTGATCATCAAGGATCTGCAAAGCGCTGCTAACTGCGTCGTTGCTCCCGCTGTCGCTGGAAGTGTTCCCATTGCCAACACGCTGGCGCTTGTAAACGGGTTCAATGCTGTTGCCGGAGGCGGCCTGATCAGGCCTGCAGTCCAGGTACCCGGAACAAACTCCTTTGGTGCCTTCTCACTTTGCGGCGCATTGGGCAGCTTCATTCGCGCCAATACTCCCGCAGGTACCTACCTGTTTGACGCGGGCGCGGGCGGTGGCTTCTTCCTGCCTGGCGGTGTGGAACGCAACCTGAAAGGTAATGAACTAGCCAACTCGCCAAACTTTAAATTCTCTGTTGGCGCTCAGTATGACATTAAAACCAACAGTGGCTGGACCATTACGCCGCGTGCAGACCTGTACTTCACGGGTAATGCATGGGGCAGCAATTTTAATACAGTCCGCGATCGTATTAAGTCATATGAAATTGTCAGCACACAGCTGACTGTCTCTGGACCAGAAGACAAGTTTTATGCGCGGGCATTTGTATCGAACTTGTTCAACTCGCAGGCGATCACAGGCAAGTATATTACAGACCCGTCATCGGGCCTGTTCACAAATATCTACACGCTGGATCCGCGCACCTACGGCGTTGCGGTAGGTTTCCGGTTCTGACCTGAGCCGGTAGCGCAAACATCAAACCCCGGAGGAAACTCCGGGGTTTTTTGTTGGGTTACGCGAGCAAGATAATCTTGCCGACAAAATTGCCGCTTTCCATCAGGCGGTGGGCTGCGGCGGCTTCCACCAGCGGAAAGGACCGCGCCATTTCGGGGCGCAACCGCCCTTCGACGACATCGGGCCAAACATTTTCGTAAATCTCCTGCGCCAGCAGCCCCTTGAATTCATTGGACCGCGGACGCAGCGTTGATCCGGTCAGCGTCAACCGGCGGCTCATCACCTGCGCCATGTTGATTTCGGCCACCAGCCCGCCTTGCACCGCGATGGTCACATGCCGCCCATCTTCGCGCAAACATTTGAGGTTGCGCGGAACATAGCTTCCGGCGACCATATCGAGCACCAGATGCACGCCCTTGCCGCCGGTAATCTTGCCGACTTCCTCGACGAAATCGCTCGCCTTATAGTCGATCGCATGATCCGCGCCGATGGCCAGCGCCGCTGCGCACTTTTCAGCCGAACCGCAGGTGACGATGACTTCCAGCCCGAAAAGCTTCCCCAGCTTGATCGCCATCGTGCCAATCCCGCTGGTGCCACCATGCACCAATATCGTCTCACCATCTCTCGCATAGCCGCGTTCGAAAACATTGTGCCAAACCGTCATCAGCGTTTCGGGGATAGCCGCCGCTTCTTCCATCGGCAGGCTTGGCGGCACAGGCCAGCAAACATCAGCGCGGGCGATGCTATATTCCGCATAACCGCCACCCGCGACCAGCGCGCACACTTTCTGCCCTAGATGCTCGCTCTCAACACCTGATCCGATTGCCACCACAGTGCCCGAAATCTCAAGACCTGGCAGGTCACTCGCCCCCGGTGGTGCCGGATAGAGCCCCATGCGTTGCACCACATCGGGGCGGTTCACGCCAGCAGCGGCAACCTTGACCAGCACTTCACCCTCACCCGGAACGGGAACCGGCCGGTGGCAGGGCAACAGCACTTCGGGTCCGCCCGGTGTCGAGATTTCGATTGCAGTCATTACTTCAGGCAGAGCCACGGCCATTCCCCCTTGCCGGTCGCTGGAAATCGGCGGCATATTGACAGCGGCGAAGGTCCAGTCAACAGTTGCGCCATGGATATGGACGACAATTTACCGCTTCGCGGCACCGACCCGCTGTCGCAACTGCTCCGGCAGGATCTGGACCCACTGTCGATCGACGAGCTCAAGGAGCGGATATTGGCACTCAAGGCCGAAATCGCCCGCTGCGAAACCAAAATCGACGCCGCCTCCAGCCATATGAGTGCGGCGGATGCGCTTTTCAAAAAGGGCTGACCCGGCCTGTTAAGCGTTTATCCGCAACATTTCGGCAACCATTTTCGGGAAAATTCGAAAACCACCGCAAGCGCGGTTGAAATGCGCCGTTAAAAGGGCGACATTGATGAAGCGGGGCAACCGGCGGTCGGGGCTCTGCCACGGAGTGTATCTGAATGCCCAGTTTTGCCGAATCGCTTGAAGCCACCCTCCACAATGCGTTGAAAAACGCAGCGGAGCGCGCGCATGAATATGCAACGCTGGAGCATTTGCTGCTCGCGCTGATCGAAGACCCGGATGCGTCGAAGGTGATGCAGGCCTGCGGCGTCGATCTCGGCGAACTCAGCGATACCGTGATCCAATATCTCGATAATGAACTCGAAAGCCTGAAGGTCGGCGGCAATGTCGACCCCTCCCCTACCAGCGGGTTTCAGCGCGTGGTGCAACGCGCGATCCTGCATGTGCAAAGCTCGGGCAAGGATGTCGTGACAGGTGCCAATGTGCTGGTGGCGCTGTTTTCCGAACGCGAAAGCTATGCGGTCTATTTCCTGCAACAGCAGGATATGAGCCGCCTCGATGCGGTCAGCTATATCAGCCACGGCATCGGCAAGGATGGCAAGCTGATCGAACAGCGCCCGGTCGAAGGCGCGGAAGAGCGTAAGGAAGAACCCAACGCCGAGGCCAAGGACAAGAAGACCAAGGAAGGCGCGCTCGACCAGTTCACCGTCAACCTCAACGAAAAAGCTAAGCAGGGGCGTATTGATCCGCTGATAGGGCGCAGCGAAGAAGTCGACCGCACGGTTCAGATTCTGTGCCGCCGGTCAAAGAACAACCCGCTTTATGTCGGCGAACCCGGCGTCGGCAAAACCGCGATTGCTGAAGGCCTCGCCCGCCGCATCGTTGAAAAGCAGGTGCCCGAAGTGTTGCTGCCTGCGGTTATCTATTCGCTCGACATGGGTGCTCTGCTCGCAGGCACCCGCTATCGCGGCGACTTTGAAGAGCGACTGAAGGCGGTTGTTTCGGAGCTGGAAAAGCTGCCCGATGCGATCCTGTTCATCGACGAAATCCACACTGTAATCGGCGCTGGTGCGACCAGCGGCGGGGCCATGGATGCCTCGAACCTGCTCAAACCCGCTTTGTCGGGCGGAACCATTCGTTGCATCGGTTCAACGACTTACAAGGAATTCCGCAACCATTTCGAAAAAGACCGCGCGCTGTTGCGCCGGTTCCAGAAGATCGACGTCAACGAACCGACCATCGACGACACAATCAAGATTTTGGCAGGCCTGCGCAGCGCGTTCGAAGACCATCACAAGGTCAAATACACCCCCGATGCGCTCAAGGCCGCCGTTGAACTGTCGGCGCGGTACATCAACGACCGCAAGCTGCCCGACAAGGCGATCGACGTAATCGACGAGGTTGGAGCGATGCAGATGCTCGTACCGCCGTCAAAACGCCGCAAGCTGATCACGCCCAAGGAAATCGAAGCGGTGATCGCGACTATTGCGCGCATCCCGCCGAAGAATGTTTCGACCGACGACCGCACCGCGCTGGGTAGCCTTGAGGCTGACCTGAAACGTGTTGTCTTCGGACAGGACAAGGCGATCGAGGTGCTGGCATCGGCAATCAAGCTGAGCCGTGCGGGCCTGCGCGATCCGGACAAGCCAATCGGCAATTATCTGTTTTCGGGCCCCACCGGCGTCGGCAAGACCGAGGTTGCGCGGCAACTGGCGAGCATCATGGGCATACCGCTCAAGCGCTTCGACATGTCCGAATATATGGAGCGCCACAGCGTTAGCCGCTTGATCGGCGCCCCCCCGGGCTATGTCGGTTTCGATCAGGGCGGTCTGCTGACCGATGCGGTCGACCAGAACCCGCATTGCGTGCTGCTGCTCGACGAAATCGAAAAGGCGCATCCGGACCTGTTCAACATCCTGCTGCAGGTGATGGACAATGGCCGCCTGACCGATCATCACGGCAAAACGGTCGATTTCCGCAATGTCATATTGATCATGACGACCAATGCCGGCGCCAGCGATATGGCCAAGGAAGGCATCGGTTTCGGCACCAATATCAGCAAGGAAGATGCAGGCGAGGAAGCCGTGAAGGCGATGTTCGCCCCTGAATTCCGCAACCGCCTCGATGCCACGGTACCCTTTAGCTATTTGCCGCCAGAGGTTGTCGCGATGGTGGTCGACAAATTCATTTTGCAGCTCGAACTCCAGCTTGCAGACCAGAATGTCCATATCAAGCTCGACGACGAGGCGCGCGCCTGGTTGACCGAGCGCGGCTACGACAAGCTATACGGTGCCCGCCCGATGGGCCGCGTGATCCAGGAAAAGATCAAGCAGCCACTCGCCGACGAGCTGCTGTTTGGCAAGCTGGTCAATGGCGGTGAAGTTGCAGTGCGCATCAAGGACGGCCAGCCGACCTTTGAAGTGACGCCTGCGCCACCGAAGGTCGGTAAACCGAAGAAGTCGAAGAAAAAGGTCAAGACCGATTGAGTATTGCGTCGCCCCTGCGCAGGCAGGGGCCGCAAGACTATTGACCAACGGTCGCTGTGTAAATTTGCAGCGGCCCCGGCCTGCGCCGGGGCGACGATGACCGCTAAAGCCGCCCTATCCCCCCGCCAATATATCCTGATTTGGCCTTTGCCTGCCCAAGGCGCATTTTGGCGGCATGGAAAAAGGCACAGTCTATCTGGTCGGAGCAGGCCCGGGCGATCCCGATTTGTTGACGGTCAAAGCTGCGCGCCTAATCGCGGGCGCCGACGTGGTCGTGCATGACGGGCTGGTCGATGACGCCATCCTTGCGATTGCGAATCCCAAGGCCCGCTTCATTTCGGTCGCGAAACAGCGCAGTCGCCATTCTGTGCCGCAAGAGGGCATTAATGCCATTCTCGTGCGTGAAGCATTGGCAGGTTACGCCGTTGTGCGCCTAAAAGGCGGCGATCCGTTCATCTTCGGACGCGGCGGTGAAGAGGTCGATGCCTGCCGCGAGGCAAATGTTCCGGTTGAAGTCATCCCCGGCATATCAGCCGCCGTCGCTGGCGGAGCCGAAGCATTGCTTCCCCTCACCCACCGTGATGCCTCAAGCGCGGTCACCTTCGTTGCGGGCCAGTGCAAGGGGCTGACCGACCAGAATTGGGCGGGGCTTGCAGGCAAGGGCCGCACCCTAGTTATCTATATGGGCGTCGCGACCGCCGACGACATTTCCGAGAAATTGATTGCCGACGGGCTTTCCCCCGACACGCCCGTCGCCGTGCTGGAGCGTGTGGGTCGCAAAGACGGCCGCGCGCTCCGCACGATCCTGACCGACTTGGGCGATATGGTCGCGCGCGAAGCCGTGCGTTCCCCTGCCATCATCATAGTGGGCGATGTGGTGCTGATGTCCAATGCCGAAGACCGGCTGGCAGCACTCGCCCGTGAAGCGGAGTATCTTGCGTGAAATTGTTGACCGGAAATGATCTCGCCTCAGGCGCGGTGACCTGGTGGACCGGCAATGGCTGGTCGATCCATGTAGAAAATGCCGCCGATGTGGGCGAAAGCGGCGATGCGATATTGCATGCCGAAGAAGGCGCACGCCGTGTGAATGCGCCTTACATCATCGAAGCCGTTGCCTCACCGGAAGGCCCGCGCCCTGCGCACATCAAGGATCGTGTACGTGCCCTTGGCCCAACGGTGCGCCCTGACCTTACCTTGAAACCTGCCGACCCTTCTGCCGGCGACTGGGTGATCTGACATGTATAAATATGACAATTATGACCAAGCGATCGTCGACGCACGCGTTGAGGAATTTCGCGATCAGGTGAAGCGCCGCTTGGCCGGTGAAATCACCGAAGACCAGTTCAAGCCGCTGCGGCTGATGAACGGCCTCTATCTGCAACTGCACGCCTATATGCTGCGCGTTGCCATCCCCTATGGCACGCTCGACAGCCGCCAGATGCGGATGCTGGCGCACATCGCACGCAAATATGACCGCGATTACGGCCATTTCACCACCCGCCAGAACATCCAATATAACTGGATCAAGCTGGAAGAATGCGCCGACCTGCTGGCTGAACTGGCGACGGTCGAGATGCACGCGATCCAGACGAGCGGCAATTGCATCCGCAATATCAGCTCTGACCAATATGCAGGCGCGGCAGCCGACGAAGTCGCCGACCCGCGCCCATGGGCCGAGCTGCTCCGCCAGTGGAGCACATTCCACCCCGAATTCAGCTATCTACCGCGCAAGTTCAAAATCGCGGTGATCGCATCGCCCGAAGACCGCGCCGCGATGCGGCTGCACGATATCGGACTGGAACTGGTCAAGCAGGACGGTGTACTCGGCGCCCGCGTGTTTGTTGGTGGCGGTATGGGCCGCACCCCGATGATTGCGCCCGAGATCAACCCGTTCGTCAAGGCCGACGATCTGCTCAGCTATATCGAGGCCTGCCTGCGCGTCTATAACCGCTATGGTCGCCGCGATAACATCTACAAGGCGCGGATCAAGATTCTGGTCCACGAAATCGGTGCGGACGAGTACCGCCGTCAGGTTGAAGAAGAATTCGCCCATGTGAAAACATTGGGCATCGATCCACCGCTCGCCGAACTGGAACGGATCAGCGCCTATTTTGCGCCGCCTGCGTTTGAATCTGTCGGCGACGACATCGACCGCAGCGACCCGGACTTCGCCGTCTGGCTCGACCAGAATGTGAAGCCGCACAAACAGGCGGGCTATGCCATCGTCAATATCAGCCTGAAACCGATTGGCGGTATTCCGGGCGACGCGTCCTCTGCGCAAATCGACGTGATGGCCGACCTTGCCGAGAAATACAGCTTTGACGAACTGCGCGTCACCCATGCGCAGAACATTGTTCTGCCGCATGTTGCCAAGCGCGATTTGTATGCGGTGTGGAAGACTCTGAACGACGCCGAGCTAGCCAATGCCAATCTGGATCTGATTAGCGATATAATCGCTTGCCCGGGCCTAGATTATTGTAGCCTCGCCAATGCCCGTTCGATTCCAATCGCGCAGAAGATTGCAACTCGCTTCGCCGATCCGGCACGCCAGCGCGACCTCGGCGAGTTGAAGCTCAAGATTTCGGGCTGCATCAACGCCTGCGGGCATCACCATGCGGGCCATATCGGCATCCTTGGTGTGGACCGCAAAGGCGTCGAAAATTACCAGCTTACCCTCGGTGGCTCGGGCGCTGAAGATGTCAGCATCGGCAAGATTACCGGCCCCGGCTTCGACGAGGACGGCATTGTCGATGCGGTTGAACGCGCGACCGACAAATATAAGGAACTGCGCGAGCCCGGCGAACGCTTCGTCGATACCTATCGCCGCGTGGGCATGGAACCGTTCAAGGAGGCGATTTATGGTTGAGCATCTGCATGCTGAGGGTGAAGAGCCCGCCGTCACGCTCGACGCCTTTCTCGATCAGTCCAACGCCACAGCCGTGCGGCTGGAGCCCGACGATGATGCCCGAGCGCTGATCCCACATCTGGATCGGCTGGCGCTGATCGAGATTGCCTTCCCAAAATTCCGCGATGGCCGCGGCTACAGCTCTGCACGGATCCTGCGCGAGGCTGGCTATACGGGGGAACTGCGTGCGCAAGGCGATGTTCTGGTCGACCAGATCGCCTTCATGAAGCGTTGCGGATTTGACAGCTTCTCACCCGAAGCGCCGCTGAACCAGGCCGATGTTGAAGCTGCCTTGTCGCGCTATGACCATGTCTATCAGGGTGCTGCCGATGCTACCGTGCCTGTGTGGAAACTCCGTCATGGCTGATCGGGGCAAA
>NZ_JBEBKL010000047.1:0-19134 GCF_040079335.1 Sphingorhabdus sp.
CCCCCCTGAAGGGGAGAGGGCTAAAGGATGGCGACTCGCCCACCCCAAATTTGCTGCCCAGCACCGCTTTAATGCCGGGATCATTGTCGACGCACCTATGCTCGATGTTCGCTTCAAAAATGGCCGTAATCTTGGCAAGGTGGAGGAATATTTCGCCGCGCCCTTGCGCCCCGGCGACAGCTTCATCTTCGCTGGCATGGCGCTGGAGGTAGAGGCGATCCGCGATCTTGACCTAATTGTCCGTGCCGCAAAAAAGGCGGCACAGATCCCGTCCTACATGGGCGCGCGCATGCCGCTGACCACGCACCTTGCCAGCCGGGTACGCGCATTCCTCACCGACCGGGCAGGCTGGGCGCGCTTTCCCGATGATGTGCGCGAATGGCTGGAGATGCAGGATTACCGCTCGGCGCTGCCCGAACCGGGGCAATTGCTTGCCGAAACCTTCCCGCATGAAGGGCGGCACTATCTGGTGGTCTATCCGTTCGAAGGCTGGAACGCGCACCAGTCGCTAGGCATGCTGGTGACCAAGCGGATGGAAATGCGCGGGCTCAAACCCATGGGTTTTGTCGCCAGCGACTATGCGCTGGGTATCTGGAGTTTGGAGGAGGTGACCGACCCTGCCTCGCTCTTCTCGTCCGACATATTGGAAGAGGAATTTGTCGACTGGGTCGAAAATAGCTACCTGTTGAAACGGGCTTTCCGCGAGGTCGCGATCATCTCGGGTCTTGTCGAGCGACAGCATCCGGGCAAGCGCAAGAGCGGCAAGCAGGTTACATTTTCGACCGACCTTATCTACGACGTGCTGCGCAAATATGAACCCGGCCACCTGCTGCTGGAGGCAGCATGGCACGATGCGCGGGCGCGGCTTACCGATGTCGAGCGGCTGGGCGATCTGCTCGACCGGGCAGAAAATACGATGCTGCACATCCGGCTCGAACGGGTCAGTCCGATGGCGGTGCCGTTGATGGTGATGATCGGGCGCGAGAGCGTGGCGCAGGGCTCGGTCGACGACGCGCTGCTGGTCGAGGCGGAGAGCCTTGCGGGCATCGCGATGACGCCCTGAATGCCGTTCGTCGAATAATCCACACGGCGCTTGTTCGCCGCTCTCGCGAGGCGTAGTATCGCGCCAGAGGAGAACAGCCATGCGACACTGGCTTGGAATTTCGATGCTGGCGCTCTGCGCAGCACCGTTGATGGCGTTCGCCGGCGGGCAGGAGGTCAATCCGCCTGCAGAGGTGCCACTGGTCCCCGAGTTGTCGGTGATCCAGCAATTTGAAATTGACCGATCTGACCGCATGACCGTTCCGGTGCGCATCAACAACAGCGAGCCCGTCGATTTCATCGTCGATACCGGGGCAGAACGCACGGTGATCTCGGGCGATCTGGCCAAGCGGCTGGCGCTAGAGGCCGGACCCGAGCTCAGATTGGCCACCATAACTGGCCCCGCAGTCGCCCCATCCTTTTATATCGAGTTATTGTCGCTCAAATCGCACAATGTCGAAGGCATCGAAGCCCCCGCGCTCGAACGCAGCAATCTTGGCGGCAATGGGCTGCTCGGCATCGACAGTCTGGAGGACAGCAAGGTCTTCCTCGATTTCCGCACCCAGCATCTCGAAGTCTTGCCTTCGGCCATCGGCAAGCGCCCCGGCAAGCTCGAACAGGGCATGATCGTGGTCAGCGCCAAGAAACGGGCAGGCCGAATGATCCTTTCGAGCGCCGAAATTGACGGTTTCAAGGTGGACATCATCCTCGATACGGGCGCGCAAGCCAGCATGGGCAATTTCGCGCTGCGCGACCGGTTGCGCAAACGCCACCTGCGTTTTGATTATCAACCAGTGAAGATGAAAGGCGTCACGGGCAAGGAACTGCACGGCGATTTCAGCCAGATAAAGGAAATCAAGATTGGCAGTTTCAATGTCGCCAACCTACCGGTTACCTTTGCCGACAATTATGCGTTCCACGCGCTCGATCTGAACGATCGACCCGCAATCCTTTTCGGCATGGATGCACTGAAGCTGTTTGATCGCGTGGTGATCGACTTCGGCAACCGGCGCGTCGCATTTGATTTGCCGCGCGGTGCGCGCAACGAACCATTGAGCAGGCTAGCACTCGCCAGCCCTTAGGCGGCCTTGTCTTTGCGCAATTCAAGGCCGTGGCCGATCAGTTCGCGTTCGTCAAAGACGTAGCAATCGCCCTGCCAGCGGCTTTCGGCGGAAGGCACCTCTTCCAGATATTTCAATATACCGCCTTTGAGGTGATAGACCTCGTCAAATCCCTGCGCGCGGACATAGGCGGTTGCCTTTTCGCAGCGGATGCCACCGGTGCAGAACATCGCGAATTTGGGTGATTTGCCTTCGGCGCGCAGCTTTTCCGCCTCGGCATCGAACCAGGCCGGGAATTGCCGGAATGATGCGGTTTCGGGATTGATCGCGCGTTCAAAGGTTCCGGCCTGAACCTCGAAATCATTGCGCGTATCGATGACGATGGTCTCAGGGTCCGATATCAGCGCGTTCCAGTCCGCCGGATCAACATAATGGCCGACGTCGGAGCGGGGATCGATGCCCTCGACTCCCATCGTCACGATCTCGCGTTTCAGCCGCACCTTCAGTCTGCCGAAAGGCATCGCCTCGGCATGCGAATATTTGACGTCCATCGCAGCAAAGCCATCCCAGCTGCGGATATAAGCAACCACATCCTCCAGCGCTTCTTGCACGCCCGCAATTGTGCCGTTGACGCCTTCTTTGGCGATCAGCAGCGTGCCTTTGATCTCGCGTTCCTCGCAAAAGGCGAACAGCGGTTCACGCACCGCGCGCGGATCGGATATGGGTGCGAAATGATAGAGGGCAACGACCGAAAGCATGATGGCGGCGCGCATAAAGCAAAAGCCGCCGCTTGTCAGCCCATCGCGCATTGCCCATAGCATCGGCTGTGACAGCGCAGATTTCCTTTGGCGGACATAGCTTTGAAGCAGTCGGTGAGGCGGCGCTTCACTGGCCTGCGCGCAAGGCGTTGCTGGTCGCTGACCTGCACCTTGAAAAGGCGTCCAGCTATGCGATGGGCGGGCAGTTCCTGCCGCCTTATGACAGCCGGGCGACGCTCGAAGAATTGGCGGGGCTTGTGCGCAAATATGCGGTCGAGGCGATTTTCTGCCTGGGTGACAATTTCCATGACGATGGCGGAGAGGCGCGGCTGGAGGATGAAGCCGCCCGGTTGCTCCGGCAATTGACCGCCAGCCATGACTGGCGCTGGATTGTCGGCAACCATGATCCGGGCATTGCGGCCAATTGGGGCGGAGTCATCCATGACGAGCTTTGCCTTGATGGCATCGTCCTGCGCCACGAGGCGGAACCGCGCGATCCACGACCCGAAATGTCGGGCCATTTTCACCCCAAGTTCCGGCAGGAAATCAGGGGGCGTTTGGTGTCGCGGCGCTGTTTCGTGCGCAGTTCAACCAAATTGATCCTGCCCGCTTTCGGGGCTTTGACGGGAGGCCTCGACGCCGACGATTCGGTGATCGGCGAAGCTTGCGGGGGCTATGCGACCGAGGCGCTAGTGCCAGCGGCTGGGCGGGTGCTCTGCTTTCCTCTGTCAGCCAGCCGGGCGCGGGCCGAATAAAGCCGTGCCGACGCGAATATGCGTCGCGCCCAATTGGATCGCGGTCGGAAAATCGTCGGACATGCCCATGCTGAGCTGCGACAGGCCATGGCGGGCAGCGAGTTCGGCCAGTAGCGCGAAATAGGGGGCGGGCTCGACTTCGGCGGGCGGGATGCACATCAGGCCGATCACCTCCACACCTTCCGCTTTGGCCGCGTCTATTAGTTCAGGAAGCTCAGCAATTGCGCAGCCGCCTTTCTGCTCTTCCTCGCCGATATTGACCTGGATGAAGCAGGGCACCCGCTTTCCCGCCTTTGCCATCGCTTTTGTAAGTGCGGTGAGTAGCGACAGGCGGTCGAGCGAATGGATGCAGTCGAACAGCTCGACAGCCTCGTCGGCCTTGTTTGATTGCAACTGGCCGATCAGGTGTAGATGCACTTTGGGATAGGCTTTCCGCAATTGGGGCCATTTCGTCGCGGCTTCCTGCACGCGGTTCTCGCCATATGCGCGGTGGCCAGTCTCCAGCAGTGGCCTGATTTCGTCCGCCGAGCGCGTTTTTGAAACGGCGATGAGCGTAACGGAATCGGGCGCGCGCCGGGCAAGTTTGCAGGCGTGCGCCATTTCGGCTTCGATTTTGGCAAGGCGCTGGGCCGGGCTTTCTGGAGTCGCATCGGGCATGGTCGCGCGCTATAGCCACTGCCATGCCCGCCTGCCAGCCATTACGAAAACCGATACCGCGTATCTGGCTGATGACCGATCCAAGGCTGGGGGATGAATTGCTCGCCTCGATCCAGAGATTGCCGATGGGGTCAGGGGTGATTTTTCGACACTACCAATTAGATGCCACACAACGTCGCAAGCTGTTTGCCAAAGTTCGGCGGGTATGTGCGAAGCGGGGTCACATCGTTTTTCTGGCAGGTGACGGTGCAACCGCGCGGGCGTGGCATGCCGATGGTGTGTACGGACGAAGGCGTTCCGCTTCACTGCATCTACACAGCGCACCTGTGCATAATGCCCGAGAAATTGCAGCGGCGAAGCGTTTCCGGGCGGACATCCTGTTCCTGTCCCCCCTGCGAGCCACACAATCGCATCCGGGTAACCGACCCTTGGGGCCTGTGCGTTTCAAAACGCTCGCGAAGATGTGCCAGCCGGCGAAGGTCATTGCACTTGGCGGCATGAACCGCGCGCAGGCTGCCAAATGGCCGTGCAGCTTGGTACATGGCTGGGCAGCCATCGACGCGTTCAGAACTCAGGACTGATTAGAAGCGGATTTTGGTGCCGACATAGACGGCTTCGTTATCCGGGCTGCTGTTTGCAGCGGGCGCGATACGATCACGTTCGCTCGAATAACGGACACCTGCAGTCACGTCGATGCGCCGCGAGATCGAGAAGCTGCCGCCGACCTTAAGTGCATAATCGCCTGCAGCCGCCGAACCGCGTGGGTTGGGGGTGGCGTTGCCGACCTTGTCGACACTGAGATCGGTGTTGAAGCGGCTTGGCTTCTTCTTATCGGAGGCATCAAGACGGAAATCGCCCTTGCCGACCATGCCCGACAAGCGGGGTTGCTCAACCTGCACCGCCTTGGCGGGCAGTTTGAAGCCCTGCCAGCCGCGCGCGGCTGACAATTGGTAGTTCGAATTGTTCAAACGAACGGTCGTGCCAGAACCGGCTTCAAATTTCTCGATCGCCGAACGAATCGAAACCGCATTTGCCGAATTCGCAAGATCGGTCCGAGCCGCGACGGTCAAAACATTGTTGCCCTTGCGATCAAGGCCTGCGGGCGTGAAGCGGAACTGGTTTCCGGCAACGGCTTTGCGCTCAGCGCGGACGGCAAGGCGGCTGTCGACGCCCGCAGGCGTGAAGCGGCTCATCCAGCTGCTGGAATTGGCGCTAGGCGCAGAAAATTGTGCTGCAAAAGCAGGGACTAGCACAGGTGACAGCAACAGGCTGCCGGTTGCCAAAAAGGCAACTGCCCTGCGGCCTTTAAGGCCAAAATTTGCTACACCCCGTTTCATGACCGTATTATTACGACTCCATCTGATTTGAAATATAGGCCTAATTACAACAGCGACAAACTATTTTATCCACAAGGCCGCTGATTTTGACAATATGTTGCGCAGACACAACAACCGGTTGCAAATGATACCGGAATCCTGACTTTTCCGGGTGATATGCACAGCCAATAACGGTTCAGTTTCGCGAAAGCTTGCCCGCGCCAACAAAGGTGAATAGAGACGTCCGCACAAATAGCGAAATCGCGAGGAATCAATATGCGTTTTAACCAGTTCGTCCTGGTCACGGCTTCGGTTTTGGCACTGGTTGCCTGTGGTGGCAAGGAACGGCCCAAGACCGATCTGGCAGCAAGCCAGGTCACGACTATCGGCGTCAACAGCTATTTGTGGCGCGCCTCGCTCGATGCGCTGTCCTTCATGCCGCTGCTGCAGACCGACAGCGCAGGCGGCGTGATCGTCACCGACTGGTATGTGAACCCGAACAGCCCTGGCGAACGCATGAAGCTGACCGTGTCGATCCTCGATCAGGATCTGCGTGCCGATGCCCTGCGCGTGGCGGCGAGCCGCGAAGTATTGCAGAACGGCCAGTGGGTTGCGGCTGCGACCCGTGCGGCGACTGTGCAAAAGCTTGAAGGCATCATCCTTACCAAGGCGCGCGACCTTCGCCGGAGCGCAATCGCCGACTGATAGCAAAATTCCCGCGTCTTCGCGTTGAAGGCGCGAAGACCAACAGGGAAGACCATGGCGTCACGATTCAACCCGTTCAAGGCGGACGGGCATTGGCAGAAAATCTGGGAAGAGCAGGCGGTGTTCAAGGCCCCGCCCGCCACCGATCCGCGTCCGAAAAGCTATATCCTCGAGATGTTCCCCTATCCGTCGGGGCGCATCCATATGGGGCATGTGCGCAATTACACGATGGGTGACGTCCTGGCGCGCTACAAGGCGATGACCGGCCATGCCGTGCTCCACCCGATGGGCTGGGACAGTTTCGGGATGCCCGCCGAAAATGCGGCGATGGAAAAGAAAGTCCATCCCGGTGCGTGGACCCGCCAGAATATCGAGGCGATGAAGAAACAGCTCAAGCGGCTGGGCCTCGCCATCGACTGGTCGCGCGAACTGAGCACCTGTGAGCCCGATTATTATGGCCACGAGCAAGCCCTGTTCCTCGATTTCTACAAGGCTGGTCTTGTCTATCGCAAGGAAAGCGAGGTCAATTGGGACCCGGTCGACATGACCGTGCTGGCGAATGAGCAAGTGATTGACGGACGCGGCTGGCGCTCGGGTGCGCTGGTCGAGCGCAAGAAGTTGAATCAGTGGTTCCTGAAGATCACCGACTTCGCCGAGGAACTGCTCGAAGGCTTGGACGGGCTTGAGCATTGGCCCGAGAAGGTCAAGCTGATGCAGGAAAACTGGATCGGCAAGTCGCAAGGGCTGCGTTGCACCTTTAATCTGGTGGGGTCGCCGGACGGCATCGAGGTGTTCACAACCCGGCCCGATACGCTGTTTGGTGCCAGCTTTGTTGCGATTGCTGCGGATCACCCGCTGGCGCAATCGCTGGCGGAGAATGCACCTGCGCTGCAGGATTTTATTGCCGATTGCAAACGCGGCGGGACTACCGCGGCCGAACTCGAAACCGCCGAGAAAATGGGCTTTAACACCAATTTGACGGTCGAACATCCACTCGACCCTAGTTGGCATTTGCCCGTTTACGTCGCCAATTTTGTGTTGATGGACTATGGCACCGGCGCGGTTTTCGGCTGCCCGGCGCACGACCAACGCGATCTGGATTTCGCGCGCAAATACCGCCTGCCGGTTCGCCGCGTGGTGGCCGAGGGCGATCTGACCGAAAGCGATTTCGAAGGCGATGTCGCTTATACCGGGCCGGGCCAGATCGTGAATTCGGACTGGATGGACGGCATGTCGGTCGACGAGGCGAAAGCCGCGGTCATCGCCAAATCCGAAGCCGAAGGCTGGGGTGAGGGTCAAACGCAGTACCGCCTGCGCGACTGGGGCGTCAGCCGCCAGCGTTATTGGGGCACGCCGATCCCGATCATCCATTGCCAGTTTTGCGGCGTGCTGCCGGTGCCGCGCAGCCAGTTGCCGGTGCAATTGCCAGACGATGTCAGCTTCGACATCCCCGGCAACCCGCTCGATCGCCACCCGACCTGGAAGCATGTGAAATGCCCCAATTGCCAGGAACCGGCGGTGCGCGAAACCGACACGCTTGATACCTTTGCCGATTCGAGCTGGTATTTCATCCGCTTCGCTTCGCAGCCCGACGACAAGCCCTTCGACAAGGAAGAGGCCGAGGCATGGCTGCCCGTCGGGCAATATATTGGCGGAATCGAACATGCGATCCTGCACCTGCTTTATGCCCGTTTCTGGACGCGGGCGTTGCAGAAGGTCGGCAAGCTGGATTTCGCCGAGCCCTTCGCCGCGCTGTTCACGCAGGGGATGGTGACGCATGAGACTTACAAATCGACCGACGGTGCTTGGCTTTCGCCCGAAGACATCAAGTTCGAAGGCGAGAAGGCGTTTACCCTAGACGGCGCGCCCGTCGAACGGGGTCGCATCGAGAAGATGTCGAAGTCCAAAAAAAATGTCGTCGATCCCGATCCGATGTTTGACCAATATGGTGCCGATGCTGTGCGCTGGTTCATGCTGTCCGACAGCCCGCCCGAGCGTGACCTTGAATGGTCGGAAAGCGGGATTGAGGGCACTTGGCGTTTCGTGAACCGCGTCTGGCGGTTGGTCGATGGACTGGAAGCGGCCGAAGGTGAAAACAAGGCGCTCGACAAAAGCCTACACCGTGCAATTGCGGGGATTGCGGCGGACATCGAAGCGCTGCATTTCAATAAAGCGGTGGCCAAGGTTCACGGCCTTGTGAACGACATCGAAAAGGCCCAGCCCTCCGCGTCGCGCACCACCGCGATCCGCACATTGGTTTCGCTGGTCGCACCGATGCTGCCGCATTTGGCCGAAGAGGCTTGGGCAGCTCTTGGTAACGATGGCCTTATCGCAGGCCAGCCCTGGCCCGAACATGATCCGGCACTGCTGGTCGATGACGAGGTGACCATCGCTATTCAAGTGATGGGCAAGCTGCGCGATACGCTGACGGTCGCCAAGGGTTCGTCGAAAGACAGTCTGGAGGCGCTTGCGCTGGCAAGCGAGAAGGTGCAGCGTGCGATGGATGGCGCAAGCCCGAAAAAGATCATCGTCGTCCCCGACCGGTTGGTGAATATCGTTATATGATGCGACTGCTGCCTCTGTTTCTAGCTTCCCTTCTGCTCTCCGCCTGCGGGTTGAAGCCGCTCTATAGCGGCGGGTCGCAGGGGCAGGTTTCAGCGTTGCTTGGTTCGGTGACGGTCGATGCGATCGAGGGCAAAAATGGCTGGCTGATGCGCAATGCGTTGAATGACCGGCTGGGTGCATCGCATGGCAACAGCGCGCGATACCGGTTGGTGGTCAAGCTTGACGACCAGATCGAAGGTTTCGGCGTGCGTGCCGACGATACCGTCACCCGCGAGCGGCGCACGCTGCGCGCGCGTTATCAGTTGATCGATTTAGAAAGCAGCAAGACGGTGCTCGATGCGACGGCGGGGTCGGATGCCGGCATCGATGTGGTCAGTTCCGAATATGCGACCATCGCTGCTGAAAACACAGCGCTCGAAAATCTGACGCAAAAGGTTGCCGAACAGATCGTCACGCGGCTGTCGCTCTACGCCCAAAATTCGCAATGAGCGGGAAGCTCAGCGAGCGGGATTTCATCGGCGCGATCGAAAGCCGGAATGATATCCGGCTGTTTTTCGTTTTCGGGCAGGATGAATCGGCCGCCGCTTCGATTGCGAGCGCTTTGATAGCGCGGCTTGGGCCCGAAAGCGAGGCGATCGAGATCGACAGCGCAAAGCTGCGAAGCGACCCTGCCTTGCTATCTGACGAAGCGGCGTCGCAATCGCTCTTTGGCGGGGCACGCCATATCAGACTGCACTTCGCGCGCGAGGAAGGGCTGGATGCAATCGCCAATCTCTTGTCGGCAGAACAGGCCGGCAATCCGGTGATTGCGACGGCGGGCGACCTCAAGAAAACCAGCAAGCTACGCACGTTGATCGAAGGCTCACCGCGCGCCCTGTCCTATATTTGCTATCCTCCAAGCGAGGGGGAGGCGGTTGATCAGGCTGTGGCGGCGGCTGGCGCGCTGGGCCTGCGGATAGACCGGACGCTGGCGGCGCAGATTGTGCGCTATACCGGGCAAGACCGGCGGCTGGTGGCGATGGAACTGGAAAAACTGTCGCTCTATTATGATTCCGCACCTGACCGTGTTGTGACCGTCGAGCCGCAGGCGCTGTCGGCGCTGGCCGCCGAAACCGCAGAGGAAGATATCAACGCACTGGTCAATCAGGTGCTGACAGGGGATGCCAAGGCACTGGGCCGCACGATCATAGAGGCGCGCGCAATAGGGATTGAAGCGATCCGCATCATCCGCGCGCTGCAGCGCCGCATCGCTTTGCTCACCGGAATGCGCGCTAAGGTGGAGGACGGGGCCAATGCAGGCGCCGTTGTGCGGGCGAACCGCGCGATCTTCTGGAAGGAACAGGAAGCTTTTACCCGCCAGGTCCAACGCTGGACCGCGCCGCGCCTCGCCGGACTCAACGCGCATTTGATAGAGGTGGAGGCGAAGCTGATGGCGACCGGGGCCGATCTCAACGAAACTCTGTTCGAAGAAGAACTGGTGCGTATTGCGCGGGCTGCGGCGCGGAGCCGATAAGCTTCACTCATACTCCGCTGTAATCGGAATCCGCCCCCGGAACTGACCGGACACATTGCCTTTCAGCAACAAATCGCCGCCAAAGGCAAATTCGAGCCGCCCGTACATGTCGAGTCGGGGCGCAGGCGACAGGTTGGTCCGCAGATGGACGATTTCGACCGACCCGCCTGTGGCGCTGGTCAGGCGGATGGCCGATGGCATGTCGATACGAACTGCACGACCAGGTTCCCCGGTTACCACCGCATTGCCGGCGAAAGGCGAACCGCCAAGGTCGAGCACATCGCCGCTAACGGTGCGTGAGCCGCTATTGGGGTCAATTGCTATGCTGCCACCGCTGGCACCCGTCGAAGTAGCGCGGCTGAAATCGAGTGAACTGCGGATTTCGATGTGAAGCGGTTTCGCTTTGTCATCGGAATCGCGTGCAAACGGATCGGCATCGAAATCCTGTGCGAAAGCGACCGGCGTCAGCGCCAGCGCGACTCCGATACAGAAAATGCGTGTTAGGTTCCGATACATTTGGAGCAATTTTCGCGGATTGTGGTTAATTTCGGATGAAGGACAGCAATTTGAGCGGCCTTGACCTTGGCGCGCGCAAGGCACACATTCGGATTATGGACAAACTGGAACTCAGCGAAGACGAATGGCGCGCGCGCCTTTCCCCAGTGCAATATCATGTGCTGCGCGAAGCGGGCACCGAGCGGGCTTTCAGTGGCTCATTGAACCTTGAAAAGCGCGAGGGCGAATTCCACTGCGGTGGTTGCGGGACTTTGCTGTTCCGTTCGACCGACAAATTTGACAGCGGCTCTGGCTGGCCGAGCTTTACTGAACCGGTAAGTGACGATGCGATCACGGAATATCGTGATACCTCGCATGGCATGGTCCGTATCGAGGTGCGCTGCGCCAAATGCGACGGGCATCTGGGGCATGTCTTCCCCGATGGCCCGGGTGAAAATGGCCTGCGCTATTGCATCAACAGCGTCTCGCTCGATTTCCAGCCGGATTAATCGGTTAAAGTTTCTTGTCGGATTCCCGGCAAAGCTTTAACAGGTCCGCCAATGGCAAAAGCTGGATATAAGGCAGCGGAAGGGTCGCGCTTCAAACGCTGGACGATCACTTCGCTCAAAATCGGAACCGTTGTCGCCCTTTTGGGCCTGATGGTGGTAGGGATATTTGTCGCCATCGCGCGCGGCGAAATCGAAAGTTTCGAGGATCTGAAATCATCCCCCAACGGGCAGATGATCCGCGTCCGCGCAGCCGATGGCACCGTGATCCAGACTTTGGGGCCAAGCTTTGGCCGGTGGATTCCCATCGACGAAATCCCGCACGAAATGAAGGATGCGATGGTCGCGGTGGAGGACCGGCGATATTTCATGCATCCTGGCGTCGATCCGATTGGCATCACCCGATCCTTCTGGGTCCGGGCCCAGCGCGGATATTGGGCGCAGGGTGGATCGACGATCACCCAGCAATTGGCACGCAACGTCTATCTCAACAACAACCGTGATATTGGTCGCAAACTGCGCGAGATCATCCTCGCGATGGCGATGGAAACGAAGTTCAGCAAGGAACAGATCCTCGAGCTCTATCTCAACAAGGTCTATTTCGGCGGCGGCGCTTATGGTGTCGATGCCGCCAGCCGTAAATTCTTCGATCATGGTGCCGAAGATATCACGCTGGCCGAGGCCACCATCATCGCGGGTCTGGTGAAGGCGCCTTCGCGTTATTCCCCCACCGCCGATGCCAAGGCCGCCATCGGGCGCGCCGGTGTCGTGCTGGAGGTGATGCAGGATGCCGGAATGATCACGGCGGAAGAGGCGGCCACCGTGCAGCCCGCCAAAGTCCAGCTCGCGGCAGAGCCGAAGCAGGATAGTGTGCGCTACTTCACCGATTGGGCCCTTCCGCAGCTTGATAATCTGATCGATGAAACCGAAAAGCCGATCGATGTATGGACGACGCTCGATCTGGGTATGCAGCGTGCGGCGTCCAACGCCATTCGTGCAGGCGTGCCGCGCGGCGCACAGGGCGCTCTGGTCTCGATCGACCGCGACGGCGCGGTGCGCGCGATGGTCGGCGGCACCGACTATGCCACCAGCAACTATAACCGCGCGGTAACGGCACTGCGCCAGCCGGGTTCGGCGTGGAAGGTCTTTGTCTATCTGGCCGCGCTTGAGGCCGGGTTCCGTCCCGAAGACAAGGTGGTCGATGAGGCGGTGACGATCAACGGCTGGTCGCCGCGCAACAGCAGCGGCACCTATTCGGGCGAGATTACGCTGCGCACCGCTTTTGCCTATTCGAAGAACACCGTTGCCGCGAAAATTGGTGAGGAAGTCGGCACCAGCAGTATCGCCAATATGGCACGGCGCTTTGGCATCACCACGCCGATTGCGACGACGCCAGCGATGGTGCTGGGTTCGTCCGAAACCCGGGTGATCGATATGACCCGCGCCTTTGCCTCGGTCGCTTCGCGCGGGCGGAGTGTCACGCCCTATGCGATCAGCAAGGTAACCACGATCGACGGTAATGTGATCTATAAGCACAAACCCGCGCGGCAGGTGCAACTGGTCGAGGACTATGTTGCAGGCGCGATGACCGATCTGATGCAGACCGCCGTTGCCACCGGCACAGGCCGTGCTGCCTCTATCGGCCGTCCGGTCGCAGGCAAGACGGGCACGACCAGCAGCAACAAGGATGGCTGGTTTCTCGGTTTCTCCTCCGGCCTGACCACCGGTGTGTGGATGGGCCGGGACGATGCGCGCGCTGTCGGCAATCTGCAGGGTGGAACGGCCCCGGCCGCTGCATGGGCGAATTATATGCGCACCGCCGTTGCCAAGCGCCCGGTCGAGAATTTCGACACCGATGTGACTTTCCCCGAACGGCTCGACGATGAGGAAATGATGCTCGGCGAAGATGGCGAGGAAATCCTTGTCGATGAAAATGGCATGCCGATCGAAGGCGAACCTGCAGGTGAAGCAGGGGGAATCCCCCCTGAGTTACAGGGGCCAGAGCCATTGGATGAAGCCTGGATCGATCAGGCGCTCGGGCGGAGCGGTGAGGAAGAGCCCGGCGCCGAGCAACCTCCGCCAGCACCGCGCAACAGCGGCCCGAAAACGGTAACTGCACCCGGACAGCGTTAACCAAGGCAGAAGCCAAGGCCTTATTCCGCTTTACTTTTATCGGCACAGACCCATTATGTGCTGACGAGGGCCGTCCCGCGAAGGCCGGTTCCACCTTGGTCTTCAGGGGTCGAAAAATGTCTATCGAGCGATTCGACAATGCGGCTTCGGCTGCCGATGAAACGTCTTCCGGCGCTTCAGGCTATGTCACCCCGTCGCAGATCGAGGTGGCGCAGTTTGTACCACCGCCAGAGCTCGCACCCTTTGTCACCCAATTCTACCATTTCCGCTGTGAACAACCGCGCGTTCGAGATGCGCAACCTGCCGCACTCGGCCATATCGTTTTTTACATCCGCGGGCAGGGAACCCTGCAGTTCGAGGATGGGCAGACCTATTGGAACGATCCGGTGTCGCTATTCGGCCCCGGCATGGCGCATGCCGAATTCGATATAGAGGGCCCGTTCGAGGATTTCGGACTCGCCATGTCGCCGCTGGGTTTTGTCGCGCTTACCGGGAAACCCGCGACTGCCTATGCCGATCGGATGGTGGATGCCGCCGACTTGTTCGGTGCCGGAATTACTGAAATGGCGGTTCGTTTCCGCGAGGATCGCAAGCAGGGCCGGATCTCGGTGCGTGAGATGGTCGAACAGACAACTACGTTCCTGCTGCCCTTCATCCGCCAAGTCCCCGCCGATCATATCGCACTGATTCAGACCGTCAGCCAATGGATTTCGAGTGAGTTTGATCCGGATGTCGAAGCCGTCTTTGCCAAGATCGACAAGTCGCGCAGCACGGCAACACGGTTGATCCGCCACTATTTCGGCGCTTCGCCCAAGCAGTTGATGCGCAAATATCGCGCGCTGCGGGCGGCAACCTTGTTGTGCGATCCCGACGCCACGCCCGAGATGCGCGCACGGGTCGAATCGCTCTTTTACGATCAGCCGCACATGATCCGCGAAATCCGGCATTTCACCGGCCGCACCCCCGGCGCACTCGACAGCGATGACACCAAAATCCTGCGCGTCTGGCTGTCGAAGGACAATTTTCGCCAGCTGGAGGCCTATCCGGGTTGATTTTCCCTATTTTGGGGCGCATATAAATCGGACTAATCCAATCCGATTATGTGAAATCAGTCTGGAGCGCGCTGATGCGGCTTTCGAACATGGCCGACTATGCTGTTGTTGTAATGGGTGCCGCGGCGCGCCATTGCGGGGGTGCGCGTACGTCTGCCACCGCCCTTTCCGACGAAACGGGCATCGCACTTCCCACCGTGCAAAAACTGGTGAGCATATTGACCAAGGGCGGACTACTCCGCTCGGTTCGTGGTGCAGGTGGCGGTATCCAACTGTCGCGCCCCGCGGCTGCGATCACGCTTGCCGACATTATCGAGGCGGTCGAAGGGCCGATCGCGATGACCAACTGCACCAACGCCGCGACTTGCAATTGCGCCATCGAGCCGGACTGCAGCGTCAAACCGCATTGGGTGGTGGTCAATCAGGCGGTGCGCGGCGCGCTGGCTGACGTAAAACTGACGAGCCTGGTGCAAGCATGACCGACGAAATCGAAATTAAAGATCGCGCGGCGCGCGAGGCTGCCGACAAGGTTGCCGATTATGAGCATGGCTGGGCGTCGGACATCGAAACCGATTTCGCGCCCAAAGGGCTGAACGAAGATACGGTCCGTTTCATCAGCGCCAAGAAGAATGAGCCTGAATGGATGCTCGAATGGCGGCTGAAGGCGTTTGCTATGTGGCAAATGATGACGCCGCCCGACTGGGCCAAGCTCAACGTGCCGCCGATCGACTATCAGGACGCCTACTATTACGCAGCGCCCAAGGCCAAGCCAAAGCTCGAAAGCCTTGATGAGGTCGATCCCGAAATCCTGCGCGTTTATGAAAAGCTCGGCATCCCGATTGAGGAGCAAAAGGTGCTCGCCGGCGTCGAGGGCGCACGCAAGGTGGCGGTTGATGCGGTGTTTGACAGTGTTTCGGTGGCGACCACTTTCCGCGCCGAGTTGGAACGTGCAGGCGTGATTTTCCGCAGTATCAGCGAAGCGATCAAGGAATATCCCGAGCTGGTGAAGAAGTGGCTTGGCAAGGTTGTGCCGATGCACGACAATTATTTCGCGACCTTGAACTGCGCGGTCTTTTCGGATGGCACCTTCGTTTACATCCCCGAAGGCGTGCGCTGCCCGATGGAGCTTTCGACCTATTTCCGCATCAACGCGGAAAATACCGGCCAGTTTGAGCGCACGTTGATCGTCGCCGACAAGGGCAGCTATGTCAGCTACCTCGAAGGCTGCACCGCGCCGATGCGCGATGAGAATCAGCTGCATGCTGCGGTGGTCGAACTGGTCGCGCTTGACGATGCCGAGATAAAATATTCGACCGTGCAGAACTGGTATCCCGGCGATGCAGAGGGCAAAGGCGGCATCTATAATTTCGTCACCAAGCGCGCTTTGTGTCAGGGTCGGAACAGCAAGGTTAGCTGGACTCAGGTCGAAACCGGCAGCGCGGTGACGTGGAAATATCCAAGCTGCGTGCTGAACGGCGAAAACAGTGTCGGCGAATTTTACTCGGTCGCAGTGACCAACAATTACCAGCAAGCCGATACCGGCACCAAGATGATCCACAATGGTAAGGGCAGCCGCTCAACCATCGTGTCAAAGGGCATCAGCGCCGGGCACAGCAACAACACCTATCGCGGGCTAGTGCGCGTGGCCCCCAATGCAGAGGGCGTGCGCAATTTCACGCAGTGCGATTCGCTGCTGCTCGGCTCTTTGAGCGGCGCGCACACCGTCCCCTATATCGAAGTCCGCAACCCAAGCGCACAGATCGAACATGAGGCGACGACGAGCAAGATTTCCGACGACCAGCTGTTCTACGCAATGCAACGCGGACTGGGGCAGGAGGAGGCCGTCGCGCTGATCGTCAACGGCTTTGCCAAGGAAGTGCTGCAACAACTGCCGATGGAATTCGCCGTCGAGGCGCAGAAGTTGTTGGGGATAAGCCTTGAGGGGAGCGTTGGGTGAGCTTTCTAGTTCTCTTTGCATCGGCAGCGTTATCGCAAACCACGACCGAAAATGAGGCCTTAGCTAGATGGCAAGAGTGCGTAGATGCTCGCACTGTAAAGCTAACGGAGGACATTGGACAGACGCACTACACGCCCGACCGCAGCCGTCTTGTCGACGCTATCTCTCGCGTTGCTGTTGCCCAATGCCAGCATCTGTGGGGGTGGGAGCTCAAAAGCGTGGACAAAGAAAGAGAACAAAAAGCTGCTCGGAAGCGAGCCGGAGTCACGGCGGAAGCGCTGTTTAGAAACTACGACTTGGAAGGGCTATAATGCTCAAGATAGCCAACCTCCACGTCGCTGTAGCTAACAAGCAGAACGTCGACAGCAATTCGCTTTTCGGGAGTGTGATGTGAGGCTTTGTGGCGCCTTCATTTTTGTATTTGCTAGTCTCTCTGGTTGCAGCGATGACTCAGTTGAGCGGCAGATTTTAGAAATGGAAGCTGTGTCCAAAGTCGGGGTCGCCTGCAACCAAGACGCGAATCAAATTCGGTTTGAGCATTCTGCGAATTGCGAAAAATTGGCAGCTGCTATCGCCCCGCAAAGGACCAAAGCACCAACGGGCGCTTCGCAAGTTCAAGCTGCACGCTTCAACGCCGCTTTGTTTAATGCCGAACGCATGCTCTGGCAGGCTTATGCAACTTCGCTCGACCGAAAGACATATAAGCCGACCGGCACTGTGTTTGACAGTATTACAAACCGAGTTCGTGACCCCAATTGGTTACGAGGTCAACGCGAACAGTGTTTGAACGAACGGCCCGCAGCAGAATGCGCTTCAGCACCCGAAACGCCATTACCTTTATGAGAAACTTGATGCTCCAGATTGAAAACCTCCACGCCACGGTCGCCGACAAGCCGATCCTCAAGGGCCTCACCCTCTCACTCAATGCGGGTGAAATCCATGCGATTATGGGGCCCAATGGCGCGGGTAAATCGACGCTGGGCTATGTGCTTTCGGGTCGCCCGGGCTATGAAGTGACTGAAGGTAGCGTCACCTTCACACCCCCATCACGTCACCCCGTGCTTGACACGGGGTTAGGCTTAACTGCGGACGGTGAAAAAGAAAGCCAAGCCCCGCATCAAGTGCGGGGCGACGTGGATTTGTTAAGCTTGGACCCCCATGAGCGCGCCGCGGCTGGCCTGTTCCTCGGTTTTCAATATCCGGTCGAAATCCCCGGCGTATCGAACGTGCAGTTCCTGCGCGAGGCGTTGAATGCCCAGCTCAAGCATCGCGGCGATCCACCGCTTTCGGGCGGCGAATTCCTGAAGCTTGCCCGCGCGCAGGCTGATGCGATGGGGATGGATATGGAGATGCTCAAGCGCCCGGTGAATGTCGGCTTTTCGGGCGGCGAGAAGAAGCGCAACGAGATGGTGCAAATGGGCATCATCGACCCCGCGCTTGCGATCCTCGACGAAACCGACAGCGGCCTCGACATCGACGCGCTGCGCGTGGTTGGTGACGGCATCAACCGCATCATGCGGCGGCCCGACAAGGCGGTGCTGCTGATCACCCACTACCAACGCCTGCTTGATTATGTGCAGCCAGATTTCGTCCACGTGCTCGCTGATGGCCGCATTACGCGCACCGGCGGGCCCGAACTGGCGCTCGAACTCGAGCGAGAGGGATACAAGGAATTGGCGGCGTGACAGGTAAAGCCTGCCTTTTCTTTTCTCGTCATGCTGAACTTGTTTCAGCATCCATCGTGCAACTGAGACCTTTGGTTCGCGAGGCGAAATGGACCCTGAAACAAGTTCAGAGTGACGGTGCAGTGAGATGACGGCGACCCTCCCCACCCGCCGCGATGAGGAATGGCGCTATGCGCCTGCCGAGGTGCTGGCCGGGCTGAAGGCCTTGCCCGAGGCGGAGCATATCGCCGTTGCAGCAGGTACGAAGCATCCGATGTATAGATGCGTATCGACGGGAGCCGCGAGTAAGGTCGACATTCAACGTTACCAGATCGACATCGCCGAAGGCGCGCGGTGTGAAGCGTTTTTTCTGCTCACCGGTGGCGGTTACAAACGCCTCGATATCGATGTGACCTTGGCCGAAGGCGCGCATTTTGAACTGGGTGCTGTGGGGATTGGTCGCGGCGAAGAAGTGACCGAAATCGTCACCCGCCTCCGCCATGTTGCCCCAGGCGCTACCTCGAACCAGGTGATGCGCGGCGTGGCGATGGACAGGGCCACAATCACGATGATCGGCCGCATCGATGTCGCGAAGGATGCGCAGAAGACCGATGCCGCACTTGGTGCCAAGGGACTGCTGCTCGATCGCACAGCGACGATCAACGCCAAGCCCGAACTCGAAATCTATGCCGACGACGTCAAATGCGCGCATGGCTGTGCCATTGGTCAGCTCGACGACATGGCGCTGTTCTATGCGCAGCAACGCGGCCTGCCGATGGCGGAGGCGCGCAACCTGTTGATGCAGGCCTTTGTCGCAGAGGCCTATGGCGCGATCGGCGATGCCAAATGGCGCGAGCATATGACCGGCTATGCCGAGTCTGCGCTGCGGGGGACATTCTGATGGGTGCGGTTGATATATCTCCCCTCCCGCTCGCGGGAGGGGAGATATATCAACC
>NZ_JBEBKL010000048.1:0-18113 GCF_040079335.1 Sphingorhabdus sp.
ATCAGCAACTGACCCAAATGCTCCAGGAATGAGTGCCGGATATGGATTTCAGCGATCATGTTTTCACAACGATGTTTGAGGCGCTGAGCAATGCGCTCGCTGCAATCGTCGGGAAATATGCGGCGGTGATCGGCATCGTCTCCCCGGCCCTGCGCATCGGAATCGTGATCTACATCTCGCTGCTCGGCTACGCGATCATGCGCGGTGCGGTGCAATATCCATTCCGCGAATATGCCTATCGCGGCTGTCAGCTCGCATTTCTCTATTTTGCCGTCACCTCGCTCTACGGAACCCAGATCGGAATGTTCGCGCTGGGCGGTCTCCCCGGCCAGTTTGCCACCGCGCTTGGCGGTTCGGACGTCGGCGGTCTTGGCGGGTATTATGACAAGCTCGCAGGAACGGGTTTCGAGACTGCCAACACGATGCGGAAGATCGCCGCCGATTACCAGCAAACCCAAGGCACTCTGCCCGACATAGGTTATGCGGTCTTTTCCGGCTTTCTCGTGGTGATGGTGATTGTTGCCACTTTGCTCTGCGCGGCGATCGGTTTCGTTATCAGCGCCTTCGGACTGTTTGCACTCGCCCTATTGTCGGTGGTCGGACCACTGTTCGTGGCGGCTTTGCTGTTCGAATCCACGCGCGGCTATTTCTTCGCCTGGCTGGGTGCGTGCATCAACTACCTGATGCTGATTGTGTTTGCGCTCGTGCTGACATTGTTCCTGACGCAGACCGGCGATGCCGTCATCGCCACGATTTCGGAGAATGACGAAATCGGCATGGCCGCGATCAAGGCGCTGGCTTTTTACGCGCTCGGCTTCTTTTTCTTCCTGCAAATTCCGATGCTGGCCGCCTCGCTCGGCGGCGGCGGCCCTGCGCTCGCCAACCAGTTTGCTTCGGCGATTGCAGCAGCGGGCGGGTTCGTCGCCGGGCGCGGCGCGACGGCGACACAAGCAACCAGTCGCGCCATCGAACGCGGCTTTGCGCGGGGCATCGCCCGGATGCGGACGTCAGGCTCGGTCAGCCGTGGGACACAATAAAAGGGAGTAAGTCATGGGTAAGCGCCTTCTGAGTATCGCGGTGTCACTGGCACTGATTGTGCCGGTCAATGCTGCCACCGCAGCGCCAAAATCGCCAAAGCTGGCCAAATGCGACGGCAAGCAGCGCCGCCCGGCCAATCCCTATGGTTCGATCCTGCCAAGTGTCGATCCGCTTGCCGGAACATCAACGCCAGCAGACCCGCCACAAGGACAGGAACGGGAACGCAGAGGCGTCGAGGTCTTCCCCGAGAAGAACCCGGCTACACCAAAGCCCGAAACGCCGAATGGCAAGTCTGAGCGCCAAGTGCCGCCGATCAGCAGCCTGTCTCCGCAAATATCCAACCAGAGCTGCTGAGCGTCATGGCGATCGGCGTCACAGACCGGGAGGATCTCAAAGCCTATTTTGCGGAAGCCGCAAGCTGGGATCACGACCGGCTGATTGCAGCGGGCCGCTCGAAACGGCTGGCGTGGATGGTCGCGGGTGTCGCGAGCGGTCTCGCGATCACCGGGGTTGCAGCGGTGGCGATGCTGACGCCGCTCAAGACCGTCGCGCCCTATGTCATCACCGTCGATAAGGCGACCGGCGCGAGCACTATCACCTCGCCGATGTCAGGCGACAAGCAGATCACCTACAACGAGGCCGTCGCCAAATATTTCCTCGCCGACTACGTCCGCAACCGCGAGGGCTGGATACCGCAGGCGCGCCAAGAGTTCTTCGAGGGCGTACTGGCGATGTCGTCGCGCGACGAGCAAGCGCGATGGACCGCGTTCTACGGCAAGGACAATCCCAAATCGCCGCAATCGGTCTTCACCGATCTCGATACCGTGTTCATCGCCGTCAAGTCAGTCACCTTCGTTTCGGCGAAGGTCGCGCAAATACGCTTCACCAAGACCCTTCAGCGCGGCTCGACTGTCACAGACACGCCCGCCATTGCGACCGTGACCTACGACACCACCGATACGCCCACCACCGAACAGCAGCGGTTCAAAAACCCTCTCGGGCTGGAAGTGCAGACCTACCGCGCCGACCTGGAGGTGACGCAATGAGACGAATGAGCTGCCTGACGGCTATTGCACTGCTGCTTACCAGCGCACCGGCGCTGCCGGCCGAAACCCCGCGCCCGACGGCGCAGGACAATCGCATCCGCGAAGTGATCTACAGTGACACCCAGGTTTTCCGGATTGTCGGCGTGTTCCGGTCGGCAACGCAGATCGTGTTCTCCCCCGGCGAGCGGGTCGAACATGTCGCGCTTGGCGATACGGTATCGTGGGAGGTCGCCCCGGCCGAAAATTCGCTGTTCATCAAACCCCGCGAGATGGCGGGGACGACAAACCTGATCGTCATCACCCGCTCCGCCACGGGCAATCGCACCTATACCTTCGAACTGTCGGCGAGACGCGGGGCCATCGGTGCGCGTTCAACCGACACCTTTTTCAAGGTCGTGTTCCGCTATCCGCTTGAAGAAGCGGCTGCGGCGCGGGCGGCCGCAACGCAGGCAGCCTACACCCAGGCCGTCGCGCTGCAAGCGGGCGCGATCCGCTCGGCGCTCGATCTCGCCGTTCTCGAAGGCAAGAGAAACCTCCACTACAGCGTCCAGGGCTCGTCGGCGATCCAGCCTTCAGAAATCACCGACAACGGCCAGTTCACGGCGCTACGATTTCCCAACCAGCGCGAGCTTCCCGCATTCTTCGCGGTCAATCCCGACGGGAGCGAAAGTATCGTCCCCTTCGATGTCCGCGACGAATTTGTCGTGATCCACGGTGTGTTTGCCCAGCTTCGCCTGCGGCGCGGCAGGGAGGTTCTGTGCGTGTTCAACGAAGCTCCGGATTTTTACGGGCGCGACCCGAAAACAGGCACGGCATCGAGCATCGTCGAACGCACGCAGGAGAGAAAATAATGGCCGACATTCCAATGGGCGAACGCGCAACGGTCGATCAAACGCCTGATCCCGAGGACATCGACCGCGCCCCGGCCACCGAACGCGCCAGCAAGATGCCGTCGATACCCGGCACGGCAATGGACCCGAAAAAGATGATCGGCTTTGCCGCTGCCGCAGGTGCCATCATGTTCACGGTGCTGGCGCTGGGAACAGGGCTAACCGGCAACTCCACGCTCCCCCCGGTCAAACCCAAACCGGCGCTCGAACCCGCGCAATATGATCCGGCAACGGTCATCGCACCGACCTTGGCAGGTGCGGCAACCGATCCAAACGCGCCGATTGCCGTGGGCGAACCGGTCGTTCCCGCGATTGGTGCCGGGCCTGCGCCGTCGCAGCTTCCGCCGCCTGGCGCACAGCAAGCCCGCCAGCCATCGCAAGCTGAAGTGCTGCGCGAAGCCGCGCGGCGGTCTTCGCTCATTGCCTATGGCGGGGAGCGCGACAGCGCCAGCGCAGGTATCCGTATCAGCGACAACGGCGGCCCGGCGATTGCCGGTCGCCAGCCCTCGCCTCTAGCCACCAATCTCGACACGCTGCGACAGACATCGGCAATCGGACAGGCGCAAGCCCGGACGCTTCCCGACCGTAATTTCCTGATTACGGCGGGGAGCTTCATCCCGTGCGTGCTGCAATCAGCGATGGATTCGAGCCAACCGGGCTATGTGAGCTGCATCGTCCCGCGCAATATCTATTCCGACAATGGCCGCGTCGTGCTGATGGAAAAAGGCACGAAGATCGTTGGAGAGTATCAGGGCGGTCTCGATCGCGGCCAATACCGGCTGTTCGTGGTGTGGACGCGGGCCGTGACCCCGCGCGGGATTGCAATAGATGTCGCTTCACCGGCCACTGACGCACTGGGACGTGGGGGCGTGGACGGGCGCGTCAACAACTTCTTCTGGCAGCGTTTCGGCACCGCGCTGTTGTTCAGTCTGGTCGAAGACGCGGCCACCGTGGGCGCAGAAGCCGTCGGCAACAGCGCCTCCAATACCACCCGCGTCCCCTCCGACGCCGCCTCGACGATTCTGCAACAAAACGGCCAGATCAAACCCGTGCTGCGTAAAAACCAGGGTGAAGATGTCGGCATCACCGTCGCTCAGGATTTCGATTTCTCGACGGTTTACGGCCTCGCGCTGAAGTAATGGCTGCGCCGGGCAAAAATACCGCTGTCCTCGACAACGTGACCGCGCCCTTACGCAAATATCTCGATGACGAGCGTGTGACCGAACTCGTCATCAACCGACCCGGCGAGGTCGGCATTGAACGCCGTGGCGGCTGGTCATGGGAAAGCGAACCCAGCCTCGATTTCAAGAATCTGATGGCGCTTGCGACGGCCGCAGCCGCTTTCACGAACCAAGACATCACCCGCGAAAACCCGATTGTCTCGACCATCTTCCCGACCGGCGAGCGGGTACAAATCATCGTGCCGCCAGTCGTTCCCGACGAGACGGTATCGATCACAGTGCGCAAGCCATCGACCGTCACGATGACGCTGGCGGATTTCGAGGCGGCGGGGCTGTTCAAGGAAACGCGCATCGCTGAAAAACAGGTGTCGGCCCAGGAGCTGGACTTGCTCACGCTGCTCAAGGCCGGCCGCCATGTCGAGTTTTTCGACCGCGCGGTGAAAGCCAGGCTCAACATCCTGATCTCGGGTGCAACCGGCTCGGGCAAGACCACGCTGTCCAAGGGTTTGATCCAGCTCATCCCACCCGAAGAGCGATTGCTGACGATAGAGGACACGCGCGAGCTGATCGTCCCGCACAAGAATGTCGTCCACATGCTCTACGCCAAGGACGGCCAGGGCACCGCGAACGTCACCGCCAAGCATTTGCTGGAAAGCGCACTCAGGATGCGGCCCGACCGCATCCTGCTCCAGGAGCTGCGCGACGGAACGGCCTTCTTCTACCTCCGCAATGTGAACTCGGGCCATCCCGGCTCGATCACGACCATCCATGCCGATTCAGCCGAACTCGCGTTCGAGCAACTGACCCTGCTGGTCAAGGAAAGCGAGGGCGGCTCCGATCTGGCGCGCGGCGACATCCGCGCTCTGCTCAAGATGCTGGTCGATGTCGTGGTGCAAATCAAAAAGACCGATGGCGAATTTCGCGTGACGGAGATCTATTATGACCCAGAGAGCAGGCACCTCGCCTGACGGCGGGGCGGCACGACTGCTGATCGCCATCCCGCTCGGGGCTTTGATCGCATTCGCTATCGCCAGCATGATCGGATGGATGGTGCTGGGTCTTCCGGTGGCGGCCTATGATCCGCTCAAAATGCCGCAGTTCATCTGGTACTATCGCGGCGATCCGCGTGTCGTAAGGGCTATGGCAGGTGGTCTGGCGGGCGGGCTCACGCTGCTCGCCGGGCTGGTCTATGCGCTGTGGGTGCGCGGTGCTCCGCTCCACGGGGCTGCGCGGTTCGCCAGCGAACGCGAGATCAAGCGACACGGTTTCCGCTCGGTCGCGGGCATCGTCGTCGGGCGCAAGGGCGGGCGCTTCCTGACCTTTGGCGGGAGCGAGCATGTCCTCGTCGAAGCGCCAACCCGCTCGGGCAAAGGCACCGGCATTGTCATTCCCAATTTGCTGACATGGCAAGGTTCGGTGGTCGTCCTCGATGTGAAACGCGAGAATTTCGACGCCAGCGCAGGCTTCCGTGCGAGCTACGGCCAGCAGGTATTCCTGTTCAACCCTACCGATCGGCAGGGACGCACCGCGCGCTACAACCCGCTCGCCTATATCGACCGTAGCGACGCCGACGACGTGATCATCGAACTACAAAAGATCGCAACGATGCTGTTCGTCGCGCCTGAACGCGGCGAAGCCTTTTGGGCGAATGGCGCGCGCACCGGCTTTACCGGCGTCGGGGCATGGCTCGCGGAAACCAGCGACGAACCGCTGACGATGGGCGCGATCTACCGCTATCTGACCGAAGGCGATGCGCGCAGCTTCTTCAAGAAGGAGCTGGCCGATCCCAAAGTCATCCTATCGACCGGATGCCGAACGGCACTCAGCGATTTTGCCGGTGGTTCCGACAACAGCTTTGCCGACATCAAGAAGACCATCACCAACGTCCTCGGCCTATGGCTCAATCCGCTGGTCGATGCTGCAACAGCCGCCAGCGACTTCGAACTGCGTGAGCTTCGCAAACGCCATATCTCGATCTATCTCGGCGTTTCCCCCGACGAACTCGACCGCATCGCTCCGCTCTACAATCTGCTGTTCCAGCAACTCGTCGATCTGAATGTCCGCGATTTGCCCGATGCCACGACCCCTGTGCCCGTGCTGGTCATCCTCGATGAATTTGCGCGGCTCGGGCGCGCATCGGTCATCGCCAGCGCCTTTTCCTATGTCGCGGGCTACGGCATCCGCTTGCTTCCGGTCATCCAGTCACGCTCGCAATTGCGCGGGGTTTACGGCGAGCGTGTCGCCGATGAGATCGTCGCCAATTGCGGGGTCGAAGTCGCGTTCACCCCCAAGGAACTGCGCGTTGCGAACGAGCTGTCGGAGCGCATCGGCTATGTCGGGCAGGAGAGTGTCACCCGATCGCTGACGATCAACGGCCTTCTCGCCAACCGCTCCAAATCAATTTCCGAACAGCGCCGCGCACTGATGCTGCCCCAGGAACTGATGCAGTTTCCTGCGGACAGATTGATCCTGCTGCGCGGCGGCATCCCGCCGATCATCGGCACCAAGATTTACTATTTCAAAAGCCGCTTCTTCGGAAAGCGGGTGTTGCCTCCACCCGTGGTACCGCCAGCCGAAAAGCAGACGAGCATTGCCAACACGCCCGCACCGTTCCGCGACATGACCGACGAAGAGGCAGAGGGGAATCCCGCACATCCGTTCAAGCCAGACGACATCCGCACCGAAGACTATCCCAGCTTCAATGCTGACATGGTGACGCTGGATCGCGACGGCAAAGTAACCGGCATCATTGAGGAGGGTGATGAACATGGCTGACAAACTCGAAGGAGATGCAACGGATGGACAAAGCCGCACGGCGAAGCCCAAGCCGGTCGCCCCCGCGTCCACCCGCGCAAAGCCCAAGCGAAAAGCCGAACCTCCAACGATCACCGACGATCTCACCGGCAAATTTCTGCGCGTTGGTAACAAACTCTACCGCACATCGGACGACAAGACGCCAATTGTGCGGATCGAGCCAGACCGGCTGAAGACCAGTAACATCGACGCCCTTCCCGACATCATCAGGATCGCAAAGGCCAATGGCTGGACGTCGATCAAGATCAATGGCGGTGATAAGTTCAGGAAGGCAGCTTTCCTAGCCGCCGCCGCGCACGGCTTGGCAGTCGAGAATTATTCACCGTCAAAGGTTGTCCAAGCCGAGGCCGAGCGCCTCCACGCGCGGCTCGCACAACGGGAAGAGCGCCGCGATAAGAAGAAGTCCAGCACGACCAAACCGCATACTGGAGATGAACTGGGTAAGCTCAAAGCCCTCTCAGATCGGTTCCTGCGCCAATCACACGCCGAGAATGCCCGTGACGCAGACCTGCGCCGCGCGCAAAGTCTGGTTGCCCAGACCATTTCGATCACCCGCGCGAAATATCCTGACGATCCGGCCAAGGCGACAAGGGAGGTCGAAGCCAGACGCCAGGATGTTGCCCTTCGCATCGCCAAGGGCGACAAGATCGCCGTCATTCAAGTGCGGAACCAGCTGGCACAGCGCTCGCAAGAAATTACGCAGGATCAGGTTTTACAACGCGGCAGACAGACACGATGAAATTGTCGGGAGCTGGGTTGCACGACGGCAACTGCGTTATCAAAAATCGCTTGTTTAAGATAGGCCGCGGACTAAATTACACTCTCGTCATACCATCTTTGGCACATACAATTCATTTGGCACGGATATTATGAGATCAGCGATATCAGATTTGTCAGGCGAGTTGGAAGTCTATGCCGAATTTGACGCAACTTGCGCAATCACTTCTCATCAAACTTATGAAGATTTGCCGTTGGATTTCATTACCAGCGCCGAGTACGGTGATTTGGCAACCCAGCCGCACGATAGGCTGCTGATCTGGCACCGTGATCTGTGCTGGTGTTTGTTGAAGGATATGACGCCCGACCGGTCCATTGATCTGGAAAAGGGCTGTCAGCGCCTTGGGACGATTATCGATGAGGTCCCTCGGGATACCGTCTATACTTACGCCTCTCGCGCCTACACCCAGTCGCCGGAAACCTTCTCCGGGCTAATCGAGGAACAACGCTTCATTCTAGGCCTGCAGCAAGCCTCGAAATGCCTACTCTCCTTGACCCAGCACGCAGCAAAGCTGCCCCGTGCCGCAACTCAGCAAAGGGATATCGAGCCGCTCTTGGCTGGGATTCTTGAGCTCAATTCGATCCTTGCAGATGTCATCATGAGCGTGGACGCTTCTACCTTTGTCAGTAGCATCGAGCCACACTTCATAAGGCGCGCCGTGCTCGGTCGGGAATATTATGGACCGACGGCGGCACAACTCCCCTTGGTCAGTTTTGAAGCACTATTGTATGGAAACTCGGCAAGCAACGAACTGCGCAAGCATGCACTCTTCCAGCGCGCATACATGCCGGCAACACTACGAAAGATCATCGACCACGCTCACGCGTCCCCTCCGCTACTGTTCGAAGCAATTGAAGAGGCAGCGAGCCGCCAGATCGAGAAATATATCGGCCGTTTTCGGCGCGTACATTTGGCAATGGCCCGGAAAGCATTCGCTCTCCAAGCAAGCCCAAGCGAAAAAGCAAGGCAGATTCTAGAGGTTCTTTTGGACCATCAAAGCCGCACTCGACCGGAAGACTGATGCTCTAAAAACCCATCGCTAGTTTCGCCTTACGCAACGTGGCGGTCGCTTGCTCCCGAGCAGTAGCAGAGCAAGTGGCGACCAATCTTTCGAGTTCGACTTGGTCGCCCGTCAGTCGATTGATCTCAGTACGGACGGGCGCAATCGTCGCGACGATCACGTCGGTGAGTTCTTTCTTGAGATTGCCATATCCCTGTCCTTCGAATTGCTCGACCACGCCTGCAGGCGTTCCGCCTGTCAGGGCTGAGTAAAGATCGATTAGGTTTCGCAAGCCAGGCTGTTCATCGGAATAAACGATGCGATTGAGCGAGTCGGTCACCGACTTGCTGATCTTCCGTCGGATAGCATCATCTTCGTCATCGAGAAATATCGTGCCCTGGACACTGTCGATGCCCGACTTCGACATCTTCCGATCCGGATATTGCAGGTCCATGATCCTAGCTCCGATCTTCGGCACCGTCGCTTTGGGAATCACGAACGTTTCCCCATATTTCGCATTGAAACGGCCCGCGATGTCGCGGGTTAGTTCGATGTGCTGAAGCTGGTCGGCACCGACCGGCACGAAGTTTGCTTGATAAATTAGGATATCAGCGGCTTGCAATACAGGGTAGCCAAACAGCGCCATTGAGGCACCCTCTTGATTCTCTTTACTCTTGGCTTTGAACTGGGTCATCCTGCGCAGTTCGCCCATGTAGCTCAGGCTCGAAAGAAGCCAGGATAGTTCAGTGTGCTCGGGCACTGTGCTCTGGAAGAATAATACAGCGTGCTTCGGATCGAGTCCGCAAGCGAGCAATCCTGCCATCGCGCCAAAGCGATTTCTCCGCAGAACTTCTGGCTCGGGAGGCGTCGTGATCGCGTGAAGATCGGCGATCATATAGAATGAACGATCATCGGAATCTTGCGTTCTGATCCATTGAGATATCGCTCCGACATAATTTCCAATGTGAGGGACGCCGGTGGCCTGAATTCCGGAGAGGTAAGTAGCCTGTGTCATCAATGTCTCCAAATGCGCTTAAAATTCCGGACGATCCGACCTTTCATGTCCGAGAAACAGGAAAATTCTTCAGCATCTGGCTGTTCGCCCCACCATTCGGTGGAGATCCTATAAATCTCTGTTAAGCTCGCCGCCGCTTCCTCGCCAGCAATAAGTGCTGTCGCCGATGGATATCTGCGAATTACATCCTCAAATCGATCATACAAGCGACGGGCAACCGGCTTTAGCAGACGCCAGGCGTCAACATTCGGTGACGCGGATGGATACGTCGAGCACCTTTTGCGTTCGTCGACCACCGGATCGTCAGAGGTTAAATCCAACTGGTCGGCGTGCTTGTACCGTTCCATCAGAACGGCGCGCAGATGGCGATCAACGGCTCGCTGAAGTCCTTCTATAGCTGTCATTACGGACTGCATCGTTTCCCGGTACATGCTGGCGGAGAGGCCCCCCACCGGTTTCAACGCATGATAACATGTCGTAATTCGGCAATCGATGCCGAGTTCCTCCCCGACCAGGACCAATCGTTCCATCTGCATGGCGGCGGCCTCGCTTCCCGTGAGCTTGGAGGCATTAAGCGGAGGCATGAGGACAATGTCGAATGTAGTCCTGCATTCATTTGTTAGCACACTTCGCCGCGCAAACGACAAGGATATCCAAGCCGCAATTTCAGCTTCCGCGAGGTCGATTGGCAAGAACACGACAGCATTAGCGTTGTGGGCGTCAGTTGTCGTGGCACGAGCGTGCCACCGCGTAAAGATCGCATCGAGTCTTCGATTGCTGGCATTCAACGCCTTGTATCTGTCGTTATCTAGGTGTGCGGCTCTGTAGAATGAGAAAGCTGCCAGTTCAGACCGCATTGTACTAGCCAGCTGTTCGAGGCAGCCTTCGCACTTGACGGATTCGAGATCATCGCAAGGAGGCGCTGCTTTCACCTGCGTCCACACACTCTTCGGTGCCCGACAGGTGAGCCAGCGTTCGCTTGCGGGACCAGGCGTCGGCGTCACCCGCTCAAGCAACCAACGCTCGATTGCCGCAGTGTCATCGGGCGCATCGCCGAGAACAGGTCCTTGGCTGGACCGACGAAGCCGCTCGCCCATGTCATCGGTGATCTTCACAGCCGGTAGCGTACGAACGCGAGGCACCTCACCGTCAGTGTCGAACATCGCCTGAACCCGCTTCTGCAAAGCGAAAGGGTATTCGAAATATCGGAAACCGTCCGGACTCGTGAGGACCTCGTCGGGCTGACAAGCGACAAGGTCGGCGGCCATCAACAATGGATACACTATATGGCCAAGCGTCAGCTCACCGCGCGCCTCAAGCGCCTTCAACGTGGGATTGCGGAGTAACGGTCGAGCGCTAGCCAAGCGCAGAAAAAGCGGCACCAACGCTTCCAAGCCCACTATTTCGGACTCTACGACAATCGACACATGATCGGGGAAATAAGCCTGAAGCGCGGCACGAAAGGACTGCGTGACATCCGGCACCGGCAACGCTGACCCATCGAAACTCTGATGATCGCACAAAAGCAAGGTAACGTCGAAGCGCTGCGAAAGTTCCGCAATCGGTTTGATCCAGCCGAAAAATGTCCCGATATGTGGGCGAGCGATAACGCGCGTCGATGCAAACAAACGAGGCCTCGTGCTGCGCGCGTGGATGCTCATCGCCGTCAATCAAGCAGTTCGTGATAAAGGGCTGCGTGAAACCCGCGGACCTCGTTCATTGTGTGTTCTCGCTGGATATAGGCAGCTGAATTCGAACCGAGATTCTGGCACAGGGCGTCGTTCCTCGTCAGCAACTCAATCGCGTCAATCACTTGGCAAAGCGTCTGCGCGTGCAACCCTGTAACGTTATGCTCGACGATTTCAGTCAGCCCTGGGCTCGACGAAACGACCACGCCAAGACCACAGGCCATAGCTTGTAACAACGCGTTTGGCTGACCTTCCCGTTCAGACGGCAGCACGAACACATCGCATGCCTGCAAATAGGCTAGCGGCTGACTTGTCCAAGGAAAAATGGCCATGTTACCGGGATTGCGTTCAACCACGGCTCGAAGTTGACCCTCAATAGAATCATCGTTGTGGGCACCCGTGCCGACCATGATCAGTGCACAATCTTGAAGTCGCGCGCCGGCATCTTGCCATAATTTGGCTAATGCTAAAACGCGCTTGCGCGCGACAAATCGTCCTAGAAATAACACCAGTTTTTTGTCGCTCGGCAACCCGAGTGCCTCACGTGAAGCGATGCGCTGTGAAATCGATGGCGGCTCGAAATAGGGTGGAACGCCGCGCGGACAAACTCGAAATTTATCACTTAAGAGGCCTCTTTTCAGTAACTCGTCTCGTTGTCGTGTATTGAGGCCGATAATTCGCTTATTAATCGAGTACCAGAGTCTCGCTTCCAGCCGGGAGCCGGTTCTAGTTGTGATGTTTCCGTATGTAGCCACTGTCGTGATGACTGTTCGGCCGCGTGCGCGTAGCATCAGCCCGGCGGAGAGCTGCAAAGCGCGCGTCAACGGTGTCGGCCAGATTTCCATGAAATGAACGATTTCAACGGGGCTAAAAGCGACCTTCCATGCCAATCTTGCAAGATTGGCGTAGCCCAGTATTTCAACGCCTTCGATCAATCCCGACCGGCCCACGCAGCACAAACTGATGTGCCATCCCGAACCATCTAAGCTTTTGGCTGCTTGGACCGTCGCGAACTCAAGCCCAGCGAGTTGCTCTAGGGGACTATAAGGCAACACCATCGCGATCCAGCCACGTCGAGCTTCGCTCGCACCCATCAGTTGACTGGGTAAGTCGGCGCCAATCCGTGCGTGCGTAGCAAGGTGGCAAAGGAATTCGAATCGGCGGTCGCCCGGCTAACCCGACCAACCATGTCGGCCAAGAGAGACCTCGCTTCTTCTGCCGCGACAGCGGTTGCTAGGTCCGCGCCAAGCGCAAAATCGTTGGATGGGCAGGTGGTCATCCAACCCGTCGTTGACAGTTTTACACCGTATAGCCCTTCTTGGCAGTATTGCCGACAGCCATCGCAAATTTTGCCGCGCATTGTCGGTCCGGCGCTGTCCTTGAACCGGACCTCGACGCCATTGCAATTGACCCAGGCGAACCGACATCCGAACCGCAATTCCTCGCGCAAATTACCATATTTGTCAGCCAAGCGATCTTCAATTCCGTTCACTGCAATGTACTCGCGCTGCCACATGTCGCGACGCTCATCTGAGTAATAAAAGTCAAGCACGCTGACATGCAAAGTACCGTTATACTTAGCCTTCATCGTTGCAGCAAAATCCACGATCGCTTCAAGATCGTCCCTATTGGTGCGCATCAGGACGAAGTTGATTCCGACAGGAATGCCCGCGCCCAGCGCGGCTTCGATCGCTACAACGGCATTGTCCAACGTTTGCTCGGGACCCTGCGCCAAGCGCGCAAATTTTCTCCGATCGAGCGAGTCTAGCGACACCTTTATCAAATCGAGATGTGGCGCGATCGCTGGCATCATCTTTGGCAAGGCATATCCATTGGATGTGAGCTCAACGACATCGAACAAGTCCGCTGCCGCTCGAATGATATCCGGTAGGTGCTGGTTCGTCGTCGGCTCGCCCCCTGTAAAGGACACTCGGCGAATGCCTACGCTAGCAATCGCTGCGAGACAGCCGACATAGTCATTGACCGAAATCTTCCTCTTCGCCAGATGTGGCGGGGAGCGATCCTCCATTCCTGAGGCTTTGGGGCAATAAACACAATCAAGATTACAAACGGACGCCACCGAAGCCCGCAAGTACATCGTTTCAACCTCACCCATGGCGTCCATCGCTTCCTATTTCCTTTTCATTAACTCCCTGGTCGCAAGAACACAATCTTCCGCTATATCCTTGACGTGCCCCCCCCCGATTGTTACCCCTCAGAGGTGGAGCAAACCTGAGTATTTAGAACGACTCGCCGATATGCTTGCGCACTTCGGCGATCATGTTCCCAACGGCTTCACGTGCACGAAGTCCCCCGCACCGAAGAATTTCCTCAGCATCTTGTGGTGAAATTTTTAGGTGGGCCTCTCGATAGGGTCCCACAACGTCCATGAAGAGTTCAAGCAGCTTGGTTTTCATGTCACTATAATCAAAGTGACTACTTTCGAAATCGGCGGAAAATACCTTACGCGCTGCCTCTCCCCCAATCGCTTCTGCATACGAGAGCAGGACAGAATCTTCGGTTGGGAGCGGATTTCCATAGCTGACCGACGTGGTGACGATTTTCGCGACCTTATCCTTGATCATGTCCTCGTCGCCAAAAAGGTAAATTTCGTTCCCCATGGCGCCATCCATCTTATCTCGTCCCTTCAATCCACGGATGAGCACTGGGTCAGGCCTGTGGTATTCCGGTACCGGAAGGAAGTCCTCACCGAAAACACCGCGCAATCTCTTCGCGACATCGCGGGCACTTTCGACGTGAATTTTTTGGTCGTCACCAACCACAACATGTGTTGCTCGCAGTGACAGAATGTCAGCAACCATGAGCAGCGGGTACATATAAACGCCAGCAGTCGGTTCGCCTGATTCTTCCAGCACTGGGTTTCGGGTTAACCTGCCATGGCTGGTAATGCCGGCCAGAAACCACATGAATTCGAATATTTCCGGCACATCGGACTGTCGATAAATAACGCTGTATTCAGGGTTAACCCCAACCGCCAAAAGTTGCCTTGTGAGTTCTGTTGTCCGCTTGTGCGTATTTAGGAAGTCAGATTTTTCTTTCCAAGTTGATCGGCTGTGATGATCGGCAATGAAAACGAAGGAACAGCTTTGGCGTGCATATTGCAATGCACAAACGTCACGCAGCACTGCGCCGTAGTGGCCGATATGAAGCCCCTTTAGCGGGCGAAAGCCAGAAGCAGTCCTGAACGGGAACGTGTTTCCAACGTTCATGCTTGCCACTCTTCAATCAATGGATATCCAACAGCAGAGATGAAAGTTCGGCAATCAGCAATCGCTTCGTCGAACTCTGTCGCAAGCATTTGCGGGTAACCCAAGACGATCAGAAGGATTTCGGTGTTTTTCGGAACCTTGTCAAAATCGACCATGGTCCGCTTGTCAGGACCTTGAAACACGGAAGCAATTATACCCTTAGAATCGCGGACAACCGGCTCGTGAGGGGAGCATCTTATGTCCTTGTTGGCGATCCCCAAGAAAGTCTCGCCGTCGGTTGCGACATCGAAAGTTATCCGGCTTCCGGATTGCACGCGGTGAATGCCCATCAAAACACCGGAGCGCAACTCCAGTGAAAGAAGCAGCGCAGGTACCAATAGCTCTGGAAACCGGCCCTTGGTGACGAAATCGTCGTATTGCCGTGCGACAGGATATTTGCGTGCTCCAAAAAACTCTCCATATCGGCCCAGCGTTCCCTCGATATGGGTTTTCCTAGCCATGATAACCGGCATGAGTTGATCGCGCGCCTGCGCGACGTAGTCTTGCACCACATTGGCTGCAATTGGTCTAAGGCGGAACGCAGCAAGGCGAGGGCATTTCTCTGGGACAAGTGCCATCGTCGAGGTGCAACGAAAGGAGGACAATTCCGACGCTTTAGCCGGACCTTGAAGTGGCGTGGCTTGATCGTTGGCACTTTGGTCCAACCTTGGCTCTGCATATGTAGCCTTCAAATAGGGTGTTCCCTCATTTCCCGTGCCTTTAGCTTCTTTCGGCAGATATCGCATTGCGACGCCAAAATGTTTTGAGCGCCATGCAAACAGGTCGTCATCGAAATCCTGCACAACCTGAACGAAATCCTGACCCTCAGAGCCTGCTAGTCGCGCCGCTTCGAGTAGACCAGGCAGGGTGGCAATGGGCGGCGGCGTCCATTCGGCAATTGCCTTGCCCTCAAGTTGGTGCCCGAGCGCAGTGCGCTTGGTGTCGCCAAGGCCACGAACGAGCGTATCGAGTCGTTGGAAGCGTTGTGACTGGATCGCGCTCGCATCACCAGTGTCTTCGCGAAACCCGTCGAAAAAATGAAGTACGGGCATCGTCTCGAAAACTTTCCAGTGTTGCAGAAGGAAGTCTGAGAAATAAGTTGCTGCCTTCAGCGCTGCAGTCGCCCCGAGCCAGTTTTTTTGAAGCGCCAATGCGGGCAACGTCTCAAGCGAAGCGAGGATTCCGGCGAAACAGCATTCGGTCGCATGGATCATACGAAGAAACATAACTTCATCATGCCAGGTCGAACGCGGCAGACAAAGGAAATGAGAAAGTTCCCGGTCGGCATTGTCGGAGAAATATTCCCAGTCGCTTGCGTAATTGCTCATGTCGCTACTAATGATGCGCGTGTCCGGCAAACTGCCGACCGCTGCAATTTCACTAAGCAAGTCCAGCGTGCGGACACGTTCGCGCAAGTGCGCAACCAAATCCTCCTGCTTATTTTCCTGCTGGTAACGGTAGCCAATCACGTTTTTCGGCGGCTCATCATTGCTGTCGAAATAGCTTAGCCGATCCTGTTCAAAATCATGCCAATCTCGCATTATGATCGCCAAGGCGCGACGTGCGCGGCCATGCCGTTCTCCGAGCGAGCGAGACTGGTTCGCCAGCAGGTAACGGTCAAGCAATCGCATATTGGTATAGTGGACATATCGAGGCTTTTCAGCCTTTTGCAGATAGTCTTCAGCTACAAAAACGTCATTAACTAGAGCAAAAGCGTTGTGAAGGCTGTTGTCATCAATGTGATTAGATCGAATTGATTCTGAAACGTCGTAGAGCAAGCATGCAGAGCTACGCATATCGGCATGCAGATTGGCGCGGCCGGAGTAATTCACTGCGTCTAGATAGTCGGTCGCTCTCAGTCGCCGGAGAAGTGCTCTGTGCTTTTCCATAGCATAGTCCCTAATATCCTGTGCAGCACAGCGCAAAATCCCGCCTGCCGAAAATGTCGGCGTTTGGCTTGAGATTAGGCAACAGCCCCACCTTCACCACCTAGACAAAGGAAGCGTAAGAAAACAAGTATCTTATGAATTCAACAACTGCCCAGACGAGCGAGCAGCGCGATTTGCTCACAAAGGGCGACCTTTCCAATTGCCCCGTCCTATCGCATTCGAGACGGGCGATTTCGGGTTGGATCGATCGCCTCCGGAGACGTTGCTCGGTTAAGTCGCTGTGCGTGATGCTCGGCGAAGACCTCCGGCGTGGCATTCATTCCCTGATGCTTGGCGAGGAACGTGCGAACATCCTTGGCAAGCTCCCGGTCATCGGCCTGTCCGGTAGCATCCAGCGCAGCGGCAGTTTGTTCATAGGCACGGCGTATCTCTTGCCAGCGGAATGTGCCGGCTGCGATGAATGGTGGCAATTGATCCTGGCCCCGCGCAACCGCGATAGCCTGCTCGTTGGTGCGGCGGTCGGATTGGGTAATCTGACGACTACCTTCGGTTCGCAGCCGCGCCCGCAATTTGACCAGCGCCATACTTGATCCGGCAATCCCTTGTCCTCGCGCCCGTCTCGGTGTTGCTTCGGCGGCAACGCCCCGCGCTCGCAGCTCTCGGGCAAAGCGTTCGCGGAAGCGATTGAGCTGAACCGGTCGGGGATTGAACCTTGAGCGATCCAGTCCCTCGGCATGCACCGTCAGATGGACATGCGGGCGCGGTGTGTCGGTATGGAGGGCTAGGGCATAATCGTGATTGTCGCTCAGCTCGGCATGGGCCAGCGCGCGGACAGATCCCAGCACTTTATCGGGGTCGGTTCCTTCGGGCATCGAGAAGATCAGTGACACCGACGACACCGTAGGCCGCGACCGCCATTGGAGCGTGTCGCTCCACTCCTCCGCGCGCTCGGCAACGTCATCCTTGGTTGTCAGGATTTCGCCGTCGCGGGTTTCGATGTCCACTTCGCCCTTGCGTCCAATATAGTCGAGATGGGCTTTGACATGGCTACCGCCCCGTTGCCGACCTGTGACCTTGACCACAACCTCGGGCGCTTTACGAACAATCCGCGCAAGTTTGGCCCGCGCTGTCGGGCCGGTGGCAAAGCCGTAACTGGCATAGAGCGGAACGCGCGGCGTGCTGGTGGGGTCATGGATATAGCGCACCCGAAACGCCGGACGGGTTGCTTCCCACAAGGCCGATTCCAGACTCATCAATCCGCGACGGTCCAGTAGCTCGCATCGCCGCGCATGGCATCGCCAACCGCTGTTACCTGCTCGGAGATTTCCATCCGCATGTCGGCGATCCGTTGCAGCTCCGGTTCGATCTGTTTGTCGCCGGTTTCGAGCATGGACGCATTGGCGGCCTTCATCGCCTGATTGAGATTGCGGCCGATACGCAGCAACTGCATTCTGATCGGCGCAAGTTCGGCAAGCAGCCCGTCATCGACCCGCGATTTCAGCGCG
>NZ_JBEBKL010000049.1:0-16923 GCF_040079335.1 Sphingorhabdus sp.
CCCCTTCGCCGTCGGCACGACAAACCGCGCCGGATGCACAAGGGCAAACAGTTCGAGCAAATCGAGCCCCGATAGTTCGGCATAGCCCAGCCGCTGTGCCACCAGTGGCGCGTTGAGCATGATGTGCGGCGTCTCTGCCGCACGCGCCACCGCCTCTGCCTTCCCCACCTGCCGCGTTTCGCCATCGGGCGATGCGATCCAGATACCGGCATGGCTTGCATGCAGCGCAGGAAAGGCTAGGGGAGGGGCCATATCCGCCATTCATGGCAAGTTTGGAACGAAAAGGAAACATGGAAATGAGCGTCGACCCCGCCCTTCGCACGGCAGCCTTGGCAAGCAAGGCATGGCCCTATGAAGAGGCGCGCAAGCTGCTCAAACGCTATCCGCAGGGCAAGGCGGACGGCTCCCCCGTCCTTTTCGAAACCGGTTATGGCCCATCGGGCCTGCCGCATATCGGCACCTTCAACGAAGTGCTGCGCACCACGATGGTGCGCCGCGCGCTGGAGGAAATGGCTGACATGCCGACGCGGCTGGTCGCTTTCTCCGACGATATGGACGGGCTGCGCAAGGTTCCGGACAATGTGCCCAACCATGCGATGCTCACCGAACATCTCGGCAAGCCGCTGACACGCATTCCCGATCCGTTTGAGAAATATGAGAGTTTTGCACATCATAACAATGCGATGCTGCGCGAATTTCTCGATCATTTCGGCTTTGAATATGAATTTGTCTCGTCGACGACGATGTATGAAGGCGGCGAGTTTGACACGGCGCTGAAGGGCGTTTTGGGCAATTATCAGGCGATCATGGATATCATGTTGCCCACGCTGCGCGCCGAACGTGCCGCCACCTATTCGCCGGTGCTGCCGGTCAGCTCGAAGTCGGGTGTCGTGCTGCAGGTGCCCGTGACCGTGGTCGATGCCGAGGCAGGCCTTGTGTCGTTCGAGGATGAGGGCGAGACGATTACCCAGTCGATCCTTGGCGGGCAGGCAAAGCTGCAATGGAAGGTCGACTGGGCGATGCGCTGGGTCGCGCTCGGCGTCGACTATGAAATGTACGGCAAGGATTTGACCGACAGCGGCATCCAGTCTGGCAAGATAGCGCAGGCGCTGGGCGGGCGGAAGCCCGACGGCCTCATCTACGAAATGTTCCTCGACGAAAAGGGCGAGAAGATTTCCAAGTCGAAGGGCAATGGTTTGAGCCTGGAAGACTGGCTGTCCTATGGCACTGAAGAGAGCCTGGCCTTTTACGCCTATCGCGAACCCAAAAGCGCCAAGCAACTGCACCTTGGCGTGATCCCGCGTGCGGTGGATGAATATTTCCAGTTCCGCGGCACTTATGCTGGGCAGGAAATCGAGAAGAAGCTCGGCAATCCGGTGCACCATATCCACAATGGTAAGGTGCCCGCGGACGTGCCGCCGGTGACTTTCGGGCTGTTGCTCAATCTAGCTGGCGTGATGGGGCCGCATGCGACCGCGCCGCAGGTGTGGGGCTATCTGGCCAATTATGTGCCCGATGCCACGGCCGCGACGCATCCCGAACTGGCGAACCTGATCAACCTCGCGCTTGCCTATAACCGCGATCATGTCGCGCCGACGCTGCAACGTCGCAAGGCAGAGGGCATTGAGGTTGAGGCATTGAAGCGGCTCGACTTAGAGCTCGCGCCGCTCCCGGCCGATGCGGCTGCCGAGGATATCCAGAATATCGTCTATGAAATCGGCAAAACTGGTGGTTTCGAAAATCTGCGCGACTGGTTCAAGGCGCTCTATGAAACTTTGCTCGGCTCAAGCGCAGGCCCGCGCATGGGAAGCTTCATCGCGCTTTACGGGGTGGCGAACACCCGCAAGCTGATCGCCGAGGCGCTTGCATGAGCGTTATCGCCGCCCGTATCTACCGCGACGGGCGGCTGCTGACCGACGTCGATCTAACCAAGCCGATACCGACGCTGGAGAAGAAAGAGGACTTCATCTGGATCGGGTTGCACGAACCCGATGCGGCGACGATCAAGGCGTTGCAGGAGCATTTCGGGCTGCACGAACTGGCGGTAGAGGATGCGCTTGATCCGCGCCATTTGCCCAAGATGGAAAGCTATGGCGAAAACCTGTTCGTCGTGGCGCGCACTATCCATCTGGTTGGCAGCGATGGCGCCGCGCGGATTGAATATGGCAACACCGCTATCTTTGTCGGGCGGCAGTTCATCATCACCGTGCGTCATGGGTCGGATCGCGGACACGCGCCGATCCGCACCCAGCTTGAAGCGACACCCTGGCTGCTCAAACAGGGGCCGGATTATGTGCTCCACGCGATTCTCGACTTCATCGTCGATGGCTATTTTGAAACCATCGATGTGGTTGAGGAACAGGTGCTGGCGATGGAAGATCGGGCGATGGAAACCTTTCTGGACAGGGCGCAGACGTCGCGGCTGTTCACGCTGCGCCGCGATCTTTTTCGGCTGCAGCGTATCCTTGGGCCTACTGAGGATCTCGCCAATCGTTTCGTCAATATCGACCTGCCACAGCTCGATAGCGAGATCGATCCCTATTTCCGCGATCTGGCCGACCATGTCCGCCGGGTGAATTACCGCGTAGCGGGTCTGCGCGATACGCTGACCAGCGTGATCGAAACCAGCGGGCTGCTCGAGCAGCAGCGGCAGGGCGTCATCACCCGCCAGCTTGCCGCTTGGGCAGCCATTCTTGCAGTGCCCACGGCGATTGCCGGGATTTACGGGATGAATTTTGACATCATGCCCGAACTGCGTTGGAAATATGGCTATTTCGCCGTGCTGGGCGTGATGTTTGCGATCTGCGGAACGCTTTATTACCGCTTTAAGCGGTCGGGCTGGCTGTAACTCGCCTTAATACCGACCAATAATTGGGTTCGATTGTCATCTTCGCATGATAGCCGCCTTTGCCGAGCAGTGTGTGCGCACGCGGCAGGCTGTAGCAAGGCACGCCCATAAACAGGTGATGCTCACTGTGAAAATTGACCCAATAGGGTGCAACCGTCGCGCGCTCGATCAGGCCTGCATAGGTCGTCCGGGCATGGCTGAAGGGATCGTCGCTGCCGGTGGTGGTGCAGGCATGCTCGGCGATGTTGCGAATGCGCAGGAAAAGCTGGAAGGTCGTCGCCAGCGCCACCAGCCAAAGCACGAACGGCAGCCAGCCCCAGACAGAGAGCGAAATCGCCAGCAAGACGAGCTGCACAAGCAGGAAGCGTGCGACTGTGCGGGCGGTGGTCTTGGCGCCTTCGATATTGGCCACGGGTGCATCGATACCGCTGCGGCTTTGCAGGTTCAGCGCGCGGCCTGCGCTGGTATCGCGCTTGTCTTCTGAACTACCTGTTTCGCCGCGCAGCATCGCTTTCAGCCCGCGCAGCGCCGCGGCAAACTGATGGCTGCGCTGCTTGAAAAAGGTCTGTCCGGTCAGGTCACGCACTGCTTTGCGCCACAGGCTGGCACTGCTGGTTGGGAAGGGTTTGGAGAGCGACAGGTCCGGATCTTCGGGCTGCTGGGTGAATTTGTGATGGGTGAGGTGATAGGCGCGATAGGCGTGCAAGTCGCTTCCCGTCGCCGCACCGGACGGCCATTGCCCCAACCAGTTGTTGAGTTGCCGGCTGGGATGCAACAGACCGTGCGCGCCATCGTGCATCAATATCGCCAGCCCCAATTGCCGCCCGCCTAGCAGCGCGAGCGCAATCGGTGTCGCAACCAATCCGGCGAGCCAGTTCTGCTCCCAAGCCCAAGCTGTGCCAAAGGCTGCGATGGCAACCACGGCCCATGCGTGGACGATCTGCCAGATGCCCAGCCAAGGGGAAACACGGGTAATTGCCGCCCAGTCCTCGGGGGCGAATATTGAGCGGGGATTGGCGGCTTTGACGGCTGGCATCAGCGCAATATACACCCAATATCGGGCGCTGCCAAATCCGCTACGGCAGCGAATGCGCAGGCTCAGTCAGCGGCGGGTTCCGATGGAGTTGTTTCGGATTTGGTTTCGGTCTTTTGATTCGGCTGCAGCTTCGCCTTGATTTCCGCCAGTTTGGTAATAGCCGGGTTGTTTTCGCTCCGGTTGTGCGGATCATTGGCGAGCGGCATCAGGACCCTGTAAGCGGTGGACCAAGCTTCCTCATGCATCAATTGCTGCACAACCTGCCAGCGTATGCCCTGATCATAGGGTGCCAGTAACAACGCGCGCTCTAGCCCATGGGCGGCCAGCTCGGTTATTTCCTGGCCCGAGCCTTGCAGGCTGCGATAATAATAGATGAGCGGAATGGGATGGTCTGCTTCAACCTTGTTGAGCGCGGTGACCGCACGCCGCACCTTTTTCCAAACCGCATCGCTATCATCTGCCTTGTCGGCAATTTGCGACAGGGCGTAGATCTTCTGCACCAGCGCATTCACCTGACCCGGATTGATGGCAAGCGCTTTATCCGCTGCAGCCACAGCCGCTTCATGATTGCCGGCGTCGTGCTCGGCTTCGGCCAAGGCAGCCAATACGGCAGGGTCATTTGGGTATTGTGCGGCAATCGGCTGTGCTTTGGCCAACACCGGCTTGGACGTTTCTGCATCGACGCCGCGCTTCGACTCCAGAATGACGGGCATCATCGCAGCCTCACCGACACGCATTTTTCGCACTGCGATCGGGCCGACACGGAGCTTGTCTCCGGGAATTGAAACATAGTTCATTCGCGATTTACGCAAATAGTTGTTCAGCTCCTTGTTGAGCTGCCCAAGGTCACCGAATATCCTTGTTGCCGCGTCCATCTCTGTTGCGCCATTGGCAAGTGCAAGGCGATATTGGTCTAATTGGCCCTTTCGGTTCCCAGACAATTGCAGGTAGTGATAGAGGAGCCAGCTGCGACCGTAAAATTCATCATAACTCTTTGATTTGTCTTTCTTGTAGGTTTCGGAATCGAGAAGTGCTTCGATTGAGACATTGCGGGCATATGCAAGTTCGCCCGCGCGGTGATAGGCGGGTAGCCCCAAACCGACGCCGCCATTTTTTTCAAAACGGGCGGTGGAGAAAAATTCGGCAAACCCCTCGCTCAACCAGCGGGGTGAGGCCCATTCGCTTGCACCATGCATGATGTGGTGAGCGTATTCGTGGAACAATATCTGCTCGCTTGAGCTGACCAGGCTGCCTTGGCCATCGACACGTGAAGTGAATGCTACCGATCCGCCCGCGCGCGGCTGGTAAAAGCCCTGCAGATATCCGCTCTTATCGCCGGCGAGCTTCTGCACCTGGCCAGCCGAGCGAACGACATAGATGGTCACCCTGTTGGACGGGCTTGGGACAATTGATTCGCGTCCCAGAATCCAGATTAGCGCGCTGTGAAAACGCTCAAGCCTTTCGGTGAATTCGCGGACATCCGTTTCATTCTGGTCGGCAATGACCAGAAAATTCTCACTACTTGCCTCATGCCATTCGGCAAGCACAGGCGATGGCAGTAAAAATATCAGAAGTGAAGCAATGCGACCGAACATATGCTCTCCATGCAAAATGAATCGCCACCCTAAATTCTTGTGGCGAAACAGTTTCAAGGAAACAACAGGAATTCCAGATGGAACGCACGGCCTGCCAAATTTTACAGTTTAGATCGACTTCACCCAACCGACACGCGGGTCATCCATGTCCACAGCTTCACCAAGCTCCCAGAGATTTTTATAGCCATAGCCATAAAGGTTGATGAAGGTCTGGATGTTGAGCGCCAGCGGCAGCGCTTTGGTCATCACCGGGCGGCGGTTGTTGGTGAAATTATTATTGCAGTAGATCAGGATTTCGCGGTCCGGATTGGCACCGATGACTTGGGCGAGGCTTTCGGCGGTGAAGTCGGGTAGCGGCAGGTTTACCGCTCCTGCAATATGCCCTTCGGCAAAGGCTTTGGCCGACCGGGCGTCAAGGACCAGGACATCAGGTTGGGCGGCTCGCGCCTTGAATTGGGCAAGCGAGACCAGCCGCTCCGATCGCACTGGCTGCACCTCCGCCGTCAGTTCGCGAAACCCGCTATAGTCGATCAGCGGACTGCCGCGATCCTGTGCGGCCAGTGGCGTCGCCAGAAGGGCGAGAGTGAGTGGTAAAATGCGCATGGGCAGCTTCCTCCTATTGGAGAAAGCTGCCCATGGCGCTTTGAATGGGCGCTGAACGCCTTATTTCTGCGAAGCAATCCAGCCGTCGATTTTCTTCTCGAGCACGGCGAGCGGCAGCGCCCCAGTGTTCAGAACCTGATTGTGGAATTCACGCACATCGAATTTCGCACCCAGTTCCTTTTGCGCTTTCGCTTTCAGTTTCTGGATGGTCAACGCCCCGATCTTATACGCCAATGCCTGGCTCGGGATCGCGATATAGCGCTCGACCTCTGCCGTGGCATCGGTTTTGCCCATGTCGCTGTTGGCAAGCATATAGTTGATCGCCTGATCGCGGGTCCAGCCCTTGCTGTGGAGCCCGGTGTCGACGACCAACCGCATCGCGCGCAGCATCTCGTCCGACAGCGTGCCAAAGCGCTGATAGCGGTCCTTGAACAGCCCCATGTCATAACCCAGCGTCTCGGCATAGAGTGCCCAGCCCTCGACATAGGCGGTGTTGCCGCCAAAGCGCATGAAGGCCGGCAGTTTCTCATTTTCCTGCGCGATGCTGATCTGGAAATGGTGCCCCGGCGCGCCTTCGTGCAGGTAGAGCGTGGTCATGCCTGATGTGGTGCGGCTGGGCAGGTCGTAGGCGTTGAAATAGAAGGTGCCGGGGCGCGTGCCGTCGGGTGTGCCCTGCTGATAGCTGCCACCCGCCTCATATTTCTCGCGGAATTCTTCATAAGGTTTGATCTCAAGCGGTGCCTTGGGAAGATATTTGAACTGGCTGGAAATGACAGTGTCGACCTGCTTGCCGATGTCATAATAGCCCTGCGTCAGCGCCTCGCGGCTTTCCTTCTTGAATTTGGGGTCGGTACGCAGATGCTCGAAGAAGTCCTGCAAGCTGCCCTTGAACCCAACCTCGGTCTTGATGGCTTCCATACCCTTCTTGATCCGGTCGACCTCCGACAGGCCCAAATTATGGATGTCGGCGGCCTTTAATGGCAGGGTGGTCGTTTGTTCGACCATATATTGGTACAGTTTCTCGCCGCCCTTCATATAGGACAGGCCGACGCCCTCGCGCGCCAGCGGCAGATATTCGTCACGCAAGAAATCGCGCATGCGCTGGTTGGCGGGGTACAGCCCCTTTTCGACTATATCGCGATATTCGGCAGTCAGGCGTGCCTTGTCGGCTTCGCTGAAATCGGCGGGGAATTTGGTGACCGGGCCGTAATAAGGCGACTCCTCGGTCTTCTGCGCGAGTTGGGTGTTCAACTGGTCAATGACGTTGGTGATCGTCAGCTTTGTCTCGAACACGCCTGACGCCATGCCTTCACGGAAACGGCCGATTGAGGCATCCATCAGCGTGATGAACTCCTTGTGACGTTTCAGATTGTTTTCATAATCGGTAACGGTCTTGAACGGCGCTGCACCCTGCCCGCTGGCGAAGGTGGGATAGAAGGTGTGGAATCCGGCGAAATGGTTGACGGGGCGGACCACCGTCAAATCCATGATTTCTTTCGACAGGCCCTTGAGTGCATCAAGCTGGTTCTGCTTGTAAACGTCATAGGCAATCTGGCTGGTCGGATCGAGCTTGGCGCGGTCGATGCTCTCCACTTTGGCCAGATTGGTTTCGGCTGCTTCGCGCTCTGCATCGAAATAAGCGTCACTGATATAGTCGCCCAACTGATCAGCATAGCGCATGTCGCCGCGGAACAATGCGTTTAGGGGATTGCGCTTGAGGGTGGCTTCATCGTCCTCGGCAAACAGGGCGGCCAGCTTGGACGCTTCATCGGCCTGCGGAGCGACCGCGGCGTTGTCAGCAGTGGCAGCGATTGCCGAAGTGCTGGTGGTTACTGCAGCAGCAAAAGCGCAGCCCGCAAGCAGAGCGAAGCGAAGGGATATCATCAAAATTCTCCAATTTATTCAGCAGCGATTTTAGCCACGTCGGCGAATGCCGGTTTCCTTGATGCCAATTCTTCGGACGACAAGTCTGTTTCGACAGACGACATTGACCGCTTATGAACGGATAGTGAGGCACTCGCCCTTATATTCCGGCCCGTCATGCCCATATAGGTTATACCCTTGGCCGTATCCACCCGAGCTGACGGTGTCTCTTTCCGGTCGATTTTTCGCTTGGCGTCCCGAGACGGGTACGACCTCACCGTGCTTTGCCAGCGTGCAATGCGCGGCGAATGGGAGCACGCCGCATGATCGCCTATTTCATTCTTGCCCACCGTTATCCAGACCAATTCAAACGCATGTTCCGTTCGGTTTATGCGGCCGGGAACCAGTACCTTATTCACATCGACCGCAGTTCCGGGCCTGAATTGCAGGCCGACCTGAAGGCATTTCTCGCGCCATATCAGAATGTGGCCATCCTTGATCCAAAGCCAGCACTTTGGGGCGGCTACAGTCTGGTGGATGCCGAACTTCGCGGCATGGCGAAATTGCTTAAGATGGATTCCGGATGGACCCATTTCATCAATCTGAGTGGCCAGGACTTTCCGCTCAAGTCACAGAACTATATCCGCGAATTTCTCTCCAAAAACGGCGGAAAACAGTTCATCCGTACCGTCGATCAAGCGCGCTTTCGGCCCGATACGTTGAACCGGCTAAGCCATTTCTTTGTTGAAGCCTTTGGCCGGATATTTCGCACCGGGCTGAAGCGTCGACCGATGTTCAACGTGACCCCTTATATCGGCACGCAATGGAAGGTTGTGACCCGCAGCTTTTGCGAATTTGTCTGCAACGATGTGCAGGTCGCGCCGTTCCGCAAATTCTACCGGCGCAGTCTGATTGCTGACGAAGGCTTTTTCCAGACAGTCATGATGAACCGGGGAGAGCATGGTATTGTCATCAACGATGATCTCCGCACCATTGATTGGGTGCCGGATGGTGACATCAAATTGCGCCCGCGCACCTTTGGTAAGGCCGATGCCCTGCGACTCACGCTGAGTCCCGATCTGTTCGCGCGCAAGTTCGACATGACGGAGGACAGCGCCATCTTTGATCATCTTGAGCATCATCTGACGACACCGGCAGGCAATATCTATCGGGGATGCATCGAAGACCGGCCAGTGGCCCGAAAATATGTCGTTGATTGCGTTTAAACAAAGGAGAGTGTGATGGCTAAAAGTCAAAAACGATCGAACCGTGAAGTCCGTAAACCCAAGGCTGAGGCACCCAAAAAGCAGAATGCCGCAAATATCTCACTGAAAAACAGCGTGACCGGCGTACTAGCCTCGAAATCCTGATCTTTCGGGACTTGGCTCTCCTCACGCCGTGGCGGTATTGAGTTCCAGCCAGTTGTTCTGCCGGTACCATTTGGTGATGACGTGCTTCACGCCTTTCACCACCGGGGTGCCAGTGTGCAGCGATTTGTAGTTGAGCGTGCCGTCGGGTTTCATGTTGTTCCACATCAGCAGCGTTCCAGCCTGCGGACGGACGCCGATGCCGATATGGGAGAATTCGGTCGCGCCACCTTCTTCGGGCTCGTTGAGGAAGATCATCGCGGTCCAACTGCGTTGACCGCCGCGCGGGCCTTCATGCTCCCAATAGCTTTGGCTTGGGTGGAAGAAGTCGTGATGCGCCTTGAATTCCTGGCCTTGTGTGTACCGCTGCCCCTGCATCGTTTCTGCCCAATTATTGTCGATCCCCAGCGTATCGCTCATCCGCGCCTCGACGCGGGTGATGTCGGGATCCCAGCGGTTCAGGTGGCAGCTATAGCTTGTGCGAAATCCCGCTTGTTCGGTGCCCTTGTACAAGGTTGACGGAACGGCATCGGCGTCAATCTTTGAAATCAATATCCCGCAATCGCGCTTCCCCAAAAAGCCCTGATATACATATACCTGCAGGTCGGGCACTTCGATGCGCTGGACCAGCGGATTATTTTCAAGCTTGCGGGTTACAAACGTGCCAATTTTGGCGAGCTTCGCCGGATCATTATTGGGGTCGAACTTGGTCGGGGCTTCGGTTTCGGCGGACACGCTTGCGCTCCATGCGGGGATGAGTCGCCTGCCTCATAACATGCAAGGCAGTTGGATTTCGAGAGGGTGTAAGGCCAGCGCGGTGCAAACAAAAAGAGCCCGGGGAGGAAGGTACCCCGGGCTCTCCGACTTCTGGGGGATCAGGATTACCAGAAGAAGTCGTGTATAACGTCGACGACATAGCCATTGCGGACGTCGATTAGCAGCACATCGTCATAATAGCGGACCCAGCGGTACGGGCCATTGGCGGGCGGGAGCCGGTAGTACCAGGGGTCGGCGATCCAGTAACGGTTCGTATAAAAGGGCGATCCCAGATAGATGCCAATGTTGAACCGGCGATAATGGTCACTGCGGTGGGGCGCGTAATATCGACCGGGGCGGTAATAGCTGCGATACTGCTCGCGGTGCCCGCGCCAGTCGTAACGGCGATCATTGCGCCAGCTGCGATCCCAGCGGTCATTGTCACGCCGGTCATAGCGGCGGTTGTCGGCTGAGCGGCGATCATCATCGCGGCGGCCTTCCCACCGGCGATTGTCATCGCGGCGGTCGTCCCGGCGATTGTGCTGGCGACTGTCATCGTCGCGGCGGCGATCCCAGCGGCTATCGTTGCGCTTATCGTCGTTGCGACCGCTCCAGCGGCGGCGATCTTCGTTGCCGCCATTCCAGGAGCCGCCTTCGCGTTGACGCTGGCTGTTGTCATCGCTGCGGCGCCGTTCTTCGCCAGGGTTCCACTGCTGGCCTTGCGGCGGCTGCTGTTGCGACTGGTTCCAGTTTCCGCGCCGATCCTCACGCCGGTCGTCGCGACGCTCGCTGCGCTGCTCGCCCTGTGGTGAGCGTTCAACGCGCCGTGAACGCTGCTCGCCGCGCCCGGCGCTATCGTCGCGATTGACCGGGCCTTGTCCGCGCACCCATTGGCCCTTGCGCTTTTCACCACGCTCGAAATTGGATGTATTGTCCGTTGCCGACATTGCGGCACCAGCTTGTGCAGGCTGGGCGGCATAAGCGGCCGGTGAAAGGGCGATTGTCGAGACAATGCCTATCAAGAATATTTTCTTCATCGTTGGTCCCCGATGTGAGAACGACACTGTGCCGCCCTATTAGAGCCTTTATCGCCGAGATTGTCTGTCACGAGGCTGAATGAGGCTGTAATGTTCAGGAAAGGCGCGATTTAGTTGAACGGCTGGATTTCAGCCAATTTCATCAAACGCAATGTCAAGGATGGGGAAGTTCTCCCAGCCGATGAAATCAAAATGCCACCATTCGTTCGAGATTCCGCGAAACCCCTCCGCTTCCATCCAGCTTTCGAGTCGTTTGCGATTCGCGATTGCTTCGGGCGAGGCTCGCATGAAATCGCGGTGCGCGCGCTGGGTGAACTCGTCATAGCCGCTTGGCATTTCGACCTGGCGACCGGTCGCCAGATCGTGCAGCGTCAAATCGACTGCGCAACCGCGATTATGGCGTGATCCCTTTTTAGGATTGGCGACATAGTTGCGTTTCGGGCCCGGCGGGGTTGCATCCCACAAAGCTTTTGTAATCCGCCAAGGGCGATAGGCGTCATATATCATCAGGCCAAAGCCTTCGCTTTGCGCAGCCCGGTGCGCCCGTATCAGAGCTTCGGCGGTCGGGCGGACGAGAAAGGCGCGCGCCTGTGGATAAAGTTTGCGACCGGTGAAATTGTTGGCCGTCGCATAGCGGATGTCGAGACGAATGCTGGAGTCGAGCTGGATCAGCTCGACCAGATCCCCCCTGTCAGACTTTGGTGTTGCAGCAGACGGTCTGGCCGGAGGGGCAATTTTCTCGCTGCGATCGCAGGCGAGCAATGGCGCTATCATTGCGCCAGCGACAAAATGTCGCCGGCTCAGCTTTCCTGCCGCGCCAGCCACTCTTCGAGCCACTTGATCGTATAGTCGCCATTGATGACGTCCGGATCGCGCAGCAGCGCCTGATGCAGCGGAATGTTGGTCTTGATGTCGGTAATCACCATTTCCTCAAGCGCGCGGCGCATGCGCATCATGCAGCTTTCGCGGGTGCGACCATAGACGATCAGCTTGGCGATCATGCTGTCATAATAGGGCGGGACGCTATAGCCCGAATACATGCCGCTATCGACGCGCACATGCATGCCACCGGCGGCGTGATAATGGCCTATCCTGCCGGGGGAAGGCACAAAGGTGCGCGCATCCTCGGCATTGATCCGGCATTCCATCGAATGGCCGCGGAATTCGAGCATATCCTGCGTCACCGAAAGACCACGACCTTCGGCCACGCGGATCTGTTCGCGGACAAGATCAAAACCGGTGATCATTTCGGTAACCGGATGTTCGACCTGGATACGCGTATTCATTTCGATGAAATAGAATTCGCCATTTTCCCACAGAAACTCGATCGTGCCAGCGCCGCGATAGCCCATGCCCGCCATCGCCTTGGCGACGATATCGCCCATGCGCGCGCGTTCGTCGGCGGAGATGACGGGGGAAGGGGCTTCCTCCAGCACTTTCTGGTGGCGGCGCTGCAGCGAGCAATCGCGCTCACCCAGATGGATGGCGTTACCTTCGCCATCGCCGAATATCTGGAATTCGATATGGCGCGGGTTGCCAAGATATTTCTCGATATAGACCGTTGCATCGCCGAATGCGGCTTTGGCTTCGCTGCCTGCTTGCTGGATCAGCGTTTCGAGTTCATCGGGGCCGTTGCACACCTTCATGCCGCGCCCGCCGCCGCCGGAGGCCGCCTTGATGATGACGGGATAGCCGACTTCCTCGGCAATCTTTTTGGCTTCGGTGATTTCTGAAACCGCGCCGTCGGAGCCAGGAACCAGCGGCAGGCCAAGCTCGCCTGCCGTCTTCTTCGCCATCACCTTGTCGCCCATCGTGCGGATATGCTCGGGCTTGGGGCCGATGAAGGCGATGCCGTGGCTCTCGACGATTTCGGCGAACTGCGCGTTTTCCGAGAGGAAGCCATAGCCAGGGTGGATCGCATCGGCATGGCTGATCTCAGCCGCCGATATGATCGCAGGTATGTTGAGGTAGCTGTCTTTGGCTGCAGGCGGGCCGATGCATATGGCTTCGTCAGCCAGACGGACGTGCATGGCGTCGGCATCGGCAGTCGAATGCACCGCTACAGTCTTGATGCCCATTTCATGCGCTGCACGGTGGATACGCAACGCGATTTCGCCGCGATTGGCGATCAGGATTTTCTCGATACCCATCGGTAGCTTACTCGATGACCATCAGAGGCTGGTCGAATTCGACCGGCTGGCCGCTTTCAACAAAGATGGCTTTGACGGTGCCGGCATTGGGTGCGGTGATCGGGTTCATCACCTTCATCGCTTCTACGATCAGCAGGGTGTCGCCCGCAGATACCTTGTCGCCAACGCTGACAAAGGCGGGAGCGCCCGGCTCTGGCGTCAGATAGGCGGTGCCGACCATCGGCGATTTGAGGGCGTTGGCGGGAACCGCTGGAGCGGCCGCTTCGGCCGGGGCTGCGGGTGCGGCTGCTGCCGGGGCTGCAATAGCGACGGGGGCTGCAGCAACTGCATTGATCGTGCGGGCTACTTTGATCTTGCGATCGCCGTCTTCGACCTCGATTTCGCTGAGGCCGGTGTCGTTGAGCAACTCGGCCAGTTCGCGCACCAATTTGGTATCGACCTGCATCCCGCCGGTTTTGCCGTTCATGTAAATTCTCCGTTTGACCCTGTTTGGGCCGCTTTAATCAGAGACGCGCCGCCGCGTCCAGCGCCAGTTCATAGCTTTTTGCGCCATGCCCTGCAAAACAACTATGCGCTGCCATGCCGACATAGCTGATATGGCGGAAGGCTTCGCGCTTCATGGGGTCGGACAGATGCACTTCGATCACCGGCAACTTGATCGATTTGATCGCATCGTGGAGCGCGATTGAAGTGTGGGTATAGGCGCCCGCATTGAGCAAGACAGCTTTCGCCCCCTCGGCCTGCGCCTCGTGGAGCCAGTCGACCAGATGGCCTTCATGGTTAGATTGGCGAAAGTCGATTTCCAGCCCAAGTTCATGCGCCTGATCGTCAAGGCGACCGGCGATATCGTCGAGCGTATCGGTGCCGTAAATCTCTGGCTCCCGCGTGCCGAGCAGGTTGAGATTGGGGCCGTTTAGGACATAGATGAGCGGTGTGTCAGCCAAGGCGTTTTCCCGTGGTTAGTCTTGCCTAAAGATGCTGTCGGCCCCTATATGTGGATGACAGGAAAAAGCGAGACAAAATGACCGATACCGCCACCCTTTCAACGATAGCAATCAGCATCAATGGTGAACCGCGCCGTGTCGCAGCGGGGCTGTCGGTTGCGGGGCTGGTGGCTGAACTGGGTTTCAACCCGAAAAAGGTCGCGGTCGAACGCAATCTGGAGATCGTCCCGCGCTCAACCCATGCGGATGTGATGCTGGCCGATGGCGACCAGTTGGAGATTGTCCACTTTGTCGGCGGCGGCTAAGGCGCACGGCATGAGCACCCCAATGACAAATGCCGACAGCTGGACCGTTGCCGGTCGCACCTTCACCTCGCGCCTGATTGTCGGAACCGGCAAATATAAGGATTTCGAACAAAATGCTGCGGCGCTGGTGGCGTCGGGTGCGGAAATCATCACCGTGGCAGTGCGCCGGGTGAATGTGTCGGATCCGAATGCGCCGATGCTGTCCGACTATGTCGATCCGAAGAAATACACCTATCTGCCCAATACCGCAGGCTGCTTTACCGCCGAAGACGCCGTCCGCACGCTGCGGCTGGCGCGCGAAGCTGGGGGCTGGGATTTGGTGAAGCTCGAAGTGCTAGGTGAAGCCCGGACGCTTTATCCCGACATGCGCGAGACACTCAAGGCGACGGAAGTGCTGGCCAAAGAAGGCTTCCTGCCGATGGTTTATTGCGTCGACGATCCGATTGCGGCGAAACAATTGGAAGATGCAGGCGCAGTGGCGGTGATGCCTTTGGGTGCGCCGATCGGGTCAGGCTTGGGTATCCAAAACCGCGTAACGATTCGCCTGATAGTCGAGGGGGCGAAAGTGCCAGTGCTGGTCGATGCCGGTGTTGGCACAGCTTCCGACGCTGCGGTTGCGATGGAGCTGGGTTGCGAAGGCGTGCTGATGAACACCGCCATTGCAGAAGCTAAAGATCCCGTGCGCATGGCGCGTGCGATGAAGTTGGCGGTAGAGGCGGGGCGTGAAGCCTATCTCGCCGGTCGTATGGGGCGACGGATGTATGCTGACCCGTCAAGTCCGTTAGCTGGGCTGATCTGACAGATCAAAATTACAACTGTAGTCGTTCGTCGAACCCGATTGTTCCGATAAAGCGATTGGTAGCCTTTTGACGCGCGTTCGTCATGTTTTTTGTCGGCTTGCAATCTGCTCTTATCTCCCTGTCGAACGCTTGCTGAACCGAGAACGCCTTCCGCGCATAACGAGTTTGCAGGCCGAACTCTTCCAGCTCCCCAGCGTTAAGATCCTTCGGTCTGCACCCTCTCCCGAAGGGCCCGCAGACGAAGAGAGGCCCGTTATCGCTGATAGGAGCCTGATATGTTAAAGACGGTTACAACTACGATGCTTGCATTGCTGGCATGCTCAAATGTGTCAGCCCAAACGACACACAAAAGTGTTCGGACTATCGAAGTCAGCCATTCTGATCTCGATCTTTCGACCCAATCCGGTCAAGACAAGCTCAAACAACGGGTATTGCGTGCCGTCAGGAACGTCTGCGCATTCCCAGCCGCCAAAACCGCCGCTGAACATTCCGATCAACAGAAATGCCGCGCGCGAGCAAAAACAACAGCCATGCGTGAAGCTGGCGAAACAATCGCGCGCTTTGGCAGCAGTGTGAAAGTTGCACTGGATTGATAGCCGACAATCGCAAAAGCCGGGCAGGGAAAGGCGACGCCTATTTCCCTGCCAGCTTTTTCACATCCGACAAATATTTGCGGCCGATGCGCATCGAATCGCCATTTTCCAATAAAGCGTGCCAAACGCCGCCGCCTTCGTGGCGCAGCCCTGTGATCAGGTCGTGCCTCACAATATGACTTCGATGAATACGCTGGAATTTCGAAGGATCGAGCCGCTGTTCAAGGGTCGATATCGTTTGGTGCAGCAAATAGCTGCGCCCGCCTGTGTGCAGACGCATATAGTCCCGCTCGGCTTCGATGCGCTCTATGTCCAACGCCGCGATACGGATCAGCTCCGACCGGTGTGAAACCCAAAACTCGCTGGCATAGCCGCCCGATGCATCCGGCTGGGCTGATATGTCTCCGGCCTCGCCTTCTCCATCTTGCACATTCTCGATCTGCTGCTGTGCGCGGGCTATCGCACGGCTCAAGCGGTCGGCTGAAACCGGCTTGAGCATATAATCCACGACATCAAGGTCGAATGCCTCAACGGCAAAATTGTCATAAGCTGTGACGAAGATGATTGCCGGCTTCCGCTCCATCAGGGCGATCGCACGGGCAACGCTGATACCGTCCATCTTGGGCATGCCAATATCAAGCAATATCAGGTCTGGTGTCAGGGTCTGCGCAAGGCGCAGCGCAGCGGCACCATCGCCGGCTGTACCGACAAGATTGACGGCTGACTCTGCTGCACAAAGGATCTGCAAACGCTCAACTGCCAATGGCTCATCATCGACGATTACGGTGCGCAATCCTGTCATGCCAAATCCTTGGGCGATATGGGAATGACAATCGTGGCCCGGTATCCGCCGTCCGGTTTTCGACCCTTAGCCAAACTGGCGCGGTCGCCGTAGCGGGCTTCGAGCCGATCGCGGACATTGGCAAGACCGATGCCGTTGCCATGTTCCTGGGTTGGCGAATCTTCGCCATCGTCATCAACTATTATCGTCATCCAGCCGTCGCTGGCGGTTGCGGAGATGCTTAC
>NZ_JBEBKL010000050.1:0-16379 GCF_040079335.1 Sphingorhabdus sp.
CATCTGGAAGGCACCGACCTCGAACTGCGCAAGCTATGGCTCTGGCATGCGATCGAAGAGGTCGAGCATAAGGCGGTTGCCTTCGACGTCTGGATGTTTGCGACCCGCGAGTGGAGCGGCGCGCGGCGCTGGCTGACCCGCAGCGCGCTGCTGCTCGCGGTATCGTTCAGCTTCTTCATCAACCGCACGCGCGGCCAGGTCGAGTTGCTGTGCCAGGATGGTATGTCCAAACCGAAGGGCTGGTGGAAATGCATCCGCCACGGATTTGCTAAGGGTGCGATCGGGCGGAATGTAATGGGCCCATGGGCCGAATTTTTCCGCCCCGGCTTCCATCCGCACCAGATTGACGACCGCGAGCTTTTGGTTCGTGGAGAGAATATGCTCGCGGCCATCAAGCTGGTGACTGAAGGGTCGACGGGCGACGTCGTGCGTACACGCCCATCTGCCATAGAAGGCCTTGTTAACGTCGCCTAAGCAGCCCTCGGCATCGCCATCTGCATAGGTTCACGGTTGGCACGCATCACCGGGCGAGTGCCATCAGTTTCAGCGTCGCCGTCCGCGAGCATTTTTTCAAACAGCGCGCAAGTCACCTCCTGACGGCGTGCAACGCTGTAGCGATTCTCGACGCGGCCAAGCGGACGAAAGCCGACCTTGCGCAGCACGCGACCCGATGCGGGATTGTCGGTGAAGTGCCCCGACACCAGCTTGCGATATCCAAGCGCCTTGGCCACGTCGACAACGGCTTTCGCTGCCTCAGCGGCAAAACCATTCCCCCAATAGGGGCGCGCGATCCAGTATCCCAACTCCGCTTCGCCATCGCGTTCACCCAGACCACAGGATCCGATGAGTTTCGGCGCGCCATCGGTGCGCAACATCAGCATGAAGTTGGGGAACATTTCCGAATGCTCCAGCCCGGCAAACCATGCGGCATCATCCTTGGTATAAGGCCAGGGCGCGCGCGCAAGGTTGCGCACAATGCCTTCATCGGCAATCGCACGATAGAGTTGGCCTGCATCTTCGGGCCAACTGGGTCTCAACAACAGTCTTTCGGTTCTCGCGAACATGGTCTCTCTCCTGACCTGACGGCTGCCCCTTGGAACTCTTTAGTGACAGCCTTGTGAAACATGCCATCCCGAACGGGGTGGGGTGCAGGGAGAATGGGGCAAAAAGAAAGGGAGCCGGATGACCCGTCTCCCTTGCGCGATGGAAGGCGTTACCACCCCCCGGGTCATCCAGACGGACAACCCTTTATCGATTGTCCTATGTTATTCGGCTGCCATCGCCATAGTGTCCACCGACACATATTTGCGGCCGAGTTTGCCGGCGTGGAATCGGACGCGACCTTCGACGAGTGCGAAGAGGGTGTGGTCCTTGCCCATGCCAACGCCAGCGCCCGGGTACACTTTGGTCCCGCGCTGACGCACGATAATGTTACCGCCGATCACTTCCTGACCGCCGAACTTCTTCACGCCAAGGCGACGACCTGCTGAGTCGCGACCGTTACGGCTGGAACCACCTGCTTTTTTATGTGCCATGGTCTAAACTCCTAAGCTCTTATTCGGCTGTCTTGGCTGCGGCCTTTTTCGGCGCGGCCTTTTTGGCGGGAGCGGCATCTGCCGCAGCTTCAACTTTTTCAGCCTTGGGGGCAGCAGCCTTTTTGGGCGCGGCGCCACCAACAGCAGTTATACGCAGCAGCGTCAGCGACTGGCGATGGCCCTGCTTGCGGCGATAATTGTGCCGACGGCGCTTCTTGAAAACGATGACCTTTTCGCCACGTTCCTGCGCAATGATCTCGGCCGAAACGACCAGACCCTTGGCGTCCTTGACTTCGCCACCGTCGCCCGCGAGCAACACATCGTCCAGCGACACGGTGTCACCAGCGTTTCCGGGCAGCTTTTCAACTGCGATCTTGTCTCCGGCGGCGACGCGATACTGCTTGCCGCCTGTGCGCACGATAGCGAACATGGCTTTATCTCAATCTCTATATATCTGCTTTGCACCCAGTTTAACGGGCATTTCCAACGCGCAACAACAAGACGCGAGTCCCGAAGGCCCGCATTGGAAGGCGCGCAGCTAGTGTATTGAGTCGGCTTTGTCAACGGCCTTTGCCGCAAATATCGGCGGTTTTTAGCGCATGTGTGTCGCGCGCTTGCCTGTGCTTGGCGGGCCGCCTAAACCCGACACATGTTCAGTTTCAAACATAGCGCCTGTTCGCTCCCAATCCTAGCCGCAATGCTGGTCAGCGGCTGTTCGCTGCCCGATGGCGAGTTCCCATCACTCGCAAAGCGGCCCTATGAAACTACCGAGCCGGTTACCGAACCGGCTCCAGTTGCCGAACAAGTCAGCTCCGCTTTGCCTGCCGAGCTCGCAGCGGCAGTCGATGCCTTGATAGTCAGACACCAAAAGGCTGATTCGGCTTTCCGAAACGCCGCTGGTGCCGCAAGGGCTTCCGCGCAAGCCGCTGCCGGCGCTGCCGCAGGCTCCGAGAGCTGGGCAGCCGCGCAGGTCGAACTCTCCCGCCTTGACGTGAAGCGCGGCGATTCGGTTGCGGCACTTTCCGATCTCGACAAGCTGATCGCAGCGGAGCGAGAGAAAGGCGCCGATTCGGGCCTGCTCGGCCTCCTCGCCCTACCGCAATCGCAAATGGCAAAAGACGTTGCCGCGCAAACCGCTGAAATCGAGGCTTTGGCGCGCCTGATAAGTTGATCTGCCTGCATAGCTATGTCGCTTGACGGCACGCTGCACTGCAGCAATTCTGCTGCGCATGAACCGAACCGCGCCGCAGCCCATCCAGCAAAACCCGGATATCCGGTTTCTCGGCAAGATGCTGGGCGATGTTATCCGTGCTTATGGCGGCGAGAAACTGTTCCGCCAGACCGAATATATCCGCGCGGCAAGTGTCGACCGGCATCGCGGCGTTGAAGGCGCGGTCGACACCGGGCTGGAGGCCTTGAGTCTTGATGACACCATTTCCTTTGTTCGCGGCTTCATGCTCTTCTCGCTGCTCGCCAATCTGGCCGAGGACCGGCAATCCAATCTGCAAGAGGGTGGGGCGACACTTGCGGAGGCGGTCGAGCGGCTGCGTGCCGAGGGCATCAGCGCCGATCAGGTCGGCGAACTGCTCGGCCAAAGCCTGATAGTCCCCGTTCTCACCGCGCACCCTACCGAAGTCCGCCGCAAGAGCATGATCGATCACAAGAACCGGATAGCGGCGCTGATGCGCCTGCGCGACAACGGGCAGGATGTGACCGAATCGGGCGACCGTATCGACGAAGCCATTTACCGCCAGATCGCACTCCTTTGGCAGACTCGGCCGCTGCGCCGCGAAAAACTGGTGGTCGCCGACGAAATCGAAAATGCACGCGCCTATATGGAGGACGTCTTCCTCGTCGCGCTGCCCAAGCTTTATGCGCGCTGGGAACGCGACCTGGGGGCTCGCCCGCCTTCTTTCCTGCGGCTCGGCAGCTGGATCGGCGGCGACCGCGATGGCAACCCGTTCGTCAATGCCCAAACACTCGACAATGCCTTGTCGCGTGGGGCGGCAACCGCGCTTGGCCATTATCTCGAATGCGTCCACCATTTGGGCGCGGAAATATCGATCTCGTCCGAACTCGCGCATGTGCCGCAGGCGGTGCTCGATCTGGCCGAAGCGAGCGGCGACATCGCAGCAAGTCGCGCGGACGAACCCTATCGCCGTGCCCTGTCCGGCATCTATGCGCGGCTGGCGGCAACTTATGTCCAGATTGTCGGCGAAGCGCCGCCACGGCCCTCACGATTGGCAGGCAAGTCCTATTCGTCTCCTGACAGCTTTCGCCGCGACCTTATCGCCATCGCCTCGGCGCTCGCCTCCGAAGGTAAGGGCGCGCTTTCCAGCGGGGGTGCTTTGGCGCGGCTGATCCGCGCAGTCGAAACCTTCGGCTTTCATCTGGCAACGCTTGACCTGCGCCAGAATAGCGATGTGCACGAACGAGTGGTCGCCGAACTGCTGCGCGAGGCCGGGGTTGAACTCGCCTATCTCGATCTCGACGAGGAAGCGCGTATCGCCCTGCTGACCAAAGAACTGGTGCACAACCGGCCGTTGGGCGGAGCAGCCACGGCATTGGGCGAGGAAGCCAGTAGCGAGCTCGCCATCCTGCACGCAGCGGCACATGCCCACGACATATTCGGGCGCGGTGCCATCACTAATTATATCATCAGCAAGACGACCAGCCTGTCCGATCTGCTCGAAGTCTATGTGCTGCTGAAAGAAGCAGGTCTTTATCGCTTCGACCCTAATGGCAAAGCCGAAGCACCAATCATGGTCGTGCCGTTGTTCGAAACCATCGGCGACCTTGAGGCTGCTCCCGCCATCATGACGGCCTTCTTCGCGCTGCCTGAAATGCAGGCGCTGGCGAAGGCGCGCGGGCATCAGGAAGTGATGATCGGCTATTCGGATTCGAACAAGGATGGCGGCTATCTGACGTCGACTTGGGGCCTCAATCAAGCCTCGCTAGCGCTGGCACCCGTGTTCGAAGCGGCAGGTGTCACCATGCAGCTGTTCCACGGACGCGGCGGCGCGGTCGGGCGCGGGGGCGGTTCGGCATTTGGTGCCATTCAGGCGCAACCGCGCGGCACCGTCAACGGGCGCATCCGCATCACCGAACAGGGCGAAGTTATCGCTGCCAAATATGGCACAGTCGACAATGCTGTGGCCAATCTGGAAACCATCGCGTCTGCAACACTGCTCGCGTCGCTTGAGCCGGACCCCGTGCCGGTTGCCGACGCCGCCCGCTTTTCGGCGGCGATGAACCAACTGTCGGCCCATGCCTTTGCCGCCTATCGCGGGCTGGTTTACGAAACCGACGGCTTCAACATCTTCTTCAGGCAGATGACGCCGATCTCGGAGATCGCGACGCTCAAAATCGGCTCTCGCCCCTCCAGCCGCAAGGCGAATGACCGGATAGAGGATTTGCGCGCCATCCCCTGGGTGTTCAGCTGGGCACAGGCCCGGGTGATGCTGCCGGGCTGGTATGGTGCCGGACAGGCACTTGCGGGCTTCGAAGACAAGGGGCTGCTGCGCGCGATGGCTGAAAGCTGGCCATTCTTTCAGACTATCTTAGCCAATATGGAAATGGTGCTGGCAAAATCCGATATGGAAATCGCCGCGCATTACGCGACCTTGGTCGAGGATCGCGCGCTTGCCGACCGGCTGTTTGGCGAAATCCAGTCGGGATGGAATGCGGCGCATGACAGTCTACTAGACGCAACTTCGCAATCGGCACTGCTGGAGGCCAGCCCCTCGCTCAACAATTCAATCCGCCTGCGCCTGCCCTATATCGAACCGCTGAACCATCTGCAGATCGAACTGATGAAGCGCCACCGCGCGGGTGAAGACGATCCGCGCATCGCCGAAGGCATCCAGTTGACAATCAACGCGGTGGCGACGGCTCTTCGGAACAGCGGCTAAGGTTGGGCTTCGATAAAAGCGCGTCGCCATTCGACCAGCGTAGAAATAGCGTATTCTTATCCTGCCCACCGCTGGTAAAGCTCCCTTAGGTCAACAACCCCGGAGCCTCCCCATGCGCGTCACCAGAACTGCCCTTTCCGCCTTCGCCATTGCAGTCGCCAGCTTGGGCGTCAGTGCGCCTTCTGTCGCGCAAACAACACCTGCCACACAAGCAGTCGAAACTGACCAGAACGCGGCCATCATGGCCTTTTTCGAGGAAGTCGACGCCGAACAACTCTCACGATCGCCCTTGGGCAAATCCTATCGTGGCATCAAGGACAGCGATTATGGTCGGTGGGACGACGGCTCCGAGGCCGCCGAGGCGCGCGATATCGAAGCAGACCGCTCAGCACTCAAGGAAATGCGCGCGCGCTTTAACCCGGCCAAGCTTTCTCTAGAAAACCGCCTGTCCTATCGCCTGTTTGAAAAGCGTACCGCGCGCAGCGAGGCTGCCTTCAAATATAGAGATTATGGTTACATCTTCGATCAGATGAACGGGGCGCAGAGCCAGATTCCGGCCTTCCTGATCAACATCCATCGGATCGACAACAAATCGGATGCGCGCGCCTATATCAATCGCCTCTATGGCATCGGCCCTGCCCTGAACGAAGCTATCGGGCAGGCCAGATCACGCGCCGCCGACGGCATCATGCCGCCCAAATGGGTTTACCCTTATGTCATAAGCGACGCACGTAATGTGATTACCGGTGCACCTTTTGGCGATGGTCCTGACGCCCCGCTCTTCGCCGATTTCAAGGACAAGGTTGCCAAGCTTGCGATCAGCCAGACCGAGAAGGAACTGCTGGTCGCCGATGCGGCGCAGGCGCTGAATGCATCGGTCAAACCCGCCTATGAAGCGCTGATCACCGAAATGACCGCGCAAGAAAAAGTCGCCGGAACCGATGACGGCATATGGCGGTTCAAGGATGGTGCTGGCTATTACGCGCAGCTGCTCGCCAATTACACCACTACCGATATGACGCCGGACCAGATCCACGAACTGGGCCTCGCACAGGTCGCGCGCATCCATAAGGAAATGCAGGTCGTGCAAAAGAAAATGGGCGTGAAGGGCGACCTCAAGGCCTATTTCAACCATATGCGGACCAACCCCAAATTCTATGCGCCCGACGGCGCGGAGGGCCGCGCACTCTATCTGGCCGAAACGCAAAAGGCCTATGATGCGGTCAAGCCGTTGCTGCCCAAATGGTTCGGTGTGCTGCCGCAGGCGCCTTTGGTGGTGAAACCCGTTGAAGCCTTCCGTGAGAAATCGGCTGGAAAGGCATTTTATCAGCGCCCCTCGCCCGATGGTTCGCGCCCCGGAACCTATTATGCGAACCTGTATAAAATGTCGGACATGCCGCTAACCGAGGTTGAGGCTCTGTTCTACCATGAAGGCGTCCCCGGCCACCATTTGCAGCTCGCGATCCAAACCGAGCTGAAAGATGTGCCCGCTTTCCGGAAATTCGGCGGGGTAACCGCTTATTCCGAAGGCTGGGGCCTCTATTCGGAAAAACTCGCCAAGGATATGGGGCTCTACACCGATCCGGCGCGTGATTTCGGACGGTTGCAGCTCGAACTGCACCGGGCAATTCGCCTGGTGGTTGACTCAGGTCTCCACCACAAGCGCTGGACGCGCGAACAAGCTATCAAATATGTCGAGGATAATTCGGCCGATGCGCCCGGCGGGATTGTGAAGGCGATCGAGCGCTACATCATCTACCCGGGCCAGGCGACCGCCTATATGGTCGGTCGCCTGAAGATCAGCGAACTGCGCGACAAGGCACAAAAAGCGCTGGGCAAGAAGTTCGACGTGCGCGGTTTTCACGATACTGTGTTGAAATCCGGGCCGGTACCGCTCGACGTGCTGGAAGAGCAGGTCAACGGCTGGATTGCTTCGCAGAAATAGATGCTAACGGGTTAAAACATTACCGCAGCCCTGAGCTTGTCGAAGGGCGTTTTCAGCCCTTGCGCAAACCTCTAGGCGCCCTTCGACAGGCTCAGGGCTACGGTATTGTATATGCATCGTGCTCTAAAGCGGCACCATCCGCACCCGGAGCCCATCCTTGGGCTTCGGGATCGGCCAAGCCTGCCATGCTGGATCATAGCCCTCCGCCACCTCCACCCGCACTTGTGTCAGCAGATGATGGATGAACAGTTTCATCTGCATATATGCGAAATGCAGACCAAGGCACATGTGCGCGCCACCGCCGAAAGGCACCCAAGCATATTTGTGCCGCCCCTTTGAATTTTCCGGCGTGAAGCGCAGCGGATCGAAGAATTCCGGATTCTCCCAATATTCGGGCATCATATGCGTGACCGTGGGATTGATGCTGACGGTTGTACCCGCCGGAATCTTATAGCCCATAAACTCGAAATCCTTGAGCGCGCGGCGCGGGATTGAGGGCACTGGCGGGATCAGCCGGAGCGATTCCTTAAAGGCATATTCGGTCAGTTCAAAAGCATCGAGTTGATCGGAGGAAATCGCACTACCGGCAGGCGCAATGGACAGACATTCGGTCCGAACTTTTTCCTGCCATTCCGGATTTTTGGCGAGCAGCCAGATCATCGAGGTCACCGACGAAGTGATCGTGTCATGCGCCGCCATCATCAGGAAGTTCATATGGTCGATGATTTCGCCATCGGTCATATATTGCCCGTCATCGCGGGTCGCGCGACAGAATTGGCTGAACATATCCTGCCGGTTGGGGTTGCGGCGGCGTTCCTCGATCTGCGGGCCGAAATAGTTGATCAAATAATTCCGCCCGGCGACACCGCGACCCATCTGCGTGAAAGGCAAGGGACGACGCACCGGCGAGATTGACGCGGCCACCATGTCGACAAAGGCCTTGTTGATCTTATCCGCCTCTGGCCCCAGCGGCACGCCAAGGAAGGCATCGGCGGCAACATCGAGCGTCAATTGCTTGATCGCCGGATAGAACAGCATGTCGCCGCGCCATTTGAGCAGTTGCTCGGCAAAGATGCGGTTCATGTCGGCAACATAGCCGCGCATCGGCTCTGGCTTGAAAGCTATACCGAGCGCGCGGCGGTCCATGCGGTGATGGTCGAAATCCATCAGCATTAATCCGCGCGGGAAGAGCAGGTTAAGCACCGGTCCCCAGCCCTGTTCAGACGAGAACAGTTTATCGCGATCGAACAGCATCAGCTCATTCGCCTCCGCCCCGATCAGCGATAGGTTCACCGCACCAAATGCCCGGGTCCGGTAAACCTTGCCATATTTCTCGATCATCTGCCGGTTGAACGCCGGTGGATCGCGCAACAGGCGGAAGGTGTTGCCGATAATAGGCGGTCCATTCTCACCCGGAATATGCTCAAGGGCATGGGGCGCAGCACGCTTTATCCAATGCGGGTTAGCGGCTTCGCTGCTGGCAAGGCCCATGGGGGTCTCCGGTCTGTTTTAATTGTTTGATTAAGCTCTTACTGCCATCAGTGTTAACAAGGTGCAAGCGCGCTCGCGTTTGTGCCACTCACGTGGAAGCGGCACCAGCCCACTCCCCCACCCGGCCTCCCATCGCATATCCTGATTGGGAGGCCGGGTGGGAGAGCAGGCTGGTGCCGGGACCATTTCAGTGCAACTGAAACAAACTCAAAGCAACGACTTTACAAAGCTGAACGCCAGCCAACAGGCGCATTCAGATGCAATTCAACTGGCGAAGCGCAATTCGCAACTTACGATGGACCGTGCCTGCGAATCGGCCAGCTGGGAAACAGAGCCGACAGGTACATATTGGGGTAAGTCATATGACGGGAATGCGTGCAAAATTGGCAGCGCGGATAGCAGCGCTCGGTATCGCGACAATGGGGCTTTCGGCCTGCTATTATGATGCCGGGGTCGGCCTTGGTTATTATGATGACGACTACAGCTATTATGACGATGGCTATGGCTGCGACCCTTACAGCCCGTTCGATAATTATTATGACTGCGACTATCGCGGCGGTTTCTACAATATCGGCTATGGCGGCGGCTGGTATCAGGATTACTGGTATCCGGGCTATGGCTTCTACATTTTTGACCGGGGCGGTCGGCGCTACAACATGCACGACAACCACCGTCGCTATTGGGCCGGGCGTCGCCACGAATGGTATCGCGAGCATCATCGCAACCGTGACGGCCATGACGGACGCCGCGGCCACGACAACCGGCGTAACTATAATGGCGGGGCCAATGGCAATATTGGCTGGCCCGAACAGCATGGCGGCCGTGTCGACGACCGACGCCCGCGCGATGGTTATCGTGATCCCAATGCGGTCGGCAATGGTCAACCCGATATCGGGCAGCGTGACCGTCGGCGCGAAAGCCGTCGCGGTGAGGGCCGCGGCGAACGACGTCGCGATTGGCAGCAAAACGGACAGGGTGCCGTGCAGCAAGTTCCGCCTGTAGCAACACCCCAAGCCCAGCCGCCTGCGCGCGGTGACCGGGGCAGTTGGCGACGCGGCGGCGAAGGTGAGCGGCGTAACTGGAAAGCTCCATCATCTCCGCAAACTTCGCAGGGCACCGCCACACCGCCTCCGGCGCCCGCTCCTGCGCAACAACCGCGCATGGCGCGCCCTAGCGGCGACCAACCGCGCGCGCCGCGCAACCATGATCGCGGTCCGCGCGAGAACTAGGCACAAAAAAGCGGTCGTGCCGGGGGGCTGGCACGACCGCTATGGTCCGGGAACTAGATGACGGCGCCTGCGTGGTGGCTAGCCGTGGTGGACCAGATCGTCCCCGGATATCTGAATTAACGTTCGCCTTCCCAACGGCCCAGCTTCTTGCCGTTGCGGCGAGCCTCAATCGCCTCATCGGCGACACCAGTAAGATAGTCCAAATGCGCTATCTGGGCCTGCTTGCGAGCGGCGGGTGTCAGGTTTGAAACGGAGGCAACGATAGATTTTGCATCGCCATCGGTCAGCCCGATCACCAGCGCGAGAAACACCGAAGCAAAGCCGAGCGATGTTATGGCTACCATTGTGGTGTCGGGCGACATTTTTTCCTCCTGAACAAAAGACCATTTTTTCTAGTGAAGAAACTTATCGCGATTGCTGGTTAACTTCCTGACGCGATGCGCGGTTAAACAAAAATTAGGCACGAAAAAAATGGGGCGCCCCGCAGGACGCCCCAAAATTCCGTTCCTGATGACGACGCTTATTCGGCAGCGATGGCCATTTCCACACGTTGCGGACCACGGATGAGCCCGCCGGGATAGACGCCAAGGCATTCGCCATTTTTGAAGGTGACCTGGCCCGATTTGATCGTGCAGACATAGCCATCGGCCTTTTGCAACAGACGCTTGCCGCCAGCCGGCAAGTCGAAAGCCAGCCAGGGCTTGCCCAGCTTGACCTTATCGAGGTCGATGATGTTGAGATCGGCCAGATAGCCGGGGGCCAACACACCGCGATCTTCGAGACCATAGAGCACCGCCGTATCGCGGCACTGGCGCTTCACGGCATTTTCCAGGCTGATCCGCTTGCCGCGTTTGCGATCGCGCACCCAATGCTGGAGCATGAAGGTCGGCGAGGCTGCGTCACAGATGGTGCCGCAATGCGCACCGCCATCCGAAAGCGAGTTCACCGTATCGTCCGATTCCTGCAGCGCCTCAAGGAAGTCGAGATTGCCGTCGGCATAGTTGAGCAGCGGCAGATAGATGAAACCGGTGCCATCATTTGCACACAACATGTCATAGGCATATTCGGCAGGCGAAACGCCCTTGGCAGCAGAAAGTGTCGCGATGCTGGCATCCTGTTGCGGTTCATAGTCGAAATCGTCATCCATTTCGAACTGCATCGTCCACCCGGAAGCAACAACTGCGAGAACACCGCGTATTTCCTCGGGCACTTCGCTGTAATCATCTTCTTCCGAGAGCAATTGTGCCTTGAACGCAGGGTCAAGCAATTTGGCCTTCTGCTCAGCCCAGGGCAGTTCGGCAATCGCCTGCCAACTGGAGCGCAGACGGAAGGGATGAACGGTACCCTGCCACGCCATGATGATGCCGTTGCCACGCAGCGCGATCTGCGCAACGATATTGGCGCCATTATCATTTTCGGCACGCATGCGTTCGATTTGCTCTTCGAGCGGCTGTTCTTTGGCAATCGACTGGAGTGCCGCAAAGGTGACAGGCAGGCCGGTCTCGCGGCTCAATTTGCCCATCCAGCCAAATTCATCCCATTCGCGCATCAGATCGGACGCCATTTCGAACACGCCATAACCGACTCGGCCCATGCCGCGGCCGATTTCGATCAGCTCTTCTGCGGTCGCCGTGGTGCCGGGAACGAGTTCTCCGTCGATCGAGCGGTGCAGCACCGTACGCGAGGTTGAAAAGCCCAGCGCCCCTGCGCGAACGCCTTCCTCAACGATGCGCGACATTTCGGCAATGTCTTCGGTGGTGGGAATGGCACCCGGCTGTTCGCGGTCGCCAAGCACATAGGCGCGGACCGCACCGTGCGGAACATGCGTGCCAATATCGACAGTGCGCGGCATACGCTCAAGCTCGTCCAGATATTCAGGGAAGGTTTCCCAGTTCCAGCTCATGCCTTCGGACAGCGCGGTGCCCGGAATATCCTCGACACCTTCCATCAGGCTGATCAGCCATTCGTGGCGGTCGGGCTTAGCAGGAGCAAAACCCACGCCACAATTGCCCATGATGACCGTGGTCACACCATGCCAGCTCGACGGGGCCATTTCCGGATCCCAGGTGGCCTGGCCATCATAATGGGTGTGCACATCGACCCAGCCGGGAGCGACAACCATTCCGGCTGCATCAATCTCTTCCTTGCCGCTACCGCTGACCTTGCCCACCTGGCTGATCAGCCCGTTGTCGATAGCAATATCGCCCGTAAAGCGCGTTGCGCCTGTGCCGTCGACGATCGTTCCGCCGCGAATTACCATATCATGCATGGCCGATTCTCCTCCTCTAAAGTGAGTCGAAGCTATCATATTAATCGAACGATTAAACCCCTTATTCGGCAGGCTGCGCCGGGGCGTTCGTTCTGACCCTTGAACCGAGAAGCGCGCGCAACCGATTGAAGCATCGCGTGACCGGCGCGTTGCGGTCCATCCATGCCGCATATTCGGCATATGCGGGATCGGGCATCAGATGCTTTTCCTCGGTCTTTGCGCGCCAATAATAGACGGCGCTCACCAGCGCGAGCAGCGCCGTATTGCGCACCATATCGGTCAGGCTGCCAGTGGTGACGAGGAAGGGCATGGTCGCCAGCCACCAGTAGGCATTTTTGCTGACATAGGCGGGATGCTTGGTCCAACTATAAGGACCGTGGGTCAAAATACCGCGGTGCGTGAGGTTCGAAAAGCGCAGGCCAAAGGCCACGGTTGCCCAGGCATAAATGGCGGTGAGGATGACGAGAACAACGCCCCACGCCCACAGCAGCGCCGTCTGCCCTTCGAACCAATAGGCCCAATCGCTGGTCGCGACATGATAGTCGAGCGGCCCGCCATTGTTCATCAATATGAGGGGCGGATAGCATATCAACGCCGCAACCCAGCCAGACAGATAGGGATTGGCTGTGCGGATATGCGCATCCAATGGCTTCATTGTCATCGCATAGCCAACGGTCGCAAACTGCACGTCGACCACGAACATCGTCGTGATCAGCGCATTGGCCAGCCACACCGGGTTCTGCCAGACCTCGTTAAAATTCATGTTCACCAGATCACGGAAACCCGGCGGCACGATCGAGACCATGAAGGCGAGGAAAAAGCCCTTCACCGCCCAGGCTCGCAGATGGTGGCGGATTTCTTCGCCATCCCAATCGTCGCGCCCGGCAATCCACGCCCCGAAGTGCCAGCCGCCATCGCGCGGATGGTCCATGTAGCGGTCGAGCCAGACAACATAAGGCACCGACGCGATCACCAGCGGAATGGCGATGAGGGTGAAGACCTCCATCGAGAACAGATAATTGCCTGCCCAATACCAGCGGCAGAGCATGTAAAGCGCGGCAATCCCCGCCCATGTTGCCCACAGACCGGCGATCTTGATGATGCTGGTGTCGAGTACATCGGCAACCGGACGTTTGAGCGACCAATCGAGCCCGGTCGAGCGACGACGATACACTTTATCGACGAAGAGCGACCACAGCACCATTGGCAATCCACAAGCGGCGACCGCGACCAATGCCGAATAAGCCCCGTCGGCGCGTTCGGGAAAGCCGGGATAGCCGAGGCTGGTGGCGATGCTGCCGAAGTTGCGCGCGATCACGATCCACAGCGCCAACCCCACGAGTCCAGCGAGGCCGACTGCGGTGCTAACGGCGGAGGTCGGGCGCGGATCGGCGCTTGCGGTTTGTGCCTTGCTCACAGCCCGCGCAAATAGCGGAAAAGGGTTAAGAAAGCGATTGCCAAACCGCCTACACGCGTACCGCCACCCAGACGATAAACGCCGCTGCTGGAACCAGCATCGCCTGCGCCAAGAGGGTGCCGGCAATCCGGCTCATCGATAGCCACACAATGGTGCGGCGATATTCAGGCTGGCTGACGCGGCCCTCGACGACATCGTCGGTCATTACCGACAGCTGCGGGTCAATAAGGACGAACAGCAGGATTGTCGCAAAACCGTTGACCACCGCCGATAATTGCGATGCAGTGACACGGAACTCGGGGTGAAGGTAACCGGCATAAAGTGAAGCGATAACGCCGACCGTCAGCAGGGCTTGCGCAACCACATTCATCGCAATCACCCGCCACGAAACCGCGGCAGGTTTGGTCCAAAGTTTGAGATGCTGGCTGCTTGGCAGTTTGACCGCCTTCACTACGGTCTTCATGCCCTTGGGCGTCAACGCGCTCCATAGCAGCTTGGCGACCGAGCGATGATGCTGGAAATCAGCGATTGCGGCGGTGAACCAGCGCTGCACCGTTGGCACCGCCAGCGCACCCAGCACCGTTGCAACCGTCGCCGCAAGCAGCACCAGCCGCATGTCCATCAACAGCCGTTCGCCCGTCCCGTTCGCAATCGCGTTCTCGATCCGCTTGGCAAGGAAGGGACCGAGGAAACTGTTCGAAGTCCGTGAGACCAACACGAGCACGTTGAACAAGGCGAAACTGAGCGCAATCTTGCTGGTCCGCACCCCCGCGATCCGCGCTGCATAGGCCAGCGCGCCGATCAGGTGGATGATCAGTGTCAGCAGGCAGATGTTGAAAAGCGGCCAGTCCATGCGGACCGCTTCTATCAATCCTTGCCCTGCCGCGCTAGCAGCCGCAACCGCAGCGCGTTCAGTTTGATAAAGCCCGCCGCATCCTTCTGATCATAGGCACCGGCATCGTCTTCAAAGGTCACGACCTTTTCCGAATAGAGGCTGTTCGGCGACTTGCGCCCAACAACCGTGGCACTGCCCTTGTACAGTTTCACCCGCACCGTGCCCGAGACATTGGTCTGGCTGTGGTCAATCGCCGCCTGCAGCATCTCACGCTCGGGGCTGAACCAGAAACCGTTATAGATCAGCTCTGCATATTTGGGCATCAGCTCATCCTTGAGGTGCGCCGCACCCCGGTCCAAGGTGATGCTTTCAATGCCACGATGCGCGCGGGCGTAGATTTCGCCTCCCGGCGTTTCATACATGCCGCGCGACTTCATCCCGACAAAGCGGTTCTCGACCAGATCGAGACGACCAATGCCATGTTTGCGACCGAGATCGTTGAGTGCGGCGAGCAGGGTCGCGGGCGACATCGTTTGCCCATTCAATGCGACGCCATCGCCCTTTTCAAAATCGATAGTGATATATTCCGGCGTATCGGGCGCATCTTCCGGATTGACGGTGCGCGAATAGACATAGTCAGGGGTTTCATCCCACGGATCTTCAAGGCATTTGCCCTCAGATGAGGTGTGCAACAGGTTCGCGTCGGTCGAAAAAGGGCTTTCGCCGCGCTTGTCCTTCGGCACCGGAATCTGGTGCTGCTCGGCCCATTCGATCAGACGGGTGCGGCTGGTCAAATCCCATTCGCGCCACGGGGCGATCACCTTGATGTCTGGGTTGAGCGCGTAGGCCGACAGTTCGAACCGCACCTGATCATTGCCCTTGCCGGTCGCGCCATGCGCGATGGCATCGGCCCCGGTTTCGGCAGCGATCTCGATCAGCCTCTTAGAAATCAGCGGGCGCGCGATCGAGGTGCCGAGCAGATAATCGCCCTCATAGCGCGCATTGGCGCGCATCATCGGGAAGACGAAATCGCGGACAAATTCCTCGCGCAGATCGTCGATATAGATGTGGTGATCAGGGATACCCATCAGCACCGCCTTGGCGCGCGCAGGTTCCAGCTCCTCACCCTGCCCCAGATCGGCGGTGAAGGTCACGACCTCACAACCATATTCGACCTGCAGCCATTTCAGGATGACACTGGTGTCGAGACCGCCCGAATAGGCAAGGACAACACGTTTGACCGAATCTTTCATGGGAGAACCTTTGCGTAAAACCGTGCGCGCGCCGCTAGCAGGGGGGAGGCCGGGGTGCAACCCGCCTAGGCCATCAGAACCCATATCTGCCACGCACCTAGCGCCAGAAACAACCCGGCCGCAATCCATCGCATCACATGCAGCGGCACCCGCTTCACCAGTTCCTCGCCGAGATAAACCGCAGGCACATTGGCCAGCATCATGCCGAGCGTGGTGCCCGCCGCGACCGCGAACACAGATTGATATTGCGCGCCCAGCGCAACGGTCGCCACCTGGGTCTTGTCGCCCATCTCGACGAAGAAAAAGGCGATGGCGGTGGTCAGGAAGACGCTGCCCTTATGGCTGACCTCACCCTCATCCTCGTCAATCTTGTCTGGCACCAGCGTCCATAAGGTCATCGCGACAAAACCGAGGGCGACCGCCCAGCGGAACCAGGGCGCGTCGAGCAGTCCGGCCACTTGCTGCCCGGTAAAAGCCGCCAGCGCGTGGTTGAG
>NZ_JBEBKL010000051.1:0-16304 GCF_040079335.1 Sphingorhabdus sp.
CAAGCGGGAGGGGGGCAGAGAGACTCAGTCGTCGATCCGCACCGTAGCATATTGCGTCGGCGCGCCGCGGCGCTTGACGCCGAGTAGCACAGCGCTGCGTCCAGCCTTTTTCGCCTCGGCGATGGCTGCTGCAAGTTGCGCGGTATTGGTAACCGGTTTGTAATTCACCGACGCCAGTACATCGCCGCGGCGGATGCCCGCCTGAGCAGCACTTCCAGAGCCTGGAATGTCGACAACAACGCCCTTTACATCGGCACCCATGCCGAGCTGGCGGGCGATTTCGGGATCGAGCGGAATGACGCTGACGCCAAGCGCATCGCGCACGGCCTTGCTGTCGGCATCGTCACCCTTCTGATCGAAATCCTTATTCTCGTCGGGATCGAAATTGCTCTGCGCGAGTTTCTCTTCGCTGGGGCGCGTGCCAACCGTTGCGGTCAGCCGCATCGGCTTTCCTTCGCGCAATATGTCGAGAGGAATTTTGGTTCCTGGTTTGATATTGGCGACAATGTAAGAAAGCGTGTCATCCGGCGTGACGTCGCGGCCATTGACTTTGAGGACGATGTCGCCTTCTTTCAGGCCAGCCTTGTCGGCTGCCTCGCCCGGAACAGTGCGGGTCACGAATTCGCCACGATTTTTCTCGATGCCAAGTGCATCCGCCATGTCTGCACCGACAGCCTGGATGCCAATGCCAAGATATCCGCGCTCAGGATTGACGCCCTTTTTCAGCGATTCAATCACCGGCATGGCTTCTTCGGCCGGAATGGCAAAACCGACGCCGATATTGGCTCCGACAGGCGAAATCAGGCGGTTGTTGATGCCGATGACCTTGCCGTCGAGATTGAACAGCGGGCCGCCCGAATTGCCGGGGTTGATCGCAGTGTCGGTCTGGATGAAACGGTCGTAAGCGCCACCCGCACCAATGTTGCGCTGTAGGGCTGAAACGATACCCGCCGTCACCGTGCTTCCAAGACCGAGCGGGTTGCCGATTGCAATCACCCAGTCACCGACGCGGTTCTTCTGAGAGCTTTCCATTTCGACATAGGGAACGCCGCTGACCTTGACCTTGAGCAAGGCAAGGTCCGAAGTCGCGTCGCGACCAATGATTTCAGCCTTGAACTCGCGCCCGTCGAACAGGGTCACGCTGACTTCATCGACCGCATCCCCCTTGGGGCCGCCAGCGATGACGTGGTTGTTGGTGACGATCAGGCCGTCGGCGCTGATGAAAAAGCCAGAGCCGCCGCTCTGCTGTTCCTGCGTGACGGGGCGGCGTTCACCGGTGAACGGATTAAAGCTGGTGGCGACCTGAACCTTTTGCTTGGTCGCGATATTCACCACGGCTGGCTGCAGCTGCGCTGCCAGATCGGCAAAGCTGTTCGGCGCACCACGCGGGGCGAGGCCGGACTGGGCAATTGCGACGGGGCCGGTCGCGGCGACCGGTCCGGGATTGCCGGTCGACAGCGCAAAGGCGCTTCCCGAAAGCAGGAGAAGGGCAGTCACTCCATAAGCGTAACGCACGATAGTCATTCCTCTCATTCAAACCACACCGGCATAACCGGCATTAAAACCCAATCGTCCTTGCGGCAAAAAAATGAACGCCGATTGAACGAACTTGCATCGCTGCCGACCGCTTGGCGAAGTGCCAAGTGCGTTCGACAAACGACTATAAACTAGCGCCCGTCGCGGAAGTTGCGCAGATAATCATTGTCCGTCGACAGAACCACGGTGGTGTTACCGTCGCCATTCTGGCTATCTTGCTGGAAGGTCCGCCGATAGGACTGCATGGAACGATAGAAATCGTAGAAATCCGCATCCTTGCCATAGCTTTGCGCATAGATTTGCGCGGCCTTTGCGTCGGCTTCGGCGCGGATGATCTGCGCTTCCTTCTGGCCTTCGGCGTCGATCGCTATCGCCTGCTGCTGCTGCGCCGATTGCATGCGCTGATAGGCGGATTGTAGCGACTGGCCTTCGGGAAGGTCGGTGCGTTTGATGCGGACATCGATGATCTGCGCGCCATATTTTGCAGCTTCGCGGTCGAGCGTGGCCTGGATATTGTCCATCACAGCACCGCGCTCGGCGCTCAGCAAGGTTTCGAACGAACGCTTGCCCAATTCGTTGCGCAGGCGCGATTCAAGGATGGTCTGCAACTGCGCTTTCAATGCCTCTTCTGTCCGGATCGCCTGATACATTTTCGCGGGTGCTACAATGCGGAAGCGCGCAAATGCATCGACGCGTAGACGCCGTCGGTCGGTCGACTGCACTTCTTGCGGCTGCATCGAAACGGACAACACACGTTTGTCAACAAATTGAATTTGTTCGACAAAGGGTACGCGCCATACCAAACCAGCATCGGTGTTACCGAACTTCTCATTTTTGCGATATTCGTTCTCGACGCGCATCACTTGACCATAGCTTGAGATGATTGCCTGTTTGGTTTCGGGAACGATCGACACGGACATGCTGAGCAGCACGAGAAGGCCAAAGCCGACCAGTCCCAATGCGATCGGATTATGTCTCAAAGAACCAAACATCATTGCTTCCCCGTTACGGTTACGGTGCTGTCGCTGTCAGCTTTCGCGCGACGTTTCAGTTCGGGCAGCGGCAAATAGGGTGTGACATTGCCCGATTCGACAATCGTCTTGTCCACCTTGCTCAAAACCTGCTCCATGGTTTCATAATAGATACGGCGTCGTGTGACCTCTGGCGCCTGCCGATATTGTTCATAAATCTTGTCAAACTCGGCTGTCTGGCCGGCGGCAAGTTCGGTCACCTGGCTCGAGTAAGCGCGGGCTTCGTTGAGATAACGTTCGCGGCGCTGCTGTGCGCTGTTGACTTCGCGGAAGGCGGCTTTGACTTCTTCCGGCGGGTCGGACTGGCGGATCGAAATGCTGCTGATCGCAATGCCCGACTTATACTCGTCGAGGATCGCCTGCATGCGTTGCTTGACCTGCGCCTCGATCGTGCCACGGGCTACGCCCACAGCCTCATTATAGTCGAAATTGGCCAGCTCGGCGCGCATCGCGCTTTCGCCCACTTCCTGCACCGTACCGGCCGGATCGTCGAGCTGGAACAGATACAATTCCGGGCTCTTGATCGACCAGCGGATGTCGAAAGCGATATCCATCAGATTCTGGTCCTTGGTCAGAACCAGATTTTCACTCTTGCTGTTGGCGGACCCGATTGAGGTGGTGCGTACCTGCAGCGCGTCGACCTTTTGCATCTGCTCGATCGGTGCGGGCAATGTAAAGCTGATGCCTGAACCGACAGTGCGCGAATATTTCCCGAAAAAGGTGACGACACCTTCTTCTTGCTGGTCAAGGCGGTGGACGCTGGTCCACAAAATCCAGATTGCGAGGAAACCAGCGGCTATTATGGGCCACCAGCTTTTGCCGTTGGCGCGTGGCGGGATGCCACCAAAGCCGCCACCCTTGCCGCCGCCGCGACGGAAGATTTCTTCGAGCGATGGTCCGCGCGTACGACCGGTAGGCGCTCCTTGGGGCTCCCACGGATTGGACGGTTTTGCGCCATCGTCTCCGGCAGACGCAGCGGGTTTGGAAGGTTTGTTGCCTCCAGCCCTGCTCCCTGAGCCGCCATTGTCCCCGGACCCGGGAAGATCCCAAGGTCCCTTGCTTTCATTATGCGACGCCTGCGGCGCCCCGCCATCCTCATTTTGCATCATGGCCAACATATAGGTACGCCGTTTCAAGAAAAACAGTGTCATTCCCGACAATCTGATTCTATTCGCCATTGGCATGGTTGATATCGACAAAATCGAAGCAGCGGTTGCGGGGGTTGCGCAGGGCCGCGCGAGTGGAATTCGGGAAAAGGACGGCGCGATTTCGATGATGGTCGATGTCGCTGGGCTCGACAATGCGGGCCGCGAATCCTTGGCCGAAAGTATCAAAGCGGCTGTCGCCATCGCCGCGCCTGGTGTGCCGTTGCGACTTCTGCAAACAGCCGAGCGCATCGTCCCCAAACTGATCGCCGTAGCGAGCGGCAAAGGCGGGGTCGGCAAATCGACATTATCGACCAATCTGGCGGTTGCGATGCGGCGGGCAGGGCGGGTCGCTGGCCTTGTCGATGCCGATATTTACGGCCCCTCGCAGACCCGCTTGCTCGGCGTAGAAGGCGTGAAGCCCGAGGCCGAGGGCAAGAAGATGTTCCCGACCATCGGTGCAGGTGGCGTGCCCTTCCTGTCGATGGGGCAACTGGCGGCACCGGGCCAGCCGATTGCGTGGCGCGGGCCGATGGCAGGGCAGGCACTCTCGCAGCTGGTCGACGCGCATTGGGGCGATGTGCGCGAGATAATCGTCGATATGCCGCCGGGTACCGGTGACATCCAGCTGTCGATGATCCAGAAACATAAGCCTTTGGGCGCGGTTATCGTTTCGACGCCGCAAGATCTGGCGCTGATGGACGCGACACGTGCGATCGGATTCTTCAATCAGGCGCAGGTTCCGATCATCGGCCTTGTCGAGAATATGGCGGGTTATATCTGCCCGCATTGCGGCGAAGTCAGCGATCCCTTTGGGCGTGGCGGTGCAGAAGCGGCTGCGGCAGAATTGGGCATCCCCTTCCTTGGCCGCATCCCGCTCGACATTTCGGTGCGGTTGGCGAGCGATGCGGGTGAACCGCCCGCGCTTGGTGATGGTCCAGTGGCGGGCGCCTTTGCCGATATTGCGCGCCGGGTCAGCACATGGGTCGATAACCATCGGGGCGCTGCTGCATGAACGACAAGCCGGGCATCGAACTATCGCGCCGCAACGTGCTGATTGGCGGCGGCGTCGGGGTCGGATTGCTCGTCAGCTGGGCTTTATGGCCGCGTGAATATCTGCCCAACATGATGCTCGAAAAGGGCGAGCATCTGTTCGGGCCCTGGCTGAAGATCGGTGAAGATGGCCGCGTCATCATTGCTGTGCCGCAATCCGAAATGGGGCAGGGCAGCTATACGGCGCTTGCGCAAATCGTAGCCGGAGAGCTGGGTGCCGACTGGCGCACCGTCGCCGTCCAACCCGCGCTGCCCAGCCCGAATTTTGCCAACGACCTGTTCGTCCGCGAATGGAGTTCCGCATTCATGCCTGCGTCGTTGGGCGCAATGGCGAATTCGGGTGTTTCGGATGCGCTCGGCAAGGAATGGGCGAAGCGCAGCGGCTTCATGATAACCGCCGGTTCAACCTCGATCCGCCAGTTCGAACGCCCCTGCCGCATGGCAGGCGCGGCGGCCCGCACGGTTTTGTGCCAGGCGGCGGCGGAGCGGTGGGACACCGCGTGGGAAAATTGCGACACCGCCAATGGCTTTGTAACCTTTGAGAAAAAGCGCATCGCCTTTGCCGAACTGGTTGCTGAGGCCGCCTCTTATGATCCGCCCAGCCCGATCCCGCTGCGCGCCTCGCCCGTCAACAGCCTGTCGGGTAAGGAGGCAGTCCGGCTCGATGCTGCGGCCAAAGTAGATGGCAGCGCGAATTTTGCGGGCGACGTCCGATTGCCTGATATGCTCTATGCCTCGGTCCGCGCGGGGCCGATCGGCGACACGAAGCTCAAGGAACTGGATCGTGGTGGGGCTGCAGACATCAAGGGACTCGTTGACGTCGTGCGTACCGATGGCTGGGTAGCGGCGCTCGCGACCAACTGGTGGGCAGCAAACAAGGCGCTCGATGCGATGTCCCCAGTCTTTGCCACCACCGGCAGGATGCCTGACAGCGCTACGATGAACGAGGCGATGGAGCGCGCGCTCAACAAGGGCCCCGGATCGCGTTTTGTGGATATCGGATCGGTCGACGCTGCGCTCGACAAATCGGCAAGTACCCGTGTCTATCGCAGTCAATTTGCCGTTCAGGCCGCCGTGCATGCGCCCATCGAAACGCGCAGCGCGACGGCGGATTTCAAAAACGGGCGACTGACCCTCTGGCTGGCGACGCAGGCACCGGAAGCCGCGCGAAATACGGCCGCAGAAGCGATTGGAATTGCGCCTGACGATGTGACGCTGATCCAGATGTTGGCCGGAGGCAGTTTCGGACGCAACCTTGATTCCCGGATCGCTACACAGGCTGCAATTCTGGCAAAGCATGCGGGGCGCCCGGTGCAGGTTGTCTGGTCGCGACCTGAAGATTTCATCCGCGATATCGTCCGTCCCCCCGTTCATGCCCGGATGACGGCGGCACTGGGCAAAGGCGGCGTGATCGAAGGCATGGCAATACGCATCGCTGTGCCGTCCTTTGCGCGCCAGCAAGTGCGTCGGCTGAAAGGCGATACCACAGTCGAGGCTTGGAAGTCCGTTGCCGACGAGCATGATCCGCTCGCAATTGATGGCGCGTTCCCGCCTTATGCGATCCCCAATCTCAGCGTCGACCATTTCCCGGTCGATCTGCCGCTGCCCACCGGCCTCTGGCGCGGCAATGCGCACAGCTACACGGCTTTCTTTGTGGAAAGTTTCGTCAACGAACTGGCGGCGGCTGCGGGAATTGAGCCGCTCTCCTACAGGATGCAGATGCTGGTCGGGCAGACCCGGCTGGCGCGCTGCCTTACGGGCGTCGCGACACTTGCGGGTTGGGATGGCGGCGCAGAGAATAGCGGCAAGGGGCTCGCCTGCCACTCCATGTATGGCAGCCATATCGCGGTTATCGCGACAGCGCGAACGGGTGAGCAGGGCGTGCGTGTCGAGCGCATTTCGGCGGTTGTCGATTGCGGGCGACTGATCAATCCTGAACTGGCGCGGCAGCAGATTGAGGGCGGTATCATCTTCGGTCTGGCCCAAGCGCTGGGATCGGCCACCGAATATGAAAATGGCCTTCCGGTTGCACGGCGGCTGCGCGATATAGACTTGCCCCAACTTTCGGACATTCCCGAAATCGACATTGAATTTATCCGCAATGAGGAGGAGCCCGGTGGGGTGAGCGAATTGGGTGTGCCTGCGGTTGCCCCCGCGATCGCCAATGCCCTGTTTTCGGCGGCCGGGGTGCGGCTAAGGGAATTGCCCTTATTGTCGCGCGGGTTGTGACGGCTAAGCGCGGCCCATGAAAATTCCCGCCAACCATCCGCCCGTAAAGACACCGCGTATCGGCGTGCTGCTGGTCAATCTCGGCACGCCCGAGGCACCGACTGCATCAGCCGTGCGACGTTATCTGAAGCAGTTTCTTTCGGACCGACGCGTGGTCGAAATTCCGTTTTTGATCTGGCAACCGATATTGCGCGGGATAATCCTCAACGTGCGACCGAGAAAATCGGCGGCCAACTATGCAAAAGTCTGGATGGCTGATGGCTCTCCACTGGCTGTATATACCAAGGCGCAGGCCGAAAACCTGCACGCGCGGTTGGGTGCAGAGGTCGATGTGCGCTATGCCATGCGCTATGGCGAGCCCGCGATCGCCCGCCAGTTGGAGGCTATGAAAGCTGATGGCTGCAACCGCATCCTGCTCGCGCCTCTCTATCCGCAATATTCGGGGGCGACGACGGCCACTGTGGTCGATGAGGCATTTCGCGCTCTGGCCGGAATGCGCTGGCAGCCTGCACTCAGAACCTTACCCGCCTATCATAACGATCCGGCCTATATTTCGGCGCTCGCAGCCACATTGAATGCTGAGCTCGCGAAACTCGATTTCGACCCCGATGCAATTGTCGCCAGCTTCCACGGCATGCCCGAACGGACTTTGCATCTGGGGGATCCCTATCATTGCCATTGCCAAAAGACGGCGCGCTTACTGTCCGAAGCTATTGGCAAGCCCCTGACCATCGCTTTCCAATCGCGTTTCGGTCGTGCCAAATGGCTTGAGCCGTCGACCGAAGACACGATCAAACGTCTGGCTGCCGAAGGCAAAAAGAAGCTCGCCATCTTTGCTCCCGGCTTTTCGTCTGATTGCCTCGAAACGCTCGAAGAGCTGGCAATGCAGGGCAAGGAGCAGTTCGAAGAAGCGGGCGGCGAACGCTATGCCTATCTGCCGTGCCTCAACGACAGCGAACCCGGTATGGCAATGCTGGAAGCCCTGATCCGGCGGGAGCTTTCCGGCTGGCTGTGAATAGCGATGCACTGACGTTTACGGAAACTTGTTGCTTCCCCCAACTCTGGTTATGCCACTCATAAGACTAATAAACAGTCAGGAGTGGATGAGATGACGCGCATTGCGGTGGTTACTGGTGGCACACGCGGTATTGGTGAGGCGATCAGCCTAAAGCTGAAGGAAAAGGGGCGCTTCGTTATCGCCAATTATGGCGGCAACGACGTAGCCGCCAAGGAATTTTCCGACCGCACCGGTATCGCTGTCCGAAAATGGGATGTGGGCGACCATCAGGCCTGCATGGATGCCTGCGCAGCCATCGAATCCGAATTCGGCCCAGTCGACATCATGGTCAACAATGCCGGCATCACCCGCGATGCGACGATGGTCAAAATGACATTTGAACAATGGGACGAGGTTATTCGCGTCGACCTGACTGGCTGCTTCAATATGGCCAAGGCCGTGTTCTCCGGAATGCGCGAGCGCAAATGGGGCCGCATCGTCAATGTCGGCTCGGTCAACGGGCAGGGCGGGCAGATCGGCCAGGTCAACTATGCCGCCGCCAAGTCGGGTATCCACGGCTTCACCAAATCGCTGGCAATGGAAGGCGCGCGTTTCGGCGTCACCGCCAATGCCATCGCCCCGGGCTATATCGCGACTGAGATGCTCGCGACTATCCCCGACAATGTGATGGAAAAAATTGTCGCCCAGATCCCGATCGGTCGCCTTGGGCAGGCCGATGAAATCGCGCGCGGTGTGGAATTCCTGACAAGCGACAATGCGGGCTTTATCACCGGATCGACGCTTTCGATCAATGGTGGTCAGCATATGTATTGAAGATGGCTGACCGGTCGCCTTACCACCCGCCGGTCAAGCGCAGCGTCACCATATCGGGGCATCAGACCTCGATCAGTTTGGAACCGCTTTTCTGGGATATGTTGAAAGCAGCCTCGGAAGAAACCGGGCTAGCGGTCAATGCGCTTGTCGCAGCAATCGACAATGAACGCCTGGCTTCACCGACGCCTAGCGGCTTGGCTGGAGCAATCCGTATTTGGCTTGTCGAACGGTTGCGGGCAAAGTCTGCCGAATAAACAAGATGCCGCCCTGCAAGGCAGGAGCGGCACCAGTTGCGACCCGGAGTCATATCTTGGTGGCCCGACATATCCGGCAACAAATGCGAAGCGGAAGGTGCAATTGGCAAAAGCCGAAACCGGTACCAGCTTCATCGCCATGTTCGGGGGGGGACGCAGGCGATGTCATCAAGTGCGGGATAAGGGAGGGATTCAGGGTCCGCACTTTGCCGGTACGGTGATTGCATCAACCGCTCCGTGAATACAAAATGCGCGATCGCGGAAAGTTTAACCATACGGCTTTATACCCATAGGGCAAATCCGCTGTCAGATACCCGCTTCTACCGCAATTCGCACCGCATCGGCGGCGTTGGACGTCGACAATTTCCTGAACAACAGCATGCGGTGCATCTGCACGGTCTTCTCGCTGAGGGTCAGCACATAGGCGATTTGTTTCGTGCGATAGCCTTGTGCCATCAGCTTCAAAATCTCGCGCTGACGCGGCGACAAAGTGTCGACAAGCGCCGCTGCCTGCTGTTGCCGGATAACCGTGATACTGTCGTCGGTTCGGGGGATTTCGATTTGCGAACCTACGAAATATTCGATCGTGCCATCTGCGTCGAACAGCGGAGCCAGCATGACGGCGTTTCGAAACTGGGTTCCGTCTTTTTTGTAATTCACCAGTTCCGCAATTGTTGGTGTTCGCTGTTCGATGGCGAGGCGCAGCTTTTCGGTTTGCGCGGTCTCGGTTTTTGCACCGCGCAGGAAACGGCAATTCCGACCGACGACTTCATCCTCGTCATAGCCGGTCAGGTCGAGAAAGGCTTGATTGACGGCGATCAGCGGATTGTCGGTTTGCCTTGGGTTGCTGACAACAGTCGGGATTGGGCTGTGCCGGATCGATTCCAGCACTGGGTGCCGGTTGCCGGAAATGGACTTAACAGACTTCATCGGACAATCCCTCTGCTGGTAAAATGCCCGAAGTTCACATGCTTATCAAGTATCCCTAAAATGGCTCAGTCCGCCCCCACGCGTTCAATGTCTGCGCCGACAAGACTCAATTTCTCCTCAAGCCGTTCATAGCCGCGATCCAAGTGATAGATGCGGCTGACTTCGGTCTGACCTTCGGCAACCAGCCCGGCGATGATCAGGCTCATCGAGGCGCGCAGGTCGGTTGCCATTACTGGGGCGCCGGTAAGGCCTGGGATGCCGTGCACAATCGCAGTGCGGCCCTTCGTTTCGATGTGCGCCCCCATACGGTTTAATTCCGGAACGTGCATATAGCGGTTTTCGAAGATGGTTTCGGTCAGCACACTGGCACCATCGGCCATGCACAGCATCGCCATGAACTGCGCCTGCATGTCAGTGGCAAAGCCGGGATAAGGTGCTGTCGAGATGGTCAGCGGTTTGAGGCGGCCCTCAGAGGCCACTCGCAACCCGCCCTTGACTGGTTCGACAATCACTCCGCAAGTGCGCAGGGCATCAACAGTTGCCTGCATTTCGCCTTCATTGGCCCCGACGAGTTCAACCTCGCCGCCGGTGGTGGCAACCGCGCAGGCATAGCTGCCCGCCTCGATACGGTCGCCCATCACGCGGTAAGTTGCACCGTGCAGGCGATCCTTGCCGTGGATGATCAAATCAGAACTTCCAATGCCTTCGATTTCCGCGCCCATGGCAACGAGCAGGTTGCACAGGTCAACAATCTCGGGCTCGCGTGCAGCATTGTGCAGCACGCAGGTGCCCTTGGCGAGTACGCCCGCCATAAGGGCATTCTCGGTTGCGCCGACCGACACCACGGGGAAGGTATAGCTGCCGCCGGGCAGGCCGCCTTTGGGTGCAGTCGCCTTCACATAGCCAGAGGCCAGTTCGATTTCCGCGCCAAAGGCTTCCAGCGCTTTGAGGTGGAGGTCGATGGGTCGGTTGCCGATCGCGCAGCCGCCGGGCAACGATACCGTTGCTTCACCCATGCGCGCCAGCATCGGGCCCAGCACGAGGATCGATGCGCGCATCTTGCGCACCAACTCATAAGGCGCAACCGACGAAGTAATGCGGGTCGCCTCCAGCGTCATCACGCGGCCAAAATCCTCTGGGCGCGAACCGGCAATTGTCGTCGAAATGCCGAACTGGTTCATCAGATGTTGGAAGCCGTCAATATCTGCCAGCCGCGGCAGGTTGCGCAGCGTCAGCGGTTCGTCCGTAAGCAGCGCACAGGGAAGCAGCGTCAACGCACTGTTCTTCGCTCCCGAAATCGTAATTTTGCCTTTGAGCTTATTGCCGCCGCGAATGATTATCTTGTCCATGTCTGCGGTTTAGCGGGATTGTGCTGCGAGGCAAGCATGAGTAAGATGACGGCGAAGGAGAAATAGGTTTGATAGCTACCCGTTTGGCTGCCTGTGTGATCGTCAGCGCACTTTTCGTAGGGCAGATCGACGCTGCGGCGTCGGAAGAAATCGTCGACCGGCAAACCGTTACATTTGCTGCCGAATACCCTGTGAGAGCTTTACGTGAGGGGCGGCAAGGAATCGTATATTTTGCGCTGATAGTTGGGCCAGATGGTGTTCCGAAATCCTGTTCGGTGACAACGAGTAGCGGACATATGGATCTGGATAATGCCGCGTGCCAAAGCGCTATCCGCTCGGCCCGATTCAGCCGCGCCGATGCTGCTAGTCCATCCGACCGCCTTTACCAGAGCAAAACCGAATTCAAGATTGAAGAGTAACAAGCGAACTAGGCGCCGATTTACCTTACAATCTCTTCCTCCACCTGTCGCAGCCGTTCCTTTCCCCAGAACATCTCCTCGCCGACGAAGAAAGTCGGAACGCCAAAGGCACCGCGCGCAGCGGCTTTTTCGGTGTTGGCAACCAGTTCGGCTTTCACGTCCGGATCCTCGGCTTTGGCAAGCACCGCTGCGCTATCCAGCCCTGCTTTGTCGAGTACGTCTTTCATTACAGCGGGATCGCCGGTGTTCGCGCCGCCCTCCCACATTGCCGCCATGATCGCCTCGACATAGGGCATGAAGCAGCCCAGATGTTGCGCCGCGACCGCGCCGCGCATCAGGTGCAGTGAGTTGATCGGGAAGTTAGGGTTCATCTGGAACGGGATGTTGTGCGCCTTCACGAAACGGTCGAATTCGAGCATTTCGTAATTCCGCTTCGCCGGGGTTTCGGCATAGCGGATCATGGGCGCCTGATTGTTGGTGATCTTGAACAGGCCGCCCAGCAGGATGGGAACATAGGTGGCCGTCGCACCGGTTGCATTGCACAGTTCAGGAAGCACCTTGTGCGCCAGATAGCTGTTCGGCCCGCCAAAATCGAAAAGAAATTCAAAACTTTTGTTCACCATGTCTCTCCCCAAGGACGCAGATCCAGTTCATGAGTCCATGCGCTGCGATGCTGTTTATGCAGCGCAACATATTGCGCAGCAATGGCGTTGGGCGACAACACAAGATCGTTCGCTTTGGCCTCGTCAAAATCGGGGCGAAGGCCGCGGATGAATTCGGTGTCGATGCCGCCGTCAATGATGCTGTGTGCAACGTGGATATTCTGTGGGCCCAGTTCGCGGGCCATCGATTGCGCGAGCATGCGCAACGCCGCCTTCGCGCCCGAAAAGGCCGAATAGCCAGCACCTCCGCGGATCGAGGCGGTCGCGCCGGTGAAGATGATTGTACCTCGCTGGCGTTGCACCATCTGCTTGGCGACTTCGCGCCCCATTAGGAAGCCGGCAAAAGTCGCCATTTCCCAAACCTTGCGATAGACCTGAGCGGACGTATCGGTGATGCCGAAACGAACATTGGCGCCGATGTTGAACACGGCGACCTCGATCGGCCCGACATCGCGCTCTATGCTCTCGACCAGAGATATCATCGCCTCTTCATCGCGCGCATCGGCGGGATAGGCCTGCGCCTTATGCCCCGCATCGCGGATCGTTTGTGCCAGCTCCTCCAGCTTGTCTGCATGGCGCGCGCGGCGGTTGACGCAGGCGTTGTAGCCCTCGGCGGCGAAGGCCTTGGCAATGGCACCACCGGTTGCGTCACCGGCGCCGATAATCAGGGCAGCGGACATAAGCGAATCTCCTTGTGCATCATAGTAACTATGATAAACATAGTAACAAGCAGTATTTGATAGGGCCTAAAATCATGCCGCGCCGTGCCGATCTTTCTGATACATTCTGCCCCGTTGGGCGCTCGGCGGAGCTTGTCGGCGACCGTGCGGTGCTTCTGATCCTGCGCGACCTGTTCTTCGGCATCCGCCGGTTTGAGGCATTCCAGGCCAATAGCGGGCTTGGCCCGCAATTGCTGTCGGACCGACTCAAGCGGTTGGAGCAGGAAGGAGTGGTTGAAAGGCGGCCCTATCAGCAGCGACCCACGCGTTACGAATATTGGTTGACTGAAAAGGGCAAGGCGCTGTTTGACGTGCTGTATGCCATGCGCAACTGGGCGGAACGCTGGGCCTATGTGCCGGGCGAGACTGGTGACGATGGCCTGGCGATGCGTTATGTCCACCGCAATTGTGGCGCCGATGTCGGGTTGGCGACCGCCTGCCCTGAATGCGGCGAGACGCTGGGCTATGGGGATCTGAAAGGTGAAATGTCGCCTGCTCTACTTGCCGAGCGTCAGGCGCGCGTCGCGCGCTAGTTCAGGCCTTTTCCAGCGTGCATTGCAGCGGGTGCTGGTGCTTCTTGGCGAAGTCCATCACCTGGTTCACCTTGGTTTCGGCGACTTCATAGGTGAAGATGCCGCACACGCCGACGCCCTTCTGGTGGACGTGTAACATCACCCGCGTTGCCAGTTCGGTATCCATCTGGAAAAACGCTTTCAGCACATGCACGACAAATTCCATCGGCGTGTAATCGTCGTTGAGCAGCAGCACCTTATATTGGCTGGGCTTTTTAGTCTTGGGCCGGGTGCGCGTAGCAAGGCCAACGCCGGGCCCGCGACTATCGTCACGATCGCCGTCGGGGCCAGCTTTAATGTGCAGTACTGAATGTCGGTCCAAAGCCATATCCTGAAAATAGGGTAAGGTGGGGGCGTTCCGCAAGTGCTGTTAATGGTAAACTGCGCACAAAGAAAAAAGCCGCCCTTCCGGTTGGGAAGGACGGCTCTTTCAAAATGCGCCGGATTGTCTGGTTTCCTGCCTCCAGGGAGGAGAGGAGAGAGGGGGCAGGTGCTCTAACGCCCCGGCGCAATCTTTCAGGAGGGCTTATGCAGCCTTCTTGAAAAAGTCGGCAGCGACCGCGAAACGGTTCGAGATCGGCTGGAACATGTCGTTTGCAAGCTTCACGAGTGCTTCGGTGTTCTTCGAACCCTGCGCAACCGCAGTGTCAAAGCCCTTGCGCATCCATTCGCCCTGCAGCTTTACGAAGTCGGTCGGGTTCTTCACGCCGGTGACTTCCTTGACGGCTGTCTGAGCTTCTTCGAAGTTCTTCTTGGCATATTCGAGGTTGGTCTTGCCCAGATCCTGTGCGCCCTTGGCGACGATCTTGCCGGCTTCAACCAGCGCTTCGAGGTTGGCTTTGTTGAACTCGGTTGCTTCAGCAGCGAGCTTCTTGCCCTTTTCAGCAGCTTCGGTTGCCTTTTCGCGGACGTCGGCGAAAAAGTCTGCAGCCTTGGCTTGTGCTTCCTTGGCGGTTTTTTCTACGGTCTCAGTCATTTTCTTGACTCCTTCAGAGAGGGGTTTGTCATCCACAGAGACGATGCTGGTCACCAGTTGCTCAGCCTTTTCAGGCTTGACTTCGGTTGCAGTGACAATCGGCTTTGCGGGCGCAGCCTTGGGAGCCGCAGTCTTGCGGGCCTTGGTCACGGTCGTTTCAGCTTTGCTTGCCATTTTCATGCACCATTTCTGTTTTGTTGCAGTGCACAATAATGATTCAGGGGATGGGAGTCAATAAAAATGGTGCGGTGCACAAAAAATAAAATCCGCCTTTTACAGCGGATTGTGTGAAAAGCTGTCCCCGGGGATGTCCCGGGGACAGTTTAGGCGATGCGTGCTTTATGCGGCTTCGTCGATAACGAGCCGTTCAAACCGGTCATAGTGATAATCTGCAGAACCAAACTGGCCTTCGATGAGCGTCGCGCGTTTGAAGTAGTGGCCGATCGCCAGCTCCTGCGTGATGCCGATGCCGCCATGTGTCTGGATCGCGTTCTGGCCGACAAATTTGGCGCCGCGCGAAACCTTGGCCTTGCACTGCGATACAGCTGCCATGCGCTCATGCGCGGGCTTGTCGAGGTGCAGCGTGGCATAGGTTGTCATCGATTTGGCCTGTTCGACTTCCATGAACATGTCGACCATGCGGTGCTGCAGCACCTGGAAGCGGGCGATCGGCTGACCGAACTGCTGACGCTGCTTCGAATAGTCGAGCGTGCCTTCGTGCAGCTTCGCCATAACGCCCGTAGCTTCGGCGCAAACGGCAACGGTTGCCTCGTCGACGACGCGGTCGATCAGGTCCATACCGCCCGCGAGCATGGCGTCACCGGGGATCGCGACATTTTCGAAATAGACCTCTGAAGCACGGTTGCCGTCGACGGTCGGATAGTCGCGGCGGGTGATGCCGGGCAGGTTGGCGTCGATCAGGAACAGCTCCACACCATTGCGTTCGCGGGTTGAGCCGCCCGTGCGCGCGGTGACGAGCAGGTGGGTTGCCCAGGGCGCGCAATAGACCACGCCCTTATGGCCGTTTAGGATATAGCCGCTGCCATCGGCCTTCGCCGTGGTGCGGATATTGGCGAGGTCATAGCGACCCTGCGGCTCAGCATAGGCAAAGGCGATGATACTTTCGCCCGAGATGATGCCCGGGATATGGGCCGCCGCCTGCGCGCCGCCGACTGCCTTCAACGCGCCGCCGCCGATCACGACGGTCTGCAGATAAGGCTCGATCGCGATGACCTTGCCGAATTCTTCCATCAGCAATGCGTTTTCCAATGCACCACCACCAAGGCCGCCATGCTCTTCATCAAAGGCGGCGCCCAGCAGACCCAGTTCATTGGCAAGAGCATTCCAGATGCCCGGATCGCGGCCTGCATCGGTCGCGATCATCTTCTGGCGGGTATCGAAATCATAAGTGTCAGCCAGAAAGCGCGCGAGCGTGTCGCGGATCATCCCCTGGGTTTCGTTATAGGTAAAATCCATTCTAAACTCTCCTCGTCTGTTTCCCCTCCCGCTTGCGGGAGGGGTTAGGGGAGGGGGCGAGCATAGCGAGCCTTGCGCCCTATCAGGCCCTCCCCCGGCCCCGCCCGCAAGCGGGCGGGGAG
>NZ_JBEBKL010000052.1:0-15658 GCF_040079335.1 Sphingorhabdus sp.
CCCGGCCCCTCCCGCAGGCGGGAGGGGAGAGTTCACACAGGCCTTGCACATACGAGCTTGAGCGGTAAAGGCGGTGCCAACTGCCACCAACAGGGCTTGATCCATGACCGTCACGATCCGCGAAAACGACATCATCGCCATAGCCGAAGGCGACATAATTGAATCTGTCGCCGACGCGCTGCAATATATCTCCTACTTCCACCCGATGGATTATATCCGCGCGCTGGGGGAGGCTTATGAGAAGGAGCAGGGCCCGGCTGCCAAGGATGCGATTGCGCAGATCCTGACCAACAGCCGCATGTGTGCAGAGGGGCACCGCCCGATCTGCCAGGATACCGGCATCGTCACCGTTATAGTCAAATGGGGTCAGCAGTGCGTGCTCGACAGTCATCGGTCGTTGCAGGAAGTGATTGATGAAGGTGTACGCCGCGCCTATCTGCACCCTGAAAACAAGCTCCGGGCCTCGATCCTCGCCGACCCCGCCTTCACCCGTGTAAACACGCGCGACAACACGCCGTCGGTTGTGCATCTGGAGATGGTGCCGGGGGACAAGGTGAGCTTCGACGTCGCGGCCAAAGGTGGCGGCAGCGAGAACAAGACCAAGTTCAAGATGATGAACCCTTCGGACAGCATCGTCGACTGGGTGCTCGAAATGCTGCCGCAAATGGGCGCGGGCTGGTGCCCGCCGGGTATGCTCGGCATCGGTATCGGCGGCACGGCGGAAAAGGCAATGGTGCTCGCCAAGGAAAGCCTGATGGGCGCGATCGATATGGCGCAGCTCAAAGAACGTGGCCCGCAAAATGATATTGAGCGACTGCGCATCGAAATTTTCGACAAGGTCAATGCGCTCGGCATTGGCGCGCAGGGGCTGGGCGGCTTGGCGACCATCCTTGATGTCAAGATCATCGACTATCCGACGCATGCTGCGTCAAAACCGGTCGCGATGATCCCCAATTGCGCCGCCACCCGCCATGCGCATTTCACGCTGAAGGGAGAAGGTCCGGTCTTCCTTGAAACGCCCAATCTGGACGATTGGCCCAAGGTCGAATGGGCACCCGATAGTGCGGCGATCCGTGTCAATCTCGACACGCTGACCGCAGCGGATGTTGCGGGCTGGAAAGCGGGCGACCGCCTGCTCCTCAACGGCAAGATGCTCACCGGCCGCGATGCCGCACACAAGCGGATTGCCGATATGCTCGCAAAGGGCGAGGAACTGCCTGTCAGCTTCAAGGGACGGATGATCTATTATGTCGGCCCGGTCGATCCGGTGGGTGAGGAAATTGTCGGCCCCGCCGGTCCCACCACCGCGACGCGCATGGACAAGTTCATGGACATGATGCTCGAACAGGGGCTGCTCGGCTGCGTCGGCAAGGCCGAACGCGGACCTGCTGCCACGCAGGCCATCGCCAAGCACAAGTCGGCCTATCTGATGGCAGTCGGCGGTGCGGCCTATCTCGTCGCGCGCGCGATCAAGGGCAGCAACGTCGTCGGCTTCGAAGACCTCGGCATGGAGGCGATCTACGAGTTCGAGGTGCAAGACTTCCCGGTGACCGTCGCGGTCGACAGCGTGGGGAACAATGTGCATCAGCTTGCCCCGGCCATTTGGCAAAAGCGGATCAAGGATGAGAAGTTATTGATCGAGGCCTGAAATAACTGGTCAGGCTAGATTTCTTCATCATCCATGGAGGGTTCGAGCCATTCCGCCACTATGGCGGGCAGCAACGGTAATATCAGCGCCGTGGGCATTATCAGGCTTCGCCATTCGCTCGACATGCGAGGAAACCACCATTGCCGTTCGGGCTGCGTTGCAAAAGATCCGTAGAGCAAGATCAACAATATAAGGACGGCCAGCCCGCGAAAAGCATAGCTGCTGGCACGCATCAGGACCAGCAATTGCCGTTCGTCCAGCGCGGCTTTCTTCGATTTGCGGTTGCGGTGATATGCCGAGCGGATTGTCATGAAAAACCCGATCATGCCAAGCAATAAACCGGTCACGCCCAAAGGCAGATAAGCATCGGCATTGTTGTTGATAATTCCATAGCCAATGAGCAGGCTCGGTATCATCAGAAGGCCCCAATATCTGGTCGAGGATAGAGCGGTGAGGCTTGATAAAAATGATGTCATCTTGCGTCTCCAGCGCGGCGCAGTACGTCTGCGACTGATTCAAAGGGTTCAAGGGAAAAGAGCATCTCAACGCGCACATTGAATGTGGCGGCGATCTTCATACCCAGTTCGAGGCTAGGACTGTAGTCGCCGCGCTCGAGATAGCCGATGGTTTGAGGGTTCACCTCGACCGCATCAGCGAGATCTTTGCGGCTCATCGAGCGTTCGGCGCGAAAAAGGGCAATTCGATTAAACACTCGAATCGTCATATAGAAACAATTTATTGTTGTCTATACACAATGAATAAGTTGGAATATATGACTGGCTCTGTCGATGTTTGGTACCTGTGGCCCGGACCGACAAAACGGTGGAAGGACCAAAACACTCAATTCCCGGCCTTCTCCGCCGCAATCCGTGCATAATAGAGCTGCACGTCAAACTCCTCGTCGCCGTCATAGCGCGGGGCGTAGCGGGCGAAGGCGGCTTCGAGTTCGTCGATGCGTTCGCGCATCCGCACGACATTATAGGCATGGCCGACCAGATAATATTCGCCGGCCTGCATCTGTTTGAAGATGATCTCGGCAAAGCGGTCGGCGTCCATGCCATTATGGCGCGAGAGTGGGGTGGCGACCCAGCCCGGGATGATAACGCCTGTTTTGATATGCGCCAGCTCGGGCTTGTTCGCGATTTCGCGGCGCAGCACATCCATCAGGCCGAACAGCGCGTGCTTGCCAGATACATAAGCCCCGCCGCCACTTGGCAGCGCGTTGAACAACGCGTTTTCGGAGGCTGTGGAATAGATCGCGGAGGGCAGGCCATCGGCGCGGTAGCGTTTACCGAACGTCTGGATGCCGTGCCACACACCCCAGAAATTGATGTCATAGAGCGTGCGGGCTTCAGCAAGGTCGGTGTCGAAAATGCCGCCGCGCGGTCCGCCGATCCCGGCATTGTTGACGATGATGTCGCCGCGCCCGTTTTCGGCCCAGGTGAAATCGGCGAGCGCCTCGATAGCGTCAGCGTCGGCGACATCGCCCGCAAAATATTTGGCGTCGATGCCAAGCGCCTTGAGCGTCTCGGTCGCTTCCCCCAGCACCTCTTCGCGCGGTTCAAACAGGATGATCCGCGCGCCAGCCGTCCCCATCTGTTTGGCAAGGGCAAAGCCTATGCCGGTCGCACCTCCCGTAATCACCGCCGTCTTGCCTGCAAATTGCATGTCTATTCTCCACCGCATTCTCGCCCGGCATTTGCGCTGGCTTGTGTTGGCCGGGCTTAGGCGTAAGACGATGTCATGAAGCCTAAGATTTTCAAAGCGGTCATCGATCCGCGCGCCGCCACGATCATCGACGCTGGCGCATGAGCGAGAAGGGAAGGTTCCGCCAATTCCTCTCTCGCCTCGGCCCGGGGCTGGTGACGGGTGCGGCGGATGACGACCCCTCGGGCATCGGTACACACAGCCAGGTTGGGGCGCAATTCGGCTATGGCCTCAGTTGGACCTTCCTGTTCAGCTTTCCGCTGATGGTTGCGATTCAAGAGGTTGCAGCGGAAATCGGGCGGGTGACAGGCGCGGGTATCGCGCGCAACCTGCGGCGGCATTATCCGCGCTGGTTGCTCGTTTCGATGGTGTCGTTGCTGCTCGTCGCCAATATCATCAATCTGGGCGCCGATTTGGCCGCGATGGGCGCGGCGGTCGGGCTTTTGATCGGCGGGCCTTTGGGGCTCTATACCCTGCTGTTCGGCATTGTCTGCGTCGCTGCCGAAATCTGGATGTCCTATGAGCGCTATTCGGCGATCCTCAAATGGACCACATTGTCGCTTTTTGCCTATGTCGCGGTGGTGATGGTCGCGCAGGTGCCTTGGGGCGAGGCGCTGACCTCGCTGGTTGTGCCGCGCATAGAATGGACGGGGGCCTATGCCACCGCTGTTGTGGCGATCCTCGGTACCACAATCAGCCCCTATCTTTTCTTCTGGCAGGCGGCGCAGGAAATCGAGGAGCAGAAGCGGCACAAGGTGAAGCCGCTGTGCGTAACACCCAAGGAAGCAGGCCCCGAGCTGAAGCGCATCCGCATCGATACGCTAACCGGCATGGCGTTCAGCTCAATCGTCTCGCTCGCCATTGTTTTCGCGACCGCCGCAACGCTGCATGCAAACGGGGTGCGCGATATCGAAACATCGGCACAGGCGGCGGAGGCGTTGCGACCGATCGCCGGTGATTTCGCCTTCGCGCTGTTCGCGTTGGGGATCATCGGCACCGGCATGCTCGCGGTGCCGGTGCTCGCGGGCTCGGCAGCCTATGCGGTCACCGAAATGTTCGGCTTTGCCGGAAGCCTCGATGCCAAGCCGCGCAAGGCCAAGCTATTCTATGGCACAATCACCATCACAACGATGCTGGGGGTCAGCCTGCAATATGTCGGCATCGATCCGGCCAAGGCGCTCTACTGGGCCGCAGTGGTCAATGGCGTACTCGCCGCCCCGTTGATGGCGGTCATGATGCTGATCGCGCGCAACCGCCGGGCGATGCACAGCCTGACGCTTAGCATGCGGGCGACGATCACCGGCTGGATCGCGACAGCGGTGATGGCGGTGGCGACGATCGTCTTTTTTGCGACTTTATGATCTGGCTTCCCGCTACCCTGCTTGCCGCGCTGTTTCAGGCCTGGCGCACCGCCGTGCAGCAACGGGTGCGGGCCGAACTGTCAGTCAATGCAGCCGGGCTGGTGCGTTATCTTTACGGACTGCCGGTGGGAATAGCGTTGCTGGCGCTCTATCTGGGGTGGGCGGGCTATGACCTTCCCGCCCTGCCTTTGCCCTTCATCGCTTACTGTGCCGCCGCCGGTTTCGCGCAGATTATCGGCACCAACCTGCTGCTGATGGCATTCGGTTATCGCAACTATGTCGCGGGCACCGCCTTTGCCAAAACCGAAGCAATGCAGGGCGCGCTGCTCGCTTTCCTGTTGCTGGGGGAGACATTGAGCTGGCTGACCATTGGCGGGATTGCGGTGGGCGTAGCGGGCGTGATGATTGTCGCAGCAGGCGGGCAAAGATTGCGCCTGCCCGATATTGTCCAGCCAGCCGCGCTGTGCGGGCTCGGCGCGGGGCTGGGCTTCACTATGACCTCAATCTTCGTCAAATCAGCCTCGCTCGAACTGGCAACCAGTGACAAGCTGCTTGCCGCACTGGTGGCGCTGGTGGTGGTGCAGGCTTGGCAGACGCTGATGCAGGGCAGTTATGTGGCGGTGCGTGAACGTGAGCAGCTACCGCGCGTCTTTGCGACCTGGCGCACCTCAGGGCAGGTTGGGGTGCTCGCTGCCTTGGGTTCGGCCTGCTGGTTCACCGGCTTTGCCACGGCACCTGTCGCACTTGTGCGCGCGGTCGGGCAGGTCGAGGTGATCCTGACGCTAGGCTTCAGCCGCTTTTACTTGCGTGAGGCGCGCAAACCCGGCGAGGCGCTCGGTCTGTTGCTCGTCGGTGTTGGCGTTGTGCTGGCGCTGATCGGCGGACTTTAGCTGGCGACGAAGTTGAGCAGGGCTTGCTCATAGCGGTCGACACCGGCGCGCTTTGCGATTTCATGATCCAGCCAGCCCTTTTCAGGCAGGGTGATCGCTGCGGCTTCTTCGACTTCGGAATCGAAATCGCGCGCTGCTTCGGCAGGGCGGAAAATCTCCGCAAATCCGGCGCGCAGGTCGAGATCGCCCATTTTCTGAAAGAAGCGCCCGATGCTCGGCGAACTGCCGCGCATGAAGCTTTCAAGTTGTGCTGCACGTTCGCGGGTCAGCGGGGTGTAGGCGGAAAAGCCCTGCAGGTGGTTGGCAACGCCCTGCACGAACAGCTTTTCCCATTCAGGAGCATTGTCGCTTTCAAGGCAGGCATCCTTGATGCGGAAAAGCATGTCCGCTTCTTCGCGGCTGACGATCGCCGGGCCGTGGCTGCCCGAAGCAAAGATCAGGCGGCGCAGCAGATGCGCCTCGGCTGCGGTCACTGTGTTACGATGCGCGTCGCCCTCCCGGGTCGGGCCTACGCCGGAAATCACAATGCGTTCGATCTGGTCAAGCGCGTAGAATTTGAGGACATTGGGCAGGTCGACCGCTTTTTCAGAGAGCTTGACCAGCAGTTCGAGTTCGGCTGCGCTTTCAACACGGCCGTCCTTGTCGATTTCCTCGATCACCCACAATGCATTTTCTTCGCTGACATAGCCCTTGGGCTCGCTGCCATTGATGACATAATCGCACAGTGTCTCGGTAAAGAAGGTGATCCATTCGGGGTCTTTTGACCGGGCGTGGCTGTTGAGTTCAAACAGCGCCTGGGCGTCGCGTTGCGATAACAGGCCGTCGCTCCACGCCCATTGGCGCAAGGCCAGCGTATCGCGTGCCGAAATCTCACCGCCCGCACGGACGGCTGCTGCAAAATGATCGAACTGAAACGACATCGCTATCCCTCACGCTCTTCGCCAACTGGCAATAGGCCGAAAGGCATAGCGCAAAGCGGTTAACCGGGTGTTACACCGGCTGACAGCTTTAGTTCTGCGGTGGCGGAGCGCCCTGGCCGCCGACTTCAGCGGCTTTTTGCATCTGTTCCTGCTGCTGCTTCATCGCGGCCTCAAACTGGTCGCGCGGCAGGAAATCCTGCAGTTCGACGTCGAATATCAGCAAACTGCCACCCGGAATGGCAACGCCACCGGTTTTCTGGTCTGGCACGTCATTGGGGCCATAGCCGATTTCGCTGGGGATCCAGATTTTATACTTGCCGCCCTTTTGCATCAGCTTCAGCGCTTCGGTGAAGCCCGGAATGCCACCCGAAACAGGGAAGGGACCCGATGCCGGTTCCTGAAACACCTTGCCGTCGCGCAGCGTGCCAGTGATTGAAATCATCGCGACATCATTGTCGGTCGGTGGCTTGCCTTCCCCGCTTTGGATGGTTTTGATCTGCAGGCCCGATTTGGTAACGGTGATGCCTTCTTCATTGGCATTGTCCGCCAGATACTGGACATCGGTCGCATATTTGCTGCGAATGTCGCCCGTGCCCCACCAGGCCAGCCCAGTGCCCGCAAGCACTACAACGGCAATTCCTGCCCAGAATTTGGGGATGGAACCCTTTTTGATCGGCTGGATGGGAACAGTGGTGACGGACATATTCATTTCCTCATTACATTCGGGTCCGGCACCAGCCCTCTCCCCCACCCGACCTCCCAAACAGGATATGCTATGGGACGCCGGGTGGGGGAGAGGGCTGGCACCGCCCCAATCAAATCACCGCCCTCTTAGCGGCTTTGCAGACAAAAAAAAGAGCGCCCGTGGGGCGCCCTGTTTTTGCCGGTTGGCGAGGCAGACTATTTGCTGCCGTCGCGTTCTGCAGCCTTGCGTTCCATCTTGCGGGCACGACGGATGGCAGCAGCCTTTTCACGGGCGCGCTTTTCCGACGGCTTTTCATAATGGCGACGCATCTTCATTTCGCGATAGACGCCTTCGCGCTGCAATTTCTTCTTCAGGGCACGCAGCGCCTGGTCCACATTATTTTCGCGAACGATAATCTGCATAAAAAATCCACACTCCAAATCTTCTGACCGTATCGAACGGAAGTGCGAGCCGGTGCTGTTTGACCAAGGTTCGCGCAAAACAAAAAGCGCCGCATGTACTGCGACGTTCGCGACGGGCCCCTATACCGACTCGTTGGGCGTTTCAAGGGGGATTCGTGTTGATATGCGAACTGTGGCCCGAAAGTCACGCTATCGGAATATCTTACAGGGTGGTTGAAAGCTGCGATTTCCTGACATAAGCATCGGAAATCTGGGGAAACTGCGGATTTGCAGCGCAACAAATTGCGATAGATCGGTATCCCTTAATTCATATATGCTGGGGAGCATTATATTATGAAAATTCAATCTGTTAAGGGGCGTGTGGCGTTCGGCGTTTCGGCTATAGCGTTGACAATTGCTGTGCCTGCATTCGCGCAGGAAGCACCAGCGGGCGAGGAAGTGCAGAGCATAGCGGATGGTGAAAATGCCGTTTCGGAAACTGGTCAACCTATTGTTGTTACCGGCTCGCGCATCCGTCGAGACGAATTTTCGTCGACTTCGCCGATTTCGATTATCGATCCGGAATTGGGCGCGAAGCAGGGGCAGAACAGTGTCGCCGAATTGATTCAGTCATCGCCGATTGCGTCGGGCTCGAGCCAGGTGACCTCGGCGATTTCGTCGGCATTTGTGACCAATGGTGGCGCGGGTACCGAAACCATCTCGCTGCGCGGCTTGGGTGCGGAGCGCACGCTGGTGCTGCTCAATGGCCGTCGCGCTGGCCCGGCGGGTACGCGTGGTGCCGTTTCCGCATTCGATCTTAACGTCATGCCGAGCTCGATTGTCCGGCAGATCGAATTGCTGAAGGACGGTGCGTCTTCGGTCTATGGTTCGGATGCCGTTGCTGGCGTTGTCAACGTTTTGACCAAGAAATCGACCGACGGCCTCGAAGTCGAAGGCTTTGCTTCGGTCCCCGGCAAGAGCGGTGGCGAGCAGTACAATATCAGTGCCGCCTGGGGTAAGGAATTTGACGGCGGGCACTTCCTGATCGCTGCCGACTATTACAAGCGCAAGGAGCTGAAGCGCCGGGATCGCAAATATCTGGAATGCGAAGAAGATTATATCTTCACCGAAGCTGGCGAACGTGCCGACCTGATCGACCCGCGGTCGGGTGACTATCGCTGCACCGATCTGCCTTGGGGCCATGTTTGGCTGTATGACCTGACTTATTATTATTCGGCCGACGGCTCGTCGAACATTCCCGGAAGCCCGGGCACCTTCAACGCTGTGCTGTTCCAGTACAACTATTCAGGTGACAACCTGCAGAATTATCTGTCGCCTATCAACCCGGCGACCGACCCGGCGCATATTGGTGTGCCAGCAGGCTGGTATCCCGTGGCACGTACCGGCAATCGTAATAGCTTTGCCGTGTACAACAATTATTCGCCAATTCAGGCGAAGGAAACCTTCATTCCCAAAAATGAGCGTTTCACCGTTTACGTCGACAGCGCGATCGAACTTGGCGATGTTGCCGAATTCTACGTTGAAGCGTTGCACAACCAGCGCCGTACGGCGCAAGACGGTTTCCGCCAGTTCTGGCAGTTTGGCTCCAACGAGACCTTTGGCGATCCGTTCGCCGTCGGCTGGACAGGTGCTGCTTTGTTGAGCCCGACCTTGATCGCCGACGTTGGCGATTCGAGCCAGAAAGTGAAATATACCCGTGCTGTGGCGGGCCTGCGTGGTGATGTTGACAAGGGCTTTTTCAAGGACTGGAGCTGGGATGTTTACTACCAGTTCAGCCGTTCGGATGGCCGCTATACCAACGAACAGATTCTGGCCGATTCGATTGCGACACAGGATGGCCGAAGCGGCAGTTGCGTCGGCACGACCACGGACGTTGCGGGCAGGCAGTGCATCGACATCAACTGGGTCGATCCGGAGTTCCTGCGCGGCAACCTGACACAGGCACAGCGCGACTTCCTGTTCGGCACCGAAACCGGCCGCACGATCTACGACCAGCACAATATCGAAGCATCAGTTGCGGGTGACTTGTTCGAGCTTCCCGCCGGTCCGGTCGGTGTCGCATTGGGCATGACCTATCGTCAGGACAAGATAAACGATCTGCCCGGTGACATCACATATGCGCTGACGCCCGGTGGCGATCCGACCAACCCCGATGATTATACCAACAACGCCTGGGGCAGCACCGCATCAGGCAACACCGCTGGTAAGAGCATCACCAAGGAAGCTTTCGGCGAAGTTTCGATCCCGCTGATCTACAACACGCCGCTGATCCAGAACTTCACCTTGTCCGCCGCTGCCCGCGTCACCAGCGTGAAAGCGACTCGCAAGGTCGATGGCTTCTCGGCCACGGACAATGCGAATTGGACCTATAAGCTGGGCTTTAACTGGGAAGTTACCGACTGGCTCCGTTTCCGCGGCACCTATGGCACCTCCTATCGTGCACCGGCTCTGTTCGAACAGTTCCTTGCCGACCAGACCTCGTTCCTCAACCAGCGCAACGTCGACCCCTGCATTCGCTGGGGCCAGAATCTGGCCGATAACCTGATCAGCCAGCAATTCGCTAACAATTGTGCAGCGGATGGCGTTCCGGCTGCCCACACCGGTGCAGGTATCGAAGCGACCATCGTCACCGGTGGTGGTATCGGTGTGCTTGAAGCAGAAACCTCCAAGGCGAAAACGATCAGCGCGATCCTGACGCCGAAATTCGGTTTCCTGCCCGACACCACCTTCAAGCTCGCGGTCGATTATTTCGACATCGAAGTGAATGGTGAAATCGCACAGTTGGGCGCGAGCAACATTCTCGCAGGTTGCTATGCGTCAGACTTCTTCCCGACCGATCCGCTGTGCAGCCTGTTCGAACGCGGCCAGTATGACACCAATGGCAATCTTATCAGCGCCAACAACGTCGACCTTGTTCGCGACAGCTTCATCAACGTAAACAGCCAGCGTAACCAGGGCGTCGACGTGACGGCCGAGCTGCGCCACGACTTTGGCAAACTGGGTACGCTGCGCTTCCTTGCGCAGATGACCTGGCAGACCCGCGATGACGTTGCGCTGTTCGAAGGCACCACGGTTTCGACCAATGGCGAGCTTGGCGAACCCAAATGGGTCGGCGATTTCAACCTCGTCTGGAGCAAGGGCAACGTTGAACTGTACTACGGTCTTGACGTTGTGGGCGCCACGTCGAACGAAGCCGATTTCATCGAAGACAATGGCTCCACCTGCCTGAACAGCGCTACCTTTGGCCGTTACTGCGTCGCCGTGAAGACTCCTGCAGTCTTCTATCACAGCGCTTCGGCTTCGGTGGATGTGAACGAAAAATTCAAGATGACCATCGGCGTCAGCAACCTTCTCGACCGTAAGCCGCCGCAGGTTTCCGGTCTGTCGGGTGGCGAAGTATCGGTGAAGGGCCGTTCGGCATTTGCGTCGCAATATGACTATGTCGGTCGCCGCTTCTTCATCAATTTCGGGGCGAAATTCTAATCGCTTTCGATTGACAAGTACAGGAACGTGGTGGCTTGAAAGAGCCACCACGTTTTTTTTGGCCTGCTTGCCCGGCCGTGACACAGCAAAGTGATGGAGCGCGCGATGCCTACAGTTCGCATCAAACCCGATACGCTGGATGAAGAAAACCGCCGCTTTGCGCAGGTTCCGCTGACAAAGCCGGTTTTCCTCAACAGCGTACCCAAAAGCGGCAGCCATCTGTTACGCAACATCATCCGCATGTTCGTGCCGGTCGAGCAGCAATATAAGGCGCAGTTCATCCAGCACGCGATCCTCGACGACCATGTCGAGGCGTTTGACGCCGATCATCCGATGCTGAGTTGGGGGCATTTACTGTTTTCGGATGCCTCGGCGATCGAGACGTCGACTGCAAATGTCATCTTGCTGGTGCGTGATCCCTATAAATGGGTGCTCGCCCGGACCCGTTTCTTCCTGTCGGATGAATATAAGGGTAATGTCGAACATCTGAAAAGCGGTGCGTTGAAGGTCGAAGACCTGCTGAACCTGATGATTTTCGGTATCTTTCGCAAAACGCCGTCGATGGCTGAAATTTTCAACTTCAATGCCATTTCCTGGATGGGAACCGGCGCGCATTTCGTGCGCTATGAAGAGATAATCGCCAATCTGCGCGCGCTCGATAGCGCAGAGGCGGAACAGTTTTTCGGCGACCTTTTGGGCAAATGCGGCATCGCTTTGCCCTCGGACTGGCGCGAACGGGTGCGTCTTGGTTCCGATCCAAGCCAAAGCGGAACTGCGCGCGAAAACTTGACCGGCATGGGCATAGAATTGCCCGAAGAATTACCCGACATGCAAAAGCGTCTGGTCGATTATGCGGCCCCCGGGCTGCGCGCGATGCTGGGCTATAGCTGATTGATGTGGCAGCCCGGCGAACCGGCTGCTATCGCCGTTGGTGCATGACCAAGCTGACCGTCAACGACCGCCCGGTCGAATATCGCATGGACCCGCAGACGCCCTTGCTGTGGGCGCTGCGTGATGCATCCAATCTGACGGGGACCAAATTCGGTTGCGGGCAGGGAGATTGCGGGGCGTGCATAGTCGATGTCGACGGAGAGGCGTTGCGATCCTGCCTGGTAACGCTGGCAGAGGCTGAGGGGCGTTTTGTGACGACGATCGAGAAATTGTCGGTTGATCGCAGCCATCCGCTGCAACAGGCCTTTGTTGCAACAGGTGCAGTGCAATGCGGTTTTTGCACACCGGGCATGATCATGTCGGCGTCGATCTTGCTCAAGAAAAATGCCAACCCGACCGATGCCGATATCGACGCTGCGATCACCAATATCTGCCGCTGTGGCGTCTATCCGCGGGTCCACGATGCTATCCAGCGCGCGGCGCGGGTGATGCGCGGTGAGGCGCGGTTGTCGGTTGCGCCTCCCCCCGGAATCACGCCCGAGGATGCAGCCGCAGCCGTTCCGGCGCTGCGGGTGAAAAAGGACTAAGATCTCGATTGCGCAGGCATTGTCGCGCCGGTCACACTTTACCGCGAACGGCTTGACATGGCGTGTTGCCCCGATAATACACAAAGCCAATGGCGGTCTCTATCTGCCTGTATTTGTCTTTGATAATCGAGGGTTTTTTCATGACATTGCTACGTTCTGCAATTGGCCTTTCCCTAGCGGTGTCGGCCTTGGCCGCCCCCGGTATCGCTCGCGCAGGAACCTGCGAGGATACTTTCACCAAGAAGGGGAATGAGATCGGCGGGATCCGTTTTGTCGCAACGACCACCGTTCCCGATATGTCGCCCAAGATCGCGATCCAGCAGCTGCGCGGGATTGTTGCTGCCAAGGGTTATGACATCATCGCCGAGGAGGCCGAATTTGGTTCGATGCTGATTGAGCAGCCGATGACCGGCAAGGCGCGCGCATTCCCGATCGAAATTACCGCAACCCAAGCTGCAGGCATGGGCACGGTCGTGATGGAAGCTAAACTGCGCGCCGGCATGACGGTGAAAAAGGAACTGGCGATGCCGGAAATGTGCAGCATCCTGAACCAGCTCAAGGGCGGCAAGGCAGGGATTGCAGCGGCGAAGGCGGGTGCCGGGGCGGCCACAGTGCAGGCAGCGCCCGTCGCGATGAGCGCGCTGGCCTTCTCGCATCAGGTTTCAAAGGATACCGAGCGCAATGCCAGTAATGTGCTGACGCGCTATAAGGGCAAGAAGTTCACGATCGACGGCACGGTCAGCTATGTGACCAAAGACCCCAATGGCAACCGCATCGGTTACGACGTCCCCAATCCGTGGGAAGAGGTCATTCGCCTGCCGAATATCGCGCCGTTCAAGACCGACATTGTCTGCTACATGGCACCGGGCACGGCGGCCTTCACGGCCCAGTTGAAGCCCAAAAAATCAATCAAGCTCACCGGAACTGTCGAGGATTTCGACGAATATAAGCACGTGATCTGGCTAAAGGATTGCCGCCCAGTGGCCAAATGATTCTTCCGGGCGCCGGTGCGCTCGATGGCGGGTGATTTGGCATCGGTGGAGCCGATCAGAACGGAATTTTTTCGCCGTCCCATGCGAACAGGTGCCCGCTGTCTTCAGGACTTAGGTCGCCAAGCACCTGCAACATCCGTTCGGCGGCATAGTCGGCGGTAAACAGCTTTTCGGGCGCGACACTGCGCTGGAAGGGGCTCGATAGTTCGGTGTCGACGGTTCCGGGATGCAGCGCGACTATGATCGCCTGCGGATGGGTACGCGCCATTTCTATCGCAAGGTTGCGGACGATCATATTGAGCGCAGCCTTCGATGCGCGATAGGCATGCCAGCCACCCAGCCGGTTGTCCGAAATCGAACCAACGCGGGCGGACAGGAATGCGAACACGCTCCGCCGGTCCTTTGGCAAACGGGGCAGCATGTGCTTGCCGATCAGCGCCGGGCCTATGGTGTTGATCGCAAATGCTTGCTCGAATGCGTCGGTTGAAAGCGCGCGCAAACTCTTTTCCGGCTGGATAGCGGCTTGGTGCAACATGCCGGTGGCGATGATGGTAAGGTCCATCGGGCCAATCGCCTGCGCTGCGGCCTCGATTGTTGTTTCGTCCTGCAGGTCAAAGGCGAAGGGCGATATTTTCCCCGGCGTCGGCGGCGGCTTGCGGGCCCCGGCATGGATCATGCCGACACCGGGATCGTCGGCCAGCCGGGCGATAAAAGCAGACCCTATGCCCCCCGATGCACCAAAGACGCAGGCTGTGATTTTCGATGAGGAGTTTGCGACCATGAACCGGGTTTAATCAACCGGTCCGCCCCGCCAATTCGGGCTTTATCCCATGTAGCTAATTCAATTTTCGAGTTCGATGTCCCAATAGAGCCAGTCGCGCCAGCTATCGTGCAGATAATTGGGCGGGAAGCCCCGGCCTTTGTCCTGCAATTGCCAACTGGTCGGGCGGATTGCCGACATGCGCAATTGCATATGCGCCTGCTTTGGCGTGCGTCCGCCCTTTTTGAGGTTGCACGGCAGGCAGGCAGTGGTGACATTTTCCCAGCTCGTCCGCCCGCCCAGACGGCGCGGGACGATATGGTCAAACGTCAGATTATCGGTGCAGCCGCAATATTGGCATTCAAACTTGTCACGCAGGAACAGGTTGAACCGGGTAAAGGCCGGATATTCGCTGGGCCGCACATATTGGCGCAGCGCGATGACCGAGGGGATCTGCATGTCGCGGCTGGGGCTATGGACATGCTGTTCATAGCTGGCGACAATATCGACCTTTTCAAGGAACACCGCTTTGATCGCGGTCTGCCAGGGCCAGAGGCTCAAGGGATAATAGCTGAGCGGCGTATAATCGGCGTTGAGCACAAGCGCAGGACAGTTATCGGGATGTCGTGCCCGACCGGCGGCTTGGAATGATCCGGCGTGATGCATGCCTTCGACCTCTCCCCCTCATTTAACACTGTTTCTTCCCTCTCCCAAGGACGTTACAGCATTTTGACAATGGGCAGATTATGGCGGCATAAATTGACGTCAAGGGGGCATCGACCACCAGATATGGTAATTCTGTGGGTAAAATAGCAGGAACTGAATTTCCGCCACAGCAGGTAAAGGCCACCCGTTTTGCGCCCAGTCCCAACGGAAAGCTGCATATCGGCCATGCCTTTTCGGCGATGTGCGCGCATGATTTTGCTCGCGCTTTTGGCGGGAAATTTCTGCTGCGGATTGAAGATATCGACGGCACCCGCAGTCGGGCGGAGCATATCGACGCGATTCTTGATGATATGGATTGGCTGGGCCTCCGCCACGATGGCGAAGTGATTTTCCAGTCGAGGCACATAGCCAGCTACAAGGTTGCTCTCGACCGGTTGAACGATATGGGACTGGTCTATCGCTGCTGGTGCACGCGCAGCGAAATCGCCGAGGCGTTGAAGCAAAAGCCAGTGCGTCATGGCCCCGATGGACCTGTCTATCCGGGAACCTGCCGGGGCAGGGATGAAGGCGAAGGCAATTTTGCTTGGCGACTCGATATGGAGCGGGCTTTGTCCATCCCCCTCCAGCATGCGGGAGGGGTTAGGGG
>NZ_JBEBKL010000053.1:0-15581 GCF_040079335.1 Sphingorhabdus sp.
CCCGTCAAGCGCGACCTGTTTCGGCTGTTCCGCCGCGACGACTTTGGTCAAAAACTGCCCTGAGTCATGTTGACTTTTACCCGCCCAAACCATAAAGGCCCGCTCAACAAAGGCGGTCGCCGTAGAGATTCGGCGGCTGTTTTTATTCCGATAGCTGATTTTATTGAGGATTTGAGCCATGAAGCGCACCTTTCAACCGAGCAATCTTGTGCGCGCTCGCCGTCACGGATTCCGTCTCCGCATGTCGACTGCTGCTGGTCGCGCGATCCTGAACGGTCGCCGCGCACGTGGTCGCAAGAAGCTCTCGGCCTAAGCCCGGCGCATTGCGGTAGCCGCGAGATGCGCGGTTACACCGTCATCAAAAAAAGGCCGGAGTTTCTGGCTGCCAACCGGGGGAAGCGCTATGCAACTCCCGGTTTCGTTTTACTGGTGCACGACCGGCGCGACGATACCCCGGCGAAGCGGCTGGGCATCACCATCACCAAGAAGGTCGGAAACGCCGTGGTGCGCAACCGCATGCGCCGCCGTTTCCGCGAATTGGCGGCGGAATTGCTTCCCGAACTGGGCAAGGCTGGGGCCGACCATATCCTGATTGGCAGAGACGGAGGAATCGAGCGCGATTTCAGCCTGCTGCGTGAGGAAATGACAAAGGCATTGCGGAAATTGGGCGGAGAAAACCGTAGTGTTGAGCCTGTCGAGCCGAAGGCCACCGAAGGTGAACCACGCTCAGCAGACAAGCGCCCTTCGACAGGCTCAGGGCTACGGTGATTTTGTGATCGCCAAGCTGTTCATCCTCATCGCGCGTGGCTGGCAATTGGGACCATCGCGCATCCTGACACCGACCTGTCGCTATGCACCGAGTTGTTCGTCCTATGCGATAGAGGCTTTGCAGAAACATGGCGCGATTAAGGGTGGCTGGCTGGCACTGAAACGGCTATTGCGCTGCCATCCTTGGGGTGGGCACGGATATGATCCGGTGCCCTAATGTGTTCCAAACACGATCCAGACATTGAATTAACAGGGAATATTTGAGTGGAAGACCGGCGTAATATCATCCTGGCAGTGCTGTTGACTGGCCTCATTCTTTTTGGCTGGCCCTATGTTGCGGAACAGTTTTTCCCGACGCCTCCGGCTGCGGATAAGAGCGTAAGCGCTCCCGCAAAGTCGGAAGGCGCGAATAGCGACAGCGGCGATATTGCTGTGACGTCGCTACCTGCAAAGGCCGTGGCGTTGCCTTCTGCCCTAGCGGCCAATCCGCGCGTGCTGATTGAAACACCCAAGCTCAAAGGCTCGATCAACCTCGAAGGCGCACGCGTCGACGATCTTGTGCTTTCGACGCACCGGCAGGAATTGTCGAAAAAATCGCCACCAGTGCGGCTATTCGCCCCGTCGGGCACCGAAAACGCCTATTTTGCGCGCTTCGGCTGGACCGGCAATGGCGCGACGCTTCCCACAGACAAGACGGTCTGGACGCCGGATGGAAAGAAGCTGACTCCGACTTCGCCGGTCACGCTCAGCTGGACTAATCCCGAAGGCCAGCGTTTCGATATCAAACTATCGATCGACGAGCATTATATGCTCTCCGCCGACCAGCGCTTCACCAACGCCGTGGGTCTGCCCACCGCCAATGTGACGCCATTTGGCATCATCAGCCGTAAGGGCAAGCCCAAGGAAGCAACCAAAGGCGGCTCGATCTTTACCCAGATCCACATCGGCCCGATCGGCGTCTTTAACGGCGAACCCAATTATGACTGGGGCTATGATCAGGTTGCCGAAGCGCCGGGCAACAAGGTCAGCTTTGACAGCACCGGCGGCTGGAACGGCATGACCGACAAATATTGGCTCGCCGCACTGATCCCTGACCAGAAGGTACCGGTGAAGGCCGAATTCCGTTCAGAAGGCGGCTATAACTGGGCAAATGTCCGCAACGCACAATTAACAGCCGTTGCCGCGGGCCAATCAGCCTCGCAAACTTCGCACCTGTTTGCAGGGGCCAAGGAATTTGAGGAATTGCGCACCTACACCAAGAAACTGGGCATTCCCTATCTCGATTATTCGATCGACTGGGGCTGGTTCTGGTTCATCGCCATTCCGTTCCTGACGATCCTGCTCTGGCTGTTTGATCTTGTCGGCAATTTCGGCGTCGCGATTATCGCACTGACGATCATCGTGCGTATCTTCATGTTCCCCGTCGCACAGAAGCAATTCGCCTCGATGGCGGGCATGCGCGCTGTTCAGCCGAAGATGAAGGTACTGCAGGAACGCTACAAGGACGACAAGCCCAAGCTGCAGCAGGAAATGATGAAGCTGTATCAGGAGGAAAAGATCAATCCGCTTGCCGGTTGCCTTCCCATCCTGCTGCAAATTCCGATTTTCTTTGCGCTCTACAAGATCCTGATGCTGACCGTCGAAATGCGGCACCAGCCTTTTGCGCTGTGGCTGAAAGACCTTTCGGCACCCGATCCGCTGACCCCGGTCAACCTGTTCGGCCTGCTGCCCTTTGATCCACCGACTTTCCTCGCGATCGGTATTCTACCGATCCTGCTGGGTATCACCATGTGGCTGATGCAGAAGCTGAACCCGCAGCCGATGGACGAAGTGCAGAAGCAGGTCTTTGCAATCATGCCCTGGTTCCTGATGTTCATCATGGCACCGTTCGCAGCTGGTCTGCAGCTCTACTGGGTGGTTTCGAACCTGATCTCGATCGGCCAGCAGAAATGGCTCTATGCCAAGCATCCGATCCTGAAGGAGCAAATGGCGAAGGAAGAGGCCGAAAAGAAGAAGGCGAAGGCCTAAGACACAACACCTCTCCCCTTCCGGGGGAGAGGATAGCAAGGCTTGCTGCTCCTGCAGCTAGCCGCGCTTGGAGAGGGGCCCCTCTCCGACTGCGACTAGGCCTTGCGGTGCAAGACCAAGTCTCGTTGCCTCTCCCCTGAAGGGGAGAGGAGGAAAGAGGCAATAATATGGACACAAAAATCTTCTCAGGCCCGGTTAACTTTTTGAAGTCAGCCCCCGGACTTGAATTCCTGCCCGATGCGGATGTGCCGGAAATCGCCTTTGCCGGTCGTTCGAACGTTGGCAAGTCGAGCCTGATCAACGCGCTGGTCAACCGCAACGGCCTGGCCCGCGCATCGAACACGCCGGGGCGCACGCAGGAGCTCAACTTTTTCGATGTCGGTGAGCCACCCATCTTCCGCATTTGCGACATGCCCGGCTATGGCTATGCCAAGGCCCCGCTAAAAACGGTCCAGAAATGGCGCTATCTGGTTAACGACTATTTGCGCGGTCGACAGGTGCTGAAACGCGCCTTCCTGCTGATCGACAGCCGCCACGGCATCAAGGAAGTCGACCGCGAGATTATGAAGATGCTTGATGGCGCAGCCGTCAGCTATCGCATTGTCCTGACCAAGACCGACAAGATCAAGGCCAGCGAACTGGCGACAGTTGAGGCCGCAACGCTGGAAGAACTGCGCAAGCACAGTGCCGCCTTTCCGTTGATTTCAGCAACCTCGGCGGAAAAAAAGGGCGGGATTGATGCCTTGCGCGAGGCGGTGCTAGAAGCGATCCAATCATGACGCTCAAACTCATCATCGGAAACAAGGCCTATTCCAGCTGGTCGATGCGCGGCTGGCTCGCCTGCAAGCAGTCGGGTCTGCATTTCGAGGAAATGACCGTCCCGCTCTACGATGCCACATGGGACGAGCGCAAACGTGAGGAAGACCTCGCCCCCTCGTCCGGCAAGGTGCCCATATTGTGGGATGGCGATGCGGTGATCTGGGACAGCCTCGCGATCCTCGAATATCTCGCCGACAAGGTAGGGCGAGAGCGCTTCTGGCCCAAGGATGACGTTGCACGCGGCATGGCGCGGGCGATGGCGGCGGAGATGCATTCGGGTTTCCTGCCTTTACGCCGCGAATGCCCGATGAACCTTCGCAAGACCTATGAGGGCACGACCATCAGCGAAGAAACCCGCAACGATGCATTGCGCATCTTGGGTCTCTGGGCAGAGGCCCGCGCGCGTTTCGGCAAGGAAGGGCCCTATCTGTTCGGCACATATAGCGGCGCCGACATCATGTACGCACCGATTGTGACGCGTTTTGTCACTTACGGCTTCACCCTGCCCGGCTTTGCGCAAAGCTATATCGAGGCCGTATTGGCGCATCCCTGGATGCAAGAATGGTATCAGGCAGCGCAGGATGAGGAATGGGTGATCGAAAAGTTCGAGACCGAGCCGGGCAAGTAACTCACGTCGCCCTATTTCATGCGTTTCGCCGGATAGAGCGTGCCATCCTTGTGGTAATAATCCTCCTCACTGAACAACATATCGATATCCGAGTAAACACCACCGGTTGAACGATCACCAGCACCGATGGCGATGAAACTGCAATCCACATCGCTGCGGTTGATCAGATGATGGCCATTGCGCACGCCCGCTGGCCATGCGGCCACACCCCCTGCGCGCATGACCGTCTCCCCGTCATCTTCAATCAGCACCGCCTCGCCCGAGAGCATTATAACCATCTCGTCCTCGCTTTCATGCCAGTGGCGATGCGACGACCAGCCGCCGGGCTTCAGCACCACATGGCTCGCCCCCATCAGCGTCAAGCCAGCAACAGGTGCCAGCCTGCGCCACCAACGGCCCGCAACCTCCTTGTCGAAGGGTTCGGGATAGCCGGTGGCGTTTGATTGCGGGATGGCTTCGATGTCAATTTTGGGCATGATGGTTCCGTTCAGAATTTATGGACAAAACATAGCGCGATTGCCATGCGGTGCAAATGACTGACAGCCTTGCCCTCGATTACGCCCAACGCCTGATGGCCTGCGAAAGCATCTCGCCCGCGCGCGGCAGCGTGTTCGATGCGATGGAGGCGATGCTGCTGCCGCTGGGCTTTACCGTAGAGCGTTTCGTTGCGGGTGCGGACGATCCCGATCCAGCGCATGGCGGGCCTGTGGAAAACCTGTTTGCAATCCGTGGAAAAGACGGACGGCATTTTGCCTTTGCCGGGCATCTGGATGTCGTACCGCCGGGCGACGGCTGGGCGAGCGGACCATTCGAACCCGAAATTCGCGGCGACCTGCTTTACGGGCGCGGTGCGGTGGACATGAAGGGCAGCATCGCGGCCTTTGTTGCTGCTTTGCATGATATTCCCAAAGAGGCCGGAACCATAAGCTTGATCATCACCGGCGACGAGGAAGGCCCTGCAATCCATGGCACCCGTGCGTTGATCGAGCATATGAAAGTACGCGGTACCCTGCCCGAATTGTGTCTCGTCGGTGAACCCACTAGCGTCAACCGGCTGGGTGACATGATGAAGGTCGGGCGGCGCGGATCGGTGAATATGTGGATCACCGTCGAAGGCACGCAGGGTCATGTCGCTTATCCGCATCTGGCCGACAATCCTATCCCGCGACTGGTTGCCATCCTTGCGCAGATCAAGGCGGTGGTGCTCGACCAAGGCACGGAATTTTTCCAGCCGAGCAATATCGAGATCACCGAACTGCACACCGGTAACCCCGCGACCAACGTCATCCCCGCCAAGGCGCTGGCACGGCTTTCGATCCGCTTCAACGATTTGCACAGCGGAGAAAGTCTGGTCGAAATGATCCGCGGCATTGTTGAGACAGGTGGTGGCACGTTGAAGGCGATGATATCGGGCGAGGCATTCCTGACGCCGCCTTGCGAGCTTTCGGAAACCATGTCGGCTGTGGTGGAAGAAGTGACCGGCATCGTCCCCGAAGCCTCAACCACCGGCGGCACATCCGACGCGCGCTTCCTTTCAAAACTCTGCCCGGTAGTCGAATTCGGGCTGTGCAATGCCACGATGCATAAGCTGGACGAGGCGGTGGCGATTGCTGACCTCGATGCGCTGGCGGAGATTTACCGGCGGGTGACGTTGCGGTTGCTCGCAGCCTAACGTTTCAGCACAATATACAAGGCCCCGTCCCCGCCATGGCGCGGGTGCGCCTGCCTGACGGCGGAAATGTGTGACGAATGGCGCGAAGCCGCGAGCCAGTCGCGCACCACCGCGGCAATCGCTCCTCTTCCAGAGCCGCTTGTTCGGTCATGCGCACGCGCCTTCCCGGTGACGAGCAGCACCACACGCAGCCGCTGATGAATGGCTTGCTCGAGCGTATGATCGAGCCTCGCATGCGCGCCTGCCAGCCCCTGCCCGTGCAGGTCGATACTGATATCGGGGATTACCGCACCTTTGTGAAAGCGCCGGTCCCAGTGCGAATCGAGATTGCTGTCGATCGGTTTGGGTGGATTGGTGGGTGAGCGAACGGCGCTGGACTTGGGCTTTGGCTTCGTCGCCTTCGGTTCCGCAGGCTTTGCCTTGGGCGTTTCGTCAACCGGATGCGGGTGCAGCGCGACCTTCACCGGATGCAATGGCTTCACGGTTTCGACGACGCGGTTCCACAGGCTCCGCTCCTCCGGATGGAGGCGGCGGGCCATTATTGGGTCGGAATGAGGCGCGCGACTGCAGCCTTGGGCAAGAACAGCAAGGCACTGCCCCGCGCTGACATACCACCTGCTATCGCTCGGGCACGGTCGCCCGCACCCCAAAAACTGTCAAACCGATTGGCCCCCTTGATGGCTCCTCCGGTGTCCTGCGCCACCCAAACGCCATTGGGTTCGGCCCGGTCGAGCGACAGCCATACGGGTGCGCCAAGCGGCACATATTTCGGGTCGACGGCAACGCTCGCTTCCCCCACCACCGGATAGCCCATTGCGCCAAGCGGGCCTGCGCCGGTTAGTTCGCGGAAGAAGACGAAGCTCTTATTTTCATTCATGATCTTCTTCCCCTCTTCGGGGTTTTCGCGCAGATATTTGACGATGCCCTGCATCGAACCGTCGGTGATCAGGCCGCGATCCTTCATCAGCCGACCAATGCCGGTGTAACCGCGTCCGTTCTGGCTTTCATAGCCTATGCGCATCACCCCTCCATCGGGCAACCGCAATCGGCCCGAGCCCTGAATCTGCAGGAAGAAGAATTCGATCGGATCCGCCGCCCACGCAATCTCCAGTCCACGTCCGGCAAGCGAGCCGTCGACGATGGCGGCGCGTTCGTCATAGGGGATGAACTTCGTCCCCTGCACCTTGCCACGGATCGACTTGCCTTTGAGGTCGTCCGAAAACTGGCCGAGATCGACATCGATGAGGTCGGATGGTCGTTTGTAAATGGCGACATCATAACCGGGTTGCTTGGTGCGCGAACCGGTAATTTCTGGCTCGAAATAGCCGGTCACAAAGGCCTTGCCCTCTCCCACCTGCACCGCATCCATATAGGTTGCGAAGAAAGAGATCGCATCGCCGGTCCATGTCTTGACCGCATCACAAGCGTCCTGCCAGTCGCTGCCCTGCGTCAGTCCGGAATTGTCGGTGCGCTTGAGCAGGCCCGGGCAGGAGGTGCGGAAAGAGGCGAGCGCCAGATTGGTTTTGCGCGGATCGACGCTGAGGCTGCCAATGGCTGGCCCGCGGACAAGGCCCGCAATGGCGGCGTTCGGGATTTCACCGGTCGCGACAGCCGAAGCGATAGGCGGCACCGGTGTTGAAGGAACAGGTTTGGCAGCCACATCGGGCGCAGGCGTTGTCGATGGAGCAGAAGCGCCGCCCTTTGGAATGATCCCGCCCGAACAGGCGGAGAGCAACAGGGTCGACAGGGCGAGCGCGAGGGCGGGGCTTTTCATGCCCCGGGGTGAATCAGACCGTGTCGGTTTCGTCAAGCTTCCAGTTGCGGTCGCCCGACTTCACGTCGCGGAAGAATGTCCAGATATCGTGCGTTTCAATCGCGTCGGAAAGCGAGCCGCCAATGATGGTGCCGTTGGCATCTTTCACGAGCGCGGCGATATCGGCATCGAATTGCACCGAAATACGCGCAACCGGATGATCATAGCTGGCATTGATGATGCGCGCTTCGTCGATACGGACAAGCCGGTTTTCAAGCGTCTCGTTACGCGCCATTCGGGCGTCGATTTCTTCGGCGAAGCTTTCATAGACATCGTCGTCGCACAGGAAACGGAGATTGTCCTTGTCGCCATTCCAATAGGCTTCAAGGATCATGCCGTAAGCCGATTTGGCGCCTTCGAGGAACAATGCGGGGTCGAATGTGCGGTCGGCATTGGCGATCGAGCGCAGGCCGCTTTGCGCGGCGCTATCCGCCAGCGGGCTATCCATTGTCGGCACGGGGGCATGGGTTTCGCGCTGTCCAACAGGCTGTGGCACAACGGTGGGCTGGCGTTCGTCAATGGCGGGACGGGCGACAGGCTCCTGCTCATGCCCGGTGCGCTTGCCAAGCACGGAGTAGAGGCGCAGGCCCAGAAAGGCCGCAACCATTGCCAGCAAAACGATTTCGACAGTCACCATAATACGCGCCTCAACATATCGAGCCAGTTCGGCTTAGCCCGAAAAACCAAAATCCAGGTTAATCCAGTTTGAACGGCATGAAACCCAGCTTCCTTGACGTCAACATAGGCATTTCCCCCACCAGATTCAAATGGCTTGGCGCAATTCTTTTGTTACGGCTACCAAAGCGCCGCTTTTCCCCGTGCTAAAGCATTGCCCTTTGCCCATCCCCCTGCTAGGCGCGCTGCCGAGGCGCGGCCATGGGGATGGCCCGAAATTTACTAAGGAAAGCACATCAAAATGGCCGAAGAAGGCAATATCGTTTCCGACGCACTGAAAGCAAATGGCGAAGACACCGCACCGGCAGTCGGCATGCTCAGCCAATATATCAAGGACCTGTCGGTCGAAAACCCGAACGCACCGAGCAGCTATGGTTGGGACGCCCAGCCGCAGATCGATGTTCAGGTGAATATCGAGGTCAACCCGGTCAATGACGAAGTCAACGAGGTTTGCCTGAAGCTTGGCGTAAAGGCCGAGGCGGACCAAGGCGTGCATTTCAATGTCGAACTCGAATATGCGACACTGTTTGGCCTGCGCAATGTCGATGAAGGCTATGCGCACCAGTTCCTGTTCGGTGAAGCCCCGCGTCTGATGTTCCCTTTCGCGCGCCGCGTAGTGGCCGATGCGATCCGCGACGCCGGTTATCCGCCGCTGGTGCTCGAACCGATCGATTTCAATGGCCTCTATCTACAGCAGCTCGCCCAAGCACAGGCCACCGCCGAAGCTCAGCCGGCTGGCGAAGCCTGATTTCAAGATTGTTTGAAGTGAACCGGCGATGAGTCTGCTTCGGCACACATCTACCATCGCCGGATTTACAATTATCAGCCGTATATTCGGCTTTGTGCGCGACATATTGCTCGCGCGCGTTCTGGGTGCCGGGCTGGCGGGCGATGCTTATCAACTGGCATTCACGCTGCCCAACACCTTCCGTCGTCTGTTTGCCGAAGGCGCCTTTTCGGTTGCCTTTGTCCCGATGTATTCACGCAGGTTGGCGGGCGAAAATGGACAGGCCGAGGCGGCAAAATTTGCTGACGATGTGATGTCGGTCTTCATCTGGATATTGCTGGTTTTTTCAGGGCTCGCGATGTTGATCATGCCGGGCATCGTCTGGCTGCTGGCGAGCGAATTCCAGTCGGTTCCGGGCAAATTCGACCTTGCGGTATTTCTCAGCCGCATGACCTTCCCCTATCTGTTTTTCATCAGCATCGTCGCGATGCTCACGGGACTGCTCAACGCCCGCTCCAAATTCGCGCCCGGAGCAATCGCGCCGATCCTGTTCAACATCGTTCTGATTTGCGGCATCGGAACGGGTTATTTCTGGCGCGGCACCAGCGGTGATGATCGCTGGGTGGTGTATGCGTTGAGCGGCGCTGTCTCGCTGTCGGGGCTGGTCCAGCTCATCTATCTCTGGTGGGAAGTGCACCGTGCCGGACTGAAATTCCACCTTCAGATGCCCAAATTTACCCCCGAGGTGAAGCAATTGGGCATGGTGATATTGCCTGCGACCTTTGGCGCCGGGATTTATCAGATCAGCCAGTTCGTCGACACATTCTTCGCCACCTCACTGCCTCAGGGTTCGTTGACGCTGCTAAAAATGGCCGACCGGCTGAACCAGATGCCTTTGGGGATTGTCGGAATAGCACTGGGCACGGCTATCCTGCCGATGCTCTCGCGCCATATCCAGAGCGACGATCTGCAACGTGCCCAGGATTTGCAGGCCGATGCGTTTGAAATGGCAACCTTGCTGACCTTGCCTGCGGCGGCGGCGCTGGCAATCTGCGCACCCGCCTTCACCAACGCCTTTTTCGTTGGCGGCAAATTCACTCTGGCCGACGGAGCCATCATGGCCAGTATCACGGCCGCTTTGGTCGCTGGGCTTCCGGCCTATGTGATCGTCAAGATCCTGAACCCGGGCTTTTTCGCCCGTTCGGATACCAAGACACCGGTCTATACTGCGCTGATCTCGCTCATCTTCAACATCATCCTCAACGTCTTCGTCGTGCGGCCTTGGGGCATTGTCGGGCTGGCGGGGGCGACGGCGGCTTCGGCCTCGCTCAACTGCCTGCTGCTTTATATCGTGCTGCACCGGCGCGGCTGGTTCCATTTCACCGGCGCGCTCGGAAACCGTATCGCACGGCAGTTGCTGGCGACAGCGGCGATGTCCGCGCTGCTGTGGTGGCTGATGGGTTGGATGATGCCCTATTTCTCCGACGACATTCTGACGCGGGTTGCGGCGCTCGCAATACTTGTCGGCGGCGGGATGGCGGTCTATTTCGCCGTCGGATATGTGGTTGGCGCGCTGGATCGTGAGCGCATCAACCGACTGCTACGGCGCAATCGCGCTGCAGCCAAGTAACTAGGAAAGCACCCAAGTCATGCGTGTCGTCTCCGGCATCCAGCCCACCGGCAACCTCCACCTCGGCAATTATCTGGGGGCGATCAAGAATTGGGTGAAGATGCAGGATGAGGGCGAATGCCTGTTCTTCCTTGCAGACCTGCACGCGATTTCGCAGCCGCATGTGCCTTCCGAACTGACCGCCAATACCCGCGAGATGGCGGCGGCGTTGATCGCTTGCGGTATCGATACCGACAAGTCGATCCTGTTCAACCAGACGCAAGTGCCTGCGCACAGCCAGTTGCAATGGCTTTTGAACGGCACCGCGCGGATGGGCTGGCTCAACCGTATGACGCAGTGGAAGGACAAGGCCGGCAAGAACCGCGAGGGGGCCTCTGTCGCGCTGTTCACCTATCCGGTGCTGCAGGCCGCCGATGTGCTGCTGTATCAGGCCACGCACGTCCCCGTTGGTGAGGACCAGAAACAGCATCTGGAACTGGCGCGCGACATTGCGCAGAAGTTCAACAATGATTTCGGAAATGGCGAAGAGATTTTCACCCTGCCCGAGCCGATCATCCCGCCCGAGGCCGCGCGTATCATGAGCCTGCGCGATGGCAGTGCGAAAATGAGCAAATCCGATCCCTCGGATATGAGCCGCATCAATCTGACCGATGATGCCGACACCATCATGCAGAAGGTGCGCAAAGCGAAGACTGACCCCGAACCGCTGCCGAGCGAAAAGGACGGTCTGGCCGGTCGCGCTGAAGCCGAAAATCTTGTGGGCATATATGCCGCACTCGATGGCAGCAGCGTCGACGCTGTGCTGGCGCAATATGGCGGCCAGGGCTTTGGCGCGTTCAAACCCGCGCTCGGCGAGTTGCTCGTCAGCAAGCTCGCGCCAATCGCCGAAAGGCTGAACGCGCTGCGCAGCGATACGGCTGCAATCGATGCGGCACTGCAGAAAGGGGCGGCCAAAGCGCGCCAACTGGCCGAGCCGACACTGGATCGCACCTATCAGGCGCTGGGCCTGCTGCGCTGACATTTATTTACATGTCCCGCCGCTGAACGCTTTGTTGTTCAACGACAGTTCAGCGCATTTCGGATAGCTATCACCGCATGCCCGCCTATATTGGTGGTAACGGAGGTAAAGTTTCGATGCGTAAAGCTGTTTCCATTCTGGCCCCCGCACTGTTGCTAACGCTGGCTGCATGCGCGACCCCATTCAAGGCCGATGTTTCACGTTTCCAACAGATGCCTGCGCCACAAGGCCAGACTTTCACTGTGAAGGCCGCTGACCCGGCCGATGATGGCGGGATCGAATTCGGCCAATATGCCGCAATGGTTTCCGCCGAGATGACCAAGGCGGGCTATGTTCCGGCCCCTTCAGGCGGCGCTGCCGATCTGGTGGTCAAGCTCGACTATGGGGTTGATGAGGGCAAGGAACGCACGGTCGTTTACGACGATCCCTTTTACGATCCCTTCTGGGGCTATGGCCGCTTTGGATTCGGTCGGGGCTATTACCGCCCCTATATCGTGCGCACCCCGCGCGGCGCGCGCTATGTCTATGGCTGGCACGATCCGTTCCTGTACGGATCAGGCTTTGGCCGTGGCTATGACGTGCGCAGCTTCACCGTTTACACAAGCGGTGTCGAGATGAAGATCGAAAATGGAGCAACAGGTGAGCGGCTGTTCGAAGGCAAGGCCGAGGCCAAATCGCGTTCAAACCGCCTGCCCTATCTGGTCCCGAACCTGGTCACCGCAATGTTCACGGGTTTCCCAGGCAATAGCGGAGAAACTATGCGTATTTCCGTCGCGCCGGAAGAAACGGGAAAGAAGAAATAGTTCTTACCAAAGAGCCGACTTACACAGACCCCGCCCCCAAAAAGGGCGGGGTTTTCAGTTTCAGACACCGCAGGTCAGCTCTGATTTACCAAAGCGGGCGCCTTCCCCGGACGTAGCGCCTATCCCTGCATAAAGATCGGTGCTGGGAATGCTGCCATCCTTACCAACTTTATGGCCCTTCGAGCGCAGAACTTCGATCACTCGAGCAGGCGGTTCAGCGAAGTAAACCGACTGCGATTCATAATGCTGCGCAATGGCGGTGACCGTCAGCCCTTCATAGTTGCGCTGCAGCTTTTCATAGCTGCTTTTGCCTTCGATCGATGCCAGCGCCTTTCCACGCGCTTCTTCGCTCGGATATTCCTTATTCTCCAAGGCCTTGTAGCTAGCGCGTAGCTTGTCACCAATCTTGCTAAACATGGCGTCAATTTCGGGGCCGAAGCTGCAACTATTGGGATTGAACGCAATCGCAATGGGTTTGCCATTGGCGAGGGCAGCAATGCGGGCGCCATCGGCGATATAGCCAACGCCGCCTTTTTTCAGCTTCACCTCGATAAAGTCATTCGCCGTCAGTCCGAACAACGACAGCGATGTCCCTGCCGCGACACGGTCGATCAGTGTCGATGCAACATCGGGTTGCGCCCAGATTTCGATCGACTGGTCGGTCGTCCAGCTTTTGTCGCCAAGCGACTTGACGATTTCGGGCGGCTGAATTTCGGACAAGTTGACGGTGGCTATATATCCCTTGCCGTCGGCCAGTTCGAGCCAGTCGCTGGTGCCATCTTCGCCGACGATCATCTTCCCTGTGGTCGCGGTCCCACGAAGCAGTTTGCCTGTTACCGTGCTGCCCTGCGTTGTCGGCTTGTCACGGATATTTGCATCGGCAACGGCATAATATTGTTTGTCGATTGCTGCCTCTTCGGCAACTGGTGCTTGTCGAACGCGATCCTCAAGACTGTTGCCAGCCATATCATCGTGCAAGAACAGGAAATAATAGAGCAGGAGCAGCAGCAAAAGGCCCAACCCGCCGCCAATTAAAAGCCAGTTCGGCCCCTTCTTGTGCTCCGAGACCTCATCATTTGCATAACTCTGCTGTTCGATGACCGGTGCAGCCGGAGGCACATAGGCCGATGAGGGCACGCTGTTATCAACGGCTGGCACAACTGCACCGCAATTGCCGCAATACCGCGCCACCTCATTCAGGGCCGTACCGCACTGAATGCAGAATTTCGCCATCAAGAACCTCCCGAGTCCATCTTGTCCCCGGGATAGTCTGACGCCTGCCCCAAGGGAAGGCGCTTATGTAAACAGTTCAGGCCTCTAGCTGGCGGAGCAACGCACGGACATCATTGTCCATGTCATTATCCATCCGGCGCAGATCTTCGACCAGACGCACGGCATGAATCACCGTCGAATGGTCACGTCCGCCAAATTTGCGCCCGATTTCGGGATAGCTGCGCGGCGTCATCACCTTGGCGAGATACATAGCCACCTGACGAGGACGAACCACGGCGCGCGCACGGCGCTTCGACGACATTTCGCTGCGGTCAATGCGATAATATTCGCACACGGCGCGCTGGATTTCGTCGATCGTTATGCGGCGGCGGCAGGCGCTGAGGATGTCCTTCAGCTGCTCTTCAGCAAGCGTGCGCGTGATCGGCTTGCCGGTCAGTTGCGAATAGGCGATCAGCTTGTTCAGACCACCTTCGAGTTCGCGGACATTGCGGCTGATGGTGCGCGCGAGAAACTCGATCACATCTTCGCCGACCTGCGTCTCTGGCATGTTGGCCAGCCGCTGGTTCAGGATTGAGCGCCGCAGTTCGAGATCAGCGGGCTGGATGTCGGCAACAAGGCCCATCGACAGGCGCGAAAGGATGCGCTGGTCGACACCGTCCAATGCCTGTGGCGCGCGGTCTGCGGCCACGACAAGGCGCTTGCCCGCGCCGATGATGGCATCAACAGTGTGGAGGAATTCCTCCTGCGTTGAAACCTTGCCGATGATGAACTGGATGTCGTCGATCAGAAGCACGTCTACGGCACGCAGGCGGGCCTTGAACTCCATCACTTCCTTGCGGCGCATGGCGGAGACAAACTCCATCATGAACTTTTCCGCCGACATATAGAGAATCTGCGCGTCGGGATTTACCTCGGCATAGGCATGGCCGATCGCATGCATTAGGTGGGTTTTGCCCTGTCCCGTAGCGGCTTGCAGATAAAGCGGGTTGAACAGCGGACGCTCAGCAGCGGCGACACGTTCGGCCGCGCTCAAAGCCAGTGCATTGGTCTGGCCCTTGACGAAATTCGCAAAAGTCATGCGCGGATCAAGCTGGCTGCGAACCGGCAGTGCATCGTTGACATGAACCGCCGCCGGACGCTCGGTAAGGCCGTTGCCCTGCAGCATCTCAACGCGGGCTGCCCCGGGTTTGGTCCGGATTTTCAGCTGGCGCACGGCAGGATTGATGCTTGACCAGGCCAAGCGGATGCGATCGGCATAATGATCGGATACCCAGCTCGCCGAAAAGTCGGAAGGCGTCAGCAGTTCTAGCGTTCCTGTGAGTTCGCAGAAATCGCCCAAGGCGATCGAGCGAATCCACTGTCCGTAAATCTGGGCTCCCAGATCACGGCGCAAGCGCGATGCTACATTTTGCCAATCAGATTCAAAAGCGGAGCCCCCCATAATTTCTTGCTCCGACCGCACGACTTTCAGCGTCACTAGCCACCCCTTTCACCCCACCAGCGACGCGCTATATGTTGTTGCGCTCACACCTCTCCCATCGCCCGACACAGGCCCACCGCATCCCCACATCCGGTGCAGAGATCCTTCACATGTCATTCTCGATTGAGACAGGCGCGACGTTGATCGCACGCTGCTGGAAACTCTTGTTTAGCCATGCGCCTTTGAGTCGATCAAGGGGCCGACTGCAAAAAAAGTGAAATAAATCGCATTGACTCTATTCAAGCGCTGAAATTGCGTAGAATTTTTTTTATCGCTTTGTTTTATAT
>NZ_JBEBKL010000054.1:0-15572 GCF_040079335.1 Sphingorhabdus sp.
CCCCAACCCCTCCCCAAAAGGGGAGGGGCTTTTATTCTCGCCAATCATGGCTATCTGTCACCCATGTCTGCACCCCGATTATTCGATCGCGCCCTTATCCGCCTTTCCCCGCAGGAGGAAGGCGAGGATGTGCGCGGATTTCTGCAAGGGTTGGTGACACAGGACACACAGGCTGAATTGCCTCTATGGGCAGGTTTGCTGACGCCGCAGGGCAAGGCGCTTTTCGATTTCTTCCTCTGGGCGGATGCCGACGACATTTTGATCGATTGCGAAGCTGCACAGGCCGAGGCGCTGACACGGCGACTGTCGCTCTATAGATTGCGGCGTAAGATAGCGATTGCGGTTGATCCGGCGGTTGGCGTCTTCTGGGCGGCAGCGGCCCTCGATCGCCCGACCGACCCGCGCTTGCCCGAATTGGGGGTGCGCTGGATCGGCCCGGTATCGGCGGACGATGTCGACATCAGCCCCTTCTACCGTGCCCACCGGCTGTCGCATGGCGTGCCCGAGGGGCTGGCCGAACTGGGCAGCGATGCGACGCTCTGGCTGGAAACCAATGCCGCGGAGCTGAATGGAGTATCGTTCACCAAGGGCTGCTATGTCGGCCAGGAAAATACCGCGCGGATGAACTGGCGGCAAAAGGTCAACCGGCGGCTGGTTGTCGTGCCCACCGCCGACGCTGATCCGGCCAAGGCGCGCACCAGCTATCCCGATCTGGGTCTTGCGGTCGAACTGCGCCGGGTGGAGAATATGGTCGAACTTCCGCTCCCCGCGTGGCAGGCAGCCGCGATCGCCGCCGATTGACAAGCGGCGCGCATTCGCGCACCCGCTGACGAAACAGCCCGAAAGGACATTTGATGACAGCCACGCTGCTCCTGATTGCAGCGCTCGCCGCCGCCGAACCTGTCGCACCGGATGCGGACGCTACAAAGACGGAGGATGCCGCGCTGTTCGATGCAGCCGCCGGATGCGCGGCTTACCATGTCTATATCGCGTCGACCGCTGAGCCGGGAAGCGACGTGGCGAAAAGCGGTGAAGAGAAGGCGATCCTGTTCCTGCTCGCAACCTATGCCAAAATGCCCGAAGACAAGCCCGAAGCAGCCGAGGCAAAGATAGAGGAAACCGTGAAGGGCCTGTTCGATGATTCGGTCGCGATCGAGCCCGAACAGCATAAGCGCGAGATGGAGGAGCTGAAACAGGCCTGCATTTCTTTTGAGCCCGCCGCCACCGCGATTGTCGACGAAGCGGGTCTGGCTTCCGAACCCAAATGAGCCTGTTTGTTCAGCAGGCGGTCATGACTTTGGACTAAGGCGTTTCAATGTTGATCCTTCCCCTTCTATTGCTGGCACAACCCGCTGACGCGGAAACCTATGATGCGTTGCTGCGCTGTGCTGTGTTCCACACCATCGAGGGTGAACGTCTGGAGCGGGATGAGGGCGCGGCTGCGGGCGATGCCCAAAAGGCTGTTGCTACCGATTTTGCCGCAACGGCGCGCGCCATGCTGTCAGATGACAATGATGCCAATGCGGTCGAAACCGATCTTGGCCAGCGCAAGGCCGAATATCTGGAAACGCTGGCATCGGGCGAACTGCGCCAAACCGCCGAACAATGGGCCGCGCTGGAACTCGCGTGCAAGGATCTCTACCCGATGCTGAGCGCCATCAATTCGACGGGCGAAACCCGCTAGCCAAATCGATCAGACGTCCAGATTGGCCACATTCAGCGCGTTATCCTGAATGAATTCACGGCGTGGTTCGACCACATCGCCCATCAGCTTTTCGAAAATCTCGCCCTCTTCCTGGCTGTCTTCGATCGTCACTTGCAACAGCGAACGGGCCGTCGGGTCGAGCGTGGTTTCCCAAAGCTGTTCGGCATTCATTTCGCCCAGCCCCTTATAGCGCGCAATCGACAGGCCCTTGCGACCAGCCGCCAGCACGGCGTCGAGCAGTTCGGACGGACGGGTGATCGCCTTGTCCGCCGTTGCCTTGCGTGCCGCAGGGCTCTGTACCCCTTCGCTGTCCTCACCATCAACGTCCGCTTCGGGCTCTGTTGCGGCCGCACCCGATTTGACCAGACGGGCAGGCGTCAAATAGCTTTCGGCCTCTTCCATCGCCAGCCGGTGCAGTTTGCGGGCCTCGGCGCTGATCAGGAAGCTGCGTTCGATGATGTGGTGGTCGGAAACCCCGCGCCAACGCTTCTCAAAATGATAGCCGCCCTCTTCGGCGACACGGCCCGTCCAGACGCTCTCGCTATCCTGTGCGTCCATCCACGCAGCCGCCTTGGCAACGGCGGCCTCGCGTTCTGTACCCTCCAGTTCGGGGCCTAATGCGCCGTTCAGCGCCAGACCCTCGATGATCGTCGGGTCATAGCGTCGTGGCACATAGGCCATCAGGCTGCGCATCCGCCGCGCATGTTCGACCAAGGCAGCCAGATCATTGCCGCTGCGCTGCCCTTGTGCACTTTCGAGCAGCACGCCGCCAAGCCCGGCATCGACCAGATAATTGTCGAGCGCTGCATCATCTTTCAGATAGAGTTCGCTGCGCCCCTTGGCGACCTTGTAGAGCGGCGGTTGCGCGATGTAGAGATGCCCCGCCTCGATGATCGGTTTCATCTGCCGGTAGAAGAAAGTGAGCAACAATGTGCGGATATGGCTGCCGTCGACATCGGCGTCGGTCATGATCACGATCTTGTGATAACGCAGCTTTTCAAGGTTGAAATCGTCGCGGATGCCGGTGCCCATCGCCTGGATCAGCGTGCCGACTTCCTTGGACGAAATCACCCGGTCGAAACGCGCGCGTTCGACATTCAGGATTTTACCCTTCAGCGGCAGGATCGCCTGATAATGCCGGTCGCGGCCCTGCTTGGCAGAGCCGCCTGCCGAGTCACCTTCGACCAGGAACAGTTCGGATTTGGCGGGATCACGTTCCTGACAGTCGGCAAGTTTGCCGGGGAGCGAGGCGATGTCCATCGCACCCTTGCGCCGGGTCAGTTCACGCGCTTTGCGTGCAGCTTCGCGGGCGGCGGCGGCGTCGACGATCTTGCCGATCAGCGTCTTGGCGTGCGCAGGATTTTCCTCAAGCCATTCGGCCATCTTGTCCGCCATCAGGCTTTCAAGCGGTTGGCGCACTTCGGAGGAGACCAGCTTGTCCTTGGTCTGCGACGAAAATTTGGGGTCGGGCAGTTTGACCGAAACAATCGCGGTCAGCCCTTCGCGCATATCCTCACCCGTCAGCGAGACCTTTTCCTTTTTCAGGATGCCCGACTTTTCGCCATAATTGTTGATCGTGCGGGTCAGCGCGGCGCGGAAGGCGGCCAGGTGGGTGCCGCCGTCGCGCTGCGGGATATTGTTGGTGAAGCAGAGGACATTTTCATAATAGCTGTCGTTCCATTCGAGCGACACATCGATGCCAATGCCGTCGCGTTCGGACGAGATCGCAATCGGATCGGGCATGATCGCAACCTTGTTACGATCGAGATATTTGACGAACGCCGCAATGCCGCCTTCATAATAAAGATCATGCTCGAGCACATCGGCATGGCGCTTGTCGCGCAACAGGATGCGCACACCCGAATTGAGGAAGGCGAGCTCGCGATAGCGGTGCTCGAGCTTGTCGAAATCAAACTCGATGACATTCTTGAAGGTGTCGGTTGACGCCATGAAGGTTACGCGAGTGCCCTTTTTGGGCTTTCCGTCGACCACCGGCGCATCGCCTTTGACGATCAGCGGGGCGACCGCGTCGCCATGCTCGAACCGCATCCAATGCTCTTTGCCCTCACGCCAGATGGTCAGTTCAAGAAATTCGGACAAAGCGTTGACCACCGATACGCCGACGCCGTGCAGGCCGCCGGAAACCTTATAGGCGTTGTCGTCCGACGTGTTCTCGAACTTCCCGCCAGCATGCAGCTGGGTCATGATGACTTCGGCGGCGGAGACGCCCTCTTCCTTGTGCATGCCCGTGGGGATGCCACGACCATTATCTTCGACCGAAACCGAGCCGTCGGGATTGAGTTCGATAAGTACCAGATCGCAATGCCCGGCCAGCGCCTCGTCAATCGCATTGTCCGAGACTTCGAAAACCATGTGATGCAGGCCCGAACCATCATCGGTATCGCCGATATACATGCCGGGCCGTTTGCGCACGGCATCAAGGCCTTTCAGCACCTTGATGCTGTCTGCACCATATTCATTCTGGTTGGGATTGGCGGCGCTATCGCCGGTACGCTCTTCGCTGTTTTCTTGCATAGGCGGACTATAGGGGAAGGGTCGCATAAACCCAAGGAAAAGCCGCTCTTTTCCACAAGGATTTGGGGCTTCCCTTTTGGCGATTCGTCGGCTTAAGCAACAATGCAAACAAGGAGAGCGACGCGATGACATTCGAGCCGATGGCCGAACTGGAAAAACCCTTTGGCGACTATAGCGGGCTCATCGCCGCCTGGGGCCGGGAGAGGCCGGATCGGGTTGCGCTGAACGACGGCATCGAAAGTCTGACATGGGCCGAAGTTGCGGCGCTGGTTGAACGGATTGCCGCGCAATTGCAACGCGATGGCCTGCAAAAAGGACAGGCGGTCGCTATCCTCGGCACCAGCACGGTGCGCTACGCACTGGCTTATCTTGGAGCGATCCGGGCGGGTGGCTGCGCCGCGCCACTGACCACCTCGGCCACGCCGCAGCAGTTGGAGGCGATGCTCAAGGATTCGGGCGCGATGCACCTGTTCATCGATGCGCCCAAGCTGGCGGACCTTACAGGGCGCGATCTGCCGCCAGTCAAAACGATCATGCTCGATGCGCCTTTGGGCGACAATCCGGATATTTTCGGCTGGATGGCAGAGGAAGGTGCCGAAGCAGCACCGCATGGCTGCGGCCCCAAAGACCCGTTTAACATCATCTATTCAAGCGGCACGACCGGAACCCCCAAGGGCATCATCCATTCGCGCCAGATGCGTTGGCTCCATGCCTGCGTCGGCGCCAACACCGGCTATGGCGCACCCGAAGCGGCCTCGCTCGCCTCGACCCCGCTCTATTCGAACACCACCCTCGCCTTGGTCATCCCGACAATCGCTTATGGCGGCACGCTGCATCTGATGCCCAAATTCGACACTGTCGGTTATTTGGAGCGCGCGCAACAGCATCGCATCACGCACACGATGCTGGTGCCCGTTCAATATAAGCGATTGATGGAATATGAGAAATTCGACGATTATGACCTTTCGAGCTATTGGCTGAAATATTGCACTAGCGCCCCGTTCGCGCCCGCGCTCAAGGCCGATGTTCTAAAGCGCTGGCCGGGTGGACTGGTCGAAATCTATTCGATGACCGAAGGCGGTGTGGTTTGCCTGCTGCAGGCGCACGAACATCCGGACAAGCTACACACCGTTGGCATACCGTGGAAGGGCAGCGAGGTTTTCACCATCGACGAAGCGGGCAATCGACTGCCTGCGGGGGAAATTGGCGAACTGGTCGGGCGGTCGTCGACAATGATGTCGGGCTATCAGAACCAGCCCGACAAAACCCGCGAAGGCTATTGGATTGATCCCGAGGATGGCAGTGTCTGGCAGCGGATGGGCGACATCGGTCGCCTCGATGCCGATGGCTTTGTCGAATTGCTAGGGCGTTCGAAGGACATGATCATTTCGGGTGGCTTCAACATCTATCCAGTTGACCTTGAGGGCATATTGCTCGGCCTTCCGGGCGTTGAAGAAGCTGCTGTCATCGGCGTGCCCAGCGAACGCTGGGGCGAAACACCGGTTGGCTTTGTCACTGGCGGCAAGGGCGTGAAGCTGGATACCGACGCGTTGCTGAAAGCGGCGAACGACCAACTGGGCAAGACCCAGCGTCTGTCCGCGCTCTACCAGATCGACGAAATGCCGCGCAGCCACATCGGCAAACTGCTGAAAACCGAGTTGCGTGATACCGCAGCCAGCTATGGCGTAATTGCGTGAACGGACAGATTTCCGGCGATCTTCAGACAGTTATCTCGGTCCTCCAGACCGCTTTGACTCCTGCTTTTCTGCTGGTTGCAGTCGGCAGCCTGTTGAATGTCTTGACTGGTCGCCTTTCGCGAATCGTCGATCGAGCGCGCGACCTACAGGATCGGCATGGCAAGGCGTCGGGCGACGAGCTGGCGAAACTGGTTGCGGAATTGCGCCTGTCGCACCGAAGGATGAAGGCGGTTGAGCTGTCTATCCTCTTTTCGGTGCTGTCGGCGATCACCGTCAGCATCATGATCGGATTGTTGTTCCTGATGGGCCTCAGCACCATTTCGCTGACGGGCGCGATCGTTGCCGTCTTCATGCTGTCGCTGGCATTGCTTGCGGGTGCGCTGATCCTGTTTGTGCGCGAGATCCAGCTTGCAGCCAAGGCAATCCATGTTCCGAAAGAGTTTCTGAAACTGCCTGAAAATCCGGCTTAGGCAGCGCCCTTGTTTGCCGCAACACGCGCCACAACCTCCTGCTTGACGGCAGGTGTCACAAATTTGCGTATGTCGCCGCCATAAAGCGCGATTTCCTTGACCAGTCGGCTGGCGATGGGTTGCAGTGCAACATCGGCCATCAGGAAGATGGTTTCCACCCGGTCATTCAACTGCCGGTTCATGCCGGTGAGTTGATATTCATATTCGAAGTCGGTCACCCCGCGAATGCCGCGGATGACAACCGCTGCACCCTGCGCATCGGCAAAGTCCATCAGCAACGAATTGAAGCCGACGACGCGCGTGTTGCTGATGCCCTGGCTCTTAACTTCGCGCTCGACCATCGCCATCCGTTCGTCATCGTTGAACATAGGCGATTTCGCAATATTTGTGGTCACGCCGATCACCAGTTCGTCGACCAGTTTTGCGCCGCGCGCGATGATGTCCATATGGCCTAGGGTGATGGGATCGAAAGTTCCCGGATAGACGCCGATACGCTTCATGTTTCCCTCCCCCTTAACGGTCCCGTTCGAGCACATAGCGCGCAATACCGCGCAGCAGGTCCGCCTCGCGGCCATAACTGGCCAGATGATTGATCGATTGTTCGACCAGCATTTCGGCCTGCTGCTTGGCGCGCTCCAGCCCCATAAGCGAGACAAAGGTCGCTTTCCCGGCATCGGCATCCTTGTGCAACGCCTTGCCTGCCAGCGCCTCGTCACCTTCGACATCCATGATGTCGTCAACAATCTGGAAAGCGAGGCCGATGTCGCGCGCATAGCCGCGCAAATGGACGCGGCCTTCGGGCGGCACATGGCCGAGTATTGCGCCCATTTCGACACTCGCGGCAATGAGGGCGCCGGTTTTCAAGGCCTGCAATCGGGTGACGGTCGGCAGATCGAAGCTCGATTTTTCTGCCTCAAGGTCCATCATTTGCCCGCCCGCCATGCCGTCAGGTCCGCTCGCCTTGGCCAATGTGGCGATCAGGTCACCGCGCACAAATGGATCGGGATGGGTTTCGGGATCGGACAGGATTTCAAAGGCCAGCGCGTGCAGCGAATCCCCGGCGAGTACGGCCGTCGCTTCGTCATAGGCCCTGTGCACAGTAGGTTTGCCGCGTCGCATATCGTCATCATCCATGCAAGGCAGATCGTCGTGCACCAGCGAATAGACGTGGATCGCCTCCACCGCCGTGCCTGCGCGGACCGATTGGGTTCGCGCCACGTTGAAAATGCTAGCGGTTGCGATCACCAACAGCGGGCGCAGCCTTTTGCCCCCACCCATCGCCGCATGCCGCATCGCTTCAAATAACTTTGCGCGCGCGTCGGTTGGAACCGCCAGCAGCGCGCCGAACATTGCATCGACATCAGCTGCGACCTCGGCAATCGCCTCATCGATCGACGGGACGGAGCTGCCCATCAGGATTCAATCCGCATCAAAAGGGCGGGTGCCGGCAGGGGCACCGTCGGCGCCAAGCACGATCTGCTCGATCCGCGCTTGTGCAGCATCGAGCCGCGCCTGGCATTGCGCCCGCAATTTGTGCCCCTGTTCGTACAAAGCGATCGATTCGTCGAGCGCCGCTTCGCCGCTTTCGAGTTTGCGGACAATTTCTTCCAACGCTTTCAGGGCGGCTTCGAAGCTTGGTTCTGGGTTATCTGTCGACATGCTTCAGCTTTGGCGCGGGGCAGCTTGCCGGTCAAGGGTTTCGCTTCGTCGACGGCTGGAGCTGATTTTACTTTCCGCGGTAACAAAGCTCGTGCAAAGTCCCGACTCTATGAAGAAATCCATTCTCCTCATCGCCCCGTTGTCCATGCTGGCGTTAGCGGCATGCAACAAGTCTGAAACCCCCGCTGCCGAAGGTGAAGCTACCGCTGCTACCGAAGCGGCTGCTGCACCCGCCGCGGAAATGCCTCCGGCAATCACTTCGCAGGCGACCTATCGTTGCGCCGACAACACCATCGTCCATGTCGACTTCCTCGGCCAGAATGAAGCCGCTGACATTCGCGTCGGTGACAAAACCGCCGCCGCCGTTCGCGTGAGCGGTGAAAAGCCTGCCGCACCTGCTGAAGGCGCAGCTGCACCGGCAGCCGAAGCGCCCGCAGGCCCGCTGAAATCCGAAGATGGCAAGACCATGCTGTCGGGTAGCGGCAAGCAGATCAACCTCAAGCTTGCCGACAAAGGCGCGCAGACCTGCAAAAGCAACTGAGGCTGCCCTCATTTGAATAGAGGAAGGGGTCGCTTGTCGGCCCCTTTTTCTTGCGCATCGCTCGGCCGCCGCTATTCTTCCGATGCAGGGGAGGGACAAGCCATGTTTATCGGACATTTCGCACCGGCGATGATTGCCGCGCGCCATAAGGATGCACCCAGCCTGCCGGTGCTGTTTATCGGCGCACAGCTAGTCGACTGGGCCTTTTTCGGGCTGTTGCTGACGGGCATCGAAAAGATGCGGGTGACGCCGGGGATTGCGGTGATGAACCCGATGGACCTCTATCACATGCCCTATACACACAGCCTTTTGGGATCGGCGGTGTTTGCCATCGTGTTTGGCGGTTTGGTTTCGTTGGTTTCGAAGAGCCGGACGGCGGGCATTCTCTCAGCCCTCGTGGTTTTGTCACACTGGTTCCTCGACTTGCTGGTACATGTGCCTGACCTGACGCTGGCGGGCAGCCCGCCCAAGCTGGGGCTGGGTCTCTGGAACCATCCGCTGATCGAAATGCCGCTCGAACTGCTCCTGACTTTCGGCTCGCTCTGGCTTTATGCGAAAGTGGCAAAACCCGGGACGCTGCCCTTGGCTGTGCTGGCCGGCGTGATGCTGTTGTTTCAGGCGGTCAACTGGTTCGGCCCAGTCGAACCAGAAGTGACTACGGGCACCAGCCTTCTTGCATTCGTCGCCTTTGGCCTGATTACGCTTGCCGCATGGTGGGTTTATCGCAGCGAAGGCCGCAAACAGGCTGGCTAAAGGCAGCATGCAACGCTAAAGCGCCGCGCATGACCCAGACCGCCTCCGAGATCACCCCGCAAGTCGTCGCCGACCACGGCCTCAACGAAGAAGAATATGCGCGCATCCTGAATGCGATGGGGCGTGAGCCCAATCTGGTCGAGCTCGGTATTTTCTCGGTGATGTGGTCGGAGCATTGCAGCTATAAATCGTCGCGCATCCATTTGAAAAAGCTGCCGACCGAAGCGCCGTGGGTGATTTGTGGTCCTGGCGAAAATGCCGGTGTGATCGATATTGGCGACGGACAGGCGGCGATCTTCAAGATGGAGTCGCACAATCACCCGTCTTACATCGAACCCTATCAGGGTGCCGCGACCGGTGTTGGCGGGATCCTGCGCGACGTGTTCACCATGGGCGCGCGACCCGTGGCAAACATGAACGCACTGCGTTTTGGTCGCCCCGATCACCCCAAGATGAAGCATCTGGTGCAGGGCGTGGTCGCCGGAATCGGCGGCTATGGCAATTGCGTCGGCGTGCCGACCGTGGGCGGCGAGACCAATTTCCACTCCGCCTATGACGGCAACATCCTTGTCAACGCGATGACCGTGGGGGTCGCGGATCAGGACAAGATTTTCTATTCGGCCGCGACGGGTATCGGCAATCCGATCGTCTATGTGGGTTCAAAAACCGGGCGCGATGGCATCCACGGCGCGACCATGGCGAGCGCTGATTTTGGCGAGGATGCCGAGGAAAAGCGCCCGACGGTGCAGGTGGGCGATCCCTTTACCGAGAAGCTGCTGATCGAAGCCTGCCTCGAACTGATGGCGACAGATGCGATTGTCGCGATTCAGGATATGGGTGCGGCGGGCCTGACCTCCTCCAGCGTCGAAATGGCGTCGAAGGGCGGGTGCGGCATCCGGCTTGATATGAACAAGGTGCCGCAGCGCGAAACCGGGATGACGCCCTATGAAATGATGCTGTCCGAATCGCAGGAACGCATGCTGATGGTGTTGAAACCCGGCAAGGAGCCGATGGCGCAGGCGATTTTCGACAAATGGGAACTCGACTTCGCGGTGATCGGCGAAGTGACCGAAGCCCTTGAGGATGGGGGCCATATGGTGCTCGAATGGAATGGCGAAGTGGTGTGCGACATCCCGCTCGGCCCGCTCGCCGACGATGCGCCGCAATATGATCGGCCCGCGATGAGCCGTGAGGAATATAAGGCCTGGGCCAAGGTCAAACCGCTGGGCGATATCCCGCAATCGGCCGATCTGGGCGCAGACCTGCTCAAGCTGATGGCCTCTCCCGATCTCGCCAGCCGGGCCTGGATCTGGCAGCAATATGACAGCCAGGTTGGTGCGGATACCGCGCAGAAATCGGGCGGCGATGCGGCGGTCGTGCGTGTGCATGGGCATAAAAAGGCGCTCGCGATGTCGACCGATTGCACCCCGCGCTATGTCTATGCTGACCCTTATGAAGGCGGCAAGCAGGCGGTGGCTGAGACCTATCGCAACATCAGCGCGGTCGGTGCGACGCCGCTCGCAATCACCAACTGCCTCAACTTCGCCAACCCGCAGCGCCCCGAAATCATGGCGCAATTTGTGGGCGCCTTGGAAGGCATGGGTGATGCTTGTCGCGCGCTCGACTATCCGATCGTGTCGGGCAATGTGTCGCTCTACAACGAAAGCAAAGCGACCGGTGGGGGCAGTGCGATTCTGCCGACGCCAGCTATCGGCGGGGTAGGTCTGCTAGATGATATTGCAAAGATGGCGACCATCGGCTTCAAGGCCGAAGGCGAAATCCTCGCGGTCATCGGTCCGAACTATCCGGAGATGGGACAGTCGCTGTGGCTGCGCGAAATCCATGGCCGCGAAGATGGCGATCCGCCCTTTGTCGATCTGGCCGACGAGCGACTGAATGGCAGCATTGTGCGCCAGTTGATTGCCGATGGCGCGGTCACGGCGGTCCACGACATATCGGATGGCGGACTGCTGGTCGCGGTGGCCGAAATGGCGCTGGCAAGCGGCATCGGCGTTGAGCTTTCGCCGATGGATACAGCTTTTGCCTTCAACGAAACCCAGTCGCGCTATTTGGTAACCTATCCGGCGAACAAGCCACTCGATCGTGACAAGGTGCCTTTCGAACCGATCGGCACCGTTGGTGGGGACGGTATTCGCATCAACGGCTCGCTGGTGTCACTCTCCGAACTGCGCACGGCACATGAGAGTTTCTTCAAGGACTGGATGGAAGCCTGATGGCTGCGGCAGCGGGCTATTCCGGAACCCCGCTGGCGAAGAAGCTGAGCCTGAAAGATGGCATGCGCGTCTGGTTTGAGGACATGCCGGACAGTGTGCGTGCCGAGATTGCGAGTTTCGGCCTGACCTTCAATGAAGAAGTCGAACCCACAAAAGGCGTCGACGCAGCGCATGTTTTCGTGACTGAAAAGGCGGTGCTGGCCGAACGGCTAACGAATCTACGCCACACTATCGACCCTGCTGGTCAGCTCTGGATCAGCTGGCCCAAAAAGGCGGCCAAGGTCCCGACCGACATTACCGAAGACACCATTCGCGAACTTGCCCTGCCTATGGGCTGGGTCGATGTGAAGGTGTGCGCGGTCGATGCCGTCTGGTCCGGCCTCAAACTCGTGATCCGCAAGGAATTGCGTTAGGCAGCAGCCTTCTGCACACCCAGCAAATCATAAGGATCGATGCCTTCACCACGCATGATGGCGTGGGCGCGCTTATAGGTCACCGGCTCGCCGATGTTCAGCTGCTTGCGAGCTTCCGCCAGCGGCATTCCGAGCAAAACTTCGATATCCTGATGTGCGGGGCTTTTCGCGAGGCGACCCAGGCGCTGGCCCTCGCGTACGGCGGCATAAATCGGTGCGCCGGTTGAAACCGTTTTTTTGAGCTCGCGTGCGCCTGCCCAGGCGAGGAACAGCACACCCCAGCTGGGGTTCAGACTGTATGAAAAGGCGAGGACGCACTGTTCGCCGAGCGCATCGCGGCCATAGCCGGTGAGGACATGGAATAGGTCATGCGTGTCGCGCAGGCGATTGCTGTAGCGTTCGAGCATGTCGTTATAGCGCGGCTTGTCTTTCTGGAACTTTTCGAACTCGTCGACGAGCCCTTGGGAAGTCAGCCCTTCCTTCTCCATGAAGTCGCAATAGGCATGGGCGACGCTGCCCATCGGGAATTTGCGCAGCCGATCGTGATCGTCGAGCAGATGCGGCAGATATTCGTTCTTGCCGAGGATTTGCTTCCCCGTCGGCGTCGCGAAGAAATGTTCGGCGGATTTTGCAAAACGATTGTCGCGCAGCGCCTCGATAATGTGAAATACCTGTTCGGTATCTTCCTTATCGGCGATCAGTTTGCGGAAATGGTGCAGCGCCTTCATCGGGCGGAAACCCGAATCGGTGCGGGCGGGGTCGCAGAGGGGAATTGCCTGATCCATGAACACCTTACCTATGTTGCAGTTGTTGCGGATTTCTTACCAACAAGAGTGTTAATAGCAGCTTAGCAAGTCAGTATCAATAGCGACTGGACGTATCACCGCCCCAACTGTATTGATGGCTTAATACAGGGGAAGGAAAATCATGTCCAGCCAAGCGCTTGCAACCCGCCACATCACATTGGACGCGCTGCGTGGCTTTGCGGTGATGGGGATATTGGCGATGAATATCATTGCTTTTGCGCTCCCTGAATGGGCCTATGTCGCGCCCGGCACCTATGGCGGCGACAGTGCTGCGGACAAGGTGAGCTGGTTCCTCTCCTTCATATTCATCGACGGCAAGATGCGCGGGCTATTCTCGCTGCTGTTCGGGGCGAGCATGGCGCTGATTATCGAGCGCGCCGAAGCCAAAAGCGAGAATCCGGCTAAAGTCCATTATTCGCGGATGATCTGGCTGCTGCTCTTTGGCCTCGCCCATTATCTCTTCATCTGGTGGGGCGATATCCTGTTCCTTTATGCCGTGATCGGCTGCATCGCCTATCTGTTCCGCAATTGGGAGGCGAAGCGGCTGATCAAATGGGCGCTGATCATCTATGGCCTTGGTTTCCTGCTCTACGCACTGCAATTTGGCGCGCTGCAGTCTATGCAATATATGGCAACGCAGCCCGGTGCGGACGCGTCGATAGTGGCGCAATATAAGGAAGTCGTCGAAAGCCCCGACTTCAGTATAGATGCCAGCGCCGAAATCGCGGCCTATACCGGAAGCTATGCTGACATCGTCGCGCGCCGATGGGGCGACATCAGCAATCTGCTGTTCCTGATCCTGCAATCTATCACCGAAACATTGCCGCTGATGATGCTCGGCATGGCGATGAAGAAAAACGGTTTTCTGACCGGTGAGTGGGAACGCGGTGACTATGCGGGCTGGGCCCGCAAGATGCTGATCCCCGGTCTTTTGGTCTCGGTCGGGCTGGCGCTGTGGGTGGTATCGAGCGGCTATGACCTGATCACGACGTTGGGCAATTTCCTGGCGTGGAGCATGGTTCCACGGTTGTTGATGACAATCGGCTATGCCGCGCTGCTGATCATGGCAATCCAGTCCTTCGCAGGTTCGGCGTTCATCGGTCGGGTTGTTGCCGCCGGTCGCGCCGCCTTCACCAACTATCTGGGCACCAGCATTCTGATGTCGACGATATTCTACGGCTATGGACTGGGGCTGTATAATCAGGTCGGCCGCGCCAGCCTGTGGTTCTTCGTACTGGGCGCCTGGGCGCTGATGCTGCTGTGGTCAAAGCCCTGGCTGGATCGGTTCCAATATGGCCCGTTTGAATGGCTGTGGCGCAGTCTGGCGCGCGCGAAGCTTCAGCCGCTCAGAAAATAGGCGGCCCGCCTAATTGCTATTGCAATCAATTCGCATTAACGCTAAGGCGATTCTCATGATCGTCTGTGTATGCAATGCCATCCGCGAAAAAGACCTGCGCGCCGCGGTGCGTTGCGACAGTGAAAAACCGGCGGATGTCTATGCAAGGCTGGGTCGCAAGCCCAAATGCGGGCAATGCCTGTCTTTCGCGCGCGACCTAATCAGCGTTAAAGCTGCAACGGCCTAGCAATAGCGCCAGCTTATCCAAGTGTATCAGCGCCGGTTACGGAGCTTTTCCTGCTTTCAGAACCGCTGTCTTCGACCTATTCTGAGTGCAACCTATTTCAGGAGAACGACCATGAAGGGCGATAGCAAGGTCATCGAATTTCTCAACGAAGCGCTCAAGAACGAGCTGACCGCGATCAACCAATATTGGCTGCACTATCGCCTGCTCGACAATATGGGCGTCAAAAAGCTAGCCGAACTTGAACGCCACGAATCGATCGACGAGATGAAGCATGCCGACAAGCTGGCAGAGCGTATCCTGTTTCTGGAGGGGCTACCCAATTTCCAGATGCTAGGTCGGCTGAAGATCGGCGAGACGGTGGAGGAAATCCTGCGTGCCGACCTCGAGCTAGAGAATGAGGCGATACCGATGCTCAAAGATGCGATCGCGCATTGTGAAAGCGTGCGCGATTATGTCAGCCGCGATCTGTTCGCCGAGATCCTCGAAAGCGAGGAAGAGCATGTGGATACGCTGGAGACGCAGATCGAAATGATCGACCAGATGGGCATCCAGAATTACATCCAGCTGCAGTCAAAGCCCGCAGAAGGCTGAAAATCAGGTTGTTACAGCCGACCGAACTGTGACTGGCCCATGGTTCGCGCCCCAAACTGGGCACGACGTTCGACCAGCGGGCTGGCCTCGGACTCCAACGCGCTCAATGTGGCCTCAAACAGAGGGCGCAACTGCACGACTTTTTCGACCAGCTCTTCGGGGCCCTGCCGAATTTCGACATAATGGCGCGCAGCGACCTCAATTTCTTCGGTCAGTGCGGCAAGGCGTTCGGCACCAAACTGCCAGCTTTCGCCTTTCAGCGTGTGCGAAGGCAGCACCAGCTTTGCCGAATCGCGTTCACGCATCGCTTGTTCGATGGCAGCGACCGATTTAATGCCATCCTCGCGGAAATAGCCGAGCACGCGGACAAAGGCCTCTCCCAAAACCGTACGGGTCTCGGCAAAGGTGCCCCAGTTCACAATATCTTCGGCCGTATGGCTCATCGACATTAACGCTCCGCTTGGTTCAAAACTCCAAGCTCGCACTTTTAATTGCGACAGGTAAACAAGCCGTTGACGTTGAGGGGCCGGTATATCCCCCCCCACCCGCTTGCGGGAGGGGCCGGGGGAGGGCCAGTCAGGAAGG
>NZ_JBEBKL010000055.1:0-15450 GCF_040079335.1 Sphingorhabdus sp.
GCAGAAGGGCGCCTATCGTGCGGATGTAGGGCCAACGCTATCGGCGCAGGTCGACAACCGCTTTGCCGATTTCACCCTGCAGGTCGACTGGCGCAAGCGAGTGGTCGGCAATGCCGCCCCCATTGACGGGCTCGCGCTGACGGTATCGACCGATTTCTAGCCCTGCGTCCGTCCGCGCTCGATCACTGCCATACGGCGCGCCTCGACCTCTTCAGCGCTGACCTGACCGTTGGCGGCACGCGAAACGCGGGCCTCGTGCGCCATCGCTTCGCCGAAGGGCAAAGCATAGCCGTCATCGATCAACCGCTTATAGGTTTGCACCATCGCCGGTTCGACCGAGGCGATATCGCGCGCCAACGCCTTGGCATGTGCCAACAGCTCATTGGCGGGCACGACCGCGTTGACCAGCCCCCAGGCACAAGCGGTTTCGGCATCAAGGAAATTGCCGCTGAACGACAATTGCTTCGCCCGCGAAATGCCGATCAGCCGCGACAATTTTTGCGACAGGCCCCAGCCGGGCATGATGCCGACCCGCGCATGGGTGTCGGCAAAGCGGGCGTTGGTTGAGGCGATCAAAATGTCGCAGGCAATCGCAACCTCGAACCCGCCGGTAATGGCCACCCCGTTGATCGCGCCTATCACGGGCTTGCGGCAGATCTCGATCGCCTTCACCGGATTTTCGTCGGCGCTCTCGGCATTGGCGGCCCCCAGATTGCTGGTGTCAGCGCCCAATTCTTTCAGGTCGAGCCCGGCGGTAAAGGCGCGCTCGCCTGCCCCTGTCAGGATGACGCAGCGGACGCTATCATCGGCATCAACCGCGCGCATCGCCTTTGCCAATTCCGCGCGCAACCCCCGCGACAAGGCATTCATCGCCTCCGGACGGTTGAGGGTGACGACGGCAATGCCATCTTCGATTTCGGTGGTTACCAGGCTCATTTTTCTCTCCCGTTCCTCAAAACAAAAAAGGCGACCGTCATGGCCGCCCTTTTCGTGTGTCATATTATCGCATGTTCAAAGCTTGGCTGTCAGTTCCGGCACAGCGTTGAACAGGTCTGCCACAAGGCCAATATCCGCGACCTGGAAGATCGGGGCGTCTTCGTCCTTGTTGATGGCGATGATGGTCTTTGAATCCTTCATGCCAGCCAGATGCTGGATCGCGCCCGAGATGCCGACCGCGATATAAACTTCGGGGGCGACGATCTTACCGGTCTGGCCGACCTGATAGTCGTTGGGCACATAACCCGCATCAACCGCAGCACGCGATGCGCCGACGGCGGCACCCAGCTTGTCAGCCAGCGGGAAGATGGTGGCTTCGAAAGTCGGGCCATCCTTCAATGCACGGCCGCCCGAGACGATGATCTTGGCAGCCGTCAGTTCGGGGCGTTCGAGCTTGACGATTTCTGCACCCACAAAGCTGGAGGTACCAGCGTCGCCGGGGCCGCTGACGGCCTCGACAGCGGCACTGCCGCCTTCGGTTGCCGCCTTGGCAAAAGCGGTGCCGCGAACGGTGATCACCTTTTTCGCGTCCGACGACTGGACGGTAGCAATCGCGTTACCGGCATAGATCGGGCGGGTGAAGGTATCAGCGCTTTCAACCGACAGGATGTCGCTGATCTGCATGACATCGAGCTGGGCTGCGACGCGCGGGGCGATGTTCTTGCCATGCGCGGTCGCCGGGAACAGCACCGCATCATGATGACCCATCAGGCCGGCGACCAGCGGGCCGACATTTTCGGCGAGCTGGTTGGCATAGGCGGCATCATCGGCGACGTGCACCTTGGCAACGCCAGCAATCTTTGCAGCGGCATCGGCGACGCCCTTGCAATTATGGCCAGCGACGAGGGCGTGGACTTCACCAAGCTGCGAAGCGGCGGTCACGACAGCAAGCGTCGCGTCTTTCAGCGAAGCATTGTCATGTTCGACATAAACGAGAACGGCCATTATGCGACTCCCATCTCTTTAAACTTGGCAACCAGCGCGTCGACATCGGCAACCTTGATACCGGCACTGCGCACCGGCGGTTCGGCGACCTTCAAAGTCTTCAGGCGGGGAGAGACGTCCACACCGTAGTCGGCGGGGGACTTCTGCGCGAGCGGCTTTGACTTTGCCTTCATGATGTTGGGCAGCGAGGCATAACGCGGCTCGTTCAGGCGAAGGTCGGTGGTGACGATCGCCGGAGTCTTCAGACTTACGGTTTCAAGGCCGCCATCAACTTCGCGGGTTACCTTGACGCTGTCACCCGACACTTCAACCGCACTGGCAAAGGTGCCCTGCGGACGACCGGTGAGGGCGGCCAGCATCTGGCCTACCTGATTGCTGTCATCGTCAATCGCCTGCTTGCCGAGGATGACGAGGCCAGGGGCCTCTTCCTCAACAATCTTGGCGAGGATTTTGGCAACGCCGAGCGGCTCGACATCTTCGGCAACCACGAGGATCGCGCGGTCTGCGCCCATAGCAAGCGCGGTACGCAGCGTTTCCTGCGCCTTGTCGGGTCCGATCGAGACCGCAACGATTTCGGTCGCAGCGCCCTTTTCCTTCAAACGGATCGCTTCTTCGACAGCGATTTCATCAAAGGGGTTCATCGACATTTTGACGTTCGACAGATCCACACCCGTGCCATCCGGCTTTACGCGGGGTTTCACATTATAGTCGATCACCCGTTTAACGGGGACGAGGATCTTCATGGGGTCTCTCCCTTTCCTAACCGACTCAAGTGCACAGGCAGGATAGCCCGTGCAAAATCTGGCGCCCTATGCTTGACGTTTACGTGAACGTCAAGTGGCTACTCTCTCTCCTTCAGGGGAGAGAAAGACTTGGGTTGGAAACTTGTTTCCAAGCAAGTCTTGAGAGGGGATTGGGCGGTGCAGCCCCTCTCCACTGCGACTAGGCAGCAAGCTGCCAAGTCTCGTTCCTATCCCCTGAAGGAGAGAGGGTATCAAACTCAAGCCGCGCGTACCTCGGCGACGATCTTCTTCGCGGCATCACCCAGATCGTTGGCAGCAACGATCGGCAGGCCCGAATTTGCGAGGATATCCTTGCCCTGCTGCACATTGGTGCCTTCGAGGCGGACGACGAGTGGAACCGAGAGGTTCACTTCCTTCGCCGCGGCAACGATGCCCTCGGCGATGATATCGCACTTCATGATGCCGCCAAAGATGTTGACGAGGATGCCCTTCACAGCCGGGTCCTTCAAAATGATCTTGAAGGCTGCGGTCACCTTTTCCTTGTTGGCGCCACCGCCAACGTCGAGGAAGTTGGCAGGGAATTCGCCGTTCAGCTTGATGATGTCCATCGTCGCCATCGCAAGACCGGCACCATTGACCATGCAGCCGATATTGCCGTCGAGCTTGATGTAGGCGAGGTCATATTCGCTGGCTTCAACCTCAGCCGGATCTTCCTCGGTCAGGTCGCGCAGTTCGGCGAGATCCTTGTGGCGGAACATGGCGTTGCCATCAAAGCCGACCTTGGCGTCGAGAACGAGCAGTTCGTCGCCATTGGCGCCTTCACAAACCGCAAGCGGGTTTATTTCGATCTGCTCGGCATCGGTGCCGAGGAAAGCGGCGTAGAGTCCACCGAGCACCTTCTGGGCCTGCTTGGCAAGATCACCGGTCAAACCCAGCGCTTTGGCGACGCTACGACCATGGTGCGGCATCAGGCCGGATGCGGGATCAATGGTGATGGTCTGAATTTTTTCGGGCGTGTCGTGGGCGACGTCTTCAATGTTCATCCCGCCTTCGGTCGAGGCAACCACAGCGATGCGGCTGGTGGCACGATCAACGAGCAAAGCGAGGTAGAACTCCTGCTTAATGTCGGCGCCATCGGTGATGTAGAGCCGGTTGACTTGCTTGCCTTCGGCACCGGTCTGGATCGTGACCAGCGTGTTGCCGAGCATTTCCCTGGCATGCGCTTCGACTTCTTCGATGCTCTTGGCCAGGCGGACACCGCCTTTGGCATCGGGGCCCAGTTCCTTGAACTTGCCCTTGCCACGGCCGCCCGCATGGATTTGCGATTTCACGACGTAGAGTGGCCCGGGCAGCTGCTTGGCAGCGGCGACCGCTTCTGCAACCGAAAGTGCTGCAATGCCCTTGGGCACGGCAACGCCGAATTTCGCCAGCAGTTCCTTGGCCTGATATTCGTGAATATTCATGTGGGATAGCGTCCTTCCAGATGCAGAGTCGACTGGGCCTTAAGCACAGCTTGACGCGCAATGGAAGTGGTCGGAACCCGCTTTTTTACGAGAGTAGCCCCAGTGCTTCGAGTTCGATGCGCAACGACGGGGCATCGTGGAAATGATGCGCATGGAACCCATTGGCCCTCGCCGCCTCGACATTGGGTAGGCTGTCATCGATGAACAACCCCTCACCCAAGCCCAATCCAAAGCGGTCGAGCGCGAGGCGATAAATCGCCGGGTCGGGCTTGTGCAGCTTCTCCTCGCCCGAGACGACGATGTCGTTAAAATGGTCAAAAATCGGCTGAGTCGGGCGAAATCCGGCCCAGAATTCGGCACCAAAATTGGTGATCGCGAATAGCGGCACTTTGCGGTGCGCCAGTTCCTCGACGATTTCGTAGGACCCTGTCACTGGCCCCGGAATGGTTTCATTGAAGCGCATGACATAGGCATCGAGATGGTCTGCATAGTCGGGAAACTCGGCCTTGCGTTCGGTCACCATGTCCGCAACAGCCCGCCCCGCATCAGACTGAAAATGCCATTCGGTGGTCACCACATTCTGCAGGAACCAATCGAGTTCGGTTTCATCGCTGATCAGCTTTCCGAACAGATGGCGCATATCCCATTGCACCAGCACCCGACCGACATCGAAAACCACCGCGCGAATCATGCCATTCTCCCCAATTCATCAACGGGTGCTCAAACGCAAAAAACCGCCCGCGGATTTTCCGGGGCGGTCAAAGCTGGCATGCTGCGCATGCCTGACATACCGGCGAATCAGCCCTGGCGGGCTTTGAAACGGCGGTTGGTCTTGTTGATCACATAAGTACGGCCACGACGGCGAATCACGCGGTTGTCGCGGTGACGGCCCTTGAGGGACTTGAGAGAATTGACGATCTTCATCGAACTGTTCCGTAAATCTTGGGGCCTAGGGCCGGAATTGAAGGCGCGCCTCTATGGGGAAGTCGGTTCAAAGTCAAGCACCATTGCGGCTTTCGGGCGAAGCGGATAGGGTTTGGCGATGAACCCGTTCCGCAAAGCTCCGCTCCTCCTCCTGCCGCTCGCGCTTTCCGCCTGCATGATACCAACCGGCCCGGTCGAGGTTACCCGTTTCAACCGCGTCGCAGAGGGCGTGGTATATGGCAAGGGCAGCTTCTCGGTCACCCCGGGGGATGCTGCGGCGGGCGACAGCCTGAAACTTTCACCCTATCTCGCGGCGGTCGAACGCGAGATGCTGCGCGTCGGCTATACGCAGGCGCTCGACCAGGGCGATGTTGTTGCAGAAGTGACACTCAGCCGCATCGAGTTTCGCGGCAACAGTCGCAGCCCCGTATCGGTAGGCGCCGGCGGATCGACCGGCAGCTACGGCTCCGGTGTCGGCGTCGGGGTGGGCGTCAACCTCAATGCATTGGGAGACCAGCGCGGAATCGAAACCGCATTGAATGTCCGCATCTTGCGCACCACCGACAATCTGGTGATTTGGGAAGGCCGCGCGGTGCAGCGCGGCGCGCTCAATTCGCCCGCCGCCCAGCCGGGGATCGCTTCATCGAAACTGGCCGAGGCACTGTTCAAAGATTTTCCGGGAACCAATGGCGAGACGGTTACTGTTCCCTGACGACGTTTGTCACCAAAGTCCCGAGCTTGTCGAAGGACGTCTCTGCGCATAGAAGCACGCCCCATGACCATTCACAGCATCAACGCCGCTTTCGATAGCGGCAATATCGTCGTCGCATCGATCGAAGGCGCAACCGCAACGCTCACGATCCGCAAGGACAAGGATTCGGACTTTTTCCAATGGTTCCACTTCCGCGTCGTTGCGGAGGCGGGAGAGGAAATGGTGCTCCGGATCACCGGCCTTGAAAAAAGCGCTTATCCCGGTGGTTGGCCCGATTACCGCGCCTGCGTCTCCGAAGATCGCGACTATTGGGGCCGCGCCGAAACCAGTTATGACAAAGCCGAAGCAGGCGGAACGCTGACGATCCGATACACCAGCGTTTCGGGCCTCGCCTGGTTCGCCTATTTCGCACCTTATTCGATGGAGCGGCACCACGATCTGGTTTCAGAAACCGCCGGAATCGAAGGAGTCGACTATCGCTGCCTGGGCACCAGCCTGGAGGGCCAGCCGATCGATTGCCTCGAAATGGGTGAAGGGCCGACGCAAGTCTGGCTCTACGCCCGCCAGCACCCGGGCGAAAGCATGGCCGAATGGTGGATGGAAGGCGCATTGGACATGCTCACCGACCCCAGCGATCCGCACGCGCGCCAGTTGCTCGAAAAATGCCGCATCCATGTCGTGCCCAATTGCAATCCGGACGGAAGCTGCCGCGGCCATCTGCGCACCAACTATGTCGGGGTGAACCTTAACCGTGAATGGGCCGAACCCAGCGCCGAACGCAGCCCCGAAGTGCTGGCGATCCGCAACGCGATGGACGCAACCGGCGTGCATTGGGCAATGGATGTGCATGGTGACGAAGCCATCCCCGCCGCCTTTATGGCGGGCTTTGAGGGCATTCCGTCATGGACCGACGCGCAAGGCGAACGCTACACACGCTTCGTAAACCGCCTCGCTGAACGCACCCCCGATTTCCAGACCAAGCTGGGCTATGGAATTTCCGGGCCCGGCAAGGCGAACTTGACCATGTCGACCAACCAGCTCGCTGAACGCTTCGGCGAGTCAAAAATGGGCAAGGGGCACGGCTGCGTGTCGATGACGCTCGAAATGCCGTTCAAGGATACCATCGACGCCAACGACCCCGAGCAGGGCTGGTCACCCGAGCGCTGCAAGCTGCTGGCGCAGGAATGTCTGGCGACGATGGCGGAGATGGTTTGAAACCAGCCGATGCGCATCATCGAAGACGATCTGACCGGGCCTGAAATTCGCGCACTACTCGAAGAACATTTTGCGGGGATGCTCGCGAATTCGCCCAAGGACAGTTGCCATTTCCTCGATTTTGAGGGGTTGAAGGGGCCGGGGGTGACATTCTGGTCCGTGTGGAACGACGACAGACTGATGGGCTGCGGGGCATTGAAGCAGCATGATGCTAACGTAGGCGAAGTCAAATCCATGCGGACTCATGCCGATCAATTGCGCAAAGGCGCAGCGGCAGCGATGCTGGAGCATATCATCGCGACAGCGAAAGCGCGGGGCTATAAACGGCTGAGCCTTGAGACCGGATCGGGCCCTGCCTTTGATGCCGCGCATGGCCTCTATCTGCGATATGGTTTTGAATATTGCGGCCCGTTCGCGGATTACAAAGAAGACCCGTTCAGCCGGTTTATGACGCTGTCGCTTTAGTCTTCTTCTCGGGCAGCACAGTTACATTCGCCTCGTACCAGCGAAGCATGTCGAGCATGTGCCGCGCATTGCCTTCGCCTGTCACATCAGAGAGAATGTCGCTGAGGCGGATTTGGCGCAGCAGATCGCGATAGGCGTTTTCGGCTCTGCCAAAGGCGGCGGCAATCGCGCAAGGCGTGCGGCAGTCGGCGCGGGGCACGGCGCAAGGCCCCTGTTGCCGGATTTCGGTGCAACGAAAAGCGGGCGCATTGCCATCGACGGCCTGCTTGATGTCCCAAAGGCTGATCTCTTGCGGGGATTTGGCAAGCGCATAGCCACCTGTATGGCCGCGGCTGGTGCGCACAATTCCGGCTTTGCTCAACAGCTGCATCTGCTTTGCCATATAGGGCAGGGGTACACCATGATAGTCGGCGAGCGCCGCGAGACTCACGCCCCTGCCTGCCCCCAAAGGCGCCAGCAAGGCGCAGGCATGGACCGCCCATTCGACGCCCTTGTTCATCTTCATAGCGAAACACCTGACCTATGTTCGTCGCCCGTGCTTGCGACATCGGCTCAATTCGGATATTTAATATCCATATTGATTCGTTTTGGCAAGGATCGTCGCATGACCCGCAAACTGCACCGCATCACCGGAAGCGTCATCGCGCTGTTCGTATTCAGCCATCTGGCGATCCATTTGTTCGCGCTCGCCGGGCCCGAGGCGCACAATGCGGCGCTCAAATCGGTGCAGTGGATCTATCGCAGCGCGCTGGTCGAGCCGCTGCTGATCGCGGCACTCCTTTTCCAAATCGGCCTCGGAATCCGTTTGGCCCTGCGCCGCTGGCGCGAACCGGGCAAGAGCGGCTGGGCGAGGCTGCAGCTGGCGAGCGGCCTTTACCTCGCCTATTTCATTTTCAACCACACAGGCGCAGCGCTCTACACCCGCTATGGCGCGGGGCTCGATACCAATTTCTGGTGGGTGTCGGGTCCATTGCAGCACCCCAAAATGGCGTGGTGGTTTTACCCTTATTATGCGCTCGCTGTGCTTTCGGTCGGAGCGCATCTGGGTGCGATCCTGCATTTTCGCGGCAAGGAACGCGCGGCACGCGTGGCTGCATGGGGAGCAGTGCCTGTGGCTTTGGCCTATTGGGCCAGCTTTGGCGGCTGGCTGTTTCCAGTCGATATTCACCCTGACTATCGCGATTATTATGACGGGTTGCTGGCGATGGTCGGGCTTGGTTAAGATTGAAGCCGACACATTAAATCTTCGCGCCCTTCGTGTGAAATAAACCTCACATCATTGCCGCCAAAAGCATGGTGCATTGTGCAACCGAACCCTCCCCGCTAAAGGCTCGCCCAAACGAAGCCCGAAGGACCAAATATGCCCAAGCTCATCCTCATCCGCCACGGCCAGTCGCAATGGAATCTCGAAAACCGCTTCACCGGCTGGTGGGATGTCGATGTAACCGAAAAGGGTGCAGCCGAAGCCTGGGCGGCGGGCGAGTTGATGAAGGCCAAAGGCATCGCACCCGACACCTGCTTCACCAGCGTCCAGACCCGCGCGATAAAGACCCTCAATCTGGCTCTTGAGGCGATGGGTCGCCTCTGGCTGCCCGTGACCAAAGACTGGCACCTCAATGAGCGCCATTATGGTGGCCTCACCGGGCTCGACAAGGCAGAGACTGCGGCGAAGCATGGCGATGAACAGGTGCATATCTGGCGCCGCAGCTTTGATATTCCGCCGCCGCCGCTCGACGCCGATTCGCCCTATGACCTGTCGAAAGACCCGCGTTATGCAGGGATCGCCATCCCCAATACCGAAAGCCTGAAGGATACGATTGCGCGCGTGCTGCCTTATTGGGAGGGCGTAATTGCGCCCGAATTGAAGGCCGGAAAGACCGTGCTGATCTCGGCACATGGCAACAGCCTGCGCGCGCTGGTCAAGCATCTGTCGGGCATTTCTGATGCGGATATCACCGGTCTGGAAATCCCGACCGGACAGCCGATTGTTTATGAACTCGACACGGCGCTGAACGCGACTGACCGTTATTATCTGTCGGAACGCTAAGCGCTAGCGCGCGTCTTCGCCATATTTGGATCGCTTGTCCGCATACATCGCCCGGTCCGCTTCAATCAGCACCTCACTGGCGCGCGAACCGGACTCGATCAGGCAATGGCCGACAGACACGTCGATTTTCAGGATCGGTCCCGCTGTCTGCACCGGCAACGCGGTTAACCGCTTGCGGACTGATTCTGCCTTTTCCGCAAGCTTGTCTGCCGTAATCGAATCGAGCAGGATTGCAAACTCGTCCCCCCCCATGCGCGCCACGACATCCGACTTGCGCGTTGCCGATGACAGTGCCTCCGCAATCGCGCAGAGCACATTGTCACCAGCGACATGACCATGCGTGTCATTGACCTGCTTCAGCCGGTCGACATCAAGGTAGAGAAGGCCGAAGGTTCCGCCATAGCGATGCGCGCGCCAGCACCAGCGGTCGAGTTCCTGCATCAGATAGCGGCGGTTGAACAATGGTGTCAGCGTGTCGATCGTCGCCAGCCGTTCCAACTCGGCAACCCGCGCTTTCAATTGCAGGTTTTCGCGCACGAGCGCGTCGCTGCGATCGTTCGCATTGGCAGGAGAAATTTGATCGTTGCGCTTTAGCATCTTGGCCCCGGTTATGTTTTGCGGCCCGGATAGTCCTTGTTTTTTGCGCATACAGTGTATTTCTGAATAAATTGCAACTGTTTACGTCTCTGGCCAAGGCTGGCTTCGGCAATTGCGCTTGGGGAAAGCCGTCGCTACAGAGCTAGACCTTGGTACAGAAGGGCAAATCAGGGGCATCAGGTGGACAGCACAGCACCATTGGTCGGCATCATCATGGGCAGCCGCTCGGATTGGGAAACTATGCGGGAGGCATCCTCGGTGCTCGCTGCGCTGGGTGTCGCGCATGAATGCAAGGTGGTGTCGGCGCACCGCACGCCAGACCGGCTTTACAGCTATGCCAAGACAGCTGCCGATCGAGGCCTGAAATGCATCATTGCGGGGGCAGGCGGGGCGGCCCATCTTCCGGGCATGGTGGCCTCGATGACGCGGCTTCCGGTGCTCGGCGTTCCGGTACAATCCAAGGCTCTCGATGGCATGGACAGCCTGCTTTCGATTGTTCAAATGCCCGCCGGAATCCCCGTGGGCACGCTGGCCATAGGCAAGGCAGGCGCAACCAATGCCGGATTGCTAGCTGCAGCTATGCTGGCCACATGCGACCCGGAATTGGCTGGACGATTGGACGCATGGCGCGCAGCACAAACCGATTCTGTCAGTGAGACCCCAGAATGACGACGCTGCCGCCAGGCTCTACCATTGGCATATTGGGGGGCGGGCAATTGGGGAAAATGCTCGCCATAGCAGCCGCCCAGATGGGCTATCGCTGCCACATCTATGCCCCCGAAGAGAATTCGATCGCCGCCGAGGTGGCCGCCGAATTCACCTGTGCGCCCTATGAAGATGTGGCGGCGCTTTCGACATTTGCCGACAGCTGCGATGTCATCACCTATGAATTCGAAAATGTGCCCGTGGCACCCTTGCGCGTTATCGAAGCAGGCACGCCGATCCGGCCCAATATCAAAGCGCTGGAAATTGCGCAGGACCGGGTGGAGGAAAAGCTATTCGCCAGTCGTCTGGGCGGCAAGACCGCGCCGTTCGAAATCGTCGGCGAGAGGCAGGATGCGAGTGCCGCATTCGAAAAAGTCGGCTTCCCCGCAATCCTGAAAACCATCCGCATGGGCTATGACGGCAAGGGACAGGCACGTGTCGGCGAACCCCGCGACATATCCGAAGCGTGGGCGCAGGTTGGACGCCAGCCCTCCATTGCCGAGGCCATGATCCGTTTCGACGCCGAATTTTCGGTAATCCTGACGCGTGCGACCAATGGCGAGATCCGTTTCTGGGATAGCCCGCGCAACCGACATGAAGGCGGCATTTTGGCACATTCGACACTGCCCGCCGGGCCGCTGATCGAAGACCAGCAGGCCGAAGCGCGCAAGCTTGCTGCCGCCGCCGCAGATGAGCTGGAATATGTCGGCGTGATGACGATGGAATTTTTCGCAACGGCCAACGGCCCGCTGTTCAACGAAATGGCTCCGCGCGTGCACAATAGCGGCCACTGGACGATCGAAGGTGCCGCGACCAGCCAGTTCGAAAACCACATCCGCGCAGTGTGCAACCTGCCCTTGGGCGCAACCGACCTGATGGTAGATCGTGTCGAAATGGACAATCTGATTGGCGAGGATGCAGATAATTGGGAAAGGCTGTTCGCCGACGATGATGCCAATGTCCACCTCTACGGCAAGGGCGAGCCCAGCCCCGGTCGCAAGATGGGCCATGTCACCCGCCTCTATCGCTGACTTGTATCGCCGATACGGATAAGGCAGAGCGTCAGGCGATGGATCATCCCGAAATCATATTGGTAGTTGCACGGGCCGACAATGGCGTAATCGGTTCTGATGGCGATCTGCCCTGGCGTATCCCCGCCGACCTTCGCCATTTCAAGCAGGTGACCAAGAACCTGCCAATGATCATGGGGCGCAAGACCTTTGACAGTCTGCCGGGCTTGTTGGAGGGGCGCCGCCATATCGTGCTGACCCGCGATCCGGAATGGGCCGAAGAAGGCGCGGAAGTTGCGCATTCGATCGATGAAGCGCTGAAACTCGCCAATGGACCGCATGTCTGCATCATTGGTGGCGCTGAAATCTACCGGCTGTTCCTGGCACGCGCTGACCGTGTTGAGCTGACCGAAGTGAGGGCTTCCCCCAAGGGCGATACGATGCTGGAGGGGTTCGACAAAAAGCAGTGGAAAGAAATTGCGCGCGAGAAGCACAAGGCCGACATCGACGTGCCTGCCTTCGATTTCGTAACACTGGTGCGCAAGGGAGAATAGCACATGCGCAAATGGCTTTGGGGATTTGCAGCATTGCTGGCCATCGGCGCAGTTGGCTTTTTCGGAATAGCGCCGGGCTATGTCGAAGGCTCGATGAACAAGGTCGACGGCAAGCCGCTGCCCAAGGTGAGCACCGAGGCGATTGCGCTACACAAGACACTGACGATCGTTGACCTCCATTCGGACACGCTGATGTGGAAGCGCGATATGCTCGAACACGCCTACCGTGGGCATGTAGATCTGCCCCGTCTGGAAGCGGGCAATGTCGCGCTGCAGGTTTTCTCCAGCGTGTCGAAGACGCCCAAGGGGCAAAATTACGACGCCAATGATGCGGATAGCGACAATATCACTTTGTTGGCCGTCGCGCAGATGCAGCCGGTGCGGACATGGAGTTCGCTGCTGGAGCGGTCTTTGTGGCACGCGACAAAGCTTGATCGGGCACTGAAAGCCGATAACGACCTTTCGAAGGTTGCGACGCCGGCGGACGTTGACGGTCTGCTCGCGCGCCGCACGATCAAAGGCGCAACGCAGGTGGGCGCGTTGCTGTCGATCGAAGGGTTGCAAAACCTCGAGGGCAAAGCCGAAAATCTCGACAAACTTTACGCCGCCGGCTTCCGCATGGCAGGCATTACCCATTTCTTCGACAATGAGCTTGCCGGATCAATGCATGGCATCAAAAAGGGTGGGCTGACGCCGCTGGGCCGTGAGGTTATCCGGCGGATGGAAGAGAAAGGCATGATCGTCGATATCGCGCATTGCAGCCGCCAGTGCGTCACCGAAATATTGGCGATGGCGCGCCGCCCGGTGGTCTCCAGCCATGGTGGCGTACAGGCGACCTGCAAGGTCAACCGCAACCTGTCTGACGAGCATATCAGGGGCGTGGCCGCGACCGGTGGCATCATCGGCATCGGCTATTGGGATGGTGCGATCTGCGACACTGACCCCAAATCGGTGGCCAAGGCGATGAAGCATGTCCGCGATCTGGTCGGCATCCAGCATGTGGCCCTTGGTTCGGACTATGACGGCGCGACCACGGTGCGTTTCGACACCTCGAAACTGGTGCAGGTGACGCAGGCACTGCTCGACGCAGGCTTTACCCCTGACGAAATCCGTGCGGTGATGGGCGGCAATGCCATACGTGTGCTGCGCGATGGGCTGAAGCCGATGGCGAAGGCCCCTCCCGCCGCATGAGCATACCCCGCCTTTCCGCCTGCGAACCGATGCCCGATGCCCTGCGCGGGGCAGTGATCGCGCTGGGCAATTTCGATGGCTTTCATCTGGGCCATCAGGCGGTGGCGGGCGAAGCGATCCGGCAGGCCAAGACCGCGGGCAAGCCTGCGATCATCGCCACCTTCGATCCGCACCCGGTGCGATTCTTCGCGCCGCACGTCCCCTGGTTCCGGCTGACCTCGCTCGAGCAGCGCCAGCGCCTGTTTGCCGAGGCAGGCGCTGATGCGATGCTGGTGTTCGATTTCGACGCCGAACTTGCCGCAACCACGGCGGAGGATTTCGTGATCAAACTGCTCGCCGAACGGCTGGGCGTTTCGGGCGTGGTGACCGGCGAGGATTTCACCTTTGGCAAGGCACGCGGCGGCAATACCGGGGTTTTGCGCGATCTGGGTGCCGAACATGGCATCACCGCGACCACGGTCGGGCCGGTGGTCGACGAAGGCGGGGTGATTTCCTCCAGCCGCATCCGCGACGCGCTGAAGGCCGGTGACTGCGAAACCGCGACGCGCCTGCTCACCCGGCCCTTTGCCGTCCAGGCGGTCGTCCAGCATGGCGATAAAAATGGCCGCGACCTTGGCTTTCCCACCGCCAATATGGACATGGGCCATTACCTCCGCCCGCGCTACGGCGTCTATGCGGTGCGCGGGAAACTGCCTGATGGCCGCGTGCTCGATGGCGCCGCCAATGTCGGCATCCGCCCGCAATTCGAACCGCCCAAAGAATTGCTGGAGCCGCATTTCTTCGACTTTGACGGCGATCTTTATGGCCAGAACATCGCGTGCGAATTCCACGCCTTCCTACGGCCCGAAGGGAAATATGACAGCCTCGACGCGCTGATCGCCCAGATCGCCAAGGATTGTGAAGACGCGAAGGCGGCTTTGAAGGTATGAGAGTTTCCAAGCGCACCACCATCATCGTCCTCGCCCTCACAGCACTATTCTTCGCCTTCACGCTGCTCCATGCCAGCTGGCTGGCGGACGCACCCGAGGGCGGGCCGAAGCTGGTCGCGGACAAAGGCGTCGCACCGGTACTGGGGTCCGATGGCTGCGTATCGGCGGCCAATGCCGGTTATGGCGCAGTCGCGGTCGGGCCTGACCTCGCGGCGCTGCAACTGGCGGCAGGGGCTGAGGCGGATGCCGTGCATGTGCCGGTCGAGATCGCCGATGGGTCATTGGTGCCGGTGCGCCAGTTCGAAAGCCAATGCGCCGCCGATCTCGCCCAGCCACGCCCCGATGTCGCGGCCACCGCCTACAGCCTCTCGCGCCCCGAACTGTTCTGGCGAGCCGAGGGCGCTGATGCCGCCAAGGCCTTGCTCGCCACCCTGCCCGCCGGGGATCGCCGCCACATCCTGATCGGTGACGACGCCGCGGTTGTTGTTGCAAAGGCCGAACACCCAGCGATGCGCGCCTTCACCATCGCCAAGGCACGGCAATGCGCGGCGGACTATCGCGGTTCGCTTCTCGGCTCCGTACCCGAAAGCTGCGCCAATGGGGTGATGCTGCTGACACTCGATGAGCTCGGTTTCGCGCTCTGGGGCTGGCCGAACCGTTTCCTCGAACGCATGGCGAAGGTCAAAACCACGGTGATCATCGCGCAGGATGTGACGGATGGCGAAATCAAAGGCCTCACCGATGTCCGCCAATTTGGCGAGATTGCACAGGGCTTTAACGGCTATATCTGGGTCGACAAGATCGAGGAATTGGGGCCTGCCTTGCGGCGGTGATGCGGCCTTATCCTCCCCATCGACTTGCGATGGGGAGGTGGCAGTTGCGCAGCAACTGACGGAGGGGAATATCACCGTCGCTGTCCCCTCCACCATTTGACGCTGTGCGCCAAACGGTCCC
>NZ_JBEBKL010000056.1:0-14651 GCF_040079335.1 Sphingorhabdus sp.
GACGGGGTGGCTGCTTCGCGCCCACTGCATTCGCGCTGGAGGGAAGCGAGAGATAGAGTTGCACAACCTCGGCGCCCGCGCGCTTGCCACTATTGGTTACCCGCGCAGTAGCGCGCCACGTGCCGCTGGTCGTGTCGAAGGCTAGGCGCGGCTTGCCAATGGTGAAGCTGGAATAGGAAAGCCCGTGCCCGAACGGGAAAGCGACGCAGGGGTTTTTTCCTGCCTTTTCGAGACAATTGCCGCCCGCATTTGAATCGTACCAGCGATAGCCCATGGCCAGCTGCTCGCTATAGGTTACGGTCTGCATCTTGCCATCAGCGGAGATTTCTCCAGGAAATTGTCCGGTCGTAATCTTGTCGAGAAAGCCTTTGCCCGCGAACGGGAAGGTAACGGGCAGCTTGCCAGCAGGGTTAACCCGCCCGAACAGCACGTCGGCGACGATGTTGCCGTCTTCCTGACCCGGGAACCAAGTCTCGAGGATCGCAGGGCCTTTGGCACCGACAAGCGACGCGGGCATCGAAACGCCGGCATTGTCCTTCAGCACCAGCACCGATTTTGCCGCCATCGTCTTGCCGCTAGTCGAACGCGCCGCCATCAGCGCGTCGATCATTGCAGTGGTACGGCTGTTTTTTGGCGGGTTGGTCTCGCCATTGGTGGAAATGATGTTTGACCGACCAGCGTACCAGTCAAGGCCGCTGCCCGTCCCGGCAGGGGCGGCTAGGCGCTGTCCGTTGACTGCGGTAAAGGTCGCGCGGTCGGCGCCCTCTTCGGAGATTGTCCCCGCCATCATCACCACAGCATCGGCCTTTGCGGCTTCGGCAAGGGCATCGGCGAAACTCACCTTTTGGCCGTCAATGGTAGCGCTGGCATTCTCATCATCGACCAGAATTAATTTGACCGCGGCCCGCGTTTTGCCAAGATCGGCGAGTGCATTGCGTAGCCCTTCGATCGGGCTGACTGTGTAATTTGGCACCACGTCGGAACTGCCGCCGCCGCCGCCCATGGCCTCGCCGAGAACTGCGCCGCCAGCAACCGCTTGCTGGGCATAAACCTGGCTGGATTTCCCGATCAGTACCAAAGTTCGCAAATCGCTCTTTAATGGCAACGCACCATTGTTCTGAAGCAGCACTGCAGCACGGCCCCCGATCTCGCGCGCCTTCTTGCCGCCTGCTGCAAAATCTATCGGCGAATGCGCCAATTTGCGGTCAAAAATCCCGGCCTTGAAAGTCTGCGTGTAACGCCGTTCGAGCGCGGTATCGATCTGCCCGACATTCAGTTCGCCTTTGCCAAGCGCTGCGTTGATCTTGTCCGGCGCCCAATGCATCGGCAGCGGCATTTCATGGTCCATGCCATTGGCCAGCGTCGCGACCGTGCCTTTCATTGCGAAAAAGTCTGACTGGACATAGCCGGTAAAGCCCCAATCCGTCCGCAAGATGTCGGTCAAAAGCTCGCGGCTTTCGCACGAAGATTGGCCGTTGACGTAGTTATAGGCGCACATGATCGAACCCGGCTTGCCGTCCTTCACCGCCATTTCGAAGGGCAGCAGGTAAATCTCGCGCAGCGTCTGCCGATCCACGTTGGTCTGGATCGTCATACGGTTGGTTTCTTGCTCGTTCGCCGCATAATGCTTCGGCATGGCGATCAGGCCCTTTGCCTGCACAGCCTTGGTCTCGGCGACAGCCATCGTGCCGCTGAGATAAGGGTCTTCACCGAAATACTCAAAATTGCGACCAAGGATCGGCAGGCGTGCCATGTTGACGCCAGGGGCTTCAAAGACATGCAGGCCGAGGTTGTTCATCTCGGTCGCGATCACATCGCCGTACATGCCAGCAACGGCGGGATCGAAAGACGCTGCCGCGCCTAATGCGGAGGGCAGGGCGGTTGCTTTGGCCGAGCTTGGATGCGTGTAAGCGGCAGAGATGCTCCCGAAGCCAGGGATTTGGAGCAATTTGGTTGCTACCTCGGTCGAGACGCAATCATTCTGCCCCAACCCAACGGGGCCGTTCGTAATGCGGAATGTCGGGATGTTGAGCGCTGCGATGCCACTGACATGCCGTGCGCCAAAGCAATTGGGGAGCTCGGGAAGGATTTCGGGCTTCGCACCGGTCAGTTGCTGGAGTTTCTGTTCCAGCGTCATGGCCGACAGCAGCAGCTTGGCGCGCTGGTTGGCAATAGCCTCGCGCGCGGCATCATCAACAGCTGATGCTTGTTCCTCGATGACCGTTGCGGTCATCCATGGGTGGATAACTTGTGCCATTGCCGTGCTGGAAAGCATAGTCGCTGCCAATGTTGTTACGCCAGCGACTTTGGTCAGGCTTGGCTTCAATACCTTTTTCATCACACTCATGCTCCTAACGACTGTTCACTATTGCATCTTGACATAGATGACCGAAACATGTCAATTGGCCTTACCAGTTAAATATTTGGTCAGGCGACCGCGAGTCGCGTAGTGGGAGGATTTCTATGTCACGCAAATTTGTTCTGTTGGCAGGTGCCAGCTTTTTGATGATCTCGACGAGTGCTTTTGCACAGGATGCCGCCGACGCTTCCGCTGCTGCTCAAGAAGAAAATATTGGCCTTGAGGAAATCGTCGTCACTGCGCAAAAGCGTGAGCAGAATATGCAGGATGTGCCGGTTGCTGTTACCGCGCTTTCGGGCGAGACACTTTCGAATCAGCGAATCAACGATTTCGCTGACCTGACCAAAGCCGCGCCTTCATTGACCGTGACGCAGCGCGCGTCCGCAGCCGACAACTCGATCAACATTCGCGGCATCGGTACCTTCGCCTTTACGACCGGCGTCGATCCTTCGGTCGCGGTGATCGTCGATGATGTGGCTTTGGTGCAGCAGGCACAGGCATTCTCAAATCTGGCTGACGTCGAGCGTATCGAAGTGCTGCGCGGGCCGCAAGGTACATTGTTCGGTAAAAACGCCTCGGCGGGTGCGGTCAATATCGTTACCAAAGGGCCAACCAGTGATTTTGCCGGACAGGTTTCCGCAGGCTATGCCAGCGACGGCGAATGGCGGTTCAATGCCGGGATCTCCGGCCCGTTGGGCGATACCGTCGGTTATCGGTTGAGCGGCTTTTACAGCAATCAAAATGGCTATGTCCGCAATCTGACCACTGGCCAGCGCATCAACAATGACGAAAGCAAGGGGCTGCGCGCCAAGCTGAAATTTGACCTGACCGACACCCTCCAAATTGCCCTGTCGGCCGATTGGTCGAAGAATGTGACACGCGGCAACGCCAGCACATTTTTGTCGGTTCCAGCCGGTTCGACCTTCTTTGGCGCGGTACCGGTGGATCTGACGGGTATCATCCCGAGCAAGTCGAATTTCAATGTCCGCCTGTCGGACGCGCCGGCCAGCACTTCGAAACAGCACAGCCTGAGTGCGCGTGCCTCGCTGGACCTTGGCTTTGCCGATCTGGTTTCGATCACCAGCTATCAGAAATGGGATTACCGGATTATCGAAGATGTTGATGGCCTTGCCGTTTCCCCGACCAACAGCGGCTTTGGAGTTATACAAGGCGGCCCCTATGCCTCCAAGCTGTTCTCGCAGGAGCTGCGGCTGGTTTCGACCGGTGATGGTCCGCTGTCCTATATCCTCGGTGGCTACTATGCCGACACAACGACCGACCGCACTTTCACGCGCACGCCGGGTGCGAGCCTTGGCTTCTTCCGCGCCAACTGGTCGTCCGAAGCAGGCAAAAAGAGCCTCGCCGGTTTTGCCCAGCTTGATTATGAGCTGACCGCCGCCACCCGGATCGGCGTGGGTATGCGCGCGCAAAAGGAAAAGATTGACGTCCTTTATGCCCGCACATTGCCGTCTGTAGTCAATATCAATGAAAACGACAGCGACTCGGCCTTCACCTGGAAAGTGTCGGTGCAACAGGATCTCGCGCCCGATGTGATGGCCTATGTCTCGGTTGCCAAAGGGTATAAGGGCCAGGCCTATGACATTAGTTCGTCTTTCTCGCAGGCCAAGGCGTTGGTGCCGACCCGTTCGGAAAGCAGCAACGCCTATGAATTTGGCATCAAGAGCCGTTTCCTCGACAATATGGTCCAGCTGAACATCGCTGCTTTCCTGACCGACTATAAGGATTTTCAGGCACAATCGGCTGTGCTCGATTCAACCACCGGCACGCTTTCGCTTGGCCTCAACAATGTTGGCAAGCTGCGAACTAAGGGTATCGAGTGGGAATTTACGGCGAAGCCTGCCGACTGGTTCCGGCTTGATTTCGGTGGCGCCTATACCGATGCGAAAATCCGTTCCTTCCCGCTTGCAGATTGCTGGACCAACCAGAATGTCGAACAACCTGCACAATGTTTCGACACGGACGGGGCGGGGCCTCTGGGGCGTACACAGAATCTCGCGGGCGTAACGCTCGCCAACGCGCCAAAGTGGAAATATAATATGGTCGGCACCGCCGATTTCCCGATCAGCGGCGCGATGGATGGCTTTGCTTCGCTCTCCTATCTGTTCCAGAGCAAGGTGCATTACGACCTGTTCAACAATCCCTATGCTGTGCAAGGCGGCTACGGCGTGTTCAACGCGAGCCTGGGCTTCAAGGACAGTTCGGGCGACGGCTACAAGGTCGCTTTCTTTGTTAACGACCTGACCAAGGAGCGCTTTGCCACATTCATCGGCGACCAGGCCGCCAGTTTTGGCAACAGCCGCCATGTCCTCACGCAGTTCCTGCCGCGCGGCGCGCAGCGTTATGTTGGCGTGAAGCTCGACTACAACTTCTAATCCTCCCTTGGCCTCGGCCATTTACAACTGGCCGGGCTATCCTTTGGTAGCCCGGCCTGATTTTTTATGAGACCATGATTGGGAGAGAGGGAAAAGCCATGCTGAAAAAAGGCAATTTACGCTGGTGGATTATCGGGCTGGTGACGCTCGGCACCATCCTCAATTATCTTGCGCGCTCGACGCTGTCGGTTACCGCCCCAACGCTCAAGGAGGAATTCTCCATGAGCACCGAGCAATATAGCTGGGTAGTGCTGGCCTTTCAGGCAACCTATACCATCATGCAATCGGTCGCGGGCGGCATCCTCGATGCGCTTGGCACGCGGCTGGGCTTCTTTATCTTTGCGGTTGGCTGGGGCCTTGCGAACATGGCGCACGCATTTGCGACGGGCTGGCCGAGCCTGGCTCTCTTTCGCGGGCTTCTGGGTGCGACCGAGGCTGCGGCAATTCCTGCGGGGACAAAAACCGTCTCGGAATGGTTTCCCCCCAAGGAGCGCCCGCTTGCGACCAGCGCGTTCCAGATGGGGACCAGCGTCGGCAATATGATCGCACCGCCCTTGGTTGCTTTTTGCATCCTCTATTGGGGCTGGGAATCTGGCTTCATTGTCACCGGCGCGCTCAGCCTTGTTTGGGCTGGGCTGTGGTATTGGGGCTATCGCTCACCCGCCGAGCATAAGAAGCTGGGCGAGGCCGAGCGCGCCTATATTGAAGAAGGCCGCGCCGACGATGTGCAGGGCAAGCCCGCGACGCGCAAGGAAGTGCTCAAGTCACGCAGCTTCTGGGCGATTGCGATCCCGCGTTTTCTGGCCGAGCCCGCATGGCAGACGTTCAACTTCTTCATTCCGTTGTATTTGGTTGCAGTGTGGCAGCTAGATTTGAAAAGCATCGCGCTTTGGGCGTGGCTGCCCTTTCTTGCCGCTGACTTTGGTAGCCTCGCGGCGGGGCTTCTGCCGACATGGCTGATGAAAAAGGGCGCGAACCTGATCACCAGCCGCAAGATCACGATGACAGTCGGCGCGCTCTGCATGATCGGCCCGGCTTGCATCGGTCTCGCCGGTTCCCCCGGCGTCGCCATCGCTTTGTTCTGCGTCGGCGGCTTCGCGCACCAGATGCTCAACGGCGCGCTGCTCACGCTCTGCTCCGACGTGTTCGACACCAAGACAGTCGGCACCGCGAGCGGCATGACCGGCACCATCGCCTGGACCGGCGGGATGATGTTCACCTTCCTGATCGGCAAAAGCGCCGATGTTTATGGATATGATCCGCTGTTCGTGGCGTTGGCGGCGCTGGATTTGGTGGGGGCTGTGGTGTTGTGGGTTTTGTTGCGGGGGCGGAAGTAGGATGTTGTCAGCTGTGGTCCCATTTCAACTTTGAAGAATCTACAACCTCAGCTCCCATGTGCTTGACGAATAATTCCCGCAGCCCGTCTTTGTGCTTCTGCCATTTATCTAGTTCGGCGTTTGGATCTTGCCCGTCAGCAATGAAGAGCCATTCTACGAACTGATCAGCGCTAACTGGTCCAGTTTCTGGAATAAAATGGTCAACGTGTGAAGGCTTTCCGTCGACTATCCCTCCACACCAACCTTGGCCGACGCAGACGTCATGCATCAACAAATTATAAGATGGGTTGCCGTTCATGCGGATAATTTGTCACTGTTTCTTCGCGGCCGCAAGGAGGTATTGTCAGGCCGGAATTCAATTGTCAAAAGTCAATCCGGCCCAGGTATCGCCCCCGCCCGCACCACGCACCAGCCCGCCAGCCGGTGCCCAGCCATCACGGCATCCTCCACGCTCGCTCCATTCATCCGCGAGGCGAGATAGCCGCCGTTGAAGGCATCGCCTGCGCCGCTGGTGTCGACGGGTTGCAACACTTCGGGTGGGGGGAGAGTTGTGCCGTCGGGCAGGCGGGCGCCTTCGGCTCCCAGTTTGACGATGGTTTCGGCGCAACCAAGCGCGCGCCAATGGTCTGCGACGGCATCGGCGCTGGTTTCGCCGGAGAGCAGGTGCTCATCCTCCAGCGTCGGCAAACCGATGTCGGCGCAGGCGATTGCTTGGTCGCGGGCCGCGCGTGCTTCTTCGGCGCTGGCCCAAAGCCGGGGTCGGTAGTTGCCGTCGAAGGCAACCCTGCCGCCCCGAGCGCGGACGCGGCGGCACAAATCGAAGAGTTGTTCGCGCGCTTCGAGCGGCAGGATGGCGAGCGTGATCAGCGAATAGGCGATCAGGTCTGCCTGTTCCGCCGCCTCCAGCGCCGCCTTGATGCCGGGCAGTGCAAACATCTCGCGCGCGGCGCTGCTGTCGCGCCAATAGGTGAAACTGCGTTCGCCCGTTTCATCGGTGGTGATCGCATAAAGGCCCGGTCCGCGCGTCGGGTGGCGGAGTATCAGCGAGGTATCGAGCCCTTCGCCGCGGCATTCTTCTTCCACCAAATCGTCGCTAAACGGATCGGTGCCCATCGCGGTCAGATAGGCGACATTATGCCCTGCACGCGCCAAGTGGACGGCTGTGTTCAGCGTGTCGCCGCCATAACCCATGTTCCACCCGCCGACTTGTTTGCGGGAGAGTTCGAGCATTGCTTCACCGATGAGGACGATGCGTTTGGGACTTTTGGCCACTGACGGCGCTACCAATTCCACATTGTCCCGTCTTCGAGACGGGCAACCGGCAGATAGGCAGGCTTATAGGGATATTTCGCGGCCAGTTTCTCGTCGATATCGACGCCGTGTCCAGGCGTGTCGCCGACAAACAATTCGCCCGCCTCGAACCGGTAATCATGCGGGAAGACTTCGTCGGTTTCGGGCTTGTGGCGCATGTATTCCTGGATGCCGAAATTGGGCACCCATGTGTCGAAATGCAGCGCGGTACCCATGGTGACTGGCGACAAGTCGGTTGCGCCATGACAACCGGTGCGGATTTGATAGAGCGCTGCGAAATCCGCAATCCGGCGCAGATGCGTGACGCCGCCCGCACCCACGATGGTGCAGCGAATATAGTCGATCAGTTGGTTCTGGATTAGGTCTTTGCAGTCCCAGATGGTGTTGAAAATTTCACCGACAGCCAGCGGCGTGGTTGTGTGGTGGCGGACCAGTTTGAACGCTTCCTGATTTTCCGCAGGCGTGCAATCCTCCAGCCAGAAGAGCTGAAAGGGTTCGAGCATCTTACCAAGGTTAGCGGCCTCTTGCGGCGTGTAGCGGTGGTGGCCGTCGTGCAGCAAGTGGTGGTCGAAACCATAGGTGTCACGCAGCTTTTCAAACAGCTTGGGCACCGTGTTCAACGCTTTGCGCGTGTCCCAGCCGGTAACACTGGGCAGTTCTGCGTCCGCTGGCTCGTAGAACAGCTTGCCGCGCCCGACGCCGTAAGCATCCTTGACGCCGGGGACTCCGGTCTGCGCCCGGATCGCCTTGTAGCCCATGTCGATATATTGACCGACCGCGTCGACGGTTTCCTCGATATCGCTGCCGTTGGCATGGCCATAGACCATGATCCCATCGCGGCTTTTGCCACCGAGCAGATCGTAAAGCGGCATCCCCGCCATCTTCGCCTTTATATCCCACAAAGCGACATCGACCGCGGCTATCGCGCGCATCGTAACCGGCCCGCGCCGCCAATAGGCGCCGCGATAGAGATATTGCCAGATATCCTCGATACGGCGAGGATCCATACCGATCAGGCAGGGGATAACATGATCCTCCAGATACGAGGCGACCGAAAGCTCACGCCCGTTCAGCGTCGCATCGCCGATGCCATAAACGCCCTGATCGGTTTCGATCTTGAGCGTGACAAAATTGCGTCCCGGACAGGTGACGATGACACGGGCAGAAATGATCTTCATGGCGCTATCGAATCCTTTGGTCTGGCGCTAAACAGTGATTTCCTACTTGACGAATGGCTTTTGGCCTGTCAAGTTTATTCAAATTGGTAAGGCCAAAAAATGACAACTCAAGATCGTCTCTATCAGGAACTCGCGCGCAAACTCATCGATGAGCTGGCGGCGGGTAAATATAAAGTGGGCGATCGGTTGCCCGCCGAGCGTGAGCTTGCGGCGGAATATGAGGTTAGCCGTCCAACCGTGCGCGAGGCAGTTATCGCGCTTGAAGTGCAGGGCCTCGTTGACGTGCGCGTGGGTTCGGGTGCGTATGTGAAGCGCCTGCCGGGGAAAGAGGACATCCCGGGCTTTAACGTGACAGCATTCGAGCTGACCGAAGCGCGGCTTTTGTTCGAAAGCGAAGCGGCGGCGCTGGCCGCAATGCAAATTACCGATGAAGAGATTGAGGAGTTGGCCCAGCGCGTCGAGGATATCGCGCTTGAAAATCAGACGCCGGGCGGCACTGAAGAGGCTGACCGCGAATTCCACCTCGCCATTGCGCGGGCAACGCGCAACACGGCGGTATTTCAGTCGATTGAGGAATTGTGGAAGCTCCGCCGGACTTCGCCGGAAAGTGCGCTACTCCACGCTAAGGCGCGGTTTGCCAATATCAAGCCGGTGGTCGATGAGCACAGCGCAATTCTCGAAGCCCTGCGTAACCGCGATCCAAAAGCTGCGCGCGCCGCGATGCGGACCCATTTGTCGTCAGTGCTCGACAGCCTGCTTTTTGCGACCGAAGAGAAAGCGATACAGGAAGCGCGAAGGGCGGCTGCAGCGAAACGAAACCGTTATGCGAGTAATTTATGACCTGCCCACTTGCTTTACATCCAGACCGGCTGTTTCCAGCTGACTCTGACACGCGCAAAGTTGCGCAGCGGCTTTATGCCGAAGTCGCTGGGTTGCCAATCATCAGCCCGCACGGCCATACCGATCCGGAATGGTGGGCGACTGATGCGCCCTTTGGTAATGCAGCTGAGCTATTACTGCATCCCGACCATTATGTCTTTCGGATGCTCTATTCGCAGGGCGTTCCGCTGGGAGCTCTGGGCATCGGCAATCCAGATGCGGACCCGCGAGAAAGCTGGCGGCTGTTTGCAGAACGCTATCATCTGTTTCGCGGTACGCCGTCGCGCATGTGGCTTGATTGGGTATTTGCCGAAAGCTTCGGGATTGATGTGCTGTTGTCGGCGGAGACCTCGGATCGCTATTACGATACGATAACCGACGCACTCACCACCGATGCGTTCCGTCCACGCGCCCTGTTTGAGCGCTACAATATCGAGGTCATCGCCACGACCGAAAACCCGCTCGACGATCTGCGTTATCACAAGGCGATCCGCGACAGTGGCTGGAAGGGGCGCGTGATTACCGCTTATCGCCCCGATCCGGTTGTTGACCCTGAATTTGAGGGCTTCCTGGACAACCTCAAAACACTCGCAGCGTTGACCGGCGAGGACTGCTTCAGCTGGTCTGGCTATCTGGCCGCGCATCGCAAACGCAGGGCCTTTTTCGCAAGCATGGGTGCGACATCGACTGACCATGGTCATCTGACCGCGCGCACCGCGGACCTGTCTCGTGCAGAGGCAGTAGCGTTGTTTGCGTGTGTTACCAACGCCAGCGTTTCTGCTGAAGACGCCGAACTCTTTCGCGCGCAAATGCTGACCGAGATGGCGGGGATGAGCATCGACGACGGCCTCGTCATGCAGCTGCATCCCGGCGTCTATCGCAATCATAATCCGGCGATCTTCGAAAAGTTCGGACGCGACAAGGGCGCGGACATTCCGCTGCCTTGCGAATATGTCCATGCGCTGCGGCCGCTGCTGTCGAAATATGGCAACAATCCCGATTTCAGCTTCATCGTCTTCACCCTTGATGAGACCAGCTATTCCCGCGAATTGGCACCGCTGGCGGGCCATTATCCGGCGATGAAGCTTGGCCCCGCCTGGTGGTTTAACGACAGCCCCGAAGGTATGCGCCGCTTCCGCGAGATGACAACCGAGACGGCGGGCTTCTACAACACCGTCGGCTTCAACGACGATACCCGCGCCTTTATGTCCATCCCCGCGCGTCACGATGTCGCAAGGCGGATGGACTGCGGCTTTTTAGCAAAACTGGTAGCCGAGCACCGGATGGAGGAATGGGAGGCGGCCGACCTTGCCGCCGATCTCAGTTATGGTCTGGCCAAGGCGGCCTATAAGCTTTGAGGCTTTCTGCTGCGAACCTTAGCGCGCTTCCTGCGAGCGTCGCCCGCCCCGGATACGACCGCGATACGCGCGGCGTCGGCATCGTCCATTTCGGCATTGGCGCTTTCCACCGCGCGCATATGGCGGCTTATACTGATGACGCGATGGCATCTGGTGAGGGCGACTGGCGTATCCTCGGTGTTTCGTTACGCTCGCCGACAGTGCGCGATCAGATGCATCCGCAGGACGGTCTCTATACGTTAGTTGAGCGCAGTTTAGAGGGCAGCAAGGCGCGAATAATCGGGTCGGTCGCCGATGTGCTCGTCGCCAGCGAAGAACGCGAACGGCTTGTGGCGACGCTCGCCGCCGCGACAACACATATCGTTAGCTTTACTATCACCGAAAAGGGTTATTGCCGCGCGCCTGATGGCTCGCTTGATCTGGCGCTGGCCGATGAGCGTTCGGCCTTTGCCTATCTGGCCGAAGCCTTTTCCCGCCGCCGCGACGCCGGGTTGCCTGGGCTTACGTTGCTTAGCTGCGACAATCTGTCGGGCAATGGCGCCCAATTGCGCCGATTGATGGTTGAATATCTGGGTGCCCATGCCCCTGATCTGACAGGCTGGTTCGAAAACGAATGCACCTGCCCTTCAACCATGGTCGACCGTATCGTGCCCGCCACCACCAATGCAGACCGTATCGAAATCGAAGCGCTGCTCGGGATGCGCGACGAAGCCGCTGTTGTCACTGAACCCTTCAGCCAATGGGTGATCGAGGACAATTTCGCTGGCCCGCGTCCGGCATGGGAAAAGTACGGCGCGCAAATTACGTCTGACGTTCATGCGTATGAAAATGCCAAGCTCCGCATGCTCAATGGCGCGCACTCGGCGCTCGCCTATTTGGGGCTTCAGCGCGGCCATGAGTTTGTGCATCAGGCAATCGCCGATCCACAGCTCGCGCCATTGATCGACAAACTCATGCGCGATGAAGCAGCCACCAGCCTGACCCCTGCGCCTGGACAAGACGTCTCCGCTTATGCCGACGCGCTGATCGACCGCTTCAAAAACCCCTCGCTCAACCACCGGCTGGCGCAGATCGCGATGGATGGCAGCCAGAAGATACCGCAGCGTTGGCTGGAAACGCTGGCCTTCCATAAGGCATCAGGACAGCAATGCCCTTCTATCCTGACTGCCATCGGCGCGTGGCTCGGCCATATTCGCGGCGATAACGGTGTGGTTGACGACCCGATGGCCGAGACGTTGAAGGCGGCGTGGGATGCGGCAGGCAAGCGCGGCATCGTCGTGGCGCTGTTCGGTTCAGACGGACCGATGGCAAGCGACTGGGTGTCCAGCGACGCCGAACAGGAGCAGATAATCGCAGCTTTGAAGTAAGGGGTTAGCGCATGAGTAAGGGTTTGATCGCACTTTTGGCTACGCTTTGCGCCACGCCCCTCCTTGCCGCGCCTGCTCAGCCCGATCGAAACCCGCGCCAAGAAAATTATCACCGTTAAAGGCCTGCGGTTCAAAGACCTCAACGCCAATGGCCGCATCGAAGCCTATGAAGACTGGCGCCTGCCAGCGCAAAAGCGCGCTGCCGATCTTGTCCGCCGCATGACGCTCGCTGAAAAGGCGGGGATGATGCTGATCGCCACCAACAACCCCGATTGCGGTGGCGGGATATCGGATCGGGAACGCGACCTGATCGACACGCAGAAAATGACCCGCTTCATCCTACGCGCCAAGGTGAACACACAAGCCCCCGATTGCAGCGTCAAGCTGACGGGCTTTGCCCTGCGTGGTGGTTATCCGCAGACGCCAAGCCAAATGGCGGGCTTCACCAATGCGGTGCAGGAACGGCTAGAGGCTGGACGGCTAGGCATTCCAGCAGTGTTCAAGGATAATGCCCGCAACCATGTCGAGGTCAACCCGATGTTCGGGATCGCTGCTGGTGCCGGAGCTTTCACCGAGTTCCCAAAAGAAGCCGGGTTGGCCGCTGCAGCGCTTGGCGCAGGTGCGCCTGTCACGCCCGACGGCGCAATCCCAAAAAACCTTAAGGGCGACATGTCCATCATCCGCGACTTCACTGGCGTTATGTCCGAGGAGTGGAAGGCCATCGGCCTGCGCGGCATGTATGGCTATATGGCGACCTGACGACAGAACCGCGCTGGGCCCGCGCGCATGAGACCTTCACCGAAGATGCCGATTTGATGACGGGCATCATCGGCGAGCTGGTAACGGGGTTGCAGGGGCAGGTTCGCAGGGACGGAACTTCGCTGTCGCCCAAATCCGCCGTCGCGCTGACCATCAAGCATTTCCCCGGCGGCGGCCCGCAGGAAGTGGGATGGGACCCGCATTACACCTTTGGCAAGAACCAGATTTACACCGATAAAACCGGCCAATATGGCTTTGGCTATCATCTGAAACCATTCCGCGCAGCAATCAATGGCGGGGTCGCTTCGATCATGCCTTATTATGGCGTGCCGATTGGCGTGACATACCAAGGCGTCAAATATGATGAATTCGGCATGGCCTTTTCCAAACAGATCGTCACCGATCTGCTGCGCAAGAAGTTAGGCTTCAAAGGCTATGTGAATTCTGACAGCGGCGTTATCGAATCGCGCGGCTGGGGGCTGGAAAGCTATCGCGATAATCCGGCGACTGGCAAACCCTATGGCCCCGCAGAACGCACCGCTATCGCGATCAAGAGCGGCAGTGATGTGCTGTCCGAATTCAGCGTCAACAAGACGATCACCGATCTTGTCTCGCAAGGTCTGCTCGACGAGCGAAAGCATATCGATCCCGCGGTCATGCGCCTGTTGACCGAACAATTCCAGCTGGGCCTGTTCGAAAACCCTTATGTCGATGCGGACGCAGCTACCGCGAAGATCGGCAAGCCCGAGAATCGCGCGCTTGGGTTGGATGTCCAGCGCAAGTCGGTGGTCCTCCTCCAGAACCGCAATAACCTTCTCCCGCTGAAACCGGGTGCGAAAGTTTTCAGCATGGGCTTCCGCGCCGAGGATGTGGCGACGCAAGGCTTCGCGATATCTAACACTGCCGCTGGCTCCGATGCCGTCCTGATCAAAGTGATGATCAGTAACGCAGGCGCGCGCAATTACAAATCCAACGACCCCACAACCGGCGGCAAGGCTGTCGCGCCCGAATTCCCTCTCACCGACCCTCGCACTGGCAAAAGGCAGACAACGTGGGGCGCGCAGGACCCGTGCGTCTACGAACCAGATGCGCCGAAAATGGCCGAAAGCCCAGACGGCTGTCTCGACAGCGGCTTGATCTTTGGCGGAGCCTTTCCATGGGAATCAAACCTGCTCGCGTTGTCGGACATTGCAAAAGCCGAGAGCTGGACCATGACGCCATCGCTCGCCGAAATCCAAACCGCGATGCACGAGAGCGGCGATCCAGGCAAAGTCGTGATCTCGATCTATTTCCGCAATCCTTATGTACTGGACGAGGCCAGCGGCGTAAAATCGGCAGGCGCTCTGATCGCGACCTTCGGCGTCAGTGACCAGGCCCAACTCGACATCATCAGCGGCAAGTCTAAGCCGCAGGGCCGGCTACCCTTTGCGTTGCCGCGCTCAACAAAATCGGTTCTGGAGCAACACCCCGACGCGCCCGGTTATGCCGAAACCAAGGATGGCGCTCTTTTTCTATATGGATACGGCTTGGGTCTCGTTTCAGCAGGCCGAAAGACCGAATGAGCGGTTTGCGGAACGGCAGCTATTAACGATCTGCTACGCTGGGTTGAGCTGGACTTGTAACGGTTTTGCGCCGGTCACCTATCTCATTATGCCACCTTAGCTTCGAACGCCAGCGGGCTGATGCCACCCAGATATGAATGGCGTCTTC
>NZ_JBEBKL010000057.1:0-13753 GCF_040079335.1 Sphingorhabdus sp.
TTGCTGCGCAACTGCCACCTCCCCAACGCGAGTCGTTGGGGAGGAACAAGGAGAATGATATGCGTTTCGCCGGCTATGCCGCCATTTTCGACCATCCCGATCGCGGCGGCGATATCGTCCGCAAGGGTGCTTTTGCGCGCGCGGCGAAGGCCGGGTTGCCGCTATTGTGGCAGCATGACCAGGGCCGCCGCATCGGCTTTGTCGAACGGATCGAGGAGGATGCGCGTGGCCTGCGCGTCATCGCGCAGATGGATCCTTCCGCGCCGCCGGTGGTGAGTGGGGCAGGGCTTTCCTTTGGCTACCGCGTACGCGGTAGCGCGCAGGGAACATATCGTGAACTTACTGACCTCGACCTGATTGAGGTCAGCGTCGTCAACCATCCCATGCAACCGCTGGCGCGGGTGCTGGCGGTCCATCCAGAAAAGGAGTGAATATGGACTATGAAGTGAAAGCCGACCCGTTGGAGGCGGCATTTGAGGCGGCGGCGGTGCCTGCTGCCATATTGCGACCGCAGCTCGCAGCGGGCGATGCGGTCGATCCGGCGCGTTCCGCCTTTGTCGAAGGCTATTTGCGAAAAGGTCGCGAGGTCGAGTTGAAAAGCTTTGCTGGCAACGTCCCCGCCGATGGCGGCTATGCCGTGCCGAAAGAAATCGACGCGGTGATCGATGCGACGCTGAAATCGATCTCCCCGATCCGTGTGGTCGCCAATGTCGTGCAGGTCGGCAGCGCGGGCTATCGCAAGCTGGTGACGACCAACGGCGTTGCGTCCGGCTGGGCATCCGAAGTCGCCGCCCGACCGACCACCGCGACGCCGACCTTCAACGAAATCGTGCCGAGCTTTGGCGAGCTTTACGCCAATCCGGCGGCCACGCAGGCGATGCTCGACGATGCGCAATTCGATGTCGAGGCCTGGCTGGCGGATGAAATCGCGACGCAATTTGCCAAGGCCGAAGGAACCGCATTTGTGAATGGGGACGGCGTTGACAAACCAAAAGGGTTCCTAACCTACACAGCGGTTGCGACTGGTGATGCCACGCGCACTTTTGGCCAGCTGCAATATGTGCCCGTGGGCGCGGCGTCGGATTTCCCGGCGACCAACCCGCAGGACAAGTTGCTCGATCTCGTCCACGCACTGCGCGCGCCCTATCGCCAGGGCGCAGTGTGGGTGATGAATTCGGCGACGCTCGCCAAGATCCGCAAGTTCAAGACCAGTGATGGCGCCTTTGTCTGGACGCCGGGGCTTGTCACCGGCCAGCCCGATACGCTGCTCGGCTATCCGGTGGTTGAAAGCGAGGATATGCCCGATATCGCCGCCAACGCTATGCCGATTGCCTTTGGTAATTTCCGCGCGGGATACCTCATCGCCGAACGCAGCGAGACCAATATCCTGCGCGATCCCTATTCGAACAAGCCCTATGTCAATTTCTACGCGACCAAGCGGATCGGCGGGGCGGTTTCGAACAGCGAAGCGATCAAGCTGCTGCGGATTGCGGCTTCGTAATATCAGATCCTCCCCATCGACCTGCGATGGGGAGGGGGACCGCGCGAAGCGTGGTGGAGGGGAGGCGGATGAAGTCCGCCCAACTGTCGCTGCAATTCCCCTCCGTCAGTTGCTGCGCAACTGCCACCTCCCCATCGCAAGTCGATGGGGAGGAGTAAGGACATGCTATGCCCCCATTTCAATTCCAACGTGGTGAGACGGTTTCGCTCGCGCTCGACGCCGTGACGGGTGATCCCCTTACCGTCACGGCCATTGGCGCGGTGATGAAAGCCGTCCCGCCCGGCCGCACCGGCGTGCCCGATGGCGCGCCGGTTGCGGCCACTTTTTCTGTGAGCCCGCGTGCAGCAGTCGGCGAAATCCCCGCTGGCTGGACGCTGACGATTGATGCCGCGACATCGGCAATGCTCGCGCCCGGAGCCTATCTGGCCGATGCAAAGCTGGTGGTTGCGGGCGGTGTCATCGTGACCGAGCCGGTCGCGCTTCGCATCAAGCCTTCGGTGACGCCGTGATGCTGTTGCAATGGCGGCAGCCAGAACCTGCTTTGGCGTTGCGCTGGCGCGGGCCGGATGGGGGCATCGTGGCAACCGTCGCGGCCAATCCGCCGTCGCCGGTTCCAACGGTCATTGGTCCACCCGGTTTGGCGGGACCCCCAGGTCCCGAAGGGCCGGTAGCCGAGATCATCGACGGTGGGACGTTTAACTGAATCAATTCCTCCCCATCGCAAGTCGATGGGGAGGATTTCCAGAAGGAATAGCAGATGCCCAGATTACAACTTAAGCGGGGCCTCAAGGCCAACCTTCCCTCCGCCTCGATGCTGGCGGGGGAGGCGCATTTTACGACTGATCGCGGTACGTTGCACGTCGCCACTGGCGCGACGTCGAAACTACCCGTGGTACCGGCGATCGACGATCTGGCAACAATCGCTGCCGTCGATGGTGCTGCAGACTTTCTGATCCTCCACGACGCTTCGGCAGCGGGGCAGAAGGAGGGCAAGATCACGGTCGATGCCTTCAAGACCGCACTCAACATCCCGTCATCTGACCTCGACGAAAAGGCCGCTGTCGTTGCGGGCGGCACATCTGGTTATATATGGGGAACAAATGGAACCGACGGGGTTATTCGGATGAACGCATCGATGGCGTGGAGCAAGGATGCGGGCAATGCCTTTGTCACACTTGCGGTCGGTGATGTCGATTGCGGGACATTCTGATCGATGCCGTCGCTTTCGCACAAACGCGGGACGCGTGCGCAAATTGATGCGGCGGCTTCATCCGGTCAACTGCGGACCGGCGAGGTCTATCTGATCACAGACGAGGCGCGGCTGACGGTAGGAACTGCAACCAATGCCCATGCACCTGCCGCCAAGCAAAGCGAGGCGGGAGGAGGTGGAAGCGATCCATGGACATGGCAGAAGCTCGCCGCCGATGTCGCGAACAGCACAACCACGCTGTCCGCCGCCACCGGGCTGTCGTTCGCCGCAAGCGCCAACACCTCCTATCTGGTCAAAGTTTACGGTGCATTGCAATCTGCGGCCACAACTACGGGGGCGGCTCTGGCGGTTGATATTCCGTCCGGTTCAGTGGTTGGTCAGGCGCTGATTAATTCCAGTGCCTCTGCCGTGCTCGCAATCGAGCAAATCGCCGACAATGCCACCACCGGGGTGACCACCGGTGTTCGGGCAGCCAATACAAACATCCCTTTCCAGGCATGGTTTCGCGTCGACATCGGCGCAACCGGGGGCACTGTGCAGTTACAGTTCCGAAGCGAGATCGCCGGGTCAGCCGTCACATTAAAGGCGGGCCTGACCGCAATGGGTCGCCGCGCGATCTAATTCCCAAGGAGAAAGCTATGATCAGCCGCGATGCGGTGGTGCTCGACAGCGCGATGCTGGACGAGGCCCGCGCCTATTTGCGCCTTGAAAATGAGGAGGAAGATGCCTCGCTGGGCACCATCCTGCTCGGCGCGATCGGCCATGCCGAAGCCTATCTGGGGCAGATGTTGTTGCGGCGAAATGTCCGCGAAGTTTTGCCTGCGAGCACGGCTTGGCAACGACTGACCGCCTTGCCGGTTACTTTAGTGAACTCGGTGACTGGCATTCCCGCCGAGGGCATGCCTTTTGCGTTGCTGGCCGAAGCTTACAAGATCGAGGTCGACGCCCATGGCGAAGCCTGGCTGCGGATCACCCAGCAAGGTTCAGCGGGTCGAGTAGAAGTAGCCTGTCTGGCGGGCATGGCGCTGACATGGGCTGAGCTGCCTGAAGCGATACGCCTTGGCATATTGCGTTTGGCCGCCCACCTTCACCTGCATCGCGACAATCCGGATGACCCCGGTCCACCCGAAGGCGTGGTGGCGTTGCTACGCCCCTGGCGGCGGAGGCGGATCGCATGAGCGCCGAGTTTCTGGGAATGCTGCGCGAACGCGTGACCATCGAACATCGGCTTGGCAACCGCGACGCACTGGGCGGGGCGAGCGGGCGCTATGCCTATGGCGGCGCGGCGTGGGTCGCGGTGTCACCACTGATCCCGGCGGATTTGACGGCTGCCGATAGCCTTTCAGCGATGCCGCGCTGGCAAGTGACGATGCGCAAGCGCGAAGGCATAGACCTGCGCACCCGCCTTGTCTGGCGCGGGCGCTTTCTGGGCGTTCGCAACATCAACAGCGACCCACGCGATCCGGCGCGAATGGTGCTGACCTGTGAGGAGGCGCGTTGATGTTCGAACGATTGCAGGAAGCCGCCGATCGCAAGGCGGACAAGCTGTTATTACGCGTCATTCATCGGCTTTCGCAAAACGAAACGCCCAAAGACATCGAGGTCGAGCCGATAGATGACGGCGTGCGCCTCTCTGGTCGCGGCCTGAAACGCCGCATGATCGACGATGCCCAATTAAGGAATTTTGGACGATGAGCGATGCTTTGGAAGTTTTGCAAAGCGCACTGGTGACCGCTGTGGAAACGCATCCGGTGTTGGCCGAAGAGTTGATGGGTGTCTTTGATGGCCCGCCATCTCGAGCTGCCTTTCCCTACGTTTCGATCAACGACGGTGCGACCACCGACTGGAGCACAAAAACAGCGCTGGGTCGCGAATTCCGCATTGGCTTGACCGTGTGGGACGATGGTGAAAGCGCGACGCGGCTGCACCAGTTGATCGGGCATGTCGAGGATGCGGTGGCGGCGCTGCCGCGCGATCTTTCGGGATGGCGCATTGCCAGTATCGTTTTCCTGCGCTCCTTTGTGGCGCGCAATCCGGCGGGCACCTGGGCGGGCGTCGTCGATTACCGGATAAGGATGCTTTCGACCGCTTAAGGTCAAACCATCGGATAGTCGCTCTTGCGCTTCCGCCTTTTGGGCAGTTCGGCCCTGCATTCGGGTAGCAAGACCGCCGGTCCGCGGCTTTCGGGCTGCGGCGTCGGCAGCAGGCCTTCGGGTGCTGCGCGAGGCGGCTCTGCGGGAGCGGTTTTGTGCGCACCCATCATGATTTCGGCTGACGGACAAGCGTCCGCAGCTTTCGTATTTTGCTGCGTCCCCAGTGGTGCAGCAATCAAGCTGCTCGCGAGCAGCATTCCAACCAGCATGGCGACCTCCTCTCCCCAGATTGAGTCGTCTTGAAACGGAGACAGTATCGATGCCTGCAGAAAAGGGAAGTGCCTTCTTGCTGAAGGTTGGCGACGGCGGTTTGCCGCCGGTTTATGCGACAATTGCAGGGTTGCGAACAACGCAACTCAGCATCAATGGCGATGCCGTTGTCATCACCAACAAGGACTCGGGCGCGTGGCGCGAATTGCTGTCGGGCGCGGGTGTCCGGTCGGTATCGGTTTCGGGCGCCGGGGTGTTTACCGGCTCGGTCGCAGAAACGCGGATCAAGTCCAATGCTTTGTCGGGTGTGCTTGATGATTATGAGTTGAGTTTTGAGAGCGGCGAACGGCTACGCGGAAAATTCCTCGTGGCACGGCTCGACTATGCCGGAGATTTCAACGGTGAGCGTAGCTATACGCTCGCGCTTGAAAGCTCCGGCCCTGTGGTGACGTTGTGAGCCGGGCTGCCAATCCCTTGCGTGGAGAGGCCATGCTGCAATTTGGCGATCATGCCATTTTGCTGCGCCCGAGCTTTGCAGCATTGGTTGCAGCAGAGGAAGAACTCGGCCCGCTATTCGCGCTGGTCGAACGGGCTGCCAGCGGGCAACTCAAGCTGTCGGAAATGGTAGCGCTGTTCTGGCATTGCCGGTTCGATGCGCCGGACGATTTGGACAGGGCAGGCTTTGCCGAAGCGGTCGCCGCGAACGGCATTGCCGCAAACACGCCCGTGCTGAAAATTCTGCTCGGGCAGATTTTGTCGGGGCAATGAGCTTTGCCGAGACCGCGCGCATGCTCGCCGGGCAGACCGCGTTGCTCCTGGGCTGGCGGCCCGACGATTATTGGAACGCCACCCCTGCCGAGCTGATGGCCATTTTGAACACCATGCCCCGGCCTGATGAAGACGCGGCAGACAGCTCGATGCTGTCTGCATTGATGCAGCAATTCCCTGATGCCCCCACCGGAGGTGACTAATGGATGAAGAAATCGAACGGCTGGTCGTCTCTGTCCGCGCCGATACGCAGGGCTTTGCCCGCGATGTTGCAAACATGCGTGCAGAGATGGAGGGCCCCTTTGCTGCGGGGATTGAACGGACCGGTCGGTTGCTCGAAAGCAGCCTGACCCGCGCGATCCAGACCGGGAAATTTGGCTTTGAGGATCTTCGCCGCATCGCGCTTTCGGCGCTCGCAGAAATCGCCTCGGCCGCAATCCGGTCCGGCATGAATTCGATATTGGGTGGTCCGGGCGGCGGGCAGGGGCAGGGCGGACTTTTCGCCTCGCTCGGCTCGATCCTCGCCAGCGCTTTGAGCGGGGCGCCGGGGCGGGCCACTGGCGGTCCGGTTACGCCGGGCCGGGCTTACCGTGTTGGCGAGCGCGGGCCCGAACTTTTCGTGCCGACATCGGCTGGTCGTGTGGAGGCGGCGTCCGGCACTGCGCGCGGCGGCGTGAATGTGAACCTAACGGTCAACGTCTCGGACAATGGCCGGGGCAGCGCGCCCGATGCCCTGCAGCGGTCGAGCCGCCAAATGGTGCGCTCGCTGCGCCGGGCTTTGGCCGAAGTCGAGGCTTGATCGATGGCCTATTGGATCTGCAAAAAGCGCAGGCGGCAGGAAAGCAGCCCGGTAATGCGCTTCGACCCGCGTTTCTGGACGCTCAACTTTCCCCGACCGATGATGGCGTCAGTGGTTACCAAAGGTGCGGAAGCTCTCCGCGTGAACACTGTTTTCTACCGGGCCAATGACCTTGCCGGGTTGATCTGGGAAAGCGAGGATGTGTGGGATCACCCTTTGCTCGCTTATGAGACTAACCGGGATTACCGCCACCTGATCCTGCGCTTTCGTTGGCAAAGCGATGGCGTGATGCCGCTCGATGCTATCAACGGGCCGACGCTGACCATCGAAGGTCGCGACGCAGCGGGGGCGCCGAAAAGCTGGTTTGTGCGGCTCTGGAACTATGCGGTCGGAACGCCGACCGATGCGATCATCTCTTTGCCTTTCAGCAGCATCGAGGGCGGATTTGCCCTTCCTGCGGATGCCGACCCGCTGTTCGCGGGCGATATCGACCGCATGTTCATCTCGATCGTCCCGCCAAATTATAGCGAAACCGGCGGTGATTTGCCGGCAGCTACAGAGGGCTGGGTCGAACTGTCCGAAATCCGCAGCGACGGGGCGGGCGCGATGCTCGACACCGGCGATGCGATGGTTCCCGAACATGACCTCAAAATGGCTACTGGCTTTGACGATGCCTATAATCAGACGCCTGAAAGGTTGCTGCGGCAAATCCGCGCGCTCGGCTATCGCAGTACGATCAACCATTATGTCGGAATGAGCCACTATTACCGGCTCGAGCCTTTGTCGGGCGGGCATTATGTAAGTCTTGCGGGCGGCGCGCTTAACGCGCCGTGCAGCGCCTGGCATCTCGATTTTGCGCAGTGCGCTAAGGCGATGGGCTATGATCTGATCTTTTCGCTCAGCTATGAATTGTTTGACACCAATTGCTGGAACGACTGGAAGCAGCGCGCGGAAAATGGCGATCCTGCACTGACCGGTTGGTCACCGCCCTCGACATTGCTGTCTCCCGCCCATGCCGGGGCGATGGCTTATCTGCAGGCAGTAGGAAGAGCCTTCGCCTATATCCAGAAGCTGGCGGGGCTCCCGGTCAAGTTCCAGATCGGCGAACCTTGGTGGTGGACGATGCCTGACGGACGCATCTGCCTCTATGATGCAGCCGCACTGGCGTCATTCGGGCCGCAGGCGGTTTCGATACCGGATATAAGGGGGCCGAAATCCCTGGCGCAAAATGCAATGCTCGACAAGGCTGGCGAACTTCTCGCGGCCTCGACTGCGGCGCTGGTTGCGGCGGTGGAGGCTGAGGCCGGGACCTCGCCCTTTACCAGCCACCTTCTGGTCTATCTGCCCACGGTCATCGATCCGCTTTCACCCGAAGCCAAACGTGCCAATGTGCCAGTGCAATGGGCATCGCCTGCCTTCGATGTGCTGCAGCTGGAAGATTATGATTGGGTCACGACCGGCAATCATGGCGCAACGGCGCGCGGATTTGCAGAGATGAATATGCGGCTCGGCTATCCGGTTGCGCAGCAGCATTATTTTTCGGGCTTCGTGCTGCAGCCGGGCAGCGATGCGCAGTGGTTCGATATCGAGCGCGCGGTCGAGCTCGCCAAGGCCCGCGCGACGGCTGAGGTCTATGTCTGGGCGCTGCCACAGGTCGCGCGCGATGGTTTTGTGCATTTTCAGATAGGCAATGAAAGCGAGGCCGATATGGAGGCTTTTCACGATATCCTGTTCCCGCTCGGCATCGGGCGCGAAGCCGAGGTTGCGGCGGAATTTTCAACCAATGTCGTGACGCTGATGTCAGGGCATGAGCGACGGAACAGCGACTGGGCCGATGCCCGTATGGCCTATAATGTTGCGCCCGGGGTCCGATCCGAAGCCGAGCTGGTCGAATTGATGCAGTTTTTTCGGGCGCGGCGTGGCGCTGCAGTCGGTTTCCGGTTCAGCGACCCATTCGACAACAGTTCGCATGCCAACAATGGCGATCCCGGTATGCTTGATCAACATCTTGGTATTGGTGACGGCGTTCAAACCCTTTTCCAGCTGCTCAAACGATATGGCGACGGGGAATCCGCACAAGTACGGGCGATAACCCGACCGCGCACCGGGAGCGTTCGCATCGCTATCAATGGCGTGGCAACGACGGCCTGGACGCTAGGCCCGTTGGGGCAAATCCAGTTTGAGGCACCTCCTTCGGCGGCAGCAGAAGTAACTGCGGGCTTCCGTTTCGATGTTCCGGTGCGCTTCGATCAGGATCGGATCGATGTCAGCCGGTCAACCTTTGGCGCTGGCGAAATGCCTAATGTGATGCTCGTCGAGATCAAGGAGGCGGCGTGACTTATCCTTGGCTTGAGGGACAGCTCACCTCCACAGCTTATGGCTGGCGGTTGGAACGGAGCGATGGCGTTGCCATAGGCTTCACCTCGCACGACCGCGATGTCTTGATCGATGGCCTAGTGTATCGATCGAGCCCGGGAATGGCACCCAGCTCGATTGTCGAAACGCTGGGTCTGGAAATAGGCAGTCTCGAGGTCAGCGGCGCACTGACGAGCGATGCCATTCGAACCGAAGAGATTGAGGCAGGGCTTTGGGACGGCGCGGCATTGACTGTTTTCCTATTCGATTGGTCTGATCCGATAGCGGCGATATTTACTTTGGCGATGGGGCATTTGGGCGCGATTAACTGGTCAGGTTCCGCCTTTGAAGTCGAATTTCTGGGACCAGCCGCGCGGCTTTCGGCATCGGGTGTGCCACTTGCATCGCCCACCTGTCGCGCGCGCTTCGCTGGGCCGGGCTGCAACCTCAACGCACGCCGGTTCACGCAGGAGGCGGTGATTATCGCGGCGCAAGGCCAAACGCTGACTTTGGCAACGCCATTAGCATCGGATCCATCGCATTTCGCCTTGGGTGAGCTGCGCTGGCTGGCCGGCCCCAATTGCGGTCAGAGGCAACAGATCGTGTCGGCAACCGCGACCGGGATCATATTGATCGCACCGCCTGCGTTCCCGGTCGAAGAATCCGCTCTAGTTAGTTTGCTGCAGGGCTGTGACCGCACCATCGCAACCTGTTCTGGCCGTTTCGAGAATGCCCTGAATTTCAGGGGTGAACCTTATCTGCCGGGCAACGATCTGCTGACCCGCTATCCAGGCGGGAGTTGACGCGTGTCTGCCAACAGCATCGCTGCGCGCGCAATGACGCAACTGGGCACGCCTTTTCGGATGCGGGGTCGCACACCCGGCATTGCGTTGGATTGTATCGGCTTGGCCTTGGCGGCTCTCGGGCCGCTGGCGAAAACAAATTTGCCCTGTCCGAACTATGCAATGCGCGGCGACTATCGGTCTATCGTTTGTTCCTATTTCGCTGAATTGCCGTTCCGTGCATTGGCCGAAGGTGAAGCTGCATGCGACGGGGATATTCTGCTTGCCAGCCCGGCCCCTTCCCAACTGCATCTGTTGGTTAGAGCCAATGGCGGCTGGGTGCACGCACATGCTGGCTTGGGACGCATAGTATTCACGCCAGAATGGCCCAATTGGCCGATATTGCACCGCTGGCGATTTACCGGAGACTGAAATGGCAACGCTGATATTGACCGCCGTGGGCTCCGCAGTAGGCGGCCCGCTCGGCAGTGCTATTGGTGCCTTTGTCGGGCAACAGATTGATCGCGCGCTGATCGGCAACGGCCCGCGCAGGGAAGGGCCGCGGCTGAAGGAGCTTGAGGTGCAAACCTCCAGCTATGGCAGTGCGATACCGGCGGTTTATGGCTCGATGCGTGTCGCAGGGATCGTCTTTTGGGCGAGCGATCTGATCGAGCAACGATCGGTGTCGGGTGGCAGCAAAAGCCAGCCAGGGACAGCAACTTATAGCTATTCGGCAAATCTTGCGGTGGCGTTTTCGGGCAGGCCGATTGCCCGGGTGGGACGAATCTGGGCTGACGGCAATTTGCTGAGAGGCGCGGCAGGCGACCTCAAATTTGAGACCGAATTGCGGATCCACTATGGTCACCAAGATCAGCCGGTAGATCCGCTGTTGGCATCGAGCGAAGCGCCCGGCCGGTCGCCTGCCTATCGCGGTCTGGCTTATGCCGTTTTCGAAGGGCTGCAACTTGCAGAGTTTGGAAACCGGATTCCATCGCTGACCTTCGAGGTTTTTGAACGCGAAGATGCGGTACCGCTGCATGAAATTCTCAGCAATATCTCGGATCGGATCATTTCCGGGGAAACGCCTGAAACCCTCAATGGTTTTGCCATTCAAGGCAGCGACGCACGCACATCGATCGAACCGCTCATAAATACCTTTCCGGTAACGCTACGTCCGAAAGGCGATGGTCTTGAAATCGAAGGCTGGTTTGATGCCCCACATCTTGCCGCCGCCAGCCCATCTGCGATCAGGCTGAATGGAAAAGCGATAGAGCGCCCTGCAAAGAAGAGGGCTGCACAGTCGAACGCGGCAGCATCGATTGTGCTGCGATATTATGAAAAGGAGCGCGACTATCAGATAGGGCTGCAGCGCCACGGTCCCAGACTTATTCATGATCGCGAAACGCAGTTGGAGTTGCCCGCTTGCCTTTCTGCAGTCGCGGCGCAGCGATTGACGTCGTTGAATTGGCTGCAACAGATCAGGATGAAATCCCGATCGGTACGCGTTTCCACCTTTTCCAGTTCGCCTCCTATGGTTGGTCAGTTCCAAACTGAAACAAGAGAAAAAATTACGGAAATAGAATATCTTAATGGATGCTTCAGGGTCATGGGCCAAGGATGGCTCGACGCGGAGTCCGCGCCATCAGCAGTTGCCGACCCCGGGCGGGACGTTTCGTCACCAGACGTTACTGCTGGTCAGACGTTGCTTCAACTTGTCGATCTGCCAGCAATGATCGAGCCAATGCCTTCGCAACCTGTGCTGGGCGTTGTCGCGGCAGGGACAGGCGAAGGTTGGCGAAAAGCCCGGCTCGCTGTTCGCGAGGGCGCCGCATTGACAGAGTTGGGGCGCACTGCGTTGCCTGGCAGCATCGGTTGGCTGCTGTCTTCTTTACCTGCGCATAGCGGTCATCTCGTCGATACCGACCACAGTGTGATGGTCCGGGTCCATCATCCGGGTATGGACTTCCCGGCTGGTAGTGGCGATCCTTTGAGCCTTAACGCGCCGATAGTTCATGTCGCCGGCGAACTGATTAAATATGGCGTCAGTGAACAAATTGGCCCCCTCGATTTCAGACTGTCAAAGCTGGTTCGCGGTTGTTTCGGCAGCGAGGGAAAAATCGCACTCCACCCAGCGGATACACCTCTTTGCATTTTGTCGCCAGAGGCGATGACGCAATTCAATTCCATCGGCCTCGTATTTGGCGATTCTGTTTCGATCGAAGCCTATGGCATTGGTGATACCCTGCCGGTTGTAGCATCCCTTGCAAATGTCGGCCTAGCCATCCGACCGTTGCCGCCTTGTCACCTGAATGTGAAATTTGATTCAGGGCAGAATATGCAGATTTCGTGGCTGAGGCGGAGCCGTTTGGACAGAGGTTGGCGCGATTATGCGGATTTGCCCATTGATGAACCGCAATTGATCTTTGATGTTCAAATTGAAAGCGGCCTAACGCTGTTGGCGACGTTTCAACTTCAGTCGGAAACTCTGGAAATTTCGAGCACCACAATCGGCAGTTGGGGGTTGCTGTCAGGTGCGCCTTTGATCATCGGCATGCAGCAGCGCGGTGCCTATGCAGTGTCTGAGACGACCTCCATGTCAACAAACTTACCGTGAAACATATTCTGCTGAACAGTCGAGAGGAACCGAAACAATGTCGGAAGCAACTCCAAGGTTTGCGATGCCAAATATTATGGTTTCACAAGCACATAAAGAAATAACGCACAACGAAGCGCTCGCAATCATCGACGGGCTATTGCATGTCTCTGTCATAGATTCCGCATCGACTCCGCCCACATTGACGATTGCCGATGCCGGGAAATGCTGGTTGGTTGTTGTACCGGGGGCAGGCGCGTGGACCGGGAAAGAGAATAGGCTTGCAAGTTGGAACGGATCGGGTTGGCGGTTCGTTGAGCCCGTACAAGGAATGGCGATCTGGAACTTGCAGAACAATACCGAACTACGTTTTTCAGGCAGCGAATGGCTTCAGCCTGGCGTGGTGTTTGCCCCAGCCGGTGGAACAGTGGTGGACTTGGAAGCCAGAGCCGCATTCAACTTGTTACTAACGCATCTTCGCACTGTGGGCATTCTTGCAAATTAAGAGAGATGTAACATCAGCATCTGCTGAAAGTTAAATGCTGTAAACCTTGGCCATTTTTTCAAGAGAATCTGGAAATGGCGACATTTTGGCAACAGTTTAATGCCAAAGTTAGCTTGCAACGCAGGGCGAGACTCGATACATCTATCGCACCAGTTTTTCGTTCCTAAGATAGAAAAGGGGATAGTTGATGCGTAAGTTGGCCATAGGTTTGGCACTTGCTTCTACTGCTCTGGCAACACCATCAATGGCCCGTGACGGCCAGTGGTATGTCGGAGTAGATGGCGGTGCCATGATTGTCGAAGACTTGAAGGCCGATGTCGGCCCTGCTCCGATCGAAGCTTCGCTTGATACCGACACCGGTTATGATTTCGGTGCGGTCGTAGGTTATGACTTCGGCGGTTTCCGCCTCGAAGCCGAAACTTCATATCGTGAAGCTGACATCTCGGGTACTTCCAGTGCTTTGGGATTGCTTCCATCTGGTGCTGGCGCTGCGCTTGCTCGTGGCGGTTCTTACGACACTACAGGTGATGCCAATGCACTGAGTTTCATGGTCAACGGCATGCTCGACTTCGGCGAAGATGACGGCCTGCAGGGCTTTGTCGGCGGTGGCGTTGGCGTTGCTCGCGTTGATGTGCAAAACATTTTCGCAGCGCCATCATGGCTCGATGATTCGGACACCGGATTCGCTTGGCAGGCAATTGCCGGCATCCGCGCTCCGCTCAGCGACAGCTGGGATGTTGGTCTGAAGTATCGCTTCTTCAACGCACCGGGCGTAGATCTCGTTGACCGCCTCGGTCGTGACGTAAGCTCGCGCTTCCGTTCACACTCGCTGATGGGCAGCCTCGTGTATAACTTCGGTGGTGCACCGGAGCCGGAG
>NZ_JBEBKL010000058.1:0-13476 GCF_040079335.1 Sphingorhabdus sp.
TTTTGACAAGTTGAAAGCGGCGATTGGCGGCCAACTCAAGTCGGGCGGAATAGAAATCGGTCTGGTCGGCGATGTCGATGAAGCGCAAGCAATCGACATTGTTGCGCGCACCTTTGGTGCATTGCCTGAACGGTCGGGCAAAGCGTTCGATTTCGGCGACGCCAAGGCAAGCCGCTTCACCGACACCTATGGCACCCACAGCCTGTATCACAGGGGCGAAGCCAACCAGCTCAGCTGGCGGCGGGTCTGGTCTACCAATGATGACAGCGATTTTGGTGAGGAACAGACGATGTCGCTGCTCGCCGACATCGCGCGCATCCGCCTGATCGACGAATTGCGCGAGGGGCTGGGCGCGACTTATGGCGCGGGCGCTGGGTCGGACATGTCCGACGTCTATCCGGGGCGTGGCACATTCACTATCTCGACTAGCGGCGACCCCAAGGACCTCGAAAAGATTGAAACTGCGGTGGACAAGGTGGTTGCCGAACTGCTCGCAGGTCCGGTCGCTAGCGACTTGTTTGAGAGGGCGCGCAAGCCAACGCTTGAAAGCTATGCAGACTGGAAAAAGCGCAATGCGACATGGATGGACATCGTCGATGAGGCGCAATCGGCACCGGATCGGTTGCAACGATTCCGGATCAGCGAACAGCAATATCGTGCGATAACACCGCAACAGGTTTGGGCAGCGGCGAAGCGCTATCTGGATCCAGCGAAAAGCTATACTTTCAGGGTGCTGCCGAAAGGGGTGGCTGCAAAATGAACCTCGCTCAACCCTTGGTCTTATAGCCGCACAATATGCCGAGAACGAAGGATAGGAACAGCGCGAGTTGCACTTCGTGGAGCGTATATTGGCTCCAGCCGAAAATCTCGTTTCCAAAACCGAAGACGCCGACAAAAAGCGCCGCTGCAAGCCCGACCATATGACCACCTTTGCGGCTCTTCGACCGCCATTAACCCTTTCGGTGAACCGCCCTATAGCGGACAAGGTCAAACAAGGGTTCGCAGGTCCGGTTAGCCCAAATTAACCCTGTTGCCCCCCTTGTTTCCCTGACCGGCAAAGCTATAGGGGGCGCAGATTCCGCAACTGGGGCCGCGCCATGAAAACCCGCATTTTTGTTACGCTGAAAAACGGGGTGCTCGACCCGCAAGGCAAGGCGATCCACCACGCGCTTGAAGGCCTTGGCTTTCAGGGCGTTAGCGATGTCCGCGCCGGTCGGCTGATCGAGATCGAACATGAACCGGGCATCACGACGGCACAGCTCGAGGATATGTGCCGCAAGCTGCTCGCCAATATGGTGATCGAGAATTTCGAGATTGAACAGAAAGGCTGATCGCTATGCGCGCCGCAGTCATCCAGTTTCCGGGTTCCAATTGCGACCGTGACATGGCGGTCGCCATCCGCGAGGTTACCGGCGCCGAAACCTCTTTGGTGTGGCACCGTGAGACCGAACTGCCCGCCAATCTTGACCTAATCGCGGTTCCGGGCGGCTTTTCCTATGGCGATTATCTCCGCTCTGGTGCGATGGCCGCGCGTTCGCCGGTGATGCAGGCGGTGGTTGCTTCGGCGGGCCGGGGCGTGCCGGTGCTCGGCGTATGCAATGGCTTCCAGATCCTGACCGAAGCAGGGCTTTTGCCCGGCGCCTTGATGCGCAATGCCGGCATCCGCTTTGTATGCCGCGAAGTGAAGCTGACCGTTGAAAACAGCCAGTCTATCTTCACCAGCCGCTATCAGGCGGGCGAGGAAATCGTTATTCCCGTCGCGCATCATGACGGCAATTATTTCGCCGACGAAGCCACGCTCGACCGCTTGGAAGGCGAAGGCCGCGTGGCGTTCCGCTATGCCGAGCAGGTCAACGGCTCTGCGCGCAATATTGCAGGCATTTTGAACGATGCAGGCAATGTCCTTGGAATGATGCCGCACCCCGAACGCATGATCGAGGCAGTGCAGGGCGGATCAGACGGTCGGCGGCTCTTCGAAGGGCTGATCCGCGAGATCGCCTGATGCCTCCGGTTTTGGCAGTTTCGGCTTAGGCTGAAGCCAGCGACCCACCAGCAGCAAAACCGTCGGCCAGAACATCGTGTTCCAGATATCGTGCCAATGCGCGGCATCGGGCTGAAGTGTATTGGCGACGCCTTCGGCCTTCATGTCGATCCATTCGACCGTGCAGGCCATTGCTAACACAGCGAGCCACGCCAATATCCAGCCGCCGCGCCAACGCCAGAGCAGCCGAACCAGCAGGAACAGCCCCATCCCCGCGTAAATATGCAGCGCATCCTTGGCGAGGCCGGTTGCCTCAAGCGCGACGAATTTGAACTGCTGGAAATCCAGCGGCGTATAGCCAAAGAGCATCGACGTCAGACCTGCGTCTTGAAGGGGGTGAAGTTGGTGCCTTCGTCAAACAGATCGACACCTTCCTTGCGCTTCAGCCAGCCGACAACGGCATAGGTGACTGGGGTCAGCACCACTTCCCACAGCACTTTGAGGCCCCAATTGGTTACCATTACGGTGATCACCGCCTCATTCTCCCAGACGCCCCAAAAGGCGAGCGGATAGAATATCAGGCTGTCTACGCCCTGCCCGACCACCGTCGAGCCAATGGTGCGCGACCATAGATGCTTGCCCTGCGTCCAGATCTTCATCCGCGCCATGACGTAGCTGTTGACGAACTCGCCCGCCCAAAAGGCGACAATTGAGGCCAGCACAATACGCGGCACCTGGCCAAACACGCTTTCATAGGCCGCCTGCCCTTCCCAGCCATCGGCAGGCGGCAGGCTGACGACCACCCAGCTCATGAAGGCCATGAAGATCAGGCCCGCAAACCCGGCCCAAATCACCCGCCGCGCGCGTGCATAGCCATAGACTTCGGTCAGCACGTCGCCGATCACATAGCCCAGCGGGAAGAAGAGGATGCCCGCTCCAAATACCCAAGGCTCTCCGCCAATTTCGATCGCAGCAGGCTTGGCCGCACCGATCACATTGGACAGCAGCAGCACCGCGACAAAGGCCGCCATTACAAAGTCATAATAGCGGAAATGCCGCCCAGCCATTTCGGCGGCTGAATGGGCTTCGATTGATGGATTGCTCATGCCGTTGCCATATCCCGCTTTGCAGCATCGCGCAAAGCGGTTATTGCGCACCCAGCGCGCGCCCTTAGCTCAGCTGGATAGAGCGCGAGACTTCTAATCTTGAGGTCGCAGGTTCGACTCCTGCAGGGCGCGCCACTCAGCCTATGTCGAACTTGACGCCCTGGGCCAGTGGCAACTCGGAACTGTAATTGATCGTGTTGGTGGCGCGGCGCATATAGGCTTTCCAGGCGTCGGAGCCGGACTCGCGCCCGCCGCCGGTTTCCTTTTCGCCGCCAAAGGCCCCGCCAATCTCAGCGCCTGAGGTGCCGATATTGACATTGGCTATGCCGCAATCGCTGCCTGACGCCGACACGAAGAGCTCTGCTTCGCGCAGATCAAGCGTGAAGATTGAGGAGGATAGCCCCGCGCCAACGCTGTTCTGCAGCGCGATGGCATCGTCCAGCATCGAATATCGGAAGACATAAAGGATTGGCGCGAAAGTCTCGCGTAGGGCGGGTCCCGTATGGTCCGCCATTTCGACGATGGCGGGGCGCACATAGACGCCGGGTCGGTCGAGGCGTTCGCCGCCGTGAATCTTCGCACCCATGCCTTTGGCGTCGTCCAACGCGGTTTGCATCCGTTTGAGCGCGTCTTCGTCAATGAGTGGCCCTGCCAGATTGGCGGTATCCAGCGGATCACCGACCGGGATACTCGCGGCGGCGGCCTTCAGCTGTTCAACAAAGCCGTCATACACCGCATCATGCACGAACAGGCGGCGCAGGCTGGTGCAGCGTTGTCCGCTGGTGCCGACGGCCGAGAAAAGCACCCCGCGCAAGGCAAGATCAAGGTCGGCTTTGTCGCCGACAATCGCGGCATTGTTGCCGCCTAATTCGAGGATGGTTTTGGCAAAACGCGCCGCGGCCACCTGCCCAACTGCACGGCCCATCGCGGTGCTGCCGGTGGCAGACACCAACGCAATGCGGGGGTCGGCAACCAGAGCTGCGCCGGTATCGCGCGCGCCGATGACAACCTGCGACAGCCCGTCGGGCGCATCCTCGAAATCAGCCAACACCTTATCGAGCAAGGCCTGCACCGCCAGCGCCGTCAGCGGGGTCTTCTCCGATGGCTTCCAGACGATGCTGTTCCCGCACACCAGCGCCAGCGCCGCATTCCACGCCCAGACCGCGACCGGAAAATTGAATGCTGAAATGATGAGTATCGGCCCCAGCGGGTGCCATTGTTCCATCATCCGGTGGCCGGGTCGCTCGCTCGCTATGGTTAGCCCGTGCAATTGCCGCGACAGGCCCACGGCGAAGTCGCAGATGTCGATCATCTCCTGAACTTCGCCCTCACCTTCGCTGATGGGCTTGCCGCATTCGATGGTGACGAGGCGAGCGAGGTCTGCCTTATAGTCGCGCAGGATATTGCCAAAACGGCGCACAAGTTCGCCTCTGCTGGGGGCGGGGACGGTGCGCCATTTTAGGAAGGCGCTCTGGGCGCGATTCAGGGTCGCGTCGGTTTCGGCAGAGGTTGCTGTTGGAACTGAACCAACTTGGCTGCCATCGATGGGGCTATGGACGGAGACGTCGCCACCGGGTGCAGCTGCGTTTAATTGTCCAAGCAGATATTCGACGTCGGTTTGAATCGACACTGATGCCTCCCCAAGGCGTCATCCTGAACTTGTTTCAGGATCCATTTCGCCTTTCAAACTCCGCCCTTAGCTGCACGATGGACCCTGAAACAAGTTCAGGGTGACGGTTTCTGATGAAACTTGTTTCGTCCCGATGAAAAGTCTAGCGAGCCGGAAACGCAAATGGAGATTCCCATGGCCGAAATGGCAGCCTTTGACTGGTCCGATCCCTTTTTTCTCGATGATCAGCTGACCGAAGAAGAACGCATGATCCGCGACGCGGCGCATGGGTTTGCGCAAGACGAATTGCAGCCTCGCGTGATCAAGGCTTTTCGCGATGAAGTCGATGCGCCGGAACTCTTTCCGTTGATGGGTCAGGCTGGGCTGCTCGGCGCGACCATTGCGCCGGAATATGGCGGCGCTGGGGCCAGCTATGTCTCCTATGGCCTGATTGCGCGCGAAATCGAACGCGTCGATTCGGGCTATCGTTCGATGGCGTCGGTGCAGTCGAGCCTCGTGATGCACCCGATCAATGCTTATGGTTCGGAAGAACAGCGCCGCAAATATCTGCCCGGTCTGGCAGCAGGCAAGCTGATCGGCTGCTTCGGCCTGACCGAGCCCGATGCGGGTAGCGATCCTGCGGGCATGCGCACCGTCGCGAAAAAGGTTGATGGCGGCTATGTGATCAACGGCAGCAAGACTTGGATATCGAACGCCCCCTTCGCCGACGTCTTCATCATCTGGGCGAAAAGCGAAGCGCATGGCGGCGGCATCAAGGGCTTTATCCTTGAAAAGGGCATGAAAGGCCTGTCAGCGCCCAAGATCGAGGGCAAGCTCAGTCTGCGCGCCTCGACCACCGGCATGATTATGATGGACAATGTCGAGGTCGGCGAAGACGCGCTGCTTCCTGAAGTGCAGGGGCTGAAAGGCCCGTTCGGTTGCCTCAACCGCGCGCGCTATGGCATCAGCTGGGGTGCGCTGGGTGCGGCCGAATTCTGCATGCATGCCGCCCGCCAATATGGCCTCGACCGGCACCAGTTCGGAAAGCCGTTGGCCGCAAACCAGCTGTATCAGAAGAAACTCGCCGACATGATGACCGACATCGCGCTTGGCCTGCAGGCGTCATTGCGTGTTGGCCGCCTGATGGACGAAGGCCGTTTCGCGCCCGACATGATCTCGATCGTCAAGCGCAACAATGTCGGCAAGGCATTGGACATCGCCCGGCAGGCGCGCGACATGCATGGCGGCAACGGTATCTCGGAAGAATATCAGGTCATCCGCCACATGGTGAATCTCGAAACGGTCAACACCTATGAAGGTGCGCATGATGTGCATGCGTTGATATTGGGTCGCGCGATAACTGGGATTGCGGCGTTTTGAGTTGACTCCCCTCCCGCTTGCGGGAGGGGCCGGGGGAGGGCCTGCAAGGGCTCAAGGCTCGCTACGCTCGCTCCCTCCCCTAACCCCCCTCCCGCAAGCGGGAGGGGGATATGTTACCGCCCCAGCAACGTCCGTGCCTGTCCCGCAATCTGCGCAAGCATAGCTGGCGTCGGCAAACCACCCCGCCGTGCCCGGTCGATCATCGAGCGGAACATCGCCACACGGTCGCTATGCTTGCCTAGCCATGCGGTAACCGCATCGGCATCGGCCACCTTTTGACGGCGCAGGAAATCGAGCCGCATCGCCTGAAAATCGCGCGCAAGGCCCGCAACCAGCAAGCGCTCCCACGGATCCTTGGGGTCCATCTGCATCGCGCTGTTCTGCGCCCAGCCAAGGCCCAGCGTATCGCCCAATAGGACAAATGCCTTGGTGAGCGCCTTGGGATCCGCCTTGCGCTCGGTTGCCAGCGCGGCCAACCCGATGGCGCCATCGAGTTGCGCAATACGGACCAGTTTCGCGACCAGCTTGGCTGGCGCCCCTCCGGCGGACAGCTTGTCGCCATAGGCTTCGGTCTGCGCCGCAACATCCGGAGTGAGCAATTCCTTGCGCGCAGTCGACAGTTCTTCGATGACCGGTGCATAATCACCAATCGCGGTGCCGACGCTGCGGCCTTCCTTGCCGTTGCGGATCATGTCCGCCATATGTGCGCGGGTTTCGACCGCGATCTGCTGGAACAGCATGATGCGCGTCGCTTCCGGGATTTTCGCTTCATCAATTTCGGCCCATAGCGCGGGCAGATCGAACAGTCGTTCGGCAATTGCGAATGCCTCGACGACGATACCGAGCGTGCAGCCTTCCTCTTCGGCCAACTCGAACGGATGCAACATGCCCATGCGGTTGATCATGCGATTGGCGAGCTTGGTCGCGATGATTTGCGGACGCAGCCGGTGGTTGAGGATCGCTTGCGCGTGCGCCGCTGCCATCGGTTTGGGGAACGCCGCGAGCAATTCACCGTCCATCGCGCTGTCAGCGGCGAGCGGACTATGTTCGGCCGCATCTTGCGCTGCCAGCTTGGCCGTCGACAACAGCACGGCGAGTTCGGGCCGGGTCAGGCCATGGCCCTCGGCTTCCCGGCGCAAATATTCGTCATTGCCTTCCAGCCCCTCAACCGCGCGGTCGAGCTTGCCCTGGCTTTCAAAGATTTCCATCAGCCGGACATAGGCAGGCAGATCGCCTGCCCCACCGCTTTCCGAAATCGAAAGCGCCAGCGTCTGCAGCCGGTTGTCCTCTAATACCAGTTCGGCGACATCATCGGTCATGCTGGCGAGCAGTGTATTGCGCGACTCAATTTTGAGTCGGCCCGCCGCCATCTCGGCGTTGAGCGCGATCTTGATATTGACCTCATTATCCGAACAATCGACGCCCGCACTGTTGTCGATAAAGTCGGTGTTGATGCGCCCGCCCTTCAAACCAAAGGAAATGCGCGCAGCCTGCGTCACGCCAAGATTGGCACCTTCGCCGATGACCTTGGCACGCAGATCCTGCGCATTGATGCGGATCGCGTCGTTGGCGGGGTCGCCCACCTCGACATTGGCTTCGCTGGCATCCTTCAAATAGGTGCCGATGCCGCCGAACCAGATCAGCCCGACGTCAGCCTTGAGGATCGCCTTCATCAGTGCGGCGGGTTCCATCACGTTGTCTTCAACGCCGAGCAGTGCACGCACTTCGGGCGAAAGCTTGATCTCTTTCTCGCTGCGCGCAAACACGCCGCCGCCCTTCGAAATCAGCTTGGCATCATAATCGAGCCAGCTGGAACGCGGCAGGTTGAACAGCCGCTGCCGTTCTTTCCAGCTTGCCGCCGGATCGGGATTGGGATCGAGGAAGATGTGGCGATGGTCGAACGCCGCGACCAGCTTGATCGCCTTGGACAGCAACATGCCGTTGCCGAACACGTCGCCCGACATGTCACCCACGCCCGCAACCGTTACCGGTTCCTTCTGCACATCGATGCCCATTTCGGCAAAGTGCCGCTGGACTGATACCCAGCCGCCCTTGGCGGTGATCCCCATCGCCTTATGGTCATAACCCACCGAGCCGCCCGAGGCGAAGGCATCGCCCAGCCAGAAACCGCGTTCGAGCGCGATGGCATTGGCAACGTCAGAGAAGGTCGCGGTGCCCTTGTCCGCCGCAACAACGAAATAGGGATCGTCGCCATCGCGGATTACCACGCTGTCGGGATGGACAACCTTATTCTCGACCAGATTGTCGGTGATCGACAGCAAGGTGCGGATGAAGATGCGATAGCTTTCGGTGCCCTCGGCGAGCCATGCGTCGCGGTCGACACGCGGATCGGGCAGGCGCTTCGGATAGAAACCCCCCTTGGCCCCGGTCGGCACAATCACCGCATTCTTCACGCGCTGTGCCTTCATCAGCCCAAGGATTTCGGTACGGAAATCGTCGCGCCGGTCGGACCAGCGCAGCCCGCCACGCGCCACCGGCCCGGCGCGCAGGTGGATGCCTTCTACGCGGGGGCTATACACAAAGACTTCGCGCCAGGGGAGCGGAGCAGGCAGGCCCGGCACTTTTGCGCTATCGAGCTTGAACGCCAGCGCCTCTTTCGCGGCTGGCGCGAAGGCGTTGGTGCGCAGCGTGGCTTTCACCACCGCCTGCATCAGGCGCAGGATGCGGTCTTCGTCCGCCGCCGCCACCTTGGCGAGGCCAGCCTTGATTTCCTCGTCAAGCTTTACCGCCGAAACCCCGCGGTCTCCGGCAAAATCAGGGTCGTGCAACGCCGTGAACAGAGCCACAATCGCGCGCGCAATCCCGGCATTGTTGCCGAGGGCGGCGACTACCGTGGGCACGCCATAATTGAGGCCGGTCTGGCGCAGATAACGATGCCAGGCGCGCAGCCAGACGACCGACTGCGGATCGAGCCCGGCAATGGTGATCAACTGGTTGAAAGCGTCATTCTCGGCCTTGCCGTCGATCACCTGCGTCAGCGCGGTTTCGACAACATCTTTGCGCGCAAACAGCGGGGCGGTCGACACGCCACTGCGCAGGCCGAGATGGAAATCGTGGATATAGGCAATCTCGCCCAGCGCGGTCGGCACCTGTTCGATCACGTTGAAACCGAAATTTTCGAGCACCGGCACAATGTCAGACAACGGCATCGCCCCGCCTGCATTATACACCTTCAGGCTGAGCGTGCTGTCGTCCTTGTCCTTGTCGGATATCAAGCGCGAAACGCGGCTATGGTCGCGCTCCATCGCCAGCAGGCCGATCATGTCCTGCGCGGCTTCCTCGACCGGATAGGCCATGCGGTGCGATTGCGGGAAAGCGGCGGCATAGCGTTCCATCAGCGCTGCGGCACGCTTCTCGTCAGTTGCTCGTGCAAGCTCTGCCTCGACAGCGGGCTCCCAGCCGCGCACCATCAGTTGCAGGCGGCGATCCAGCGCGGCTTCGTCGATTTCTACATTGCGGTCTTCAAGGTCGAGCAGATAACGCAGCAGACCGATCCCGCCATCCTCAAGCCCGATTGACCAGCCGAGAACACTTGCCCCCTTGGTCTCGGTCAGCATCGCCTCGATCGCGCGGCGCAAGCCGGTCGAAATCTCGTCGCGCGGCAGCCAGACGAACACAAACACATGCCGCCCCAGCGCCGAACGCACCGCAAGCATCTTCGGCCGCGGCCGGTCGGTGAGCGACATTGCGGTCAGCGTCACCCTTTCCAGATCGGCGCGGCTGAACGACACCAGCAGGTCGTGCGGCAGCGAAGTCAGCGCGTGCGACATCGCCTTACCGGCATGGCCCGACGGGTCAAACCCATAGCGGGTAAGTAGATCGGAAAGCTGGGTGCGCAGCAGCGGAATACGCTCGGGCGGGGTTGCCAGCGCGTTGCTCGTCCACAGCCCCCCGGTCACCGCCAGTCCCTTGATCTTGTCGCCATCGCGCACCGGCACGACCAAAATGTCGAGCTGCACCGAGCGATGTACGGTCGACACCCGACTTGATTTGAGGATCAAAGGCGCCTGCCCGCCTTCGGCAAAAAAGCTGCGCGCACGGGTGACGCTTTCTTCGGAGAGCAAGGCGGTATCGCTCGACCGGGCCAGCCCCAGCCGCGCCTCACGCTCGCCATCGCCGATGATGCGTTCATGCGCCAGCACGGTCATCGCGCCATCCATGAACCAGCGCATCAAAGCCGCGCCTTCGCCTTCGGGCAGGCTGTCGGCATCTTCGGACATCGCGCCTTGCATCTTGCGCCAGTCGGTCACCGCACAACGCACATCTTCGAGCACGGCGGCGAGACTGTCCGCCAGCGCACGCCGTTCCTTGGCATCGACACGCGCGGTTTCGACATAGATGAAGCTCTCGCGCTTGCCCGTCGACCCGCGCTTCTCGCTGAGGCTGGTGAGCGTGCCGAAGGCATCGCGCTCTACATCGACCACCGGATGGATCAGCCTTTCGATGGCGACATTGGCGCTGGCCAGCGCAGCCGCAACCGAATCCACCAGGAACGGCATGTCGTCATTAATCAACGCCACACGCATCGCCAGACGTCCGCTGGCATCGGAAAAAGTGTCAACCGCAACATTCGACTTGCCGCTTGCGCGCTTTGCCGCGGTTGCCAGCATGAACTCGACCGCCTGCGCCTGCGCATCCTTGCCAAAGCCGTCAATCTCGCCGGGCAAAGTGCGCGCCAATATTGCAGCCAGCAGGGGTTTCGCCAATTTGGGGTCGGCACTCGCCATGATCGTTCGCTCCGCGTGGTTCGGGGCCTTTCGCCCCTTTTGATTTTCCAAGTCCTATGCCCCTGTTAGGACGGCCAAACAACCGGATAGTTGCGTTTGAAACGAAATTTACGCTGCGGAAACGGATGCGCTTGCCGTGCGGTGACCGCTCGGTTACGACAGCGCCGGAACAGATAAAGATTAAGGGGAAGCGTGAATGGACCGGCGGCTGACTTTGTATATCCTGCTTGGGATGGTGCTGGGCCTGATCGTGGGTGCGACGCTGTTCTACACAGTCGATCCGGCAATCATCAAGGAATCGATTTCGCCCTGGTTCAAGCTGCTTTCCGACATATTCCTCAATCTCATCAAACTGCTCGTCGCACCGTTGATCCTGTCGACCATCGTGGTCGGTATTGCCCATATGGGCGACAGTTCGGCTTTGGGCCGGATAGGTTTTCGCGCGATCAGCTGGTTCATCATCGCCAGTTTCATTTCGATCGGCCTCGGCCTGCTCATGGTCAATTTGCTCGAACCCGGGGTTGGGGCACCCATCCCTGATGCTGCTGCCGCAGTTGCGGCCGTCGGTGAAGTCAAGGAGCTGAAGGCCACCGAGTTCATCCTCTCGATCTTCCCCAAAAACGCGTTCGAAGCGATGGCAACCAACAATATCCTGCAGATATTGGTCTTCTCGCTGTTTGCCGGTGTAGCCCTGGCAGCCCTAGGCGAAAAAGGCGCTGCACTTGTCCGTGGCGCCGATGCCCTTGCCGAAATGATGCTCCAGATCACGGGCTATGTGATGCGCTATGCCCCGATTGCGGTTTTTGGTGCGCTGGCCAATGTGGTGGCCGTCAACGGACTGGGTATATTGAAAATCTATGTTGAGTTGCTGGTGGAATTCTACTTCGCACTCCTCATTCTCTGGACGATCCTGCTGACGCTTGGCTGGGTGTTCCTGCGCAATCGCATCTGGACGCTGATCCGCTATATTCGCCAGCCGCTGATGATCGCTTTCTCGACCGCCTCGTCCGAAGCGGCGCTGCCCAAGATGTTCGAACAGCTCGACCGCTTCGGCGTGCCGCGCCGCATATCGGGCTTCATCCTGCCATTGGGCTATAGCTTCAACCTTGACGGCTCGATGATGTATATGAGCTTTGCGACGATCTTCATCGCGCAGGCCTATGGCATCGACCTGCCGATCGCCACGCAGATTCTGATTCTGCTGACGCTGATGATATCGTCCAAAGGCATCGCTGCCGTTCCGCGCGCGTCACTGGTCGTCATCACCGGTACGCTCGCGATGTTCGGGCTGCCTGTAGAAGGCGTCGCGATTATCCTCGCCATCGACCAGTTCCTCGACATGGGGCGCACCGCAACCAATGTCGTTGGCAATGCGGTCGCCACTTCTGTCATCACCAAATGGGAAGGCATGCTTGAGGTCGAAGAACCCGAGTTCGTCGAGCACCCCCACGCCCCGGCGCACACTGCAGCAGGCGGCAAGGCAGGGCTGGAACTGGCCGAGGATATGGTCGAGGACGAGCGGACGAAGAGGTAATCAGATGCTTCGCAGGATATCGACCAACCGGTCCACATCCTGCGGATCTTGATAGATGCCAAAACCGATCCGCAACACATAGCCGCGCACATCGGTGATGACATTCCGCGCCTCCAGTGCGGCATGCAAGTCAGGCGCAGAAGTCCCACGATAAGCAAGAAAGCGGGAATGTGGGCCATCGCCAAGCGTATTAAGCAACTCGAACCTGGGCATTGTATCCGCCTCGACAAATTGGCGCTGCAGCGCCTCGACATGCGCCGAGACGGCACCCATCGTCAGCCCCTCGCCATCCAGCATCCGGCGCACGGCATTAAACCGGTACAGGCCCGAAGCATCGAAAGTGCTGCCCAGAAAGCGCCCGCCATCTTGCGCATAGCCGACCGCGCCGGGTGGTAAAGCCAGATCCTCAAAGGCAGCGTACCAGCCGGTGATAACCGGCCTTGGAGCAAATCCCGGCGGTGCATGGAGGAAGCAGATCCCCTCCCCCGCCATCGCATATTTATAACCGCCCGAGAGGTAGAAGATGCGGTCGGCAACCGCCGATAGATCGGTCTCAATCGCCATAAAGCCATGATAGCCATCGACCACCACCCAAGGGCCTTCAGGTCTGGCAAGTGCCGCCAAGCTTTCAAGGTCGCTTATGATCGCGCCGGAATTGAACAGCACGTGGCTTGCAAAAATCAGGTCGAAACCACCTGCCTCTGCCGTCGCCACCAGCTCGTCCGCCGGTGCACTCACCAATAGCGCCTCCCCTGCCTCGACCCAGCGGGCCATCTGGCGGCGAAAGCTGTGAAACTCACCATCGGTGGCCAGCACGCGTACCGGCCGCTTCGGGATTGCCGAAAAGATACGGACGAGGAAGTCGTGCGTGTTCGGCGAAAAGGATAGGGTCGCAGGATCGGGCAGTTTCAGCTCGTGGGCGATATGCCGCTGCGCCTCTTCCCACACCGGCCCCATGATGCGACCCCATTTGAGATCCGCCAGCCGCGCCGCATCCTCCCATGCCTCGACCTGTCCGTCAAAGCTGGCGTCGGGCCAGAGATGGTGGCTGTGCGCTGCGAAGTGCAACCGGTCGGAGTTGGCCGAAAGCGCGCGGGAGAAGAGATGTTTGTAGGTCA
>NZ_JBEBKL010000059.1:0-13465 GCF_040079335.1 Sphingorhabdus sp.
CACACTGGGGCCGATCGTCCGAATTTTCATGATCGATGGCGCGGCCGACTATGATCGGGCGAGTATCACAAATCGCAAGCAGCTCAATCTCTTCCACCTCGCGCTGCTGACGGAAGGCGTGCTGACCATCCCCGGCTCGAACGATTTCTTCCTATCATTCGCGCACAGTGAAGCGGATATCGACGCGATCATCGCTGCTGCTGCGCGCGTGCTCACGCGGTTTGATTTTGCCAGCGCGGTTGAACCATGAGCGCGCTGCCAATCGCCGGCCACTGGTTCGAGCGCAAGGCGCTGGGCGAGGGCATCACCTTGCTGTGGGAGCCGCATGTTCACCCGCTCCTGCGCTGCAATATCTGGCATGTCGCAGGGCGGGACAGTGATCTGCTGGTCGATACCGGGCTGGGCGTGGCGAGCCTTGCCGAAGCTGCTGCAGATCTGTTCGACAAGCCGCTGACTGTCGTGCTTACCCATTGTCACATGGACCATGCAGGCGGCGCGCATGAGTTCGGGACGTGCTGTGTCCATGCCGCAGAGGCGCAGGCACTGACCGACGCCAGCAATCATCTCCCGCTCGACGTTTCGGTCTATTCTCCCGACGATCTCGCCTGGTTTTCGGGCATTGGCTACGATATTTCGGGCGGACTGCTGACCGCGATCCCGCATGCCGGGTTCGACCCCGCCAGCCATGTTCTGCAAGCTGCGCAGGCCTCGCGCCTGATCGAAGAAGGCGATGTCGTTGATCTTGGCGACCGCGCGTTCGAGGTGCTGCACCTGCCCGGTCATTCGCCAGGCAGCATCGCTTTATGGGATGCGGCAAGCGGCACGCTGTTCTCGGGCGATGCGATCTATGATGGTGCGTTGCTCGACCAGATACCGGGCTCTGACATCCCGGCCTACATCCGCACGATGGAACGGCTGCGCGCCCTGCCCGCCCGTATTGTCCATGCCGGGCATGATCCCAGTTTTGGCCGCAGCCGGCTGGTCGAGCTGGCCGATGCCTATCTCAACAGCAGGAGCGCCCCATGACCATCGATGTCATTGTGCCCGAGGCCATGCGCAAAGCCTATGACGCATTCCATTATGCACCAGCAGTGCGCGAAGCCGGACTGATCTTTTGTTCAGGCGTGATCGGCCAGGGCGACAGCGCCGAAGACGAGTTTCGTGACGCCTGGCGAAAGATCGGCCTGATCCTTGCCGAAGCCGGTGCGGACTACGCCGATATTGTCGATACGACGATCTACATGGTTGATCTGGCCACCAATGCCGCGGTGATGGCGAGGATCAAAGATGAGTTCGTCCATGCCCCCTATCCCGCCTCCACCTGGATTGGCGTTTCGGGTTTCGTTCGCCCCGGCGCACGCGCGGAAGTCAAGGTAACGGCGAGAGTCAAATCATGATGGTCGAGGTTGGCGAATTGACCCGCGAAGTGGGCGCGACTGTGGCACGCGCCATCGAGGACGAGCTGGATTGGGAGCATCTGCCCCATGTCCACGCCTTTGCTTTTGAGAGCATCATCCTCAACAAGGCTGACCGCAATGGCTGGGATGCCAACGTCGTACTGCGCGACGGGCAGGCGATGCGGATGACGGTGGCGCTTGATGCCGACCGGTTGGGATATACCAACGCCACTTTTGACGCAGACGGGACCGAGAATGGCCGCACCGTTTGCCGGATTACACCCGGCCAAGGCGATCACTGCACGATGCACCTACGCTTCTTCGTGCCCGACCGTCCGAATCTCGACAAAGCTGCTGCAGGCAAGTTCTATTCCGAGATGTGGTACCGTCTGATTGACGAGGATGAGCCCAAGATGATCCACCGCGCCCGCGCGCTGAAGGAAGGAGCCAAGCTCCATAAGCAGCGACGACAGGCAACCTTGGCGGACGGCACGGTCTGCGATGTGCCACTGGTCTGTCCGCACCAGGGGCTACCGCTCAATTGTGAACCGGACAGCGACAATGTGATGACCTGTCCCTGGCATGGCTACCGCTTCGATGCGCAGACTGGTCAATGCGCGACCGGTCAGATCAAGGGCTGGATAAATCGCCCGGCAGACAACATAGCATGAGGGTCGGCGGTTTCGTTGCCTGGCCTTTCGCACTGATGGTCGGCACCTATGCGCTTTACCAGTTGATGCTCAAGCTCCCGCGCCCTGGGATCAATATTCTTGCCTTCCAGGTGCTGGCTTATGCAGTTGCCTTGGTCGCCGCCTCGATCCTTTGGTGGCGCAACCCCGAACTTGGCAGCAATCGTTTTGAACTGCGCGACGTGTTGGTTGCAGTGGTATTTGGCCTAGCGGTGGTTGGCCTCGAGTACGGTTATGTCTCTGCTTTCCGCCTCGGATGGCCGGTAAACACCACTGGAACCATGGTTACTGTTGCTACCGCCGTTTTGCTTGTTCCCCTCGGGTGGTTGGCATTTCGAGAAGTTCTGCCACCGCGCAACCTGATTGGCGCGATCATGTGCCTTTCAGGACTTTGGCTGCTTGCGCAGAGATAGCCTGAACGGTGCGCGATCGGCTCCTATTATCCAGCGCACGGACATCGAGTTAGATTTCGCTGACAAGCCGGCCAAAACCGGCATATCGATCATCAGTTTCGGTGATTGTCCAGGCCAATGCCAAAATCGTCATGCTCATCATCGAGATGAAGAGCGCAATGGCCGATGCGGACAGCTCTCCGGGGAACCAGTCCCGCCAACCGGCGTAAGTGATCGGCGAAAAACACAGGCTGAACCAGCATGTCGCCAAACCGGCGAAGGTTCCGGCAGCCAAGGGCCAGGTATTGCGACGTCGGCTAGCGGGTAGGCTCCGCCGAGCGCCTTGAAGCTGCCCAGGCCAAGCCTGCTGCTTTCATCCTTGGCAAAGGTCGCTGCTACCCCAAGCTCTCGCGCCAGCGAGTCCAGGCGCAAAAGCGGAGTTATCCGGTGCCTTGGGCAGAGCCCCAGCAGTCGCCGGACTTCCTCCGGAGCTTCCCGACTAAGCCATTTCGCGAGAGCGGGCGTTGGCGCACTGCGCACAGCCCGAGCGTTGAATGCGAACTGGGAAATGGTTATCTTGCTGGTCATCGCGCAAATATATCGCGAAGCTCAGGCGAAATCTCCGCTTTATCCGCTTCGCTTGAGCCGAATTATTGCGAATTCTGGAGAGTTAGCACAATGAATCAGCTCGATAGCTTTGACCGCGCCATACTGGAGATACTTCAAGTCGATGCGACGCTGTCCTGTGCTGAGATTGGCGGGAGCTGGTGGGTTTGCGACGGTCCGCTTCCGGGCACAACAAGCGTGAAGCGGACCGTTGGAGCGCTAGCTTTCCGAATAGCGTCGTTTGAAATAATGGAAGGGCAGCCAACTCGATACATAGGTCCACCCTGCTGCTTTCATCTCGGCCATCATGGGGGCGACTCCAAGCCGTCGTCGATATTCCCAATTATACTCGGTAGAGCGAAAAGTCAGCGTAAGCATGCCGGTGTTAATCAGTTCGTTGCCGTTCCTGCCTTCGTTTCGCATCATGGCCATCTCGTTGAAGGCGGTCGCTCCGAACCGAACGATCTTAGCGCCTTCCTCGTCCACGGCGCCTTCATCTGTTTCCGCAGATTTGAATCGCTGCTGCGCTGCCTGTTTGGATATGCCCAATGCGTCGCCGACATCGGTCCAGCTCAACCCGGTTCTCCGCGCAGCATCGACCCACCGCTGAAGGTCGAGCCTTCCTTCGTCGGCCACGATGTGAGCCGCCATAATAGCGTCCTTGAACTCCTCGACATTGTCGCCGGTAAAGGGAGGATGGCGGCTATTGGCCCATTCAATCATTACTGCCGCCGTGCCGTCTCTGATCGCTTTTTGCTCTGTAAATTGCACTGCTACCTCCGTCAATTGGTTGCTGACTAAAAGTCAATGTATTATTGACAATTTTAAGTCAACACATTCTTGACGACTCGGTCGTTCTTCACTCGTGGTGCAGGAGGTTGCGATACCCGCCGTTCACTAGCCTGCGCGCTTCGGCAATCAGCCGGAGCGTATGTCGGCGTTCATCTGATCCTTTCCACGTCGCCCCTGCAAGTGGCCGATCACGCCCAAACACGAGACTGAAGGGGAGTTCCCGCGTCGATGCACCGCCATTGAGAGCGTCGTGGATGGTGAGCAGTTGGGCGAGCCGGGCACGCCGATAGGCCGATGGCGCGCCGCCGTGATCAGGCCCGAGGCGAAATCCGCACTTAATCCGCTCGTAACGGGCAGCGGCGGCTAGTCTCGTGAATGTGTGTTCGTCCTGCAGGATGATCAAACACTGGGAGCAGGCCTCGGGCACCGATCTCACGCAAAGTCGAAGGCGCGTACCCGATGGGCATCCGGCAACGCGGTGCCACGCGATTTGGCGCGGTCAGGGATTGAACGGGTCATATTCGTGGATCACGCTGTCGGCGTCGCCATCGAATTCGGACGTAGGGACGGCGGAGTAGCAGTTACCAGCGTGGAACAGGGTGACGCAGACTATCAGGGTGCGGGCGAGGCTCCAGGCGTGACGCTGTGCGATGGTGAGTGACATGTTCGAGCTCCTGTCTCGGAGCAGGGACCATCCCCGCTCGACAGGCCCCGGACGGACGGCGCAAAGCCGCAATCACCACGAAGGCGCCGCCGTAGTGGCCGCATGCGCAGCGTAGCGGACCCTTTACGGGTTGATTGAAGGAGGCTTTGGGGCGGCCAACGGATGGGCCTCAAAGAGCGGGGTGGTTCACGCCTTTAGGAGACTTGATGTCCCCAATGTCGGGGGGAGCGGAATGTCGGCAATTATTGGGAAATGCCCAAAAGCTGTGGTCAAAGCAGATAAGCCGTAGTGCGCTTGACGCAATCCATGACGACCGATGTTTTGAACTTCTTGATGTTGGCATTCCCGAGAAAATGGCAGTCGGTGAATGCCTTGTAAGATGACATGTTGGGCATCGCGAGAATGACAAACAGATCGGCATCACCGGTCACGTAATAGCATTGCAGCACTTGAGGATCATCGATCAAAGCTCTCTTTGTGCCTTCGAGCGTTGCTGCATGCTCATTCTCCAGCGAGACCTCAACCAAGATGGTCAGCAGTTGCCCGACCCGTTCTGGTTCCAATATCGCCCGTGTGGCGATGATGGTGCCATTTTCCTTCATCCTCTGAACGCGGCGAAGCGTTGCGGATGCAGATAAGTTTACCCGTTCGCCGATGTCGGCATAGGCTAATGTCGCATCCTCCTGAATGATCGTCAGGATTGCGCGATCGAAGTCATCAAGCTGATCCATTGCGTTAATCTCCTATTTCGCGCTGTTTTATTGCTACGGCTTGCCTATAATAGCTGAGATAACGCTGACGTAGCACGCTATTGTTGCGTCATGACCGAACGTCAAACCATTTCTTGCTTTACAGCTAACCCGCGCGCAACCCGAGATACGCCACCCCAGCCTCTGCGTGATTGGCTGGGACGAAGCGCACCAGAGGAAGTCCGCCATCTTCTCAACCTGTGCCCGCAGCATCAAGTAACGCCACTCAAGCGGCTCGATTGTCTGGCTCAAGAGCTTGGGTTGGCTTCGATCTTTGCCAAAGATGAAGGCGGTCGACTGGGATTAGGCAGCTTCAAGGCCCTTGGCGGCGCTTATGCCGTGGCCGAACTTGTGTTACGCTGGGCCACTGAGCGTCTTGGGCGTTCGGTGATGCCGGCTGAGATTATGTCCGTAGAAGTCCGGGAGGCGGTCAAGAACCGGACCATATGCTGCGCGACCGATGGCAATCATGGTCGCTCGGTTGCAGCAGGCGCACGCCTCTTCGGCTGCAAGGCAGTCATCTTTGTTCATCAAAATGTCGAAGACAGCCGACGTGCCCTGTTGCGGGCGCTGAACGCACAAGTTGTCGAGGTCTCCGGCACATACGACGATAGCGTCGATATGTGCGCCGATGCTGCGCGAGAAAATGGCTGGCAGCTGGTGTCGGACACCAGCTGGAAGAGTGAGAGCGATGTTCCAGCCCGCGTCATGCAAGGATACACGGTTCTCGTCGATGAGGCCCTGTCGCAAATGAACCAGTCTCCAACCCACGTTTTCGTTCAGGGAGGTGTTGGCGGCTTGGCTGGCGCCGTCGCGGGCCATTTGGCGGACTTATTCGGGAAGGCGCGACCGACGGTTGTCGTCGTCGAACCGGATCGGGCCGGTTGCCTCATCGCAAGCGCGCTGGCCGGGCGGCCCGTTGAAGTTCCGGCGAGCGATCCAACGGTAATGGCAATGCTGGAATGCTATCGCCCGTCTGAGGTGGCTTGGCCAATACTGGATCGCTATGTTGATGCGTTCATGACGATTCCCGACACCGCTGCAATAGACATTGTGAAGGTTCTGGCAAATCCGTCAGGCACCGATCCGGTCATCGCAGCAGGCATTTCAGGCGGTGTCGGTCTGGCCGGGCTGGTTGCGGCCGCACAAGAGCCGCACATTCGGGAAGCGCTTGGACTAGACCATCATTCTCGCATTTTAACTATCATAACGGAAAGGGCTGACACGCCTGCCGCTAACCAAACAACTGTGACTTCAATCTAGAAAAGGAACTTTCTGCCATGATTATGGATCATCTCGAACTATCGACGAACAAGTTTGACGATATGTGTGCCTTCTATGACGCCGCGCTTTCGCCATTGGGGGTCACCCGCATCGTGCCGGGTTCGCCTGCAGGATATGGTCAGGGCGATATTTTGCCTTTTTGGATACGCATTGGCGACAACAGCACGGTCAACGCGCATTATGCCTTTTCATGCGCATCGCGCGCGCTTGTCCATGAAGCCTTTGAAGCGGCGAAGGCCATCGGCGGAACTGGGCCGCGCGAACCCAAAATCCATCCCCATATCGACCCCAATTATTATGCGGGATATGCTTGTGACCCGGACGGCCATTTGGTGGAGTTTGTGTGCCGAAAAGCGGAGACGTGATGCACTGTCCCTTCGGGGTTGCGGCGGTCATTCTGAACGGCAGCTTTTGAAGAATGCTGATTGAGTGTGGAACGACCGAAAAGTTGTCGGGACGGGTCATTCGATGGTCCACACCGAAATCCCCATTTTGCGTGCCTTGTCGACCAGGTTGGCATTGATGCCATTGCCTGGACAGGCGACCACAGCCTTGGGCAGCACTTCGAGCATCTGATCGTTGCGGCGGAACGGTGCAGCTTTCTTGAACCGCTCCCAATCGGGCCGAAACGGCACATGGGTGATCTTTCGTGCGCGTGCCCAGAGGCATGCGATATGCTCGCCGCCGGTGGGATTTCCGCCGTGGAACAGTACCATGTCGGGATATTTGGCGAGAACCTTGTCGAGCGCTGCCCAGATGCGGTTGTGATCCTGATAGGCGGGACCCGAGGTGAACGCAATGCGCGTGCCGGCCGGCAGCATGGGCTCAGTTTCCGAACGGCGCTTGGCGGCGAGAAAGTCGCGGCTGTCGATCATGGCGGCAGTCAGGGTGCGATGGTTGACCAGTGATCCAGTGCGCGGTGTCCAGGCCTTGCGGAAGTGCGCCTCGAACTGGTCGGCAGCGGCTTCGCGCATGAACTCCATGGTGTTGCGGCGTTCGATGAGCCCAATGCCTTCCCGGATCTGCCGTTCCAACTCGACCGATTTAACCTCGGAGCCATCCTGCTCGCGCTGGCTGCGCTTCTGGCCGTCCTCATTGTCGTCAAGTTCGCGCTGGATGCGAAATTCGGCGCGGTGGAAGAGGTTGGCGAGCGACCAGCACAGGTCTTCAAGATCGGGTTCGAGCCTCGTGTCGATCATGGTGGCAATAAGGGCGTCGAACATATCGGCTACGGCACCGGCGGCCATGCGCTCCTCGGGCAGTGGCCGCGGATCAGCTTCGTCGGAGAAAGGGCGATAGCCGTAAAGGGCGATTTCATCGAGGAGGTGGGCGGTGGGTGAGACTTCGTGATCGGGTTCGGAATCGTGCATGGTGGTCATGGCGCTGTCCTTGGGGCCTTGGGACCGGGCACTTTGCCCGACCGCCATTGCGGCCTCCCGGCAGCCGGTCTTTCGGACGCCTCCCCGGAAGGCTGGGCTTGGCCGGGAGCAAGCATCTGGATGGTGCGCGCCACCTCAGCCTGATCCCCGATCCCGTATCGGCTCAGCCTCAGTCTATGGAGAAGCGAGCCCGATCCTGAGCGTGCAGTTGAAGCGCAACCCGCTGCCCCAGCGTCGATGCGCCGAGCTGGCGCAGATCGTCATTGAAGTCGCCGAATTCTGGCAGGAGCGACACGAGTTGGATCCCTGCTGCCTTTGCCCGCTCGGTCAGGATGCCAAACGCCGCGTCGCCTGCCGCATCGCGGTCGCGCGAGACGTAGAGGCGCCGAAGTGCGGTCGGGAACAGGATGGCAGCGAGATGGGCTGACGATGTAGCGGCTGCCATCGACATGGCAGGCAGGACTTCGCGCAAGGACAGCATGGTCTCGATGCCTTCGCCCGCGATCAGGACGTCATCCGCCGTTCCGAACCGGACCGCGTTGCCGAGAATGTTGCCCATTGCCCGGCGCGGCGATGCGACATTGGCCTTCACGCCGCCTGATGGATCGATCCATGTCCGATGCGTGCCGGTCTGCACTCCATCGTTATCAGACACTGCTGCGATCATTGCCGCAAAGGCTCCAGGAGTCCCGGGAACATCATCCTCATTGGCTCTGTAGTAGCACCGCGGATGAAAGCGCAGGGCTGGCAGTCCGGAGACCCGAGTGATGCCACGTGATCGCAGATAGGCGCTCGCCAGTGATCCGGTCAGGGGCTTCGAGGCGGCGAACAGGCGTCTGGCAGCGGTTGTGGACCCTGCTCGTGCGGGCTTGGCGAAGGCTGAGGCAGTGCGCTCTTCGTCCGAAGTCAACGGTGGCAGGCTGAGGAAGCGTTCGGCTTCGTCGATGGTCTCGGCCAGTCGACCATGCCGCTGATTGAGCCGGATGAGATCGACGAGATCGCCATGTTCACCGGTCGCGGCATCGACCCAGTTGCCGATTGTGCCCCGTTCGGTCTCGAACAGACGGACATAGAGGCTGCGCCCCGGCGTGCCTGCAACGTCACCGACCATCCAGTAGCGGCCTTCGCGTCTGCCTGCGGGCAAATAGTGACGGCAGACGGCCTGCGCGTTTTGCGCAAGCCGTTCGGACAATTCCGCCGCGCGGGTGGAAATCCTGCTCATGTTAGGCAGCCTTCCGGTCCGCGATGCGCGTCAAAGGGTGCCGTTCGAACAGCCGCTCGATCACTGCCGAGCTTGTCACAACATCATCGGGGACGAACAGGCGCAGTTTCCAGCTGATGATCTCGGAGAACAGTCCCATGGCCTTCAGCCGGTCCACCGCCGTCGATCCGAACCCGGTGAGTTCGATCCGGTTGACCTGCATGAGCCGCGAACGGCGCAGTTGCAGCCCATCGGCAAGGTCGAGAATGGTATGGCCTTCTCGAAGAAGGGCCAGTGCCTGCGGCGGCGACAGTATCGGGGCGTCCGGTCTGGCTGTCGCACTCGCTGCCCATGCCGGAGAGACCCTGCGCCCAACAACGCGACTGCCATCGTCGGTCTGGAGCCGGTAAACGCGGGTGGATTCTTCAGGAAGCTGTTTCCAGATCGGGAGCAGCAGGCCGGTGACGATGTGCAGTTCGCTTTGTGTGAACTCATCCACCTGTGCGACTTCCGCCTGCCAAGTTGACGCGAACGTCCGCTCATCCACTTCCTCCCAGCTGGTCTCCGCCAGATGGTTCAGGGCGAAGTTCAGCCGCTCCATTGGCCGGATCAGCCGGATGCGGCGTTCAACTTCGCCGTCGTCGAGCATGACGCTGCGTGCGGGAAGCTGGACCGCAGCGCGTTTCGAACGGGCGTTGACCAACAGCCGCGCTCCCGGCTCGGAAGCCAGGTCGAGTGCTTTCTCCGCCGTTACCGGCTGGTTGCGTTCGCGCATTGCCACGGTGAGCAACCGGGTCTCGGCACCTGTTGCCGGGTGTGTGTAGATTGGCTCGCTGCCGGTGACAGTGAAGCTGTCGGCTACTAAAGTTTCGAGGCCCAGATCGTAGCTGCCCGCCGCAATCGCACTCTCGACCTTGGCGCTGAGTAACTGCTCGAACACCGTGAACAGGACGTTCTGCATCGCAATCGTCAGCGCCAGCAGCCGGTTGAGGAAGGTCGTGATCGGCGGCAGTTCGTCCTTCAGACAGCCGCTGCCATCGGTAAGCGACAAACCAGTCATGCCCTCGAACGTGCCGAGCGAACAATGGTCGACCTTGCCCGCATGGATCAGCACATAGAGCTGACGCAGGGCGTCGCGGGCATAGGGGCTTTCGAGATTGTCCTCGGGGCGGAACAGGCCTTGGCCGCCGGTCTGGCGCTGCCCGCGCGTGATTGCCCCCAGCGTGTCGAGCCGCCGAGCGATGGTGGAGAGGAAGCGCTTCTCGGCCTGAACATTGGTCGCCACGGGCCGGAACAGCGGCGGCTGCGCCTGATTGGTGCGGTTGGTGCGCCCGAGGCCCTGGATTGCGGTGTCGGCCTTCCAGCCAGCTTCAAGCAGGTAATGATGGCGAAGCCGCTGGTTCCGCGCGCCGAGATCCGCATGGTAGCTGCGCCCGGTGCCGCCGGCATCGGAGAAGACGAGTATCTGCTTGCGGTCCTCCATGAACGCCTGCGCTTCGGCGAGGTTGGCATGGGCAGGTCGGTTCTCGACAGCGAGCCGGTCGCCATTCGCATCGATCTTGCGGACGATCCGCCGCGAGCGCCCGGTTACCTCGGCTACCATGTCTGTGCCGAACCGCTGGACGATCTGGTCGAGCGCGCCTTGCACAGGCTCCATTGAGGCAAGCTGCTCGATCAACCGGTCGCGCCGCTCGATGGCCTCGCGGCACTGCACCACATTGCCATCATTGTCATAGGCAGGCCGGGAGGCGAGGTTGCCGTCGCCGTCGGCGAAGCTCTCATGGAGCTGGGTCGGGAAGCTGTGGAGCAAATAATCCAGGACATATTCACGCGGCGTGATGTCCACCTGAACGTCGTTCCACTCTCCCGGATCAATGTCGGCCAGGCGGCGCGACAGCAGCGCTTCCCCGGTTGAGACGATTTGCACCACGGCGGCATGGCCATCAGCAAGCCCCTGTTTGATCGCGGCGATCAGCGTTGGCGTCTTCATCGCCGTGATCAGATGGTTGAAGAAGCGCTGCTTGGCACTTTCAAACGCCGAACGGGCCGCCGACTTGGCCTGTGCATTCAAGGTGCCCTCGTTGCTGGTGACGTTCGCTGCTTCCAGTGCGGCATCGAGATTGTTGTGGATCACCTGAAAGGCCCCGGCATAGGCATCGTAGATTCGAACTTGCTCGGGCGTCAGCTGGTGTTCGATCAGGTCATATCCGACGCCTTCGTAGGAAAGCGAACGGGCAGCGTAGAGGCCGAGTGCCTTGAGGTCGCGCGCCAGCACTTCCATCGCCGCGACCCCGCCCGCTTCAATGGCCGCGACGAAATCGGTGCGCTTGTCGAACGGGAAGTCCGCGCCGCCCCACAGCCCGAGCCGCTGGGCATAGGCGAGGTTCTCGACCGTGGTTGCCCCGGTCGCCGAGACGTAGAGGATACGAGCATCGGGAAGTGCGTGTTGCAAGCGAAGCCCGGCACGCCCTTGCTGGGAGGGCGCGCAATCGCCCCGGTCTGATTTGCCGCCACCGGCATTCTGCATGGCATGGCTTTCGTCGAAGACAATGACCCCGTCGAAGTCGGTTCCAAGCCAATCGACGATCTGTTGGACCCGCGAAACCCGGTTTTCGCGCGCGTCGGAGCGTAGCGTGGCATAGGTTGTAAAAAGGATGCCCTGCGCGAGGCCAATGGGCGTTCCCTGCCGAAACCGGGCGAGCGGAGTGACGAGTAGCGGCTCCTGACCCAAGGCCTTCCAGTCGCGCTGGGCATCTTCGAGCAGCTTGTCGGATTTGGAGATCCACACCGCACGCCGCCGACCCTTGAGCCAATTGTCGAGCAATATGCCAGCAACCTGCCGTCCCTTGCCTGCGCCCGTGCCGTCGCCGAGGAACCAGCCTTTGCGGAACCGGACTGCGGTGTCGCAATCGTCGGGCGCGGCTTCGACCTTGTCCCATGTAGGATCGACTGACCAGTTGCCAGCGAGATGATCGGCATGAGCTTCGCCCGCATAAATGACCGATTCAAGCTGGGCATCGGACAGCAGTCCCCGCTCGACCAGACCTTTGGGCAGATGCGGGCGGTAGGTCGGCTTGGGCGGCGCGACTGAGGACATAGCCGCCGACTGCACCAGGCGTGTGGGATGCGGCTGGGCACCGGCGATGCGGATCGATTGGAGCGTGTAGGGCTCATAGAGCGTGTCGGAGAGTTTGCCGTCGTTCGGCGATTGCCAGTCGATCAACTCATAGTCGAGGGGCACGCCTGATGGCTCCGGTGTCTGAGTTGGAACCAAGCGCGGCTTTGGTCCTGCCGTTTTTCTGGCTGGAGAGTTGCGGGAGGCGACCAGCGGTTGGATTGCCGGTTCCGCGATCGGCTGTCGTGGCGGCAGGCCGTCGATCAGCCAGCGCAGCAAGGTCGCAAGATCAGGGGCCAGCCCAAGCGATCCCGGAAACTGCGCTGGAGCGTCCGCAGGCACCTTGTCGATCACCGTCAACCGTGTCTCGACCGATGTGCCATGCGGTGCGAACACGCTGCCAGCTATGGTCGCGGAGAAGACCACGCGTGCCTTGTCCTGCAGCCGGACGAAGCCGTCGCGCCACGCCTTGTGGTCGGGCGCGCAGTTCGCACCAGTGATCGCAACGAGCCGTCCGCCGACGGCAAGCCGGGCAATCGCCGATGACAAGTGTCGGAATGCCGCATCGGCCGCACGGGTCTCGACATGAAGCGCGGTTGAGAATGGCGGGTTCATGACGACGCAACTCGGCACCAAGCCTGCATCCAGCCGGTCATGGATCTGCGCGCCATCGTGCATCGACACGGGCGAGCCTTCGAACAGGCTGCCAAGCAGCGCCGCGCGCACGTCGGCGACTTCATTCAATGCGATCCTGCATCCGGCGAGTTCAGCCTGGATCGCGAGCTGGCCAGTGCCCGCTGAAGGCTCAAGCACCAGCTCAGCAAGGCTGAAGTCCGCCGCGAACCCGGCAACCCATGCCAGTCCCAACGGTGTCGAGAATTGCTGGTAGGACTGCATTTCTTCGCTGCGCCGGGTCTGGGTCGGTGCGAGCCGGGCAATGCGTTCGACGAGTTTCAGCCGTTCGAACGGATCGGTGGTCCTGGCATGAATGGCCGAGCCATAGCGGCGCATGAACAGTAGCTGGGCGACCTCGACCGCTTCGTACGCTGCCTTCCAGTCCCAGGCGCCGCTCGCATCGCTTGCGCCAAAGGCGGATTGCATTGCGGTGCGAAGGGCGGGGGAGTCGATCCGGCGCCCGGCGGCAAGGTGGCCAAGCAGATCATGGGCTGCCGCGATGATCGAGGCAGCGGTCTGTTC
>NZ_JBEBKL010000060.1:0-13174 GCF_040079335.1 Sphingorhabdus sp.
CTCCCCTAACCCCTCCCGTAAACGGGAGGGGGACTATTCGGTCAGATCGTCCCAGAATTCCTTGACCTTGTCGAAGAAGCCACGCGATTGCGGGCATTCTTCGCCGGTTTCGGTCTCGCGGAATTCGCACAGCAATTCCTTTTGCCGTGCGGTCAGCCGGGTCGGCGTCTCGACGTCGATCTGGATGACAAGATCGCCCCTGCCGCGCCCCTGCAGCACGGGCATGCCTGCGCCGCGCACGCGCAGTTGCTTGCCGGACTGGATGCCTTCAGGAATGTTGACGCTGTGCTTGCTACCGTCGGGGCCGGGGATTTCGATTTCGCCGCCCAATGCCGCCTTAGTGAAACTGATCGGTGCGCGGCAGAACAGCGTTGTGCCATCGCGTTCGAACACCTTGTGGCGGGCGATGTGCATGAAGATGTAGAGATCGCCCGCCGGCGCGCCATTGGGCCCAGCCTCACCCTTACCGGCTATGCGAATGCGGGTGCCTTCGTCGACACCGGGGGGAATGTTGACTTCGATCTTCTGCCGTTCGTCGACACGGCCTTCGCCACTGCATTTGCGGCACGGATCTTCGATAACTTCGCCGCGACCATGGCAGGTTGGGCAAGTGCGTTCGACGACGAAAAAGCCTTGCTGCGCGCGCACCTTGCCATGCCCGCCGCAAAGATTGCAGCCACGCGTGCTGGTGCCGGGTTTCGCGCCCGTGCCATCGCAATCACCGCATTTCGCCGCGACATCGATCGCGATTTCGGTGGCCCGACCGTGGAAGGCATCTTCGAGACTAATTTCGAGGTCATAACGCAAATCGGCACCGCGTACCGGCCCTCGCTGGCGCCCGCCGCCAAAAGCATCGCCGAAAAAGCTTTCGAAGATGTCGGAGAAATCCCCAAAGCCGGCACCGCCACGTGCGCCGCCATTGCCCATCCCGCCATTTTCAAACGCAGCTTTGCCGAACCGGTCATAGGCTGCGCGTTTTTGCGGGTCTTTCAGGACATCATAGGCTTCGTTGATAGCCTTGAACTTGGCTTCGGATTTGTCGCATCCCGGATTACGATCCGGATGGCATTCCATCGCCAAGCGCCGATAGGCGGTCTTCAGCGTTTTTTCATCCGCCGTCCGCTCTACTTCGAGCAATTCATAATAATCGATATCGAGGCTCACGACCGACGTCCCTCCGTTCGTTGACCGCCCCTCTGCGCAAGGCAGAAGTGACGGTCACCGGTAATCATCAGTCTTTCTTGTCTTCGTCGACTTCGGAGAATTCGGCGTCGACGACATCATCGTCAGCCGGCGATTCTTCCGAAGGAGCAGCAGAAGCGCCTGCCGCCTGTTCCTGTTCGTAGATCGCCTGACCCATCTTCATCGCGACCTGGGCCAGGGCATTCGCCTTTTCCTTCATCGCTTCAGGGTCACCACCTTCGATAGCCGACTTGGTTTCGCCCATAGCCGCCTCGATTTCAGCTTTAAGTCCAGCGTCAATCTTGTCGCCATGCTCTTCAAGCTGCTTTTCGGTGGTGTGAACCAGACTTTCGGCATTGTTCTTGGCTTCGGCAGCTTCGCGGCGCTTCTTGTCTTCCTCAGCAAAGGCTTCGGCATCGCGGACCATCTGGTCAATGTCGGCATCTGACAGACCGCCAGAAGCTTGAATCTTGATCTGCTGTTCCTTGCCGGTGCCCTTGTCCTTCGCTGTCACGCTAACCAGACCGTTGGCATCGATATCGAAGGTCACTTCGATCTGCGGCACGCCGCGCGGTGCAGGCGGGATACCGACAAGGTCGAAATTGCCGAGCAGCTTATTATCTGCCGCCATTTCGCGCTCGCCCTGGAATACGCGGATAGTCACCGCATTCTGGTTGTCGTCCGCCGTCGAGTAAACCTGCGACTTCTTGGTCGGGATCGTCGTGTTGCGGTCGATCATGCGGGTAAACACGCCACCCAGCGTTTCGATACCCAGCGACAGCGGAGTCACGTCGAGCAGCAACACATCCTTGACGTCGCCCTGCAAAACGCCTGCCTGAATAGCAGCACCCATTGCAACGACTTCATCGGGGTTCACGCCGATATGCGGCTCCTTGCCAAAGAAGGTTTTCACCACGTCGCGCACCTTGGGCATACGGGTCATGCCGCCAACCATCACGACTTCGTCAATCGCGTCGGCTTTCAAACCCGCGTCAGCCAGCGCCTTTTTGCAAGGCTCCAGCGTGCGCTTGATCAAGTCGTCGACCAGCTTTTCAAGATCGGCGCGGCTGATATTCTTGACGAGATGCTTCGGACCATTTTGGTCTGCCGTGATGAACGGCAGGTTGACTTCGGTCGTCTGCGCCGAACTCAGCTCGATCTTCGCCTTTTCGGCAGCTTCTTTAAGGCGCTGAAGAGCGAGCTTGTCCTTGGTCAGGTCAATGCCTTCGGCCTTATTGAAATCGGCTGCGAGGAATTCGACCAGTTTGCTGTCGAAATCTTCACCGCCAAGGAAGGTGTCGCCGTTGGTCGATTTCACTTCGAACACGCCATCGCCGACTTCGAGGATCGAAATGTCGAAGGTGCCGCCGCCAAGATCATAGACCGCGATGGTTTTGTTCTCGTCCTTGTCGAGGCCGTACGCCAACGCAGCCGCAGTCGGCTCGTTGATGATGCGCAACACTTCAAGACCGGCAATCTGGCCGGCATCCTTGGTTGCCTGACGCTGGGCGTCGTTGAAATAAGCGGGAACGGTGATCACCGCCTGCGTCACGGTTTCACCCAGATAGGCTTCTGCCGTTTCCTTCATCTTCTGCAAGGTAAAGGCCGAAATCTGCGAAGGCGAATAATCTTCGCCACCTGCCTTAACCCATGCGTCGCCGGTCTTGCCCTTGACGATTTCATAGGGAACCAGGCCCATGTCCTTCTTGGTCATGGGGTCGTCAAAGCGACGGCCAATAAGACGCTTTACCGCGTAAATTGTGTTGTCCGGATTGGTCACCGCCTGGCGCTTGGCGGGCTGGCCGATAAGGCGCTCACCATCTTTCGCAAAGGCGACAATAGACGGCGTCGTGCGCGCGCCTTCCGCATTTTCAATAACCTTCGGCTGGCCGCCTTCCATCACAGCAACGCAGCTGTTTGTGGTGCCCAGATCGATACCAATAACTTTTGCCATTACATTCTACCCCGATAACTAAATTAGCCCTGTTTTTGGCGAGCAGCCCCTTCAGGCACCGCAGCCAAACATGCGAGGGCGATATAGGTGGCAAATCGCTTGGCACAAGGCTTTGCCCGGCTTACATTGTCAAAAATGCGGGCAATGCCCCGTTTCTGCACGGAAAAGTCAAAGCGGAAAGATAATGACGATGTTGAACATGCGCGCACGATTGGGACTGCTGGCTGCTCCGCTGCTGGTGACGATGCTGGCGAGCTGCGGCCCCACCCCGCAGCTTCGCGTCCACGACGCCGTCGTCAAGTTGAACCCTGTCGATAGCAATCCTTCCGCATTGTATTTCACAGTGCGTGGTGGGCCCAAGGACGTCTATCTGATGTCGGTCAGTTCGCGCTCTGCGCTCCGCACCGAAATGCACGAAAGCAAGGTCGATCCCAAGACCGGCGCAATGACGATGGCACCGCTGACGCGCGTGCTGATCCCTGCCGACGGAAAGGTCGAATTCAAGCGCGGCGGCAAGCATGTGATGGTATGGGGCGTCAATCTTGTCGGCCGCCGACTGGGCGAGATGGAGACGCAATTCCTGTTTTCGAACAATGAGCGCATATTGGTCAAAGCCCGCGTCGAGGAAATGGACGGTCGAGAGCCTGACGAGAAGACGGGCCACAACAACCACTGATGTTTGGTCCGCACCCTACCGGCCGACCCATGACCGCGCGCGAGATCCAACTCGCGCGCTCGGTGTTTCACGACGCCCTCGACTATGCAAAAATACGCATCCACAAGCGCAAATGGTGGTGGTTCCAGCCGCGCAAGATCACCATGGCGCCCGACGGGCATTTGTGGTTCCACCCCGATAGCGAATTGTTCTGCGACGATTTCTGCGACCGCGATCTGGGGCTGCAAGGGTTGTTCATTCACGAACTGGTGCATGTCTGGCAGCATCAGCAGGGCATTATCCTGCCGCTGCGTCGGCATCCCTTTTGCCGCTATGACTACAGCTTGAAACCGGGTTGGAAACTCGAGCAATATGGTATCGAACAGCAGGCTGAAATCGTCCGTCATTATTTCCTGCTGAAGAACAAAGTAAAGGTGGCAGGTGCTCCCCCGCTCGGGCAATATGAAGGCATACTGCCCTTCTGAAAGCTTGCACAATCTGGTTTCATTTGATACCAAATGTACAGAGGTGGCCCAACCCGCACCTCGCCCAAGAGACTTCCATGAAACTTGAAGATTTTGGCCTCAGCGCAGAGCGTGGCTACCTCTCAACCCATGAAATCGAAACGATAGAGCTGCCGCAGGGCTTTGACGAAATGCTCGACGCGGCTGCCAGCCTGTCTGGCCTGATAACCTCTGGCCGCGTGCGCCATTTCCTGAAGCAGGTCGGCCATCCCGACATGGCGGCATTCCTCGCCAGCGCAACGAACGAGCAGGTGCGCACCGCGATGGTGCATTACAGCTTCCTTGTGCAAGCCTATGTCTGGGGCGAAGCCGAAGCGCCAACCACCTTGCCCGCAAACCTTGCTATCCCCATCTGTGCGATTGGCGACCATCTGGGCCTGCCGCCGCTGCTCCCCTATTCGGGTTATGTGCTCGACAACTGGTACCGGCTCGACAAATCCAGCGGCATCAGCCTCGACAATATCGCGATGCACCAGAATTTCCTCGGCGGTCAGGACGAAAACTGGTTCGTCCTCGTCCATGTCGCGATCGAGGCAGAGGCTGGCCGTGCACTACAACTGGCGACTGAACTGGTTGAGGCAGCGGCACAGCATGACGCAGTCAAGGTCGAGCAACTGCTGACAGACATGAACCGTGTGTGGGATGCGATGAACGCGCATTTCGATCGCATGCCCGAACGCTGCGATCCCTATATCTATTACCAGCGCGTCCGCCCCTACATCCACGGCTGGAAGAACAATCCGGCGCTGCCCGATGGCCTGATCTATGAAGGCGTCGCCAAATTTGCGGGCAAACCGCAGGCATTTCGCGGGCAGACCGGTTCGCAAAGCTCGATTGTGCCCGCGATGGACGGGCTGTTTCAGGTGGTGCACGAAAGCGATCCGCTACGCGAGTTTCTCGACGAATTGCACCAATACCGCCCGCCACAGCACCGCGCCTTCATCGATGCGGTGCGTGAAGCCAGCACGGTGCGCGATTTCGCCAAAACACAAAACCAGTCGGTCAAGGACGCCTTCAACGCCTGCGTCGAACAGGTCGCGCGTTTCCGCACCCGGCACCTTGAATATGCCGCCAGCTACATCAACAAGCAGGCCTCGTCAGGTGCGGGCAACGACACCGACGTCGGCACCGGCGGCACGCCTTTCATGAAATATCTGAAAAAGCACCGCGACGAAAATCGCGCGCAGACGATTTAAATAGGGACAGTCCCTATTTTAGGCCGGTTGGGGCAACAGCCCCAGCCGGTCGCGCGACAGCCAGCGCAGCAGCACCAGCGCCGCAACGATGCCGAGGCCGATGGCAAGGCCGATCCAGATGCCGACCCCTTCCCAGTTCTGGTAAAAGGCAAGCCAGGCGCCCACGCCAATCCCGATCACCCAATAGCCAAAAGCCGCGAAAAGCATTGGCCAAGTGGTATCCTGCAAACCGCGCAGCATGCCGGTGCCCACCACCTGCGCGCCGTCGACAATCTGAAAAACCGCGGCGACCAGCAGGAACTGGATAGCAAGCCGCAGCACCTCCGCATTTTGAACTTTATCGGGTTCAAGAAACAGCCCGGCCAGTGCCCCCGGCATCACCCAAATGACGAGCGCCATTGCGGTCATAAAGCCAACGCCCAACGCATAGGCCGTCCATCCCGCGCGGCGAATGGCTTCGGGATCGCGGCGACCATAGCCGAGCCCGACCCGCACGGTTGCCGCCTGCCCCAGACCCATCGGCACCATGAACGTCATTGATGCAATCTGGATCGCAACCGCATGCGCGGCAGCCGCTTCGGTGCTGATATAGCCCATCAGGAAAACCGCAGCGGCAAACACCATCGCCTCAAAACCCATATGCAGCCCGATCGGAAGTCCCAGTTTCCAGATCGTCGAAAAACGCTGCCAATCAGCGCGCCACCAGCGGCCGAGCAAATGATAACGCCGAAAGCGGGGATGGACGTAGAGCACCGCACACAGAAACAGGAACTGGAACAGGCTGGTGAGCGAGCTGCCGACACCTGCACCGAACAACCCCCATTTGGGCAAGCCGAAATGGCCGAAGATCAGGCCGTAATTGACGACCGCATTGACAACGACAGCCGCAGCTCCTGCAACCATCGTCCAGCGCGGCAGCTCCAGCGCGGCCATGAATCCCCGGATCGCGACCACGCCCAAAGCGGGCCATATCTGCCACATCAACGCACGAATGAAGATGCCCGTATCGGCCGCAAGCTGCTGTGGCTGGCCTGCCCATTCGAGCATCGCGCCGACATTCCACAATATCGCCCAGATCGGAATCGAAACCGCCGTCGCGGCCCATAAAGACTGCCTGAAACTCCGCCGCACATCGCGCACCGAATGCGCTTTGCGCCCCAGTTCGGCTGCCATCAGCGGCGATGCGGCAACCACAATGCCGATACCGATCAGCAACATCGCGATCACTATCCCCGAACCCATCGCCGACGCCGCCAACGCTCCGGGGCCCAGCCGTGCGAGCAGGAACACGTCGGTCGAATTGATCAGGACCATCGTGATATTGGTAAGGATCAAAGGCCAAGCGAGCGCCATCGTCGCGCGAAGCTCGTCGCGCCAGGGGGACTGGCGATCCAAAAGGCTTGCCGCTGTGGCCATGGCCCTCAAATAGCCCAGCAATTTACCCACGGCTAGTGCAGGAAACGCTTCCAGCTTTCCGGCTTGCGCTTTTGCGCGGCCTGTCTCAAAAGCGCAACATTGGGGAAAGATGAAAAGGACAATAAGTGACTGCCCCGAAACGTATTCAGGAAAATCTCACTGCTGCGGCTGAGCGCCGCCTGCTCAACTGGATTTGCGCGCGACTACCACTTTGGTGGACGCCCGACCGGTTGACCGCGCTCGGATTTTCCGGCGCTGTCCTGATCTCGGTTGGCTATATTGCGAGCAATTGGGGGCGTGACTGGCTTTGGCTGGCGGTCTTCGGCTTTTGCCTGAACTGGTTCGGTGACTCACTGGACGGCAGCGTCGCGCGGTTCCGCAAGATTGAACGGCCCAATTATGGATATTTCATAGACCACAGTCTCGATTCACTGGCCAATACTCTGTTCGTGGTCGGCATGGGCCTCAGCCCCTATTTGCGGATGGACACGGCGCTGTTCGGCCTGTGCGGATATTTGCTGCTCTCGATTCACACCTTCATTTCGGCGAAGGTCACCGGCATTATGAGCCTGACCTATCTGGGCGGCGGGCCCACCGAGGTCCGCTTGGTGTTGATCGTGCTGACCATATGCATGTATATTTTCGGTCCCGAAGCGAACATTCATTGGCCCTTTGCAGGTCAGTTGTTTTCGCCCTTTGATATATTCGCAGTGGTGCTCGGCTTTTTGCTGACCAGTATCTTCGTGTTCCATACCTCGCGGACGGGGATCGAGTTGTTCCGCAAGGGCGGGTGAGAGTATTCCTACTTTTCAACGCCAATTTTCCGCTAACTGAGTAACGCGTTGACTTTATCGAAATAAAGTCCAGCTATTTTGGACATAGATGAACAACACGACCGCCACAGAACTGGAATTTGGAGCTGCTTTCATCGGTAGCTACATGATTCTATGCGCTCGAATCGAAGAGTGGGCAGCCAGCGTTCTCATTTCAGCAACGCCGACGGCCGCTAATGGATCGCCCGCCAAAATACCGCGAATGCTGGGGCCTAAACTGAAAGCCATTTCAGAGCTTGTTGGTAGTGAGCCGAATCCTTTTGCGAAACCAAACCGCGTAGCGGAATTGATGGCGCGTTTCGCAGCACCCGCGAAATTGAGATCAGATATGGCACATTCTACGCTAACTCCGGTCAAAAATGGTGCAGAAACAGTTTACCTATTTCATACTGTCGACAACGGCGATCGATTTTGGATGACCAAAACCGATATGCTTAAAGCACTGACCGAACTCAAAAATCTGGTGAAAGAAGTGACTGATCAGAAGATCAAAAATATCAATCCGCCTTCTTAGCTACCCCGACCATTGCCGGACGCAACAGCCGATCCTTGATCATATAACCCGCCTGCATTTCGGCAACCACGGTGCCCGGCTCTGCATCGGCAGTCGGAATTTCGACCATCGCCTGATGCTGGTTCGGATCGAGCGGCAGACCCATGGCTGCTATGCGGCTGATGCCATGCTTGGCGAAGACGCTTTCAAGCTCGCGGCCCGTCGCTTCGAGACCGGTGACCAAAGGCTTCATCGCCTCGCTCTCGCGCATTTCGGCGGGGATTGCTTCCAGCGCGCGCGTCAGATTGTCCGATACCGAAAGGATATCGCGGGCAAAGCCTGTCGCGGCATAAGCGCGCGCATCGGCGGCTTCCTTTTCCATGCGGCGGCGCACATTCTGCACCTCTGCCTGCGCGTAAAGAATGTCCTGACGCGCGGTTTCCAGCTCGTTCGCCAGCTTGTTCAGCTCTTCCGCCGCGCTGTCTTCCGCCTTCAGATGTTCGGGCACGCCTTCCAGCTCCTGCTCAGCCGCTGCGTCGATATTGTCCTTGTCGTTCATAACTGCCCCGAATGTCTGTGTTGAAGGCGCATATAGGCGCTCGCTTCATTTCATCAAGCGTGACAGGGCCTGCGCAGTGAAATCAACCATCGGCACGATACGCGCATAGTTCAGGCGGGTCGGGCCAATCACCCCGACGACGCCGACAATCTGCCCACCTGCGTCACGATAGGGTGCTGCGATCACCGAGGATCCCGACAGCGAGAAGAGGTTATTCTCCGACCCGATGAAAATCCGCGTCGCCTGCGCTTCGCGCGCGCTGTCGATCAGGCGAGCGATTTCTTCCTTATTCTCCAGCTCGTCAAGCAACTGACGGACGCGATCGAGATCGGCAGCGGCGGTTTCGTCGAGCAGATTTGATTGCCCACGCACGATCAGCACCGGACGTTCATTGGCGTCGAGCGACCACATGGCGAGGCCATTGCGCACCAGTTCCGCGCTCGCCTGGTCAAGCGCCGCCTTTTGCCCGCGTATCTCGGAATCGAGCCGAACCAAGGCATCGGACAATGTGAGCCCGGAAAGCCGCGCGCTGATATAATTTCCTGCCTCTACCAAGGCCCCGTCGCTGACCACAGGAGATATCTCGACCAGCCGGTTTTCAACCGACCCGTCCGCGCCGACCATGATCGCCAGCGCCTGCCTTGCCGAGAGCCGGGCAAAGCTGAATTGTTTGAGCACCGCCTCGCGCTTGGGAACCATGACCACGCCTGCGCACGCTGACAGTCCCGACAAGGCGGAGGTCGCAGCGGCAAGCGCGGTCTCAATCGGCCCGCTGCCGGCAATCTGCGATTCGATCGCGCGCCGTTCTTCGGCAGTCGGCTCGGCTGCCTGCATCATGCCATCGACAAACAACCGCAACCCGCTTTCGGTCGGCAAACGGCCTGCACTCGTATGCGGCGAAGCGAGCAACCCCGCCTCCTCCAAATCCTGCATCACGTTGCGGATCGAGGCTGGTGACAGGTTCAAACCGCCGATTTTGGACAGCGTCCTCGACCCCACCGGCGCGCCCGATTCCAGATAGCTTTCGACGACGACCTTGAAGATCGTGCGCGTGCGATCGTTGAGTTCGGTGATGGGGGGCTGGCTCACATGCCAAATGTAGCGACTGGGCCTTGCAAAGCAAGCCAGCACGGCTAAGGCGATGCGTCCCATCATCAGGAGAACCTTCATGCGCCCATCCGGACGCGCGCCAGACGAAATGCGCGCCATTTTCATCGAAACCGCTTTCACCAAACATGCCGAGGGCAGCGTGCTGATCGGGTTTGGCGATACGCAGGTGCTGTGCACGGCGAGTGTCGAGGATCGCTTGCCGCCATGGTTGCGCGGCAAGGGCGAAGGCTGGGTGACCGCGGAATATTCGATGCTCCCCCGCGCCACGCACACACGCGGCCAGCGCGAAGCGGCGAAGGGCAAGCAATCTGGCCGCACGCAGGAAATTCAGCGGCTCATTGGTCGCTCGCTGCGCGCAGTGGTCGACATGAAGAAACTGGGCGAGTTCCAGATCACGCTCGATTGCGACGTGCTGCAGGCCGATGGCGGCACCCGCACCGCGGCGATTTCGGGCGCATGGGTTGCTCTGCGCCTCGCGGTCAACAAGCTGATGGCCGAAGGCAAGATCAAGGAAGACCCGATCACCGGTCGCGTTGCAGCGGTCAGTTGCGGTATCTGCGATGGCACGCCGGTGCTTGATCTCGATTATATCGAAGATTCAAGCGCCGATGCCGATGCCAATTTTGTGCTGATCGAAGGCGGCAAGATTGCTGAGGTACAGGCGACAGCTGAAGGCGCGACCTATGACGAGGAAGCCCTGCTCCGCCTCCTGCGCCTCGCGCGGATGGGTTGCGACCGGATTTTTGCAGCCCAAGGCGAAGCGGTGAAGTGACACTTAGCCCTCTCCCCTTCAGGGGAGAGGGTTGGGAGAGGGGGAGTCTTGCCCAAAGTCCCTCTCCGCTGCGACTAGGCGTCAAAGACGCCAAGTCTCGCTGCCTCTCCCCTGAAGGAGAGAGGATGGTAAGGAGAAACCATGACCCACCGCAAACTCGCACCCGGAAAGCTGGTCATCGCCAGTCATAATGCTGGCAAGGTCCGCGAAATCCACGCGCTGCTCGAACCGTTCGGGATCGAACCGGTATCGGCCGGGGATCTTGGCCTGCCCGAGCCGGAGGAAACCGGCACCACCTTCGCCGAAAACGCGCTGCTGAAGGCGCATGCTTCGGCGCAGGCTTCAGGCCTGCCCGCGCTTGCCGACGACAGCGGATTGTGCGTGGCAGCATTGAATGGCGCGCCGGGGGTTTACACCGCCGATTGGGCCGAGAAACAGTGGTTCGAGGCACAGGCGCTCGGCGGGGCGGGCCGCGACTGGTATCTGGCGATGGGCAAGGTGGAGGGGAAGCTGGCGGAACAAGGCCCCGATGTCGATCGCAGCGCCTATTTCACCTGCACGCTCGCGCTAGTGTGGCCCGACGGGCACGAGGAGGTCTTCGAAGGCCGCGTCCACGGAGCCCTCGCCTGGCCGCCGCGAGGGACAATGGGGTTTGGTTATGATCCGGTGTTCGTGCCGCTGGGCGGTCAGCAGACTTTCGCCGAGCTCGATCCTGCCGAAAAACATGCGATGAGCCACCGCGCCGATGCGTTTCGAAAGCTGGTTGAGGTCCTTTTCGACTGAGCATAATTTTATCCGGATAATATTGACAAGAGTTTTATCCGGATATAATTAGATTACATGACAAACAGAAACCCGACCGTATCCGCCTTTCTGGGCGACAATTTGCTCGGCTCCAGCAGCCGTGAGTCTTTGACCAGCATGCTTGAAGAGCGCTACCCGAGCGACTTGGGTTCGATTCTCGTCTTCGATGATGAGACCGGAAAGCTGGCCGATCTCGATTTCTGGGATGCAGCCAAAACCGCACCTCCGCCAACGTCCGGTCGCCCCCGGCTAGGGGTGAAAGCGCGCGAAGTGACATTGCTTCCGCGCCATTGGGACTGGTTAGCATCAGAGCCCGGCGGTGCATCGGCGACGCTTCGCCGTCTGGTCGATGCGGCGATCGATGCATCCCCAAAATCGCGCCAACGCCGTGATGCCATCTACAATTTCATGAGCAATTTGTGCGGTGATCGTCCAGGCTTCGAAGAGGCAACGCGCGCGCTGTATCGCGACGATATGGAGGCTTTTGACGCGAACATTGCAGCATGGCCTGACGATATCAAAAGCTATCTCGACCGATTGGCTGGCAAAGTGGTGCTAGCGGACTCGACAGCACCATAGATGGATGCCCCCCTCGCCCTCTATATCCACTGGCCGTTCTGCGTTTCGAAATGCCCCTATTGCGATTTTAACAGCCATGTGCGCGATAGTGTGGATCAACAAGTATGGCGCGAGGCGCTGCTGGCCGACCTCGCGCATGAAGCGCGGCTGACCGCAGGCCGCAAGCTCGGTTCGATCTTCTTCGGTGGCGGCACACCCTCCTTGATGCCGCCCGAGACTGCGGCGAGTTTGATCGAAGCGGCGGAGCGGGCCTGGGGCTTTGCCGACGATGTTGAAATCACGCTGGAGGCCAACCCTTCCTCTGTCGAAGCAGCGCGCTTTACCGAGTTGGCAGCGGCGGGGGTCAATCGGGTGTCGCTGGGGCTACAGGCGCTCAACGACGAAACTCTTGGCTTTTTGGGGCGTGCGCATAAGGTCGAAGAGAGCCTTGCAGCGCTAGACGCGGCGCAGCAGCATTTCGACCGGGTCAGCATCGACCTGATCTACGCCCGCCCCCACCAGACGCCGCAGCAATGGGCGGCCGAGTTGGCACACGCCATCGGCTTTGGCACGACGCATATGTCTCTCTACCAGCTCACCATCGAACCCGGCACCCGCTTCGCCACCGAAGTTGCCAAACGGCAATGGGAACCGCTCGATGATGATGCCGCTGCTGACCTTTACGAGCTCACACAGGCACGGATGGAGGCAGCAGGCCTTCCCGCCTATGAAATCAGCAACCACGCCACACCGGGACAGGAAAGCCAGCACAATCTCGCCTACTGGCGCTATCAGGATTATGTCGGGATCGGCCCCGGTGCACATGGGCGCCGCACTGGTATGGCCACGCAACGGCACCGCAAGCCCGAAAATTTCCTGGGCGCGGTTGCGCGCAATGCGCACGGGCTGCAAGTTGAAGATCCGCTCGACAGCGCGACACAGGCGATGGAAGCGCTTTTGATGGGGCTGCGGCTGCGCGAGGGTGTGGATATCTCCGCGCTGAGTGACCGTTTTGCAATCGACTCCGGCGATCTAATCGATTGGACGGCTGTGGAAAAATTGGCGGCGCTGGGGTTTGTCCTTACTTCTCCCCTCCCGCAAGCGGGAGGGGGCGGGGG
>NZ_JBEBKL010000061.1:0-12823 GCF_040079335.1 Sphingorhabdus sp.
CATCGCGACAAAACCGAGGGCGACCGCCCAGCGGAACCAGGGCGCGTCGAGCAGTCCGGCCACTTGCTGCCCGGTAAAAGCCGCCAGCGCGTGGTTGAGCAAGGTTGCAGCAAGAATGCCGAAGATGATCGGCACAGGCTCGCGGAAACGGGTGGCGAGCAGGATGGCGAGCAACATGGTCTTGTCGCCAATTTCGGCAAAGGCAACGATGGCGGTGGAGGCGAGGAAAGCGGTCAGCATGGCCGCGCCATTGGCACGCAGCGGTGCTCAAGCCAAGTCGGAAAGCATTACACCACCCGCGTCCACTCCATCCACCAGTTCCATTCCCAGATTTTGCCACCATCGTTTGAGGAAGACTGGTGCCAGCGGCAGCCGGTAGGGGTGATCCGGTCCCATACGCCGCGATACAGCCATTTGACGCCGTCGAGTTCCTCATCGGAAATGAACACGCCTTCGCCGTCGATAAACTCGCCCTTTTGGGGCGGGTTGACGATACCATTGCCGGCGCCGGTCCAATGGTCGGCCCATTTCTTCTCCTGAGGCAGCCAGACGCGTACGCCCATCCCCATGTCGCTACCATCGGCTTTGCGCAGTTCCTCGATACTGCCCATGCCGTTCAAGACGCGGTGAACGGTCGCGCTGCTGTCGAAACGCTGCCATTCATCCTTGGTGCCATCCTTCAATCGTTTGTGCCGGATGCGCCACTGACCGGCGAGGAAATCAAAATCGCCGACGCCTTTGCCCGTGACAATGCCCTTGGCTGCGGGGGAATATGTTGTGTCGATAACTGCTTCCATATGGCCTCCTAAAACGGCGCCTGCCGAAAGCGGGGCTGCAAGCGCGCCAACCAGCAATCCGGTGCCGCCCTGCAATATCGTCCGTCGTTCCATGCGCCTGCCTCTCTTGAATCCAGATTGCCCCTTGTTACAGTGAAATTACTGACAGGAATTGTCAGTTATTTTCTGCTAGGCAAAATAAATGCGCGCGAGCCGCCTTCTTTCGATCCTGATCTTGCTGCAATTGCGGCAAAGGCTGACGGCGGATGAGTTGGCGGAAGAATTCGAAGTCTCTGTGCGCACCGTCTATCGCGATATAGATGCACTGAGCGCCGCAGGCGTTCCGGTTTACGGTGACAGGGGCCCCGGTGGCGGATTCCAGTTGCTAGAAGGATACCAGACCAAACTTACCGGGCTCGACGCGTCTGAAGCCGAAGCGATGCTGCTGATCGGTCTGCCGGGGGAGGCTCAGGCCATGGGGCTGGGCGACGCGGCGGCGCGGGCGCGCAACAAGCTGCTCGCCGCGCTGCCAAAAACCGGAAGCGAGGAAGCCAATCGGATCGCCGGGCGCTTCCATCTTGACAGTACAGACTGGTACCGGGTGGCTCGACCGACGCCTTTCCTTTCGCGCATCGCCCGTGCGGTGCTCGACCGCCGGGTGCTGGCAATGACCTATGATAGCTGGAGAGCGCGGGCCGAGTGGAGCGTCGAACCCTATGGCCTCGTGCTAAAGGCGGGCCATTGGTATCTGGTGGCGCGTGGGCATGCGAAGGTGCGTATCTTCAACATCGCCGATATCCAGTCGCTGGACTTGCTGGATGACGGGTTTGAACGACCGAACGATTTCGATCTCACTGTCTGGTGGCAGGCGGAGCAGGCGCGATTCGAGGCCGAGCTGTTTTCCGAAACGGCAACGCTCCGGCTTTCTCCGCTAGGGCTGAAACGGCTCGCGGCGCTATCGCCGCGCGGTGCGGCAGCGGCGCGATCGGCACTACTCGGCGACGAAGGTTGGGCGGTTGCCGAAATGGCAATCGAGAACAGCGATCATGGTGCACGCGAAATGCTGATGTTAGGTGCCGAAGTTGAAATCCTGTCGCCCGTATCCTTTCGCAAACGCGTCCGCGCGCTGGCCAGTGGCATCGCGGCGCTGAACAAGGGAGAAAGTGAATGATATGGCAAAGGTCGAAAGCTGGGGAATTGGCTTGATCCGTCAAAAGATATAGAATGCTCGCCGGAGGAGAAAGTCGTGGCCAGAACGGATAACAAGACCAAGGAAACCGCCGTCAGCGTCGACGACTTTATCGCCCAGGTTGTCGATGCCAATCAGCGTGCCGACGCGGAAAAGATTTGCGCTTTGATGGAGCGGCTGTCGGGTGAGCCCGCAAAGCTTTGGGGCCCGTCGATCATAGGCTTTGGCAGCTATCACTACAAATATGACAGCGGGCGCGAAGGCGATATGTGCCGCATCGGATTTTCCCCGCGCAAGGGGCAGACAGTGCTCTATCTGATCGACGGTTTTGAAGGCCAGCCCGAATTGATGGCGCGCCTTGGCAAGCATAAGACCGGCAAATCCTGCCTCTATGTCAAAAGGCTGTCGGACATCGACGAGGCCGTGCTGGAGGAGCTGTGTGTTCGCTCGCTCAAATATATGGCGGCGAAATATCCGCCAGCTTAGTCGTCTAGGCTTTTGCCGCGGCCCGACTGGCGATATTCAAAAGCGCGCTTGGCGCTTAATCTCCGGGCGACCAAAAAAACACCGATGATCAACATCAGGGCAACTAAGCCGAGCGCGATCAATTCTCTGTCTTCCATCCCTCATTCACTCACATATGCGGCGGGCGATCGCCCTTCCGGAATTTGTAAAGTCGGTTATCTAACAGACGGGTTTTCCCAATCAAGCTGCACTTAACATGAATTCGCGGGTAACTCTTCAACTCGTCGCAATTCCGGCAATCAACAGCGAAGAATTTTGGTCCGCTTGCAGTTGCTCCAGCGAATCGACCATCAGGCAATCGCCACGGACAATTGGCTTTGCGTCAAAAGTCGCATGTCCGGAAACCGGCACCAGCCAAAAGGGCCCTGCCTCCTGGATTTCACCTTTTCCTGCATCATCGACAATATGGTGAAGCCAGAAATGGGGTCCATCTACCAATTTGTGGTTCCCAGCAACATGCCCCGACCGTGCGTCCGAATAAGGCACCGGAAGCGCCACTGCGACGCCATCTTCAAGATGCAATTCGCGCGGGCGTCGATAGTCGTACAGGCGATAGGTGATGTCCGCAGGTTGCTGAACCTCGACCAGCGTGATGCCCGCGCCTATGGCGTGAACAGTACCGGACGGGATGTAGAAAAAGTCGCCAGCGTGGACAGGCTTCCAGTCAAGAGTTTCCTCAATTTCGCCCGAAAGCGATGCGGCGCGCAATTCTTCTGCAGACAACACATGCTTAGTGCCAATGCCCAAGACCGATCCCGGTTCGGCATCGACGATATACCAGCATTCTTCCTTGCCCGACGGTGAGCCGCGCCGATGCGCGTCCGAGTCCGAAGGATGCACCTGAATCGACAGCTTCTCCGACGTAAATAGCCATTTGACCAGCAACGGAAGCGGCGTTTGTCCGGCGCCATTATACCAGATTTCACCGATCCGTTGTCCGCCGAGCGCGCCAAACTCAGGCGGGAGGTCATCCCGCCCCCAAGGCTTTTCGACAAATTGGCGCTCAAGAAACATCGAAACTCCCTTTAGCAGCAACAGCTTACCATATCCTATCCAACTTTCCGCTTTAGAATTGGGCAAAGTCTCGCTAGGGCGCGGCGAACAATATAACTCTCCCCGGGCACCATTGTTCACTCTGGAGCCAAAAATGACCACATATGTAGATCGCGCCGGATTGCAGGTTGCGTCCGCCCTCATAGAATTTGTCGAATCAAAAGCCTTGCCGGAAACCGGCGTGCAGGCCGACGCGTTGTGGCAGGGGCTGGCCGACATTCTCGCGCGCTTTGTTCCCGTCAACCGCGCCTTGCTCGCCAAACGCGACGATTTGCAGACAAAGCTGGATGCGTGGCACAAGGCCAATCCCGGGCCGATTGCGGATATGCAAGCCTATCAGGCGTTCCTCAAAGAGATCGGCTATCTCGTCCCTGAACCCACCGGCTTCAGAATCGGCACGCTCAACGTCGATGCCGAAATCGCGACGATGGCTGGCCCTCAGCTGGTCGTTCCCGCGCTCAACGACCGCTTTGTCCTCAACGCCGCCAATGCGCGCTGGGGCAGCCTCTATGACGCGCTCTATGGCACCGATGTGCTCGATGCCCCCGCAGCCCGCCCCGGTGGCTATGACACAGCGCGCGGCGACGCAGTAATTGCCTATGCTCGCGGCTTCCTCGATTCTGCCGTACCGCTCGCAAGTGGTAGCTGGGCTGACTGGGATGGCGGCGACCTGCAGCTTGCCGACGCCTCGGTTCCTATCATCCGCCGCGGCGACGACATATTGCTCCGCCACAACGGCCTTGGTATCGAAATCGTCATCGACCGCGAGCATCCGGTCGGCAGGACCGACAAGGCGGGCATCGCCGATGTCATCCTCGAAGCCGCGCTGACGACGATTATCGATCTTGAGGATTCGGTCGCGGCAGTCGATGCCGAAGACAAGGTGAAGGGCTATACCAATTGGCTCGGCCTGATGCGCGGCGATCTGACCGCGAGCTTCGAAAAGGGCGGCGCCACCATGACCCGCGCACTCGAAGACGACCGCGAATGGGAAGAGGAACTGCTCCACGGCCGCTCGGTGATGTTCGTGCGCAATGTCGGCCATTTGATGACCAACCCGGCGGTGCGCCTGCCCGATGGCAGCGAAGCCCCCGAAGGCATTCTCGATGCGCTCTTCACCTCGCTCTGCGCGATGCATGACCTTCTGGCTCTCGGCAAATATCGCAACAGCCGTGCCGGCAGCATTTATATCGTCAAGCCCAAGCAGCACGGGCCGGAAGAATGTGCCTTCACCAATGACCTGTTTGACGCGGTCGAAGACCTGCTCGGGCTCGACCGGCACACCATCAAGGTCGGCGTAATGGATGAGGAACGCCGCACCAGTGCGAACCTTGCCGCGTGCATCTATGCCGTGCGCGACCGTATCGTTTTCATCAACACCGGCTTCCTAGATCGCACCGGCGACGAGATGCACACGGCGATGCAGGCAGGCCCGATGATCCGCAAGGCGGATATGAAAACCTCATCCTGGATTCAGGCCTATGAGGCGCGGAATGTGCAGATCGGCCTCACCTGCGGCCTGTCAGGCAAAGCGCAGATCGGCAAGGGCATGTGGGCCGCGCCCGACATGATGAAGGACATGATGGCGCAAAAGATCGGCCATCCCAAATCGGGCGCGAATACGGCCTGGGTCCCCTCACCCACCGCAGCCACCTTGCACGCGATGCATTATCACATGGTCGATGTGTTCGAGGTGCAGAAGGAGCTGGCGAGCAAGGAAACCCCGGCTCTCGATGCCTTGCTGACCATCCCCGCTGCCCCGCGCGGCCACAACTGGTCTGCCGAAGAAGTCGCCCAAGAACTGGAGAACAATGCGCAAGGCATATTCGGCTATGTCGTGCGCTGGATCGATCAGGGTATTGGCTGTTCAAAGGTTCCCGACATCCACGATATCGGCCTGATGGAAGACCGTGCCACGTTGCGCATTTCATCGCAGCATATCGCCAACTGGCTGCTCCACGGCGTGTGCACCCCCGAACAGGTCGATGCCGCGTTTGCGAAAATGGCGGCCAAGGTAGATGCGCAAAATGCAGGCGATCCGTTGTACGAAAAACTCGAAGGTGACAGTATCGCCCTCAAGGCCGCACGCGCGCTTGTCTATGAAGGTGTTGTTCAGCCAAGCGGTTATACCGAACCGCTCTTGCATAAATTCCGGTTGGAGAAGAAAAGGGCTGCCTGACATTTTCGGGAAGGCTCGGGGCATGACCTACACATTATGGGGATCGGCCCATTCGCTCTACACTGGCAAGGCACGATCCTATCTGGTGAAGAAGGGGCTCCCTTTTCGCGAACGATACCTGTCCCATCCCGATTTTGCCGCGCGCATTCTGCCTGCGATTGGAAAATCCTCGGTCCCCGTTCTGGAAACGGAACAGGGAGAGATTGTACAAGACAGTGGCGATATCATCGATCTGCTGGAAAGCCGTCATCCAGCGCCGGTTGTTGATCCGGTTTCACCGGTGCAAAAACTAGTCTCTTTGCTGTTCGATGCCTTTGGTTCGGAATATCTGCTGCCGACGGCGATGCACTATCGCTGGTCCTACCGCGAGCAGCAGGAGGAGTTTCTGCGCGCCGAATTTGGGAGGGCCATCATTGCCAATAGGACGCGGGAGGAGCGACGCGACACGGCGGCGAAGGTCATGGCTTTCTTCAACGGTTTCCTGCCTAATCTTGGCGTCTTTCCAGAGACCGCTCCCGCAATCGAGGCGGCTTATCTCGATCTGATCGATGCGCTTGACGAGCATTTCCAATGGCACCCCTATTTGCTCGGCGGACTCCCCAGCCGGGGTGACTTCGGAATGATGGCCCCGCTGTTTGCACATCTTGGGCGGGATCCGGTTCCGGCCGGGATCATGAAAGCGAAGGCGCCCAATCTGTTCCGCTGGACCGAAAGGATGAACAGCAGCCCGGTGAGTGACGGCGAATATCCCGGCTATACTGATGCCTATGCAGCCGAAGATGCTATTCCACCAACATTGGAAGCAGTTATGCGCATCATGTTTGCCGATTGGTTGCCTGGTCTGGTGGCTGACGTCGCCAGCTTCAACATGTGGTCAGCCGGAAAGGAAGCGGGAACAGTCGTTTCGCATGACGGCAATGGCACAATTCATCCGCATGTCGGCAAAGTCGCGTTTGACTGGCGCGGCATCACCTACCGGCGGGGCAGCCAACCGCACATGTTGTGGATGCTATCTGCAGCCCAAGCACATTATGACAGGCTCGACGCCACGGCCAAAACGCGTGCCGACGAAGCGCTTGGCAGAACCGGTGGAACTGACATAATTTCGCTCAAGCTCGACCGCCGGATGACTAGACGCAACAATCTGTTGGTGCTGGCCAACTAGAGCTATTTGGCGTTCGCCATCCCCTTCGCCTTCCACTCCATCGCATTACGCACCCGCCATTCGACGCTCGGGTGCGTGTAGAACAGTGCCTCCTGCAGCGCACTTGGCCGAGGATAGCGATATTCGGCAGTCTTGACCAAAGCGCTGGCCAAAGCGTCGGGCAGATTGACGTGCTTGAGCGAATAATTGTCCGCCTCGCGCTCTCCCTGCCGGATGACTGCATTCATCGCTGGCTGAGCGAACAAGCCTAGAAAGCCGACGGTGAAAATCAGTATAGGCAAACCGACCGGATCGCCAATTTGCGCGTTGCTGCCAAACAGCCTGGCAAACCGCGGGAACAGCCTGTCGGCGAGGAAGAACAGCACCATCGCCAGCAGCACCAGCACACCCACCATCCGCCAGATATGGCCGCTGACATAATGGCCGATTTCATGACCCGTGACTGCCTTGACCTCATCAATCGACGCACCCTTCAGCGCGACATCCGAAATCGCGATCCGCTTTGAGCTGAACAGGCCGGAGACATTGGCTGTGAAATTGTTCGATTGGCGCGAGCCATCATAGACGAAGATGCGGTCAGCCGGGATTCCCGCCTCCCCCGCCATGCCAACGAGCGCGGCTTTTACAGGGCCTTCCTGCAGCGGCTTATATTCGTTGAACAGCGGCTCGATCAGCACGGGCGAGAGGATCATCGTTGCCGCACCGGCAAAAGCCGCAAGTCCACCCGACCAAAGCCACCAGCGTTTCCCGGCCTTGCGGATCAGCGCGTAGATGCCGAGGAAGAATAGCGCGCCGACCAATGCCGTGATCACGGTGCCGATTGCATCTTGCATCAGGAAATCGCCCAACGACTGGCTGGTGCGTCCATAGGATTTCTCGAAACCCCATTCCTCATAAATGCCCCAGGGTAGGTTTATGATCGCATAGACAAGGAAATAGACGACACCGACCAGCCATGTGCGAAGCGCCCAGCCGCGTTTTTCCAGCTTGGCCGACAGTTTGTCGAGAATGCCGAGCCGGACTACAATCCATGTCACCATTGCGGATGCCAGCAACCCCCAAAGCAGCATCCAGTGGCTGGCACTGGTATAGTCCGCCGCTTTCTGCAGCGCCTCTGGCCCCAGAGCGTCGATATAGCGCGCGGTTTCCGCTGCCGGATTAAATGCCATGATTTTCCCCTTTTGCTATTACTGTATTAACTAAGTGATACAGTTCGCTTTGGCAAGTGGCTTGCTTCACATCGCGCCAGATGGTTTATTCGCGCGCATGTGGAGGGTGATGATCCTGTATGGATTGGCGCTGGCGGGCGGGGCGTTGTTGCTCGAGTGGCTCGATTACAAGCATGCTGTGCGCGCCTGGTCGACCGAGTTTTATGTAGGCATTGTTGCGATCCTGTTTGTGGCCTTGGGCATATGGGTTGGCAACCGGCTGACGGCGCGCCCGCGCGGGCCCGTTTTCGAACGCAACGACGCTGCTATCCGATCCCTCGGAATCAGCGATCGCGAATGCGAGGTGCTCGATCTGCTCGCCTCGGGTGCCGCGAACAAGGTGATTGCGCGGCGGCTCGGCATCTCCCCAAATACCGTCAAAACCCATGTCGCCCGACTGTTCGAGAAACTGGAGGCTGCCAACCGGACCGAGGCGATCCACAAGGCGCGGACGCTGGATATACTGCCGTGAAAATGGATGAAACCGTCCCAATCACCCTTTTGGGCGATATATTTGACCAATTTGCAGCCATATGCCTCTGCCATTCGCAAAATGGGGACAAATAGCATGACCAGAATAATCAGCGTTTACGGAATTATCGCCGGTGTGATTGTCGCAATCGGTATGTGGCTCGGAATAACTTTCGTGCCAAAGGGCGGGTCGGCGGGGTTGGTTGTCGGCTACCTCTCCATGCTGGTTGCGCTCAGCATGGTGTTTGTGGGTGTGAAGCAATATCGCGATGTAGAAAAAGGGGGCGTCATTCGTTTTTGGCCGGCTCTTGGCGTTGGCATCGGCATCGCCTGTGTCGCCGGGCTTTTCTATGTGCTGGCCTGGGAAGTCTATCTGTACAGCAGCGGCTACACTTTCTTTGAAAATTATTTTGCTGATTACGTGCGTGACACAGTGAAGTCGATGACTGCGGATGGAAAATCCGCTGCGGACATCGCCAAATTCAAAGCAGAAATGGCGAGTTTTAAGGAACAATATGCCAACCCGCTGTTCCGCATGACGATTACCTTGAGCGAGATTGCGCCAGTGGGCCTGTTAGTCGCTTTCATCAGCGCCGCCCTGCTCCGCAATAGCAGCTTCATGCCGGCGAAGGCGGCGGGCTAAGTGCACTACATGAGAACTTTAGAAATTTCGTCACCCCCGCGAAGGCGGGGGTCCAACTCCCGAGGTGCAAATTTCTATGGCAGGTGTTGGATTCCCGCCTTCGCGGGAATGACGAACCTTAGGTCTGAAGAAACCAAATTCGCTGGTTCATAGCGGCCTAAACGCCAGCATCAATAAACCTCTCCGCATCGAGCGCGGCCATGCAGCCTGTGCCCGCGCTCGTCACAGCTTGGCGGTAGATATGGTCCATGACGTCGCCGCAGGCGAATACGCCGGGGACGCTGGTTTCGGTAGCCTGCCCCTCGGCCCCGCCGCGCACCTTGATATAGCCACCCGCCATATCGAGATGGCCTTCGAAAATGCCGGTATTGGGCTTGTGGCCGATGGCGATGAAGACGCCGTGCAGTTCGACATCTTCAGTGCCGCTGCCGTCGGTTGCGGCGATCCGCATACCGGTGACGCCCATCGCATCACCAAGCACTTCGTCGAGGGTGTGGTTCCACTTGATGGTGACTTTGCCCTCCGCCTCGCGCGCGAACAGGCGGTCTTGCAGGATCTTTTCAGCCTTCAATTTGTCGCGCCGGTGCACCAAAGTCACATGGCTGGCGATATTGGCCAGGTAGAGCGCTTCCTCAACCGCGGTGTTGCCACCTCCAATCACCGCCACCGGCTTGTTGCGATAAAAGAAACCGTCGCAGGTCGCGCAGGCCGACACGCCCTTGCCCATAAAGGCGGTTTCGCTGGGCAGCCCCAGATATTGCGCGCTGGCGCCGGTTGCGATGATTACGGCATCGGCGGTGTAATCGCCTGCGCCACCGGTCAGAGTAAAGGGCCGCTTCGAAAAATCGACCTTTTCGATATAGTCATTCTCGATCCGCGTGCCGAAGCGTTCGGCATGCTTCTTCATCCGCTCCATCAGTTCGGGGCCCATCACACCGGCATCGTCGCCCGGCCAGTTGTCGACCTCGGTCGTCGTCATCAACTGTCCGCCGACTTCCACCCCGGTGATGATCATCGGAGTCAGGTTCGCGCGCGCGGCATAGACAGCGGCGGTATAGCCTGCCGGGCCGGAGCCGATGATGATAACGGGGGCGTGGCGATCGTTCGACATTGAGAGAATCCTGCTGCTATTCGCAGCGGACATAGGGAGCGCGCCTGCTTAGGCCAAGGCCCTCAAATCGTTTGTCCACAAAAAGAGGCTTCCCTTAACGTAAGGGCGCTTTTATCACGCCCGCGAAACAGTTTCGAACAGGGGAGTCCCGCATGCCCAAGATTACCGTCATTTCGCGCAACGGATCGGCCCGCGATGTTGAAGCCGAAAACGGCCTGTCGCTGATGGAAGTGATCCGCGACAACGGCTTTGACGAGCTGCTGGCGCTGTGCGGCGGCTGCTGCAGCTGCGCGACCTGCCACGTCTTTGTCGATGGTGCCTTTGCCGACAAGGTTCCGGCGATGAGCGAAGACGAGAACGACCTGCTCGATTCGACCGACAGCCGCAACGAAAGCTCACGCCTGTCGTGCCAGATCCAGATGAACGACGCCCTCGAAGGCCTTGTCGTCACCATCGCGCCGGAAGATTGATTTAAACGGCGGTCACCAGCCCGATGACCGCGCCGGTCATTGCGGATGCCAGATTTCCGGCAACCCAGCTTTTCATCCCCAGCGCCGCTGCCTCGCCGCGGCGGTCAGGGCAGAGCGTGCCGATGGTCGAGACCAGCAGGCCGACGCTCGCCAAATTGGCGACGCCGCACAGCGCATAAGTGACGATCAACTGGCTGCGCGGGCCGAGTTCTCCCGCCGGAAGCGCCGCCAAATCGAGATAGGCGACATATTCGTTCAGAATCGCCTTGGTGCCCATCAGCGCGCCCGCAGTTGGCGCTTCGTTCCACGGCACGCCAATGGCCCACATCAAGGGCGCGAACAACCAGCCGAACAGGCGGCGCAGGGTCAGTTCTTCTCCGCCAATCAGCGGCAATATGCTGAGCATCTGATCTACCAGCGCGACCAACGCGAAAACAACAATGATCACCCCGATCACCGCGAGGAACAGCTGTATCCCGTCCATCGTCCCGCGGATCACCGCGTCGATGCTGCTGTCATATTTCAGGCTGGTGTCTTCTGGATCGGTTGCAGTCTTGCCATCCCCCGGCACCATCAACCGCGCGATCAGCACAGCAGCAGGTAGCGAGATCAGCGAGGCGGAGATCATATGGCCGACAGCATCGGGCACGGTCTTCGACAATGTGGTCGCATAAAGGATCAGGATTGCGCCCGAAATTGTCGACATGGTCAGCGCCATCACCATGAACAACTCTGCCCGGCTCATGCGTTCGAAATAGGCGCGCAGCACCAAGGGTGCCTCGACCACACCGAGGAAGATATTCGCGCCTCCGCCCAACCCGACAACGCCGCTGACGCCCAAGGTGCGTTGCAACGCCCAACTAAGGCCACGCACAATCCATGACAGGATTTTCCAGTGCCACAGCAAGGCCGAGATTGCCGAGAAGACGATCACCAGCGGCAATATCTGGAAAGCGATAATCAGCGGTGGCTGGCTGCCCTCAGCCACTGCGAACGGCAAAGGTGCGCCGCCCAGATAACCGAACATATAGCTAGAGCCGACCAGCGTCGCTTTCTCGATCGCCTGCACCACATGGTTGGCAACGCCAATAGCATCCCAGACAAAAGGTACGCGAACGATCACCAAGGCCAGTAGCAATTGAAGCACCAGCGCTCCCGCGATCCACCGCCAGCCGGGCAGCTGCTTTCGATTTTCCGAAAATGCCCAGGCCAGAAAGACGATGAGCGCAACGCCCAGCAGCCCCTGAAGCTGTGCGACTATCGCCAAGCGATCAGCCGCGCGTCGCGGTGGTCATCGCTTCGGCGGTGACCGGATAGCCATGGCCTTCGGGGATGCAAATGTGCGGCACGCCGTCGCGTTCCTCGACATAGGTCAACATCAATTGTACCGGATGGGTGGCCGCATGCACGGCCGTGTCAGCAAAATTATCGAACTGCGCAAGCCTTTCAAGATTACGCATGGTCGGAAAAATCGCCTTCACCTCCTTGCGCACCACCCTTTCGAGCACACCTGCCGCGCTATCCCAAAACAACATCCGGTTTTCGGTGTTGTCGACCACAGCTGGCAAATGCGCATCACCTGCATCGATCAGGTAGAAGCGCGTATCGAACACGCGGGTTTCAAGGCTGGGCGGACGCCAGCGAGCCCAGGGGACCAGCTGATCCAGCTGCGGCGTCCAGCCATTATCGTCACAGATTTCCTTGAGGCTTGCCCCGTCATGCAGCGCGGCACGCGCTTCGGCACAATCGGCGGCATCGGTTACGCCATCCAGCGCCAATGCAAGACCAGCCTCTTCGATCGTTTCGCGGATCACCGCCAGACGCGCTGCCGCCTCGTGCAAGTCGAGTCCATGATCGATGATACCGGCATAAGCGCGGTCATGATCGTCGACCTTCCCCCCCGGAAAAACCACCATCCCCCCGGCAAACGCCATCGATTTCACCCGCTCTACCATCAGGATCAGCGGTGGGCCGCCTTCCGGATTGTTGCGGAAAATCACCATGGTGGCGGCGGGGGTCGCGGGCGGCATGAC
>NZ_JBEBKL010000062.1:0-12201 GCF_040079335.1 Sphingorhabdus sp.
TCTGCTTGGGCAGCCGCCGCCCCAAAAAAGAGGCCGATCATCACAGACAAATATTTCATGGAAGCGCTCCCATCCGACAACGCTATTATCGCGCTAACCGGTTCGACGGAAGATTTTTTCGAGTCTGATCTGACGGGGCCAGTCATTTCCGGCAATAGCGGAAACACCAGATTTTGTACCGGATTTCAACCATCCACCTGATTTCACTTCGTTTTTTGTTGTTTCGTTGAGCCTGAAACTGCTCCAGCAATGATCGGGTAATCACCGTTATGGCTATCACGAAACTTTCCGTACTTCAGCCAGACTTACTTCGAAGCCGCGCGGCAGCAGCAATTCCTTCAAGCAAAGCCGGCGCGGCTTATTGGCATAACTGACATGAATTTGACTCCGAGCCTTTTTTATACCAGACGTGTGATATATAAAGGAGCTGCTGGCGGTGGAAATCAAACAGCTGAGTTTGGCGTTCAGCCGACAGGTCGCTGCGTTTAAGGACGATCCATGTCCTAAGGTTTCTGCGCGGTTGGAGCGTGTTGCTCGCCTGCGCCGGATGGTGATTGACCGCCGCGAAGCGTTTCGCAGCGCTCTGGCTGAGGATTTCGGATCGCACCATCCTTGGTTGACCGACCTGATGGAAACCGGCCCGGTGCTGGGACGCTGCAACTATTTTCTGGTGCACCTTGCGGAATGGCTCGAGGAGGACCGGATTGATCTGGGGCCAGAACATGGCACGTCGCACGGTGAAATTCTGATGCTGCCCAAAGGCGTGATGGGCAATATCGCGCCGTGGAACTTCGCCATCGAATCCGCGCTGGTGATGTGCGTGGACATGCTGGCAGCGGGCAACCGCGTGATAATCAAACCGTCCGAATTGGCACCGGCCACGGCGCAAGCGGTTGCGGATGCAGTTGCAGCGCACTTTGAACCCGATCTGCTCACCGTCGTTCAGGGCGGGCCGGAGCTGGCGCAGGAGTTCGCCGCCATGCCGTGGGACCATCTGACCTTTACCGGCAGCCCGCGCATCGGGCGGCTGGTGGCGCAGGCGGCCGCGCGTAACATGGTGCCGATAACGCTGGAACTAGGCGGCAAGAACCCTGCGCTGTTCGCGCCTGATGGCGTGACCGAAGAATTGGTGCGGCTTTTCCTGTCTTTCCGTACGCTTAAATCAGGGCAGGTTTGCACTGCGCCCGACCATGTGCTGGTGCCGCGCGGGCAGATGGAAGAATGGATCAGGCTGGCCCAAGCTGTCTGGCAGCAGGCCTACCCCACCTATGTCGGCACGGATCAGTGTATCGGCATCATCAACGCCGCGCACTTTGCCCGGCTGTCGGGCTATGTCGAGGAAGCCCGCGCTCGCGGTGTCCGCGTTGAGGGGCTGAACAGCGATATGCCCGATCCCGGATTGCGGCATTTCCCACTGACGCTGGTGGTCGATCCGCCGGCAGATCTCGGCTGCATGACCGATGAGGTGTTCGGGCCGGTCGTCCCGGTTGTGCCCTATGATGATGTGGACAGCGTCTTTGCGCGGATCAACGCCGGGGAAACGCCGCTCGGGGCCTATATCGCCACGCACGACACCAGCCTTGCTGCCCGGTTTGTCCGCGAGGTCCGCAGCGGCGGGGCGGCGGTCAATAATTTCGGGCTGCAAGGCGGGCATGTCGCGCTGCCCTTTGGCGGGCTAGGAAATTCCGGGCAGGGCTGTCATTCCGCAAAACAGGGCTTCCTGAATTACAGTCACGCCAAATCGGTCTTCTGGGGATCGGCAGACAATATCGTCCACAAGGTGCTCGAACCGCCGCTATCCGAGCTGACTGGCATGGCCGCCAATGGCCAATACGCGGAGGACTGACGGTGCCAAAGATTGTCGATCATGACGAACGCCGCGCGCATATTGCGACCGCTGTACTGCGTGTCATCGCGCGCGACGGCGTGAAGGGTGCAGACCTGCGCTCGGTGGCCAAAGCGGCTGGTTGCTCGACCGGTGTGATCGCGCATTATGTCGGCGACAAGCAGGCGCTGCTGCTAGGCGCGCTGCGAGCGGCGATGAGCCATGTCGCACGGGCCATGGCCGATGTCGCCGAAGGACAGAACGGGATGGCGCGACTTATCGCGATGTTGGAGGCCGGGATGCCGCTTGACCCGGAGCGTGCCGCCTCATGCCGCATCTTTTATCACTTCGCCGCCGAAGGGATGAACGATCCCAAGCTCGCTGGTGAACTCGCCAGTTATTATGATTGGTGGCGGCGTGAAGTGGGCGATGTGATTGAGGAGCTCCAAGTTGAGGGACATTTTGCATTGCAGGATCCCTCAGCGCTTGCAGAGACTATGGTCGGACTGGCCGAAGGGCTCGCCATCCAAGGCGTCTTCGCGACCGACCAGGCTCAGACCGAGCGGCTGAGCAGGAGGCTGGCGGATGCGGTCGCCCGCTTTGATGCTCCGCCTTCCCGCCGGGAGCAGATGGCATGAGCGCGCTGCAATCGCTTGAAGTCGCAATTCATGCCGCCTGGCGCGAACGCACCCCGCAATCAGCTGCTTGGCACGAACGGGCGCAAGCCGCACTGGTGGGCGGTGTCTCAGGCACGGTCCGCTTCTTTCAACCATTTCCTGCATATTTCGAAGGCGGGCAGGGCGCGCATGCTACCGACATCGACGGGCATGACTACATCGACTGCTTCCTGTGCGGGGCCTGCCTGCTGCTGGGCCATCGTGCCCCTGCGTTGATGGACGCCATTGCCGAAGGGGCGAGCAGAGGCTCGCTGATCCTCAACCCCCGCCACAGCACCGAAACCGCCGAGATGCTGCAGGCGCTAGTGCCGGGCGCAGAACGCGTGCGCTTCCTCAACAGCGGCACCGAGGCGGTGATGTCGGCGCTGCGTTTCGCCCGCGCCTTCACGGGGCGGGCCAAGATCATCAAGTTCCTGGGTACCTATCACGGCATGGAAGACCAGATGCTGGTCGGGATTGACGGGCGGGCCAATGTGCTGGGCGCTGGCATCCCGCCCGGCGCGGTCGAAGATATCATCATGCTGCACTTTGGCGATGAAGATGCGCTGCATGCAGCACTGGCGGGGGGCGATGTCGCTGCCGTGCTGATGGACCCGTCGATGCATCACGGCGGGCTGTGGGTGGGCGATGGCCGCTTCCACCATGCGGTGCGCGACATGACGGCGAAGGCAGGCACGCTGCTGATCTTTGATGAAGTCATTGCGGGCTTCCGGCTTGCAGCGGGCGGCGGACAGCAGCATTTCGGCGTGACGGCCGATTTGGCTGTGTTCGGCAAAGCCTTCTCAGCTGGCGAAAAGCTGGGCGCTGTCACGGGCCGGGCGGATGTCATGGGCGTGGCGGACCCTTCCGGGCGCTCCAAAGGCCCCTTCGCCTTCCAGAGCGGCACCGGCAACGATACGACGGTAGCGCAACTCTGCGCGCAAGCGGCCATGCGAGACTATGCCCAGCGTCAGGCCGATGGTGGTTATGACCGGATCGGTGCGCTTGCCCGGCGGTTGGGCGATGGGTTGGTGGCGACTTTTGCCGCGCACGGGTTGGCGCTCCACGCCAACACGCTGGGACCAATCGTCCGAATTTTCATGATCAACGGCGCGGCCGACTATGATCGGGCGAGCATCACCAACCGCAAGCAGCTCAATCTCTTCCACCTCGCGCTGTTGACGGAAGGCGTGCTGACAATTCCCGGCTCGAACGATTTCTTCCTATCATTCGCGCATTGCGAAGCGGATATTGAGGCGATCATCGCCGCCGCCGCGCGCGTGCTTACGCGGTTTGACTTTGTCGGCGCGGTTGAACCATGAGCGCGTTACCAATCGCCGGCCACTGGTTCGAGCGCAAGGCGCTGGGCGATGGTATCACCCTGCTGTGGGAGCCGCATGTCCACCCACTCCTGCGCTGCAACATCTGGCATGTTGCGGGGCGGGACAGCGATCTGCTGGTCGATACCGGGCTGGGCGTGGCGAGCCTTGCCGAGGCTGCCCGTGACCTGTTCGACAAGCCGCTGACAGTCGTCCTGACCCATTGCCACATGGACCATGCCGGCGGCGCGCATGAGTTTGACACCTGCTGCGTCCATCCCGCCGAGGCGGCGGCACTGGCAGAAGCCAGCAACCATCTCCCGCTCGACGTTTCGGTCTATTCGGCGGACGATCTCGCCTGGTTTGCAGGAATTGGCTATGACATTTCGGGCGGATTGCTGGCCGCGATCCCGCATGCCGGGTTCAACCCTGTGACGCATGTCATGCAAGCCGCTCAGGCCTCGCGCCTGATTGGCGAAGGCGATGTCGTCGATCTGGGCGACCGCAAATTCGAGGTGCTGCACTTGCCCGGCCATTCACCTGGCAGCATCGCCTTGTGGGATGCAGCAAGCGGCACGCTGTTTTCGGGCGATGCGATCTATGATGGCGCGCTGCTTGACCAGATCCCGGGCTCTGACATCCCGGCCTACATCCACTCGATGGAGCGGTTGCGCGATTTGCCCGTGCGCGTTGTCCATGCCGGACATGATCCCAGCTTTGGCCGCGACCGGCTGGTCGAACTGGCCGATGCCTATCTCACCAGCAGGAGCAAAACATGACTATCGATGTCATTGTGCCCGAGGCCATGCGTAAAGCCTATGATGCGTTCCACTATGCGCCTGCGGTGCGCGAAGCCGGACTGATTTTCTGTTCGGGCGTGATCGGCCAGGGCGACAGCGCCGAGGACGAGTTTCGTGACGCCTGGCGAAAGATCGGCCTGATCCTTGCCGAAGCCGGTGCCGACTATGCCGATATTGTCGATACGACGATCTACCTCGTCGACCTTTCAGCCAACGCGCCCGCGATGGCCAAGGTCAAGGACGAATTCGTCCATGCCCCTTATCCCGCTTCAACCTGGATTGGCGTTTCAGGTTTCGTCCGCCCGGGCGCACGCGCTGAAATCAAAGTGATTGCGAGGGTGACGCCATGATGGTCGAGGTCGGCGAATTGATCCGCGAAGTGGGCGCGACTGCGGCACGCGCCATTGAGGACGAATTGGATTGGGAGCATCTGCCCCATGTCCACGCCTTTGCTTTTGAGAGCATCACCCTCAACAAGGCTGACCGCAATGGTTGGGATGCCAATGTCGTGCTGCGCGATGGGCAGGCGATGCGGATGACGGTGGCGCTTGATGCCGACCGGTTGGGATATACCAACGCCACATTTGATGCCGACGGAACCGAGAATGGCCGCACTGTTTGCCGGATCACGCCCGGCAAGGGCGATCACTGCACCATGCATTTGCGCTTTTTTGTTCCGGATCGCCCGAATCTCGACAAACCTGCAGTCGGCAAGTTTTATTCCGATTTGTGGGCCCGCCTGATTGATGAGGACGAGCCCAAGATGATCCACCGCGCCCGCGCGCTGAAGGAAGGAGCGACGCTCCATAAGCAGCGACGGCAGGTAACCTTGGCGGACGGTACGGTCTGCGATGTGCCACTGGTCTGTCCGCACCAAGGGCTACCACTCAATTGTGAACCGGACAGCGACAATGTGATGACTTGTCCCTGGCACGGCTACCGCTTCGATGCGCAGACTGGTCAATGCGTGACCGGTCAGATCAAGGGCTGGATAAATGGTCCGGCAGACAACAAAGCATGAGGGTAGGCGGTTTCGTTGGCTGGCCTTTCGCACTGATGGTCGGCACTTGCGTCAACCTAATCAATCAAGGTGCTGCAGTCTGGCATGGCGCCGCGATAGACTGGCTGCGCCTCGACCTCAACTATTTCGTGCCGTTTTGCGTGTCGGCGTTCAGCAGGGCGAGGACTGTTCACAACAGGAGACAATGATTTTTTCTGAAACCGGAGGGAAATTTCGCGGATCTTGCTTCGCAAAAAGTCGACCGATATGGGCGCCGTGTCAACGGGCAGCACCACCGTATTTCAAATCGGCCAGGCACGCATTGCAATGGCACAAACGCTAAGCAGCTCCGCGCGTCCCGCACCATCCTGAGCCTGAATCGAGAGGCCTTCTACAACTGTCGCGAAGTAGGCCGCGAGCGACGGGACGTCTGTGTCATCCGAAAGCTCTCCCAAGGCTTTCGCATTTCCAAGACTTGTTACCAACTGCGCCTGCATCGCCTTGCGTAGGTTCGCTGTCCTTTCAGCCGCATCCCGGCCATTCGGTCCGCATCGCAAACTGCCGGCGCCGATCATACACCCCGGCGGCATATCCTCCCGCGTCAGCGCGACAGCCAGACTTGTCAGTGTCATCTGCATTGCCACTGCCACCGGGAGACCTTGTGAGAAGGCATTCCCCAATTCTTCATTCAGAAGGAAAAGATAGTGGCTGAGCGCTTCGTCATAGAGCGCATTTTTTGAACCGAATGCCGCGTACAGGCTGGGCGAATTGATACTCATGGCCTTGGTAAGATCGCCTATGGAGACACCTTCAAAGCCATGGCGCCAGAACAGCACCATGGCCGCTTCGAGCGCAGCAACGCGATCAAATGACCGCGGGCGCCCTACTCGTTTCGCGACTGGTTTCAATGACAATCCTGACAATTTTGTATCGATCGATAAATAATATTGACTGCAGCCCGATCTCCTATTTATGTATCGATCACTACGAAAATGCAACCTCGGGCCGCACGCCTCATTTCCAGCGTCCTGCTCGATCTCAACCAGCGGAATAGCATGTGCGCTCAAACGCGCTTTGGGACATCCGATCATGACCGTTCACCACGCTTGTATGAGGTAGGTGATGACTGACCCGCTGATCCTTCATGAAGATCCGATCAGCGGCAATTGCTACAAGATCCGCCTTACAGCGTCACTCCTTGGGATTTCGCTCGAACGAAGGACCTATGATATCCGCAACGGAGAAACGCGGTCGCCTGAGTTTCTTCGTTCTATAAACGCTAATGGGCGGATCCCAGTCCTGCAAATCGGAGACCGCTTTCTGCCCGAAAGCAATGCGGCCTGCTATTGGTTGGCAGAGGGTTCCGATCTTATTCCTTCGGATCGCTTCGATCATGCCGAAATGCTGAGATGGCTGTTCTTCGAGCAATATTCGCACGAGCCAAACATTGCCACGCTTCGCTTCTGGCTGGCCTACATTGGGAAGGACAATCTCGACGACACTCAGTTGGGCCAAATCAACAGCAAAACTCGATCAGGCCAAGAGGCCTTGCGCGTGATGGATGCACATCTTGTGCAGCGAGACTGGTTTGCTGGAACTGGTCTGAGCATCGCAGACATCGCACTGTTTGCCTACACCCATGTTGCCGAAGAAGGGGCAATATTCTCGCTCGATGATCATCCGGCCATTTGCCGCTGGATGGCGCGAATATCTGATGAGCCTGGTTTTGTCCCCATGAAGCCGGGGGATCATTGACGTGCCAGTTCTGGTGTTTGGAACGTTGCGCTTTCCAGCAAACAACATGGCTAAGGTCAAAATACCGCTCGTCACGCTGGTCGAGACGACGCGGGAGGAGGACGGATGCATCGCCTACGATGTCGCCGAAGACATGTTTGACCCTGGCCTCATTCGTTGCTCGGAAATCTGGCCCGATCATAGCAGCCTGCAGAAGCACCTCGTTGCCGCGCACATTGCTCCGTGGCGCGAAGCTTGCGCTAATCTAGGACTCATCGAGCGGTCGTTCACAGCCTTTGACGGATTTGACGCGAAATCCATCTGAAGCCAGTCGCCTAACCATTTATGGAGCTTGACTCTCATTCTTTAGCAGTTATTCTAGAACATCTGCTAAAGAATGAGAGTCGGCGATGGCACGCGCGTGCGAATTTGATCAGAGTGCCGTTTTAACATCGGCGATGGAGGCTTTCCGCCGTGGCGGTTTCGGGTCCGTGTCGATCCGCACACTGGAAGACGCCACCGGCCTCAAGGCGGGTAGCATCTACAACAGCTTTGGCGACAAACAGGGGCTCTTCCGGGCTGCTTTTGCGCACTATGTCGAACATGTGCTGCGCGCGCGCATCGCCGAGCATGCCCCGCCCGAGGCAGGGCTCGCTGGCCTTCGCGCGCTGTTCGTTTCGCTGATGCATGAACCGGATGACGGAGCATTGGGCTGCCTGATCACCAACTCTGCAGTGGAGTTTGGCGGCAGCGATGCGCAACCCGCCGCAGTCCATGCTGCGCTTGAGATTCTCGCCGACCTGTTTGGGCAGCGGGTGCCGGCAGCACAAAGCGTCAAGCTGCTCGCGCTCTATCAAGGCATTCTCGTGCTTGTGCGCGCCGGGTGGAACAAGCCCGCACTCGAAGCGATGGTGCAGGCCGAATTCGATCAATTGGATGGAGAACCCAATGTCGCCTGAAGAACTCTGGAACCGCTATTCAGCCATCTGGTCCGCACCCGCAGAACGGCGCGGCGGCGAACTAATGGCCTGCCTTGCCGACGATGCGACCTATTGCGACCCCAACGGCCTGGTCGAAGGCCGTGAGGCATTGTCGGGCTATATGGGTGGATTTCAGGAAAGTGCGCCGGGTTGCACGTTCCGGATCAACAGCGTTGCCCACCACAATGGTCGCAGCCTTTCCAATTGGCAGATGCTCGGCCCCGACGGCAGCGCCTTGCAGGACGGCACCAGCTTTGGCGAGCTTTCCGACGACGGCCGCCTGCGGACAATTACCGGCTTCTTCTTCAGCTGAACTTCGGTTCGGTTGACACAGCGCCGGTTAGCAGGACGAGGTTAGGCTGGGCCGTACCACAGCGCCGCGCAGCGCTCGACATAGTTCAGCAGAGTCGGCTGCGCGTGCACGGCCTTGGTCATGGGGCTGGGCAGCTGTGGCAGCAGCAGGTTGGCCAATTGCGGGTAAGCAATTGAATCAAGGCCGGTAGGCGCATCGCCCATCATGAAGGGCTTCGCGCCGAGCTGAACCGCCAGCGTGTCAATATCGGCCTCACCAAAGGCGTAAATTTCAGGGGCAGAGTGGCGACCGAGGCCCTGGCCTTGCAGGTTGCGGCGCAGCTGCTTCTGCGCGATCATCGGGACGATCGAGCGGACAATCGGCGGGAGAGCGCCAAAGAATTGCTGGCGCAGCACCGGCCAGTTCGTATCATCGATCCAGCGGCTATAGACCATGCACCAATAGAGCCGCTCTTCGCACATCCGCATGAAGGCGTGCGAGATAGCCCGTTCGGCAGCCGATAGACCGGCGTTGAAATCAACAGCGTAGCGTGATTCCAGATAGGTCTGGATAAGTGCGGAATCGCCGATCACGGTCGCGCCATCACGGATGCAGGGCAGCTTGCCCTTTGGGCCTTTGGATGGATCGGACTGCACTTCAATCGCATAGTCCAGCCCGGCCATTTTCAGTAAAATCTCGACTTTCATGCAGAAAGGGCTGGGGTTGGCGATGTCGAAATAGGACGGGAACTGGACAAGAGTGATCATGGAATGGCTCCGTAAGTCTGTTCGGGAGTGATACTGACATGCTACTGACAGCATGGTGTCAGCAGTGTTCTGCTAACGCACCTGTTCAAGGAGACTTTCGTGCGCCGTGCAGACCGCCTGTTTGAGATTGTTCAATATCTGCGCCGCGCCGGCGCGCCGGTAACAGCACGGGAGCTGGGTGAGGCGCTGGAAGTTGTACCACGTACTATTTACCGTGACATCGCCGTCCTGCAGGGATCGCGCGTCCCGATCGATGGCGAAGCGGGCATCGGCTACATCCTGCGTCCTGGCTACGATCTGCCGCCCTTGATGTTCGATCAAGACGAGATCGAGGCGATCGTGCTCGGCGCGCGGCTGGTGGCCAGGAGGGGCGACGCCGATCTGTCCAAGGCGGCGGCGAGCGTCCTTGCCAAGGTTTCGACGATCCTCCCCGAAAACCTCGCCCGGCAAATGGGTCAAACCGCGCTCTACGTCCCGCCATCTGACCGCGAGACCAAACGTCCAGTGCCCGAAGCCGCCAAGCTTCGCAGCGCGGTCCGCCGCTCGTCCAAAGTCACCATCACCTATACCGATGCGGTGGGTGCACAGACCCAGCGCACGATCTGGCCGTTGGGACTGTCCTACTTTGTCGAAGCCACACTCGTTGCGGCCTGGTGCGAGCTGCGCGAGGGGTTCCGTGCCTTCCGGGTCGACCGGGTGCAACACTGTGAAATTCTGGGCGAGCATTTTGATGGTCGGGGCGGGCAATTGCTTGCGGACTGCCTCAAGGTGCTGACAGCGGGTGATCCTCTGTCGGACGTCGCAGACCACTCTTCCAAAAGCGGTCAGACTGTCTGAGCCGTTCCAGCCTGCGACTTGCGCGCCCGATAGTTCGCTACCTTGTCGCGATTGCCGCAGATCGACATGGTGCACCAGCGGCGGCTTATTGCGGCTTTTGCCGCGCGGAATGCCGATCTGCAGCTGACCATTGTCCACGCCGACGCGCCGACCTTGCTCCACAATCTGGCCACTGGAAACGTTGCCGGCCAGGTCGCGATCTACAAGAATCTCGCCAATCGCCTGGCTGCGGCTGAGGCTGATTGCGTGGCGATCACGTCCATCGCCGGTCATTTCTGCATTGATGCCCTCAAGCCGGTGTCACCGCTGACGGTTATCGACATGATTGAAGAGGTAAGCTTGGCGATCAGGCAGATGGGTTACAGGCGTTTGGGTATTCTTGGCACGCGCACGGTCATGGAAACGCGGTTCTATGGCAGCTTGCCGCAGGTAACGATCATTCCACCCAATGATCAGCACTTGCATGAAGTCCACCAGGCCTATTCGGCAATGGCTATCGCCGGCTTTGCGACAGCGGCGCAGTCCGCGACGTTCCATGCCGCCGCACAATCCCTGCTGCACGACGAAAGCGTCGAAGCCATCCTGCTGGGCGGCACCGACCTAGCGCTGATCTTTGACCCGGCGACCTCAGCATTTCCAGTAATTGACTGTGCGGCCATCCATGCAGATGCGCTTGCCGCACTGGCAATGTCAGGTCGATCTCCGTGATCGATCAGGCCGGTTCGTTCGCCCGGTCAGGGCAGTCTTGCCGGGCCGGGAAAGGCAGTCAGCGCGACAGACATCGAAACCCGGCCGATCACGCCTGCGCAATCGCGGATCAGCCCGCCGCCGATTCCGCCACCGTTAGCGGGGTGCCAATGGGTTTGCGGCTCTATCCCGATCCACTCCCCGCATGGCGCGCGCAGCAGCTGGACGGTCAGATTGGGGTTTGGATCAGCCACGACATTGGCAAGGGGGCGAAAGATGCCATGCGCCCAGTCCGCCGGGCCCAGCACGCGCGCCATTGATCCTGCGCCGACGATCACATCCTCCTTCAGGCGGAACCATCCGATCCCGTCACCGGTGCGGGACTCCATGGCATCCATGAACCATGGTCCGCCATGGGGAGCGGCGCGTGCGCTGGATGGATATTGCAGCGGATCAAATGTCGGCTCGTCAGGCGGTGAAAAGCCCGGCACGTCAATCGCGCGTGGTATGCCCAGCGTGACGCGGACCATTGCGCAGGGCTGATCTTGCCCCTCCGCCCAGACCGTGTTGTCGATGATGGAGATGCGCCCACCTGCGCGGATCGGCGTGATTTCGGTGCGAAGCCGCGCCAAAGGCGTGGGCCGCAGGAACCAGGCGCTGACGCTCAGCGCTTCGCCCCAATTGTGCTCGGCTGCCAGCAGTTCGATCTCGCCTGCCAGCAGCCCGGCAACCGCGCCGCCTTGCAGACCGGAAAACGGCCCTTGGGCGAGCGCGGTGGGCATCCACTGCCCGGCACCATGCGCTTCAAAAACTGCCATCGTCCAAACTCCATCGCTGCCGGGACAAAGGTAGGTGGCGGGCGTTGCTTCGGGTTACAAATGATCTATTGTCGTCATCGATGAAAAATTCTCATTCATACGCTATGCAAGCCGGGTCCAACCCGTTGGCATTGCCTTCAACCACAGCCTTGCTGGCGTTCAGGGAAGCTGCGGCCCATCTGAGCTTTCGCAAGGCTGCCGAGGTGCTGGGTCTGACGCCGTCTGCCGTCAGCCATCAGATCCGGGGGCTGGAAACGCAGCTCGGCGTCCGGCTGTTCGCGCGCAGCACCCGCGCGGTCGTTCTGACCCCGGCAGGGGCGGACTATCTCAAAGCCGTCAAGGCAGCGCTTGAGATGCTGGCGGAGGCACGTGGCGCGCTCAAGGAATTGGCAGGTTCGCATCAGGCGGCGCTGCGGGTCAGCGCGCTGCCGTTCTTTTCCAGCACGGTCCTGTTGCCCCGGCTCGCGCAGCTGCAGGCGTTCTGCC
>NZ_JBEBKL010000063.1:0-11265 GCF_040079335.1 Sphingorhabdus sp.
TTCCATGATCACTCTTGTCCAGTTCCCGTCCTATTTCGACATCGCCAACCCCAGCCCTTTCTGCATGAAAGTCGAGATTTTACTGAAAATGGCCGGGCTAGACTATGCGATTGAAGTTCAGTCCGATCCAACCAAAGGCCCAAAGGGCAAGCTGCCTTGCATCCGCGATGGTGTGAACAAGATCGGTGATTCCGCGCTGATCCAGTCTTATCTGGAATCGCGCTACGCGGTTGATTTCAACGCCGGTCTATCGGCTGCCGAGCGGGCTGTCTCGCACGCCTTCATGCGGATGTGCGAAGAGCGGCTCTATTGGTGCATGGTCTATAGCCGCTGGATCGATGATATGAATTGGCCGGTGCTGCGCCAGCAATTCTTTGGCAATCTCCCGCCGATTGTTCGCTCGATCGTCCCGATGATCGCGCAGAAGCAGCTGCGCCGGAACCTGCAAGGCCAGGGCCTCGGTCGCCACTCTGCCCTGGAAATTTACGCCTTTGGTGAGGCCGATATTGACGCGCTGGCGGTGCAGCTCGGCGCGAAGCCCTTCATGATGGGCGATGCTCCCACCAGCCTCGATGCAATGGCTTACCCGCAATTGGCCAACCTGCTGCTGCCACAGTTGCCCAGCCCCATGACCAAGGCGGTGCAGGCGCGACCGACTCTTTTGGGTTATGTCGAGCGTTGCACAGCTCTGTGGTATGGCTGAGGCTTTGCTAACGACTGAGCGCTCTGAAAATCGGCACGCCACATCTAGCCATCGAGCTTCATCGCGATCTGCTCTGCACGCTGTAATGGACAAGCTTGAGCGTGGACATATCAATCGTCGCAGCGAACGGCGCGACGCTGGGTTCGGTCGGGAATTTCTCCCCAGCGCGGGTCGCATCTTCCATGCTCGCCCATTCAACGACATCGACCCAATCGCCATCACTCGAGCGGCCGATCCGTCGCCGCACAAATCCCTTTTGCCTTTGCAGGAATGCATTCGACGCAGGGACACTGCGATGGAACGCATCCCCGGTGATACCAGACGCTAACCGAAACGATGCGACCTCTAGGACACCATCGAGCGGGATTTGCGTGCGATAGCGTGCGAAGATTGAGGTGCCGCCGACCAGAACGGCGGCGGCAGCGAGCACTAATCCTGTGATGAAAAGGCGAGTTGATTTAGGGTGAGAACTGGAGCTGGACTGGGACTGCATGAACGGGGCCTCGCGAGGACAATGGCCCATACTTAGCGCTGTTCTGCTGACAGCGTGGTGTCAGCAGGAACCAGGATTAGCCGAAAAAGAAGCCTGTGATCGCTCGCAGGCGGCCGTCGTCGGAAAGCTCGCCAAAGCTGGTGCCGTCCTGCAAGGCGCTGCCGTCGGGGCCGAGCATCTGCCAATTGGAAAGGCTGCGACCATTGTGGTGGGCAACGCTGTTGATCCGGAACGTGCAACCCGGCGCACTTTCCTGAAATCCACCCATATAGCCCGACAATGCCTCACGGCCTTCGACCAGGCCGTTGGGGTCGCAATAGGTCGCATCGTCGGCAAGGCAGGCCATTAGTTCGCCGCCGCGCCGTTCTGCGGGTGCGGACCAGATGGCTGAATAGCGGTACCAGAGTTCTTCAGGCGACATTGGGTTCTCCTTCCAATTGATCGAATTCGGCCTGCACCATCGCTTCGAGTGCGGGCTTGTTCCACCCGGCGCGCACAAGCACGAGAATGCCTTGATAGAGCGCCAGCAGCTTGACGCTTTGTGTCGCCGGCAGCCGCTGCCCAAACAGGTCGGCGAGAATCTCAAGCGCAGCATGGACCGCGGCGGGTTGCGCATCGCTGCCGCCAAACTCCACTGCAGAGTTGGTGATCAGGCAGCCCAATGTTCCGTCATCCGGTTCATACATCAGCGAAATGAACAGCGCGCGAAGGCCAGCGAGCCCTGCCTCGGGCGGGGCATGCTCAGCGATGCGTGCACGCAGTACATGTTCGACATAGTGCGCAAAAGCAGCCCGGAAGAGCCCCTGCTTGTCGCCAAAGCTGTTGTAGATGCTACCTGCCTTGAGACCGGTGGCGTCTTCCAGTGTACGGATCGACACGGACTCGAAACCGCCGCGGCGGAAAGCTTCCATCGCCGACGTTAAAACGGCACTCGGATCAAATTCGCACACGCGTGCCATCGCCGACTCTCATTCTTTAGCAGATGTTCTAGAATAACTGCTAAAGAATGAGAGTCAATGCTGAATTGGTGGTGCCAAAGCAGCAACACAAAACACCTTACTCCTCTGTGATCCGTGTCGCCCTTGCTCCGCTGAATGCCGACACGCAAAATGGCACCAGATAGTTCAGTCCGAGGCGCGGCCAGTCAATCGCTGCGCCATGCCAGACTGCAGCACCTTGATTTATCAGGTTGAGGCAAGTGCCGACCAACAGCGCGACGTGCAGCGCAGTGGCGATAACGGCTGGACGTGTCACACTGTGCCAGAAGGTGGGGCGTTGCTGCATGGCTTCAGGTGGGAAAACACTTCCCAAAGGCCAGCAGATAGCGCGGATTGCCACGGATGCGAAGTTTGCCTCCGACCAGCATCGATAGCAGTCCCCGCTCCTTGTAGATGAAGGCGAACCAGGCCCGCGCATCGACCCGCACGCGCAGCGTTGGCTTGCCATGGTGGCCGTCCTCGACCGTCAATTTGCGGTTGCGGATGACGATGGTGGCCTCATGGCACTCGCTGCCGGTGAAAGTAAAATGATAGGTGCAATCGAACCCTTTGGCCTGATCGCGCTGGAACACGAGCCGCAAACTTCGCAGGAAGTTCGGGACATTGCGCGGACGTAGACCGCTGCCGACCTTGCGTAGCGGTTTGTGCGGGAAGCGTCTGGCAGCATAGGCCTCGGCGTCCGAGCCCGGCACGACGTAAAGCGGCTCGACCTTGGCCTGGAGCGGATCGACCACATCCTTGAGGTATTGCTTCTTGTCGAGCTGATAGCGCTCGATCAGATTCTCGCCGGCCGGGCACACGGCCATGCAGTAAGCTGCCTTGTAGTTGGGGCCATAGGCGAGGCTTTGCCACATCGACGCCTGTTCGGAATCGCTGACCTTGCCGCGCAGCGCGACTGCGCTGCCGCTGTCGGCAATCCGCTCGGTCCATTCGGCGAAACCGCCCATGAATTCACGGTAGTTGTGGGTATAGCAGGCTGAAAAATCGAACGCGCCATCGGACTTTATCGCGCCGACCGGGCAAGCGGCAACGCACAGCTTGCATTCGAAACAGGGGTTGAAGTCGATCGGGACCGATTGTTCGGCAAGTTCTGCTTCGAGGATTACCGAACCAAGCAGAATGAAATTGCCAAAGCGCGGATGGATCACGTTGCGGTGCACGCCGATTTGACCAAGCCCGGCGGCAACCGCAGCTGTCTTGTGCGACACCGCCCACAACCGCCCGCCCGGGAACTGGTCCATTTCCATTGGGAACGCCGAGGATGGATTAAGCGCGGCTACCCCCATATCGCCGAGCTTGTGGACGATCGCGGCGGCAACAATGTCGGCGTGGTCGATCTTGGTGTGGAATTCGCGGTTGGCGATCGAACGCCAGGGGGTGCGGACACTCTCGACATTCATGCGCACAACGAACGAAATCACACTGCGCGCGCGGGCAAAGGCGCTGAGGATATGGGGCCGATCACCGGCCATTTCCTCGCGGTCGATCGAGATCGCCCCGGCATCGTCAGCGCCGCATTCGATGGCCAGCGCTATCAACGCCTGGCGGCTCAGTTCAACCACCCGGCAACATCCACCCTGCCAGGCGCCGGGTCGCGGCCAGACTGCTCCACGCTACCGTCGCGAATAGCGCGGCATCGCCGGAAAAGTGCTGGCGAAACGCAGCAATCATCGCGTCATCAACGCGGTAGGCGGCCAAGGCGGTCTGCAGTGCGAGCCGCGCGGAAGCCTGATGTTCCGCGTGCACAAGTCCGGCGACAGCTTCGTCGAGCCAGCGGTTGGACAGTGGCATATCTTCACCGCCCCACGCCTCGATCCTCTCCAGCACCACCACGCGGGCCGGTTCGGGAACATGCTCCCGGCCGGCTGCTTCAACTGCCGCATTGAACCGCGCCAGCCCGCCAGCGATGGCCGGATCGGCTGCGGCCCAGGCAAATTCCGAGGGCAAAGCTGCATCAGGCAGCAATTGCAGCGATTCTCCAGGAACAGCGCGTGCGGAAAGCAGATGCTTGCCTACGGTCCCACCGAAAGCGCGTCCAAAGAGCTTGCGCGACAGGGGCGAGCGCAGCGGCAGCGGGGCGGCACTTTCCTTGAGGAACACACTGACCAATCGGTTGATGTAATGAAACAGCACCGCAGTTCCGAGCATCTGCGGCACCAGCCTGGCCGGGAATGGCGGATGTTCAAGCTCGGGCGCGCCATACTCCCCGGTCGCTTTGGCCCAGGCAATCAGGACGTCCTCGCCGCCGCCCGCGTTGCGGATGCTGTCGGCCAGTGCATGATCGCCACCGGCATCGAGCATCGCAGTGTGGATATCGATGCAGTAAGGGCACTGATTGGCCAGCGACACCCCCGATGCCACCGCCTCGCGCACCGCGCGATGGTCAGGGTCTACGATAAAGGCTTCGCGCATTGCGGTCCAGGCCCCGGCCAGAACTTCGGGGCAAACCGAATGGATCGTGAGCGGCGGGACCAGCGCAAACTCCCGGTCGAGCGCGGTATAGACCTCAGCGACCAGTCCGGTCGCCTTGGCCCGCTTGACCGGGGTAAGGTGACGCACGCTGCTGCCGGTCATGGACTGGATGAACGACATCAGCGCGTTCCGCCCAACGCAGGCACTCGTGCCGCGCGGCGCTCCTGCGCCAGTTTGCGCAGGATCAGAATGTGCAGAAACAGCGCTGTCTCCACCAGAACGCCAGGAAGCCAGACGAATGGAGTGTGCGTGATCCAGCCATTGGTGCGGTCCGGGCCGAACGCTGCGAAGGCAGGCATCGATGAGACCGCGATGACCACCACTGCCAGCAGCAGTCCCAGCCCCAGCGCACTCCAGGCCAAAACCAGTCCTCGCGGCGCGCGACCCTGCGCCGCGAGGACACCCAGAACGAGCGCGCTCGCCCCGGTTACGACATCGAAATTGACCCCGGTCCAAGTCATTTGTGGCGGCATGATCTGTTCGGCCGCAGCCCGGTGCATCAGCAGTTCGAGCGGCAGGCGGAAGCCCTGGAGGCCGATCAGCAGCGCCAGCGGAGTGGTTTCTGCGATCCGTGCGCCAAGCGGCGACCGGGCCACCCTGACGACCAGCACTGTCAATGGGACCATCATCAGCAGAAGCGGTGGCGGCAGAAAATCGGTGCGCGCCAAGAACCCGGACTTTGCCAGCAAGAATTCGGCCGCCATCAGTGCCGCCACACCGATCACCGCGATCAGAGTTGTGCGCCGTGCCGCACGCGCCATCAGCAGCACGATCAGCGCAGCCATCAGCAAGGCCAGTCCGGCGATGCCGAAGGTGACCAGATCGCTTGCTTCGCTGGGCGGCCTCATTGGCCTACCTGCTCTCGTAATGCTGAAAGCTCGGCTTCGAGCCGGTCAAGCCGCATCGCAGCGATCTCGGTGTCGCTGAGTTCAAGCGCCGCGCCGAACGCCAGAATGAAGCGGGCAAAGCGGTGCCACATCCCGGAAGTTGGTTCGTGTTCAACAGCTTCGGAAGGCAAGACAGCGACTCCTTTTGGATGATGATTGCAATCCATACTGTTGGATGATAGATAACATCCTAAGAGTCAAGCCCGGCGTAGCGGGGCGCACACGAGGAAAGACAGTTATGCGGATGTCCCGCGAAGCCATGGCGCAGCACCATCAGGAGATCGTGACAGCGGGCGCGCGTTTGCTGCGTGAACGCGGGATCGAGGGGCTAAGCGTGGCCGATCTGATGCAGGCTGCCGGATTGACCCACGGCGGGTTCTACCGTCACTTTGCCTCAAAAGATGCCTTCGTCTGCGAGGCAACGGACGCGGCCTTTGGCGGTGTTGCCGGAATGCGCAATGCGGCCGGTCCAGATAGCTCGGCTGGCGAACAATTGGCTGCTTTCAGCGATTTTTACCTCAGTCAGGCCCATTGCGGCGAGCCGGGTATTGGCTGCCCGATCGCGGCCTATGGAGCCGAAGCGGCGCGAGCGTCAGGGGAAGTCCGGGCGCGTTTCAACGCCGGGGTTGAGGGGGTCGTCGAATGGATTGCCGAGCGTCTCGATGGACCAGAGGTGCAGCGCCGCCGGCGTGCTGCTGAGATGCTCGCGGTGATGGTGGGTGCGGTTGTTGCGGCCAGAGCCGTCGGCTCCGCCGGGTTGACGGATTTGATCTTGTCATCGGCCAGGCAGCGTACTGCTGAATTGGCTGCTGCCGTTCATTAGGTCCGCTTTTCTTGCCCGCCTTTTCGGGCTGACCGGTGACACCACATTTGCCCCCTGTTCGGATCATTGTTGCTCCGCTGTGCCGATTGGCCCGTCGGTTGCGCCTGTGATCGCATTCGAACTGCAAAAGCGGTCAGAATGCCTTGACTCTTTAGATTATGTATATAATCCATAAATGGATTGTGATTATAATCTAAAGGAGCAGTGATGGCACAGCACCGAGTGAGTTCGGCAGATCAGGCACCATGGTGGCGACGCTGGGGCGCGGCATTCGCAGCATTTGCCGAGGCCATGGACATGAGCCCAGGCGAATTTCAGGATCGCCGTCTCGCCAAAGTTGAAGCCGAATTGGCCGAACTCAAGCGCCGGTTGCCAGGAGCGTGACAACCGTTCGCCCGGCAAACAAAGTGCTGGTCACCGGCGCGACCGGCAAGACCGGCGAGGCGCTGGTGCGTGAACTGTTGGCAAGAGGGCAGCCTGTGCGGGCACTGGTGCACAGGCGAGATCAGCGGAGTGAACAGCTGATCGGGCTAGGGGCCGAAGTGGTTGTCGCCGACATGTTCGACGCGATGGACCTCGCCCATGCGCTGAATGGCTGCGACCGCGCCTATTACTGTCCGCCGTGGCACCCGCTGATGATCCAAAGCGCGGCGGCCTTTGCAATTGCCGCGCAGCGCACCGGCCTGGGGTCGCTGGTCCATCTTAGCCAGTGGCTCGCCAGTCCGGACAATCCGTCTCTGGCCTCGCGGCAGAACTGGTTGGTCGAGGAACTGTTCGGCGCACTTCCCGGGATCAATGTGGTTACGCTCAATCCTGGCTTTTTCGCCGACAATTACCTGCGGTTGATCGATTTCGCGGCGCAACTCGGCATATTCCCGATGCCTACGAGCGGCAGTCAGAATGCCCCGCCGTCAAATGAAGACATTGCGCGCTTGGCTGCTGCCGTCCTGCTCAATCCTGCGCGTCATGCCGGGCAGGTCTATCGCCCAACCGGACCAGACCTGCTGTCGGCCCGCGACATGGCGGAGATCATGGGAAGTGTTCTGGGCCGCAAGGTTCGACATATCGACATGCCGATGTTCATGTTCCTCAAAGCTGCACGAGCGTTGGGAGTTAGCGCGTTCGAACAGAGTGGCATCCGGCACTATTTCGCCGAGCACAAGCTGGGGGCTTTCGCCTATCAGGCGCCGACCGACCATGTGTTTAAGGTCACCGGGACGGCACCCGAAAGCTTCGAGACCACCGTGCGGCGCTATGCCGGACGCCCCGAGGCGCAGCGCAGTCTTGGCAACACACTTTCGGCCCTGGGCACGTTCATGCGGATCGGGATGACACCGGCCCATAACCTCGACCGGTTCGACGCGATGCAGCAGCATCCGATTCCAGCGCGGCCCAGTCTGGCGATCAACGACCCCGTCTGGCGGGAGACCCGCCGGGAATCATTGTCGCAGCCATGATCAGTTGAGCGGGAATGCCGCCAGGAATTTTTTGGCTGAGGCAATTTGACCGGGCGGGAGCTGCCGCAGGATCCCTGTTGGGCTCCGCAAGGCGCTGACCAGACAAGGGAAGCTGACGTCAGTTGGCGTATCCGGCTTGCCTAGGCCATAGGAATAGCTGCCGGACGTGACCCTCACCCAGGCTCGCCAGTCGCCATGTTCAAATTGCGCTAGAACCGGCGCCGCAAGATCGGCGTTCGGCACAAACAGCGCTTTAAGCGCCAGCAAGTCCCAGTCGGGGAAATGCAGGCCGTCCGAGTCAGCGGGTATCGGCACCCATTGCAGGCTCCACCGGACCATTTGCAGAACCATCGGTTCGAGCGCGCGGCCCATGTCGCTCAACGCATAAGGATCCCGCGGGCCACCATTCACGACCAAGCCCGCTGCCGCCATATCCTTCAACCGCCGCGCCAGCAAATTGGTGCCCATACCCTTCAACCGCCTCTCCAGTTCGGAAAAGCGGCGCGGCGCGATCAAGAGGTCGCGAACGATCAGCAGTGTCCAACGCTCGCCAAGCAGATCGGCGGCGCGGGCGATCCCGCAGTTCTGGCGGTAGCTTCGTTCAAGCATCTTGCGTCAATCGCCTATCAAGCCTAGCAAAGCAATCACTATATTTTATTAAAGTGATTAGAGACATGAACCTGACCAGCGCCCTACGCGCAAATGCCGCATTTACCGCCGCTTGTGCGCTCACGTGCCTTGCTCTGACTGACCCCGTCACCAGCCATGCCGCCATTCCGGACCGGCTGTGGACGGTGGGGTTGGGGCTGATGCTGGCGCTTTACGTGCCGATCCTGCTGTTTGCCGCCGCTAGACCGATGGTCTGGTTGGTCAGGACAATAATCACGCTCGATTGGAGCTACGCAGTGATCGCGACGGCATTCTTCCTGATACACTTTGATCGGGCTGATGGCCCGGGAATTGCGCTGATGATCGTCTCAACTTCGTTGGTCGCCTTGTTCGCTTGGCTGCAAATGCGCGGGCTGGCGGCGATGCAGCAGAAGGTGGCGCAATGACCGGTTCGGGGCTTGAATTCCTCCACGACCCGGCGCGCGACTGCAAGGGCAAACCGCCGCTGTTGTTCATTCACGGCGGCTTTCATGGCGCGTGGTGCTGGGCGGAGCATTTCATGCCGTGGTTCGCCGGGCGCGGCTTTGATTGCCACGCCATCAGTTACCGCGATCATGGGAGCAGCAAACGAACCGGACGGCACGCCAGCTGGCGACTCAAAGACTATGTCGATGACGTCCGCTGGGCTGCAGAACAGTTGCCAACGCGCCCGATCCTCATTGGCCATTCGTTGGGCGGAAGCATTGCGCAAAAGCTGGCGGCTGAGTCTAGCTATCCAGGTTTGGTTCTGCTGGCTCCGTCACCGATTGGCGGATCGAACCGGGCAGCTATGCGGATGATGGCGTCGCATCCGGCGGCGATGTGGCGCGCGCTGGTGGCTGGGCAGATGGACGCCGCCTTGCCAGCGTTCATGCGCTTCTTCGTGTCGCCGGATCTTCCTGCCCATGGACGCAAGGCGCTGCAAGCGCGCTGCACCGGACTGACGTCAAGTAAATCGGCAAACGACGCCTTCTATTTTGACACACCTAAACCACGGCCGCTCGGTACTCCAACGCTGGTCGTCTCTGGCGAAAATGACTGGTCGATCCCCCGCTACAAGAATGAAAGGCTCGCCTTGGCCTATGGCGGAGACCATATCACCGTACCGACTGCACACGACATAATGTGTGACACACGGTGGGAAGCAGCTGCGGAGCAGGTTCTTGTCTGGCTCGACTCGCAGTTCGGGCGATAGGCGACAGATCTGGCGCAAGCATTGGCAAGTAGGCACGGAAAAGATGGCGTGATCGCTGGTCTGAAACGTCAGGAGGCCGAAACCCTCATCAAATGCTCACTCAGTGCAATTGCAGCTCCGCGCGGACTCTGCGCGACAGACCAGCAACCACAAGTTCGTGTGAGCGTGCCAGATGTTCCTTGAGTTCATCGTCGCTCAAACTAGGCAGAGCGTAACGCTGGATCCACTTCATGCCTCGCGAGGCAAGATTGGGCGTCGGCCTGAGGCCTGGCATGGAGCGCAAAGTCCGCGCGAAGCGAAAGTCTTTGCCGGTGGTTGAGTGCAGCTCTGTGCAGATTTTCGGTTCGGTCGGACCCTATCCCCCCGGTCTTTCGGGTTCCGATCACTGCATCCGCTCTGGCCCAAGCGATGCAACTGGAGCGGCGGGCCGGGTCGCCTTTGACCCGCCGCTCCCCCTGTTTTTGTGTGCTGCCGGCGAGCGCGGAACGCCGCAGCTTCGCCAAACGATCAACGGGCCGTGCTACTGCGCCAATGTGCGGGACTTTGCCCGACCAGTGCCTTGAACGCGCGGCTGAACGCTGCGGTATCCTGATAGCCCACCAGGGCGGCAATCTCGGACAAGCCCAGCTGGGTCTCGGCGAGCTTGCGGCACGCAATGTTCATCCGCCACTGAGAGACATAGGCCATGACACTCTGACCCATGGTCTCACGAAAGCGGGCCGCAAAGCGGGATGGGGAAATCGCCGCAGCTTGTGCCAACATTTCGACAGTCAGCGGTTCGCCAATCTGCTGATGGATCACCGCCAGTGCACGACCGACCTTGGGATCTTGCAGGGCCTTGAACCATCCCGCGCGTTCGACGCCAGCCGAACGGGCATGATCCTTGAGCGCTTCGGCGAACAGGATCTCGATTAAGCGCGAAGCCGCGAAACTGTCCTGCTCGCTGCGGGCAAGCTCCAGTTCGATCATCGCGATGATGTGGGCGAGCATCGGGTTGGCGCCCGGCGCGCAGGTGTCCACTATAAGGACCCGGGGTAGAGCTGCGATCAAGGGATTGAGGCTGTCGCTGCGAAGCGAAAATCCACCGCAGACCAGCTCGGTTCCGCTACCTGCAGGTAAGCGCCCTTCGTTGGTCATGCGCCAGCGTCCGGTCGTCAGGACGTTCTCAAATGCGCGAACGCCAGCACCCTTGCCCTGCGACATCCGGTGCGCCGATCCATCGGTGCACATAACAATCTGACCATGCTCAAGCCTAATCGGAGCTTCGCCCTCGAAATGAAGGTCGAAGTTTCCCTCGAGCACAAGATGGAACGGGACCACCCTGACATTGCCCGGCAGCTTCATAAGTTCGCGCAGGTCTTCAGCGCTCGGCACATCGACCGCCCAAGGCGGGCGATGGTGGCCGTGGAGCAGTATGCTGCCTTCGACCCTGAGGCTTGTGAGCGCATCCTCGAACGGTTGCGGGACCAAGGGTTCGGCCCAACGTGGGCCGACGCGCAATTCAGTCGTATCTGCAATGAATTCAGCGGTTCTGGACATAGGGGCGAACATTCTTCCTGCTATTCTATCGTCAGGCCTCGGCACTTGCC
>NZ_JBEBKL010000064.1:0-11191 GCF_040079335.1 Sphingorhabdus sp.
GGGGGCTGTCAGCTTAGCGCTACACCTCGAAGCCCCACCCCGCTGCGACTAGCCATCAAAGATGCCAAGTCTCACTGCCCCTCCCCTGAAGAAGAGGGGCTTCAGCACAGCCTTTCAGGAGAGCCTACCATGCCCCGCAATTACGACATCGCCGAACTTCGCCGCCTCGATGTGGCCCACCATTTGCCCGCCCAAGCCGACTGGCAGGAAATCGAAAATCTGGGCGGAAGCCGCATCATCACCCATGCCGATGGCTGCTACATCAACGATGGCGACGGTAACCGTATCCTCGATGGCATGGCTGGGCTTTGGTGCGTCAATGTCGGCTATGGTCGCGAGGAGCTTGTCGAGGTTGCGGCGGAGCAGATGCGCGAGCTGCCTTATTACAACACCTTTTTTAAAACCGCGACACCGCCCGCTGTGCTGCTCGCCGAGAAGATTTCCAGCCTGACGCAGAACCGTCTGCCGCATGTCTTCTTCAACAGCTCGGGCAGCGAGGCCAATGACACCATTTTCCGCCTTGTCCGCCAATATTGGAAACTGAAGGGTGAACCCAAGCGCAAGACCTTCATCAGCCGCTGGAATGCCTATCATGGCTCGACAGTCGCAGGCGTCTCTTTGGGCGGGATGAAGGCGATGCACCCGATCGGTGATTTGCCAATCCCCGGTGTAGAGCATGTCCGCCAGCCATATTGGTATAATGAAGGCCGTGACATGACGCCGGAGGCATTCGGTACCGCATGCGCCGAGGCCATCGAATCCAAAATCCTCGAAGTCGGCCCCGAAAATGTCGCCGCTTTCATCGGCGAGCCTGTGCAAGGTGCTGGCGGCGTCATCATTCCGCCTGCCAATTACTGGCCGCAGGTCGAGGCGATTTGCCGCAAATATGGCATATTGATGATCTGCGACGAGGTGATCGCGGGCTTTGGCCGAACCGGCAATATGTGGGGCCATGAAACGATGGGCGTGAAGCCCGACATCATCGCGATGGCAAAGGGCCTTTCATCGGGCTATTTGCCGATTTCTGCAGTCGCGGTTTCGGAGGAAATCGTGAAAGTCATGAAAACCGGCGGCGATTTCGTCCATGGCTATACCTATTCGGGGCATCCAGTTGCGGCAGCGGTCGCGCTGCGCAATATCGAGATCATGGAGCGCGAAGGGCTGGTCGAAAAGGTCCGCAGCGAAACCGGGCCCTATCTGGCCAAGGCGCTGGCCACACTGAGCGACCATCCTCTGGTGGGTGAGGCCCGCTCGATCGGCCTGCTCGGCGCCATCGAAATCGTTGCTGACAAGGCGACGGGCACTCGCTTTGGCGGCGCAGAAGGCACGGCAGGCCCGATGGTGCGCGACATCTGTATCAAGAACGGCCTGATGGTGCGCGGCATTCGCGACAGCATCGTGATGTGCCCGCCACTAATCATCACTACCAGCCAGATCGACGACCTTGTCGGCATCATCCGCAAGTCGCTCGACGAGGCCGAACCGAAATTGCGCGCACTCTAAAATCCTTTCATCGTCACCCCCGCGAGGCCGAAGGCGACCAAAGGTCAACGCGGGGGCCCAGCCCCTGCCGTCGAAATTTTGAGGGCGGGAGTTGGATTGACCTAGCGGTCACTTCGTTCCCCGCCTTCGCGGGAATGACGAAACTAGGGTTGACCCGGACTCGTTGCTGATTCATTTAGGTGGGCATGACCGACACCCCCGAAGACACCCCGCCCGACAATGAAACCATGCGCGAAGTGAAGCGTGCCAAAGCGCGCAAGGAAGCCGCAGAGGACAAAGGCGGGATCGGATGGAAAACCGCCGCCGGGATCGGCATCGGTTCGGCAGCACTGGCCGCTGCGCTGATCTATGCCAATAAAGCGCGCAAGAAGGATAGCGATTAGTCGAAGCGCGCTGGACATTTCCGGCGCATCGCCTACCGCACCAGATAATGACTGACATGGTTCGATCTGCAGTGCTTAGCGCTGTTTCCACCGCCGCATTGCTGGCTATCCCCACTCTTCCCGCTTCCGCGGCGACGCCGGCGCCTGCCAAGCCGATCCTTACCTGCAAGGTGAAGACACCGGAAGGTCTATCCTATACGGTGATCAAGGCAGGTAAAGGCGAGAAGCCGGGGCCTGATTCTAGGGTCGAAGTCAATTATTCAGGCAGGCTTGCAGCCGACGGCAGCGAGTTTGACTCGGGCGAAGGCGCCAAGTTCAAAGTAGGGGGCGTCATCCCCGGCTTTGCCCAGGGACTCAAACTGATGCAGCCCGGTGGCAAATACCGCCTCTGCATCCCCTCCGCGCTGGGTTACGGCCTGGAAGGCGGCGACCCCATCCCGCCCAATGCCGATCTGGTATTCGAGGTTGAACTGCTTTCCTTCACCACACCGCCGCCCAAGCCTGTCATCGCACCGGCCGACAGGGCGTGCGCGCAAAGCACAGCTTCCGGCCTTGGCTATTCGATGGTGACATCAGGGACGGGACGGATCCCTTCTGATGCTGATATGGCGCTGGTCGATTTCACCCTGTTCGATGCCGATAGCGGCGTGGTTCAGGAAAAGCGCGAGTGGGAAAAAATCCCGCTCGCCATGGCTACACCGCTGTTCGCCGAAGGGCTGAAAATGATGCCAGCCGGATCAACCTATCGTTTCTGCATGCCCAAGCCCGACGGCACGATGGGTGCCCCGCAATCGGGCACCAACATCATTGTGACGTTGATCGATGTGCGTGTGACGCCGGCGACAGAGGATTGATAATTCTCCTCCCCATCGACTTGCGATGGGGAGGTGGCAGTTGCGCAGCAACTGACGGAGGGGACTTTCGACATTCGTTGTGCGGGCTATCACCCGGGACCCCTCCACCACCTTCGGCGGTCCCCCTCCCCATCGCAAGACGATGGGGAGAACTGGCACTAACTCAGCAAAACGACCGGGCTGTCGGCGCGCCAGTGCATGCTGACGCGATCATCCCAGGTGAAATCTTCCTGATCATGGCGTGAAATGTTGGGACGACGAACGCGGATCATTCCGCCGTCATCCAGCAATATTTCGAATATCGTGCAGTCGCCTAAATAGCTCATGCCTTTGATGACACCGCGGGCGAGATTGTGCCCCTCGGGTGCGTCTTTGGCGGCGGCTTTTATGGCGTCGCCCTTGCCCGGAACGTGAAGATAGATTTTTTCGGGGCGCAGCGCGACAAACACATCGGCTCCATGCGGACCGGTAACGCCATGGTTCAGATAAACCTTGCCCAACCCCGCGCAATCGACCGCCGCTTTATCCGGCTCATCGAGCGTCAGCTTGCCGTCGAATATATTCACCGATCCCACAAAATCAGCGACAAATTTGTTGGCCGGGAATTCGTAAAGGTCAGAAGGCGTCGCAAGCTGTGACACTTCGCCCTTGTTGATCACGGCCACACGACTGGCCATCGACAGCGCCTCGTCCTGATCGTGGGTGACGGTGACGAAGGTAATGCCCACCTGATCCTGCAAATCGGAAAGCTCGAACTGCATCTGCGCACGCAACTTGGCATCTAGTGCCGAAAGCGGCTCATCGAGCAGCAGCACCTTGGGCCGCATCACCAGACTGCGTGCCAATGCCACGCGCTGGCGTTGGCCGCCCGACATCTGGTCAGGCATCCGTTCCTCAAACCCGCCGAGCTTGACCAGTTCGAGTGCTTCACGCACCCGCTCTTCGCGCTCTCCGCGCCCGACGCCCCGGATCTTGAGGCCATAAGCGACATTGTCTGCCACCGACATATGCGGAAATACGGCATAGCTCTGGAACACCATATTCACCGGCCGCTTGTTCGGCGGCACATCGCTGACATCAACCCCGTCGATAATGATCTGGCCTTCGGTTGGCATCTCGAAACCGGCAATCATGCGCAACAACGTCGTCTTGCCGCAGCCTGAGGGGCCGAGCAGCACGAAGAATTCGCCAGCCATGATGTCGAGATTGACATTATCGACCGCTGTCACTTTGCCGAAGCGTTTGGAGACATTGCGGATCTGGATGATGGGTTGCGGGTCAGTCATATCAATGGGTATCCGCTATGGCTTTCACGCCTTGCAGCTTGAGCGCAACGGCGGTGAGTATGATGGTAAGGAGAATGAGGATGGTCGATGCGGCGTTGACTTCGGGGGTCACCGAGAAGCGAACCATCGAATAGACCTTTACGGGGAAGGTTATCGTATCCGGGCCGCTGGTGAAGAAGGTGATGACGAAATCGTCGAGACTGAGCGTGAACGCCAACAGCGCGCCTGCGATCAGGCCGGGTTTCATATGCGGCAGCAAAATGTCTCGAAATGTCTGCCATTCGGATGCACCCAAATCCTTGGCCGCCTCTTCTTCTTCCTTGTTGAAACTTTCGAGCCGCGAACGCACGACCATCGCCACGAACGGGAAGCAGAAAGTGATATGCGCGATCGTAATCGCCGACAGGTTAAGCGGCCAAGGCAGTTCGGTTGGCCATTCAATCTTTGCGAAGAAAATCAGGAAAGCGACGCCGAGGCAGATTTCGGGGACGATGATCGGCAGCGACATCGTCCCTTCCACCGCACCCTTGAACGGAAATTTGAAGCGCCAGAGCATCACAGCGGCTAGCGCGCCAAGAACTATGCTGAAGGCCGTGGCAAGCGCGGCAATGGTCAGCGAATTGACCATCGCCTCGACCAGCGAGTCATTGTTCAGCGCTTTCTCATAATATTTGAGCGTGAAACCCTTCCACACGACATTGCGCTTGCTGTCGTTGAAGCTGAAAATCATCAGAACCAGCAACGGTGCGTAGAGAAAGAACATTGTCGCTGCGACCCAGCCGCGCATCCACAATTTGCGGGTATATTCGAGCGGGGCGACCGGAGTGCGGTTGAACAAAGCCATCAGCGCGCCTCCCCCTTGTCGCGCCGCATCGATTGCAGAGCAATCAGGATGAACATCGCGTAGATCAACAGGAAGGAGAGCGCCGCGCCAAACGGCCAGTCATTGGCACGCTTGAACTGGCGTTCGATCACATTGGCGATCATCTGGCTTTCGGTGCCGCCCATCAGGTCTGGCGTCAAATAGGCGCCGAGCGCCGGGATCAAAGTGATCATCACACCTGCCAAAATCCCCGGGCCTGCCAGCGGCACAACAATCTTCATCAGCGTGCGCAGATGCCCTGCCCCCAGATCAAGGCTGGCCTCGATCAACGATTTGTCGAGCCGGTCGAGCGCCGAGTAAAGCGGCAGAACCATGAAGGGCAGATGGACATAGACCAGCCCCAAAACCACCGCGAAATTATTGTAGAGCAGCTGCACCGGCGTCCACGCCTCCAACGGCTGCATGCCGACGAGGGTGCGCAACCAACTCGCCCCGTCCCACATCGCGTTCAGCCCTTTATTGGCATAGCCGTTGGTCCCCATCAGCGTCATCAACGCGTAGGTGCGGATCAGCAAATTGGTCCAGAAAGGCAGCATGATACCAAGCAGCAGCCAGGGACGCCACTTTGGAGCTGCAAAGGTTATCGCCATCGCCACCGGAAAGCCGATAATCAGGCAGATCAGCGTGACGAGCGCCGCCACCGCCAGCGATTTCAGGAAGATCGACAGATAGAGCCATTCGATGGCCCGTTTGTAATTGTCGAGCGTCCCCGAAATCGCAATGTCGGCAGGCCCCGCATTTTCGCCAAAGCTGTACAGCCAGACGATCGCCATTGGCACGAGGAAGAAAAGCAGCAGCCAGAACAGCGGCGCGCCCGCAATCGCTGCGAACGGCCGCTTGTGCTTTTTCCAGTCTTGCAGTGCCCCCGCCACGGATCAGGCGGCCCGCACGCGGGTGAAGGCCTCCTCATACATCGGCTGCAGCTTTGGATTGTAAGCAGCATATTCGCATTTGGCGAGCAGGTCGGCTGCAGGGAAGATGACCGGATTATTTTTGTAATCATCGGGCATCAACGCCTTGGCCGCCGCATTGGGGGTCGGATAGAGGATCGTCTCGGTGATCTTCTTGCCCGCCTCTGCATCGAGCAGATAGTTGATGAAGGCATGCGCATTTTTCGGACGCGGCGCACCTTTGGGTATGCAGAGGTTATCCGAATTGAGCTGGCTGCCTTCCTTGGGTATGACGAAGCCGATATCTTCATCCTCGACCATCGCCTGTGCGATATCGCCATTATATTCGAGCACAACGTCGACTTCGCCCTTGAGCAGCAGGTCTTGACCATTGTCTTCGTGGAAGGCCTTGATGTTCGGCTTCTGCTTGATCATCATCGCTTCGATGGTCTTGATGTCCGCTTCAGTGAGCGCATTGACCGATTTGCCCAGATATTTGCCATAGAGGCGGAACATGTCGCCGGCTTCCGATAGCACAGCGATGCGGCCCTTATATTCGTCGCTGTCGAACAGCACTTTCCAGCTATCGGGCGTGCCCTTCACCTTCGACTTGCGATAGCCGATGCCGAGCGAGAGCCATGTATAGGGCATAGAATATTTGCGTTTCGGATCATAAGGAACATCCTTGAATTCAGGCGCAATATTCTTTTCGAAGTTGGGAATTTGCGCAAAATCGAGCGGCATCAGCAGATCGGCTTGCGCCATGCGTTCGACAAAGTCGTTCGACGGTACGATCACGTCATAGCCCTGATTGCCCGCCTTCAGCTTGGCGAACAATTCGTCATTGCTTGCAAACAGCGTCATATTGACGTCAACGCCGCTGGCGCCCTTGAAGTCTTCGAGCGTTGTTTCGCCGATATAGGTGTCCCAGTTGTAGAAGTTGAGCTTGCCCTCTTCGCCATTGGCGAGCTTCTTTGCTTCCTTCTCCCCACAACCGGCAAGAGCTCCGGTAAAGGTCAAGCCGACAGCGGCGACCCCCATGCCCTTGAGCAGCGAACGACGGTTCTGTGCGTTGTCGAGAAGTATCTTGAAATCCATGGCTTTGCTCCACCTTTTTGTGCGTTCCCTCGATTCCCGAGACTGACGCAAAAGCGGTGATTTTCAAAGCGATTTTTTCCCTCCCCCATCGGGAGAAGGTTGCACAGATTTGGCAACTTGTTGCTTAGTTGCAGCTGGGTGAGGGGTTGTGCGTTATCGTCGGGACGGAGCCCCTCACCAACTTCGCCTAGCTGCTAAGCAGCAAGGCTTCGTATCCTCTCCCGATGGGAGAGGGGTTATTCACGCGTTGCGCAAATACCAATCATAATCCAACCGTGGGACTTCGCTGAAATAGCGGTCCTGCTCGACGCGTTTGACGATCGAATACATGTCGACAAAACGCGCACCCAGATAGTCGCGCATGAAGCCGGAGGTATGGAAGCGGTCAACCGCGGAGAACCAGTTGCTAGGCGGCTTGTCATCGCCGGAATTGTCGCGATCATAGCCATTGCCGACAACAGCAGGACCGGGATCGGTCTGGGTCGCCATGCCGTGGTGCATACCCGCGAGAACCGCAGCAACCGCGAGATAAGGATTGGCATCGGCCCCGCAGGCGCGGTGTTCGACATGGCGGGTCTTGGGCGCGCCTGCCGGAACACGGAACGAAACGGTGCGATTGTTGACGCCCCATGTCGGCGCGACCGGTGCATAGCTGTTCGCCTTGAACCGGCGATAGCTGTTGGCATTGGGCGCGAACAGCGCGAAGCTATCCCCGACATTGGCGATCATCCCGCCAATGGCATGGCGCAGCGCGTCGGTGCCTTCTGGGTCCTCGCTGGCGAAGATATTGTTGCCTTCCGCGTCGTTCACCGAGACATGGATGTGCATGCCGCTGCCCGCCTGATCGGCAAAGGGCTTGGCCATGAAGGTGGCTTCGAGGCCATGGCGCTGCGCGGCGGCCTTCACCACCCGCTTGTACATGATGGCATCGTCGCAGGCGCGCAGCACATCGGGCTTGTAGCACAAGGTGAGTTCGAACTGCCCCGGTGCAAATTCCGAAATCGCGCTTTCGAGCGGCAAGCCTTGCAGGTCGCAAAAGGCGTAGAGATCATCTAGGAAAGGCCGGAAATCCTCCAACTCACGCAGGCCATAAACCTCGACATTGCGCGGGCGATCCTTGCTATAGGCTGGTGCTGCCGGACGCACCATGCCGTCGCGGCTGCGCCTTGGATCGACAAGGTAGAATTCCAGCTCGACCGCCACCGCGGGCACTAAACCCTGCTCCGCATAACGATCCACCACGCGCCCCAGCACATGGCGCGGGTCTAGGTCATGCGGCGTGCCATCAAGTTCGTAGAAATCGACCAGAAATTGCGCGGCATTCTCGCCTGCCCAAGGCGTTTTCACGAGCGTGCCCGGCACCGGCTTCATCGAACGGTCGGCATCGCCATCTTCCCAGACAAGCCCGGTTTCGACGGTATCCTGCCCGGTGATATCGACGACCGTGATCGAGCCCGGGAACATCCGGCCGGTTTCGTAAACCGCAATCACCTCATGCTGGCGCAGCCGCTTTCCGCGCGGAACCCCGCCAAAATCGGTGTAGATCATCTCGACCGAGTCCACATGCGGATTGGCCGTAAAAAACGCTTCGGCTTCGCTCTTTGGCGCAACGACCGCCGAGGACTTGGGATGGCTGCTCAAAATACTTACTCCAGAAATTCGGTAACCGCGTCGTTCAGCACATGGACCAACCGGTCAACCTGTCCGTCCTGCGTTGCCGGAGACAGCAACATCATATTGTGGAACGGCGCAAGCAAAATGCCGCGATTGGCGAGGTAGAGGTGGACCGCTGCCTCCAATTTGGGCTGCATCGCTGCGCGCGCCTCGCTGCCATTGGTGGATGGCCTTTCGGCGCAAACAAATTCAACCCGCGCGCCGACATTTGCTACGTGCCAGGGCAGATTGTGCGCGGCAATGACGCCCTCGATGCCCTTTACCAACCGTTGTGCGAGCGCCAGCATGTGGCGATAGGCCTCAAGCGTGATTACCTTCCCGACCATCGCGTGCATTGCGGTGATCGCCAGCGCATTGGCCGATAGGGTGGTGCCGATACCGCTATGTCCTGAAGGGCGCGTCGCGTTCAACTTCGCCATCCGTTCCGCGATCTCCTCGCTGAAACCATAAACCGCCGTCGGAACACCTCCCCCGATCGATTTGCCGATCACCATAATGTCGGGCTTCGGTCCATAAGCATTGCTGTGACCGCCATAGCCTGAGGAGATGGTGTGCGTTTCATCGAAAACGAGGATCGTTCCAGTCTCGCTGCATAGGCGGCGGAGGCTTTCCAGATAGCCCGGCGCGTCACGCACCATGCCGACATTGGTCATCACCGGTTCAGCCAGCACACAGGCGATGTCGCCGCGTTTCAACTCGCGTTCCAGCGCCACTACGTCGTTGAATTCAATCACGCTCGTCGTCGGCAAAATATCATGCACTTGCCCGATCAGGCTCGCCCGCATTCTGGGTTCCCAGCCCGAGGGATGCGCGCGCAGATCGACAAAAACATCATCGACGGCACCATGATAGCAGCCGTTGAAAATCAGGATTTTCTTTCGACCCGTTATGCCCCGGCACCAGCGGATGACGGCGCGGTTGGCTTCGCTCGCGGTTGTCGTCACCTGCCAGCGCGGCAGGCCAAACATCGCTGCGAGCATCGCACCTAGCTCGACGCCCTTTTCGGTGGGCAGCATGTAACTGAGCCCCTCACCCGCCTGCTTTGCCAATGCTTCAGCCAAGGGCGCGGGCGAATGGCCGAACATGCTCGCGGTATCGCCGAGGCAGAAATCATCAAGCGTGCGGCCATCGACCGTCATCAGCATCGCCCCCTTGGCCCCGGCTGCCACCAGCGGCACCGGGCTCGGCCAATCGAGCATCCAGTGAAACGGCACGCCTTGAAACCAGTTGGCCGAACCCTGTTGCGCCAGCGCCAAAGACTTAGGGTTCGCGGCACGAAATGCCGCCGCCTCGCGTTCTGCTATCCGATCAATGGCAGCGTCTGAAATCATAACCGGTCCCTTAGCGCGTACCAGAGCAATCCCAAAGTCGCGAGCGGGCGGGCGAACAAACGACCACCCGGGAATGGCCGGTTGGGAAGATGGGCAAAGACATCGAAGCGCTCCATCGTTCCCGTAACAGCCTCTGCCAAGAGTTCACCCGCCAGCGTAGTCACCAGCGCGCCGTGCCCCGAAAAACCATGTGCGAAAAACACATTTCCCTTGCGCCCCAAATGCGGCAGCCGGTTCATCGTCACCGCCACTGCTCCGCCCCAGGCATAGTCGATGGGCGTATCGGCAAGCGAGGGAAACACCTCGACCATATGCTTGCGGACGAAAGCTGCAATGTCTGTTGGCGGGGTCTGCACATATTTCTCCCCACCGCCGAAAATCAGGCGCTTGTCGGCAGACAGACGGAAATAGTTGAGCACAAAACGGCTGTCGGCAATGGCAGCATCACTTGGCAATAACTCATCCGCGTTCGCCAAGGGAGCGGTCGCAATATTGTAGTTCATAATCGGCACGGTGTAGCCGCCCAGCTCGCGGTCGAGATCACCCATCCAGTTGTCGGCTGCGAGGAGAATGGACTGTGCCTTGGCTTTGCCCTGTTCTGCGAAAACTCGGTCGCCGTCGATCCGCTGAACTGGAGAATATTCGAAAATCTCCACACCTGCTTTCAGCGCAGCCTGTGCCAGCCCCACCGCATAGTTCAATGGATGGAAATGCCCACCTCGGGAATCATAAATCCCGCCATGATAGCCGCCTCCGTTGATGTGTCGTCCCATCCCTTGCGGTTGAACGATCTCAGAATTCCAGCCAAACTCCCTGGCCAGAAAATCCGCCTCGCGCTGCATGTCCGCAAAATGCTCTGGCTTGTAGGCGGCCTCCAGATGGCCGGGCTTCAAATCACAATCGATGCCATGCTGCGATATCCGGTCGTTGACGCGTCTTACCGCCCCATAGGCCAGATCAAAGATAGCTTGTGCCCGTTCGCGACCAAATTCTGCATCAATCTCGCGCATTGACCAGCGCAGCCCTGGAATCAACTGCCCGCCATTACGCCCTGACGCTCCAAAGCTGATTGACTGCGCCTCGAACAGCGCGACCTTCAGCCCTTTTTCGGCGCAAGCCAAAGCGGTCGAAAGGCCTGTGAAACCGCCGCCAATGACAGCAACGTCATAATCGCGCTCGCCAACAAAGCTGGGCTGCGTATCCCACGCATTGGCGGTCGCTCGATAATAGCTGTTGTTGAGGGGGTCGGTCACCTTATCTCCCCATCGACTTGCGATGGGGAGGGGGAC
>NZ_JBEBKL010000065.1:0-10567 GCF_040079335.1 Sphingorhabdus sp.
TTATTGCTCAGGCATGGTAAGCACTCGTAATGGCCGATCCACACAGTCTGCCACGACCAAACCCTTAGCTCCCTTTCACCAGCGCCAGCGCGGATGACCGCGCGGATGCCGCAATCTGATCAGCGGTGGCTGGATCGTCCACCGACCGCGCCAGCGTGACCGCACCGGTCAGGATCGCGATGAGTGCCCATGCTCTGGCGGTTCGTTGCGCATCATCGCCCGTCAGGCCCTGTGCGATTGCTGCAGCGAGCGACTTGACCTTGCTCTCGAACAGCGCCTTGAGCGCCGGATCGGCGCGCTGGACATCGGGGGTCAGGCTTTGCAAGGCACAGCTTGCACCCAGTTCGCAGGTGCGTTTCTCACCCAGATAGAAATCGACCAGTGCTCCGACCCACGCCGCCCCATGCTGCTCTTGCATGCCGAGCACAGCTGCGCGCAACTCTTCGAGCCCGGCCAGTAGCGCTTCCTCAAAGGCCGCGTCTTTCGATTTGAAGTGACCATAGAAGGCCCCAGAAGTCACCCCCGCTTCCTTCGCCAGCCCATCGACGCCGATCCCGCCATAGCCGCGCCGCCGAAACCCGCGGCCAGCAGCTTCGATCAGGCGCGTGCGCGCTTCCAGTTTGTGGTCCGGTTGGTATCGCATTTTTACTCCATTGCATCACGAACGTTATTTTATGATTGACGAAATAACGATCACTATCTAATTCAAGAATAACGGTCGTTATATAACGAGTCGCGGCGAGAGGCAACGCCGATCTTGCCTCACGAAAACAAAGGAAACTCCAATGCCCATCAGCATTACCCTGACCGAAGGTGTCATTCCGGCCGACAAGGTTGGCGACGCCGTTCAGCAAATCACCGATTCGTTCCTGCGCCACCATGGTCTGGGCGGCAATGCGGTGATGACGCCCAATGTCACCACGCATCTCAACGTCCTGCCCCAGGGTCATACATTTGCAGGCGGCAAGCCGGTCGACGGTGCCTGGGTCGAGACCAAGACCCCGTCCTTCGCGCTCGCCGATCACGCGATCCAGACCGCCTTCTTCGGTGAGGCCACGCAGATTCTGCATGACCTGTCGGGCGGTTCGCTGGCCAAGGACCGCATCTGGTCGAACGGCGTTCACGCGGTCGACGGCACCTGGAACATCGATGGTCGTGCGCTGACCAACGAAGAAATCGGCGCGGCTGTCGCCGCCGCTTGAGCCCCCCCCCCCAAAGTAAGGATTGATCCATGAAAACTAATCTCCCCATCCTGGCGGCAGTCGCGCTTGGCCTCGTTTCTGCAAATGCTGCCAGCGCGGCTGAGACCAGCAAGAGCTGCATGCCGATCGGCGGCGTCGCAATTCCGAACTTCTTCGGCGAAGGCGAGGGCAAACCGATCATCATTTCCGCAACGCTGAGCGGCAGTGTGCAGAACGCGGCAGGAAAGATTCTGGCGACCCGCCAGACGCCAACTGGGCTGGAAATGGATATGGAGCACTATTTCGGGCGCGACGATGGCGGCGCGATCCAGACCAAGGATCTGGGCGTGTTGACGGCAATTCCTGGTAAGCCGGGACGCTACATGCTGGAGATCACCTACCACATCCAGCAGCCGATCTCGCGCGGGACGCTCAACGGCTATGGCGGCACCTTCAACAGCTATGGTCTGGTCGATCTGCGTGATCCGAACGCCATGGTCGGGCTCGTGCGCTACACCGGCGAAATCTGCAAATAGGCAGGCCCAAGCCCCCCCGTCGGGGCCTGCCCGCTGCACCGGCCATCAGCCCAAGGCGATGCAGCAGAGCGGCGGGCCGGGTCGCCTTTGACCCGCCGCTCACCTTTTCTTTCCCTCACAGAAAGTCATCCCATGCCCATCACTATGACCTCTGCGTCCGTGCCGGTGTTCCAGCACTACCTCGCCGTCCTGTCTGACCTGCTCGAAAAGGCGGAAGTCCACGCGGCAGATTGCAAGATCGATACCGACGCCTTGCTGGGCGGGCGCCTCTTCCCGGACATGTATGCCGCTTGCGAAGCACTTGCAGCAAAGGGAGCGCGGATTATCCGTCCTGCCGGACCGATGTCCAACGCCTCACCGGATCGCGACGACATTGAAGTCATTGCCTTCATCGAGGATCCGGACGGATACCGGGTCGAGCTCATCGAAACCTCTGATTTGTGATTCTGTGGACCTGGCATCTCGTGGCGCGTGTTTAACTGTGAGGTTCGCTCATCGCGCTCCGTTTGCAACGGCTGGTAGCCGACTATGCGAGCTGGCAGCTGCGCGCGTTGCGGACCGTTGCAAACACTGGTTGAATTTTGCCGTACCTTTCGCTAGATCGATGTCGTAAACGTCGTATTTTGGATTCGATCATGCAGACCTTGGAGCAGCAGGTTCTCGAGCGCTTCGCGTGCGGCGATACCCTTTCGCGCGCCACTCTGCGCCTCGATGCCAACTATGACTCGGTCGGCCGGGTGCTCGGCGACCTCGTCAAGGCCCGCAAGCTCGTTCGGGTCGGGCGCGGGAGCTATCGCCTGGCCACCGGCAAGGGTGCGATACCCGCAGCAACGATTGCCGATGCCATTCGGCAGCGCGTGGGGCGGTCGCGGCGCAACGTTTTTCTTCGTTCGGACTTCGACAAGCTCGGCAGTTACGATGCTGTCGGACGCGCGCTGCGACAGGTTGTCCGGTCCGGGAAGCTGATCCAGATCGGCTACGGCCTTTACGCCAAGGCGGCCGTGTCTCCGTTCAGCGGCAAGACAGCCCCCCTAGTCGGCATCCGGAAGCTTGCCACCGAAGCGCTGGGTCGGCTCGGCAAGTCGATTTCCGCCTCTGACGCAGAGCAGGCCTATAACAGCGGCCGCTCAACTCAGGTGCCAACAGGCCGCGCGTTGATGGTCACCGACCGTGTGCGCCGACGCATTGGCTATGATGGCAATTATGTCGTTCTCCAACGCGCCTGACCTGCGCACACTTGGCCTGGTCGCAGGTGCGCTTGCTGTCGATGAAGCCTTTGTCGAGAAGGACTGGTTCGTCGTTCAGGCCATCCGCATTCTCGAAAGCCTGAAGACCGGTGACATTACTCCCGTTTTTTCGGGCGGGACTTCGCTGCTCAAGGGCCACGGTCTGATCAAGCGATTTTCCGAAGACATTGATTTCAAGCTCGGTCTTTCGGACGCCTTTCTCGGCCTTTCCGGAAACCAGCGCCGCAATGCGCTCAGCAGCTTCAAGGATGCACTGGTTACCGGGTGGAGCGAAGCAGGGTTTGTCATTACCGAGGTCATCGCCCGCGACGGGAATGGATTCATCCGCATCGAGATGGATTACCCGACCCTGCTCGAAGGTCACGATGCGCTTCGTCCGCACATTCTTGCCGAATTGTCGGCAAAGCCGGCTCGCCTGGAACCAGCGCCTCGGCCGGTCACATCATTTGTCAACGCCTACCGTTCGCTGGCAGCAGAGGTTGACGCGGTGGCCTGTGTCGATCCGGTCGAGACGGCTGCGGACAAACTCAGCGCCTTCGCCTGGCGAGCACTCACGCGCGACCGCGCGTCGCCGAAGGATGACCCGGCAATCGTTCGCCATCTCCATGACCTTGCCGCACTGGAGCCGGTGGTTATCGAGCACGCCGGTTTTCCCGGTCTGCTCAGGGAGACCATGTTTGCCGATACGGGGAGAGGGAGCGAGGTCAGCCGGTCCAAGACGCCGGCGGAACGGCTCGAAGCGATGATCGAAATTCTCGCGGCGGATCCCCTATACCCTGATGAATACGCACGATTTGTCGAGGGTATGGCCTTCGCCGGAGCGGATGAAGTGCCGTCATTCGCAGATGCCATGGCAGCCGTCATGCGGCTTAGCGAACTCCTACCCGCCTGAGCTGACAAGTGATCAGCTACATCTATGCAATCCGCGAGGTACCCATCCCCGATCCCGATCGCGCAACCAATAAGCGCATCGACGTCAAGCCGACTAGGCCTTGAACGACTCTCGGGGGCACGCAAAAAGCAGGATGTTGAAGGTCGTATCCAGGGCCTCTCCGATGAATTCGTGCTGATCACCGTTGAGATCGGTCAAGATGAAAGTGGTCGGCCGAGTAACGCGCCGGCCACCGAGCGGGACCAACGGCCAAAGTGCATGCCCAGGCGTGATCAGCGTCGTCTGTGGCCGCCCGAACATCTGTTCATAGGAAAGCGACACTTCGACCCGCCTGACCGGCGCACAAATCCCCAGCACCGGGCGAACCTCGGTGGGTTCGAGCGCCGCGACAAAGCAAACCTGGTGATGGGTGCGGGCATATTCGCGGATCGAGGCATACATCGACGTCTTGAACTGGCCTTGCAACTTCTTGATTGAAGCGAATGCCAGCGGCATATCCGCCGCGCGCTGCTTGAAAGCGTCCCCATTGAACATAACAAATCGAGCGAAGTTGTTGGCTTCGCGCTCGAATTGATCGGCGATGGACGGCTCGAGTTCCTGTTCACTGTCCTCGAAGAAGCGGAACAACTTGCGCTGGTGGGGCAGCTCGAAGTGCCCCGTCTCGTGAAGCGTCAGAAAGAGCTGCTTGCCCGGTGTCAGCGAATCATCAATGTGGATGATCTCCTCGGACGCGTCGAGAATTCCGAAGATCTTCCCCAGCGCGGACTTGATGGTTTTCGCGACCTGGCTGCCCTTGGCCGCAACGTAGGCCTTGATCGAGCGCGGGTCGAAAATGCTGTACGGCGCAACCTTGAGCTTTGCAGCGGCAAGAATGTCTTCAAGCGGCAGAGGAACAGTTCCCCACGCATCGGAACGATGCAGCAAGTTCTTGGCAATTGTCTCAACTTTTAACAGCTCGCTTGAGCTAAGTGAGCTGTCGTCGGGGCGCATTATTTATCGTCCTTTTGCGCTCGCAGAAATTTCAGGAACCGCAAGAGCTCGGCTTCCTCGTCATCCGTAAGGCTGATTTCCGCAAATGTTGCCGCGCGCCCATGGCGTTCTCCTGCCTCACGTTCGGTCGGCGCGCGTAAATATCCCGCCAATTCCATCAAGTGGGTATAATCAACCTTATAAAGCTCAGCCAAAGCATTCAGAACATGCGGTGACGGGGCGCCAACCTTGCCGTTCTCGATTTGGCTGAGGTAGGCGTTGGACACTTCCTTGCCTGTGGCCTCCTCGACCTGTCGAAGCGTCAACTTTCGGTCGCTGCGAATCGCCGCCAAATGGACACCCAGCGTTACTGGCGACTTGCTTGAGCCTGACATGATTTGAGTCCCTTGGCGCTCCTGAGTCCCCGAAAATAGCGCGATCCGCGTGATTTATCAAGCGCGCTTGATATGCTTGACATTTCAAGCACGCTAATCCTACAATGCAGAAATGCAGCGGCACTCCCGCCCCCGACATGGAAGGAAACCAAAATGGTCGCCAATAGCGAAGACGAGCCGCCGCTCGAAGAATTGGACATCGAAGCGTTCACCGCTGCCAATCCGCACGACAAGAAGCCCCCGGCCAAGCGCTATGCGTTTCGGGTGAACAAGAAACGGGCAGCCACCGCTGACCCGAACCCGACCCGCGAGGAGATCCTTACGCTGGCCGGCTTTGTTCCCGTCGAAGAATATCGTCTGCGCCTCAAGAGCGGCAAGGGAGACCCGGTGGAAATCCAGCCCGGCGATCACGTCGATCTGACTCTGCCGGGCGTCGAGCGGTTTGTTGCCAACAAGCTGCATGTGCAGGACGGCCTCAGCGAGCGGCGCGAGTTCGCCTTGCCAGAAGAAGACACCGCGTTCCTGAACGGCCTTGGGCTGAACTGGGAAGCTGTCAACTGCGGGCAGCTCTGGATCATTGTGCGGGGATGGAGCCCGCCCGCAGGATTTGAGCCCGGGCAAGTGGATATCGCATTCGACGTCACCAGCTACCCGGCGGGCGTTATCGATATGGCCTATTTCAGTCCGGCGATCAGTCGCACCAACGGCGCGAGTATCCCCCAGGCCGATGTCACCGTCGCAATCGACGGAGGAAGCTGGCAGCGCTGGTCGCGCCACCGTGTTGAGGGCGTGAACAGCTGGAACCCGGAAAGCGACAGCATTGCCTCTCACTACGGTTACATGCTCGATTGGTTCAAGCGCGAACTCGAACGGTGACACAAACCTTCACGCTGACGATGGCAGAGAAGGAACAGATGGCGCTGATGGGCCATCTGTTTCCGGGCGACGGCAAGGAATCGGCCGCGATCGGATTGTGCGTGTTGGGCGCAAGTGCAAGCCCGGTCCGCATCCTCGTGAAAGAGATTGTACCGGTTCCGGTAGATGTCTGCACGCTGCGCACGCCCGTCGCGATCCAGTGGCCATTCGAATGGTTAGATCCCCTGCTCACGCGGGCGGCGGCAACTGGCTTGTCTATCGTCAAGTTCCACTGCCACCCGGGTAACCAAGCGTACTTCTCCGAGATCGATGACGTCGGGGACGATGCCTTTTTCGAAAGTGTCCATGGTTATCTCGATAGCGCGGCGCCCCATGCCAGCGTAGTTGTCATGCCGTCGGGGCAAATGTTGGGCAGGGTCGGCCTACCCGATGGATCGCAGCACGCCATTGCCCAGTTTGGCATTGCAGGCCGGCAGCCGCAGTTCTGGTGGTGCGAAACACAATCAGACAGTTCAACTACCCTGGGAACGGTCGGGCGGCATTCGCGCGGCTTTGGGCAAGAGATGCGCAGCGAACTGAGGCGGCTCAGCATTGGCATTGTCGGGGTGTCAGGAACAGGCAGCATCGTTGCCGAGCAATTCGCCAGACTCGGATTCGGCCGTATTGTCCTTGTCGATCCCCAGCGTGTCGAAACCAGGAACCTCGACAGGATCTTGAACGCGAACGCAGAAGATGCACGCGAAGGCACGCATAAAGTTGATGTCGCCAAGAGAGCCATTGACGCACTTGGGTTCGGTACACAGGTCCTGGCCATCCCGGCGAATATTGTGGACCGCGATGCAGTGGTTGCACTTGCCGGCTGCGATATTCTTGCAGGCTGTGTCGACGGTGCCGAAGGCAGGGCAATCCTTGACCGACTGGTGGCAACGCAACTGCAAACGCTCGTCGACGTTGGCGTCGGCGCTGTGGCTGACGAAGATGGATCGATCGATCAGATCGACACGGCCGTGAACTTTATCTTCCCAGGAGGATCCAGCCTTCTTTCCAGGGGTGTTTATACCCCCGAGCAGGTCCATGCCGAAAGTCTGGAACGGGCCGCGCCGGAAGAATATGCACGGCAGCGCGCGGAAAAGTACATCAAGGGCCGTGACGAGGAGCAGCCGGCTGTCATCAGCATCAACATGATCGCTGCGGCGAGCGCGGTGCTCGAGTTGATCGCGCGCCTTTATCCGTTCCGGCATAACCCCAATCCAGCCGCCTTCGATGCGGTGCGCATGAATCTTGCGGAAGTCGAATTCACCACAGAGACTTACGAAAAGCCGTGCCCGGTCATGGGCAAGTTGCTTGCGACTGGTGGCCGCGAACCCCTGCTCAATATGCCCCAACTGTCGAGGAAAAGCTGATGCCAAAGTGGAGATCGATACCTAGGCGAGTAGGACTGTGGCTACGGGACATGTATTTTGCCCGGTGGGGCCGTTACCAGGTGATCGAAGACGAAGATCTGCCTGACGACGCCATACCCGGTAAGCTCTACCTAGTCGGCGAGGATGGCCGTTACTGGATCGCTGCGATGCGGTGCCCTTGCGGGTGCAGCACTTTGCTAGAAATGAATCTGTTGCCCGATAGCGAGCCTGTCTGGGCGCTCAGGGTCATCGATGCCACGCCAACCCTGCATCCCTCGGTTTGGCGCAAGGATGGCTGCCGAGCTCACTTTCTGCTGCGTAACGGCCGGATTGTTTGGTGCTGACTGTCGAGATCAAGGAGTAAATTATGCCAGCGAACAATGGCCCTCGAGGCGAAATCCACGCCAGTGATGGGAATGGCGACCCCGTCGTCATCCGAGTATTCTGGAAAAGAGGCTCGACATATCTGTCGCACAATGGTCACGAGCATCTTGTCCACCCATCGAATCTGCGCCGACCGAACGGCTTCGCGATGGAAGCCGTTTTGGTCTACCATGTTTCTGATGCGGTGTACGTGCCACGATAAGCAGACGGCGAATCCTCGACCTAGGATCCAGGTGCAGACGCAAACTAAGGCTCCAATAATCTGGCCGCTGTTAGGCTGCTTCTAGCATTTCCAGTCGCCGCGTGAAATTGTCCGGCTGCCCATCGTGCAGTTCGATGAAGCGGTTCGCTTCCTTGACGATTCGCGCCTCGATCACCGCATCGCGGTCGATCCTCGACTGGGCGTGGAGCCACTCTGTGACTTCAAGCCAGTCCCATAACGGGCTGTTGGACGTGACGCGGGCGACTGGATTGGGGAAACCCGAGCCGCGTTCGGCCTTGGTGTAGAGCGAGATCGCTTGGCGGGTGAGGCCGGAGCGTTCGGCGATGTCGCTGAGGCTCACGAGATAGTCGGGTTCGACCCGCTCGACTTTGGCACCCGTCTTGAGGATATCCTCATAGGCCGACGCGACGGCCTTGGAGAACGACACGGCTTCACGCGCGAACTCGGCGATGATGACGCCCTTCTGAAACGACAGGGTGGCATCGTCGCAGCCCGCCTCGAAGAAACGGTCCTCATAGCCTTCCATCTCAGGATCGAGACCGGAGGCGATAATCGTGAACTCGTGCGTCTTCATCATCTCACTCCGCGCCCGGATGCGGGCACCGCGCAACATCGCGCCGGATCGCCTTGGCATGGTTCTCCGCGTTGCGCGGGGTGCTCCACACCGAGACCATGCAGCCGTCCCGATCAGCCCAAGGACAATAAAGCCGCCCCCAGGCATGACCGCTGATAGCAACCACACGCCAGCCCTGCGCTTCCGCATGGGCAACGGCGGCTTCGATCTCCTTGTTCGGATGGCGGGGTCTTGCCATTCGACTAACTCCCCATGGCCTTTTTGTTGACATTTGTCAACAGGCTTGATTGATCGATTTCGACCTCGACCTGAGGATCCGCGAGCATAGTTCGCCAATCCATTGCGCTGATTCTGGTTGATCTGGTTTGATCGGCATCCACGGCCTGCTGGGCCACCGCCGGACGCTCGCCGCGATTGAGCATCTCCTGCAATCGCGAGTCCCACGCCTCAAGCGCGACCCTCTTTTCTGGTTCATATTTGTAACGATTGTAGATCCCCGCAATGCCTGCCCGTGTGCCGCTGATATGGTTGAGGACGGCCTCGGTGACTTCGATCGGGATGCCAAGCGCTTGCAGATTGGTCGCCCCCGTGCGGCGCAGGTCGTGCAAACGCCAATCGTCGATCTTGACGCTTTGGGGATCACCGCCCCTCTCCTTCTGACGGCGCTGCATGACTTTCAGCATGCGTTCGTCGAGAAGGCGCTTGGCTTTTGAGTATCCCGAGACGGGTGTGGTGCCGGTCGTGCTGAACACAAAGCCGCGCTCCTGCGGATAAAGCGCCGCGAGTTCGGCCACCGCCATTTCGGTCAGCGGGATAATATGCGCTTCGTCGTTCTTGGCGCGCTCGGCAGGCAAGGTCCAGGTTTTGGCTTCGAGATTGATCTCCGACCAATCCATCTCCGCAACCTCTTGTCTCCGCTGCATCGTCAGGAGAAGCAGGCGCGCAAATGGCCCCCAAGGCCAACTGGCCTGCCCGGTGGCTTGCCACAAGCAGATCAGTTCCTCCTGCCCGAGCACCCGTCGACGTGACGGGCAGGCTTTGGGAGCCTTCATTCCCGCAAGCGGCGAGATCTCGATATCTTCGCGATCAACCGCCCAATTGAACAATTTGCGCAGCAGTGAATGGATGACCTTCCGGCTGCCCGGACGATCGGCATAATCATCCATCAGCTTGACCATGTCGGCACGTTTGAGCGCCGTCAGGGCCTTCTTGCCCCAACGAGGCTTCAGGACATTTTCAAGAATCCGCTGTTGCTCCGGCCAAGTGTCCGGCCAATTCGCCTGCAGGTAGAGCTCGACGAACTGGTCGCAATAGGAAGAGAAGTTAAGTACCTTCTCGCGGCGTTTCGCATTCCGTGCCTCTTCAACCGGATCAACGCCTTGCCGCACAAGCATGAGCAGGCGTTCGGCTTCCTTTCGCGCCGTCTGTGTCGTCCAGGGGCTGCCATGAATACCGATCGTTGTGCGGCGCGCAGGCCCGCCATCGACCCGGTATTGGAGGACATAGGATTTGACACCCTTGGGGGTGACCCGAAGGCCAAACCCCCTCAGGCCGCTATCCCAGGTATAGACATCGCGTCCTGGACATGGTTTTGATGCCTCGATAGTGCGGATAGTGATCGACTGACTGGCCATGCTTCATACGCCCACGTAATCGCCACGTAATCATTTGTCGGAAAACCGTGGCGTAGGTTAAGGTAATCCACGGCGGATTTATTCCAACCGTTTCAAGACCTTAAGCGTAGTATGGAGCACTCTGGCGTAGCATCAGAAAGGTTGCTAGAGGCAGTTTGTAATCAGGGGGCCAGGGGTTCGAATCCTCTAGCCGGCACCACTCATTCGCACGGGAGCGGGCAGCACCACATGCTTGCAGACATGATCCAGCGCC
>NZ_JBEBKL010000066.1:0-9908 GCF_040079335.1 Sphingorhabdus sp.
TGTCCTAGAGGCTCGCCCCGTCGGGGAGTGGCGCAGCCTGGTAGCGCATCTGTTTTGGGAACAGAGGGTCGCAGGTTCGAATCCTGTCTCCCCGACCATTATATCGGTGACTTTCAAGTCACTGATATAATTGATAAAAATAGGCCATTTTTAACCTGTGCAGGAACTGTGTAGAAGTTTTTGCGGTTCGCCCAGAATGACGGCGACTTGAGACAGCCGTTTTCTCATTATTTTCGGTCAATGGCGTAAAGAGATTCGGACACCGATAGGCCTATCGAGTCATTCCGATTTTTGAGCAATTTTGGGGGTTGCGTCCGCCGACAGATCCCTTCCGAGTTCACCGAGCGTATTTCTGATTCTGGCACCTTGCTCCACATCCATTCCAATGTTCGCTTCCATCTGCTTGATGGTCGCAAACAGATCCTCTTGGCTCAAATCAGGAAACACCTTGGTCGCGGCAAAGAGGTTCGGCACTTGTTTTTCAAGAATATCGCGCAGTGACTTATGAGCCTTCGCACCGCGAACTTCTGACAGGATGGCCGCCAGCACCCAGCGAGAAATAATCGTCAGTGTGGTGATCTGGATCGGAAGCGTGTCACCGTCGGCGGTGAATTTCAGTCGGCTAATCAGGCTTCGAGCAAAATTTGGTCCCCAAATCGCTGCGATTGATTGAGCGGCGACGAAGAGAAAGCTGTCCCGAAAATCCTCACCCGGCCCCCCAGTGAACGGGATAAGGACCGATTCCTCGCCATTTTCGGTCTTGTATCGCTTGGTGCAACCGTGGAGCATCAGGTAAAGCATGAACAGCGATCGGGTGACAAAATTGAGATCGAGCGCATCGTCTGAGTCCTTCGCTCGCCCCAAGAAATCCTGAAACTTCCCAATTCCACGCCATAGCGCGGCTTGATTGCGATCGAACTCGCTGCCGGAAACAACCTGCGGCTCCATATCCGTAATGGATAACGTAACTTGCGGCACTGCGATTTCGTCTGATTGCCCAACATCATCCTGATCCTCGCCAACGTCGTGACCTTTCGCTTTGGCTGCGTCCTCGGCATCAAGCCTTTCGGCCGTCTCGACATTGACCATCCCGCGCAGAACGATCTGGAGAAGCGCTTGAAGTGCCGGATTGTCTCCATGAGCCAGCCCGGCCGACTTCATGCTGACGCGGAGGTTGAGCGCCTTCCTGAACTCTTCGGGAGTAGCGAAATCCCGTCCCACAATACCGGGAGTTGTGCCGTGTCCGCTAGCGGAGCGGATTCTTTCCAACGCTGGCCCGATCTTGGCATCATCTTCCAGCAAAAGGTGAATGTCTTTCGCGAGGCCGATCAGGTCGGCGTCTCCATTGAGGACCGCATCAAGCTTCTTTCGGATGGAGTCGGCAACCGGAAATGGCGCAAACCGCATCAGCTCTTCGGGATTAGCGATGATTATTGGCCGACTGTTCCTGCCGTCGGCAAGGCAAATGCGTGCAATATTTGAACCGAGTTTCATATCGCCTATGTCGGCGATCCATAGTCCATCAGCACGTTGCGCCAGAGGAAAATGCACATCGTCCACTTTTATTGACACCACAGGGGCAGTAAAATTTGGAACGGGCGACCAGGTCAGTCGTGTCGCACGACGCTCAACGGCCCCCGCCATAAAGGCCGTTGTGTCGAACGCAGTTTCAGTTTTGGCCGGGGGAACCGCAATGTCGGAAACCGCAATCTTGGATTTGTAGGATAGCTTCAGATCCTTCTTCGCAGATCCACGCGGGAGCTTTCTGTAAAGCAGGCATTCGTGATTTTTCCCCGCTTTGCCCGGCACACCCAGAGCGGCTACAGTGCAATTCGCGCTGCCTATGAACAGGAAATCGTGGTCGCTGCCGTGAAAGAGGAACATCTTGGCATGAAGAAAACGGTCGGAGCTTTCGTCGCCCGAGCCGATCGGATGAAATTTTAGCGCCAGCTTGCCAATGGCGGCAATCGGAAATGTCGATGATCGAGACGGGTTGCGTGCGTTCTGCGATAGAAAAATGCGCAGGTCTGGATTACCGACTGCGGCATTCAGACGCTTCAGTGCAGAAAGTTGGTCATCCCAATATGGGGAGATGATCGTTAACCGCTCAACAGGCTCATCGACCAACTTTAGCATCCTGTCGGCGAGCCCGTTTGCGTTCGCCGGGTCCGACAGCAACAGATCAATTTGAGATCCGTCCGACAGATTGAATGGGCCGTCTCGCTCCAGTCCGTTATCGTCAATCCAAGGCGACTGGCTGCGTATTAGCTCAAGCTTATACGCTGCCTTGTTGTCACCGGTGGGCGCGATCAACGCCGACATCCATTGGTGCGCCCTGATGAAAAGCGTCCGATGGACTTCGCTGTCTTCGTCCGCGTCTCGTGCCTGCCATGACAGGGTTGACACAAGCTCCAAATTGCCTGCCCAGCCCGCCGAGGTTACGTTTGCGGACCCGACAATCAGTCTGGCTTTCGCCTTTCCATAACGCAGGGCTAATTTCGGATGGAAGCACGAAGTGGTCGTAACGGGGACAATTAGATATTTCCGGCCAGCGTTCGCAAAGGCGTCTGGGAGCGCCTCCAGCGACTGCTCCAACATCGTCGCATCCGCCAGCAACAAGTTATTTTGGCAGCCAAGCCCGCGCAGTCTGAGTTGCAGGCTCGCATCGTAAAAGGCCGGATCGACGCTGAAAGTCGACAGGATTGAGCTGTGAAACCCGCCCTCCTTGAAGTCATCGAAGAGGCTATGCGGCATTGAGGAATTCCGCGCCGGCGGCGGTGACAATCCCCGATTCCTCATCAACTAAATGGGCATCGCGCGCGAACGTAAGCAAATTCGCTATTCTGGGCTGGGTATAGGTATATTCGCCAAACTCGCCATCCACCAGGCATCCGTCGTCGAGCGTGAACCGATAGGTGAAGCGCCCTCCGGTCGCCAACTTCTGACCAGCAATCGTCAGATGGTTCGATACCACGAACTTCTTGATTAGCTTCGCCACAGTGAGCCTGGCATTTTCAGCGGAGTTAAGGTCGAGAAATCTGAAAACTCCTTCGACTGATCTTCCTTCCACGGTTTCTTGTTGCAACTCGTCACGAACCTGCGTCGCTTTTCTCCACCGATGCCAAAGCGAAAAGATAAGCTGGGTGCTGCCCGTGACGCCCGATGTCTCGGGCATCCTCTTGACCGATGCCGCCGCAAGCAACTCTGCGCCCAGATCATGTTCTTCCCCGAGGCTCTTCAAGGCCATGCTAGCAGCGAGGTTCTCCGTCGAGGCGTTGCCATCGCTGACCGCGAGCGTTGCGAGGCTAGCTGCCAGTGCTTCAACCGTCGTTGGTCCGGCGAGCTGGTTGGACACACCCACAATGGCATTGAGCCATACTTCAAGAGCGATATGACAAAACTCGTTCAGAAAATAAGCCCGCCATCGCGTCAAATTTTCAATGCCGTGGGACGGGCCGCCAAGAATTCCCGATTGAACATACAGTTCCCGACGCAGGTCATATTCGCCGCTTGAATCCGAAACCACCGCCAAGACATTGCGAAGCGAACTTCGCCTTGCTTCGGCAGTGGGGTCATCGGCTCGACTGCCTTGCAGAAACTGCTTGAGCAACATGGCTTCGTGACTGGACGGATCGAGGTAGGACGGGTGGAGAGCCTCGGAAATCGTCTCGCAATCGGACCGCGAAATTCGACCTGCCTGTACAGCTTTGAGGAGGAGTGCACAGGCTTCCGGGTGCTCTTCCTGAACGGCAACTGCGAGCGCTTTACCAGCGATGCCGCTTACGGCATAAATTCGGGCAGAAGCGCTCTCGATCAAGCCCATTTCCAGCATACTCGCTGTATAGAACTGGCCGAAATTGCCGTATTTTGCTTTCAAGTACTGACCGTCTTCGCCGGGCCTGTTTGTTGGAGTGATGAGATCGAAAGATTTTTTGGACGTATCGGCGGCTTCATATCGCCACCATTCCGATCCAGCCATGCCAAGGGCGTTAGCGGCGTCTCCGATCTGACACGCCAGTGCTATCGCCGCTTCGCAGCGACGGATGAATTCTATCCATTTATCCTCCTTGGTGGTGTGATGAATATTCTCAAATTGCCACACGACCCAACAGTAGAAGGAATAGTATCGAAGCCGATTGGTCACATTCGTGAGCCCAGGTACAAGCGAGGTGTAAAGCCGCACGGACGCGGCCTGAAAGCCGAGCGGATCGCGCCCAGCCGAAAAGCTTCCTGGCTTGGTCCAGTCAGTTGTGAGTGTCATAGTATCCCTATCGCACCGGCGAGCGCGTAGATCGACAAAATTATATAGATCGAAAGGGATGTTCGGCGGAGGTTTGACTTGGCGACAAACAGTTGATTTAGCCGCAGCCCTACACAGTGCGTCCTACAACTTGGGAAGTCGCATCGGCACTGGAGAGGATAGGATGATGGCTGGGTCGGCCGATGAGCAGGTCCGAAATCGTTCAACCACAATCTTGAGTTGGTGCACGTCGCTGACCACAACTTTTGCGAGAAAGCAATCTTCGCCAGTGATTTGATGCGATTCAACGACTTCGGGCGCGTCGTCGAGTAACTTCTCTAATGTCGGCACTTTGCCGGGCATGGCGTTCATTCGAATGTAAGCCGCGACATTGAGGCCGAAGGCGCCGGGATCAACCACAACTGTGTATCCCCTGATCGCGCCTGCATCTTTGAGCTTGTCAATACGAGCCGTGATGCTGGGGCTGGCCATATCAAGCAGTTCCGCAACGTCTTTGATGGTTCTGCGTCCATCTTCGTACAATGCGGCAATTATTGCACGATCAATGTGATCGAGACGCCGGGTTAAATAGCGGCTTCGGTTCATGGTCTACCCCTAGCTGGATGACGCCAGCGGGGCCTTGTGATTGCGAAGGCAAATGTTCGATTTTGCCTTATTTGTGTGAACTCTCCGCAAAAATCTGTTGATCGCGAACCCACCCAGCAATGCGACGAACACAGTCCGCAGGATCAAGATTGAAGGTCAAAGGTCGTTTCCAGTTTCGATTGTAGAGTCGAAAAGCCAGTTCCGCCTTCTTGAAACCATAGCTGACTGGCTGCCCCGGCAGCTATCGTTAGTTCAATCGTCAGATGGGACATTCTTAAACGAAATCAGCAAGTCGGGAGCAATGCAATGAACTGCCAAGTGCAACTAAGATCAAATTCGGGACAATGGCTGCAATGACCTATTCTGCGGCGGCCATACTTGCTTTGGCGTCGCAATGCGCACCAACAGTCGCACCTGAAACGGTGCTAGCCATCGTTCAGACCGAAAGCAGCGGCGAGCAATTTGCCCTTAATGTGAACGGCGGGAGGCAACCCGCCCGCCAAGGCAACGCCGCCGATGCCACTGCAACGGCCCGCCGCTATGTCGCAGCGGGATATTCCGTCGATCTGGGGCTTGGCCAAATCAACTCGCGCAACATGCGCTGGCTTGGCCTGACCTGGGGCACGGTGTTTGACCCCTGCACCAATGTCGCGGCCTTGGCCCGCGTCCTCACCACGAACTACAACTCGGTGAAAGCCGGTCGTGATCCGCAAACCGCCCTTCGGGTCGCGCTCTCGATGTATAACACGGGGAGCCAGACGCGCGGTTTTCGCAATGGCTATGTTGCCAAGGTCGTTGGCAACGCCGGCGTTGTTGGCACAGCAGCATTTTATCGCGATGAGATGCCGGCTGTTGCAATAGCCGCGCCCGCGAGCGTCAATCTGCGTGGGAATCTCGCTGCGGAAAACACCGCGCTCCCGACGCCAATTTTTCAAACCCGCCCTGCACCACCTCCGAAATGGAACGTCTTTGAGCGCGCCGCTTACGACCGTGAAACCCAAATTCTCGCCGAAAACGAGAGGAGCAGCATATGAATGTCATCCTGAGAGTTGGGCGCGGCATCGGAACTTGGCGGGCAAACCTGGTCACCAGATTCAACGCAATGCCCAAGAGGCGGCAAAGCGCCATAGTGTGGGGTACAGCATTGGCTGCGGCGACGGTCATTTCGTTCGCAAACCCCGATCCCGCCTACGCGCAGAATCTGGAGAGTTTCGCCAGCAAAGTGCGCGCTTTGCTCTCATCGACCCTGCTCCGCACGCTCGCTGTCATCGCCGTCATCGTGACAGGCCTGCTCTGGTTCACGGGCCGTGCTTCGACCGCAGTGCTGGTCACGGTGATCATCGGGATCGCCATTGTCTTTTCGGCTGACGCCATTGTCGGCGCGATCGCCGGATAACGCCATGACCGACGACACCGAACTTCCGACCAAAAACACGCTGTTTCTCGCAGTGACGCGACCGGCGCTGTGGGCGGGAATCCCGATTGAGGCGGCGGTGTTGCTGCTCATTTCCAGCGCGTCGGTGCTGATATGGAGCAACAGCCCGGTTTATGCGGCGCTGGTCGTCGCTTTCGGCTATTCGATCTCGCGGCTGATCGTCCGCCACGACGTCAACGCCTTCCGCCTGCTGTTCCTGTGGGGGCGCACCAAGCTCGGCAATCGCAACCGCACATTCTGGGGCGGCAGTAGCTATTCGCCGCTGCCGCTCGCCGGGCTGCGTCGCAAGGGCTTTGGCCGTCATGGCTAAGCTGATCGCCTCAAGCCTGCTCGCTTCTGGGCAGGTGCCGCTGAAAGTGGCGCAGCGCGAGGCTGACCCGGGCAAATTCCTGCCTTACGCGCGGCATCTGAATGAGGACATGGTCGCACTGGATTCCGGCGACATCATGCTGACTTTCGAGTTGCAGGGCCGAGCCTTCGAGACTGCCGATGTCCGCGATCTCAACGACTGGCACACCAAGCTCAACGGGTTGCTGCGCAACCTCCATGATGAACGGCTGTCGATCTGGACCCATCTGATCAGAATGCGGGTCGATCAATATCCGGGCGGCACATTCAAGTCGGGGTTCGCGGCCGATCTCGACCGCGCCTATTTCGGGCGGATCAACCGGGAGCGGATGTTCATCAACCGCTTCTTTGTTTCGCTGGTGATCCGCCCCGGCGCCACGGGCGGCGACAAGATCATCCAGTTGTTCAAACGCAGAGTGTCCAAAGCGGTGCCGCAAGGTCCGATGATCGACGACGCGCTTGTCGAACTGCTCGATGACAAGGCCCGCGATTTCGAGAAACTGATGGCGCGCTGCGAGCCCCGTCGCTGCACGATTTACGAGCATCGCGGGCTGATGTTCTCCGAAACGATGGAAGTGGCCGACATGGTGATGACGGGCCGCCATCGCCGCGTCCCCGTCGTGCGCGGCCATCTCGGCGGCGCGCTCTACCGCTCACGCACGATCTTTGGCGCAGAAACAATCGAAGTGCGAGATGCCGATGCTTCGGCATTCGGCGGGATCTTCGGTATCCGCGAATATCCCGCCCAAACCACGCCTCGCCAGTTCGAGGCGCTGCTGTCGGTCGATTTCGGGTTCGTGTTGACGCAGAGTTTCACTTTCTCGGGCGGGCGGCGGCTACCGAGAAATTCCGGCTGCGCATGACCCAGATGGAAAATGCCGGCGACCGCGCGGTGAGCCAGGCCGATGCGCTGATCGATGCGGGCGACGATCTGATGTCGAACCGCTTTGTACTGGGCGATCATCACTTCACGCTCGCGGTCTATGCGAATTCGATGAAATCCCTGCGCGACTATATGTCGGTCGCAAGGGCGGCGCTTGCCGATACCGGCATGGTGGCAGCCCGCGAAGGCGCGGCACTTGAAGCGGCCTATTGGTCGCAGCTCGTCGGTAATTTCGCATGGCGCGCACGGCCCGCACCGATCACCTCGCTCAATTTCGCAGCCTTCTCGCCGTTCCATACATTCCCGGCCGGAGGTGCCAGCGGCAATCATTGGGGCGATGCCATCGCCTTGCTCAAAACCAATGCGCGCAGCCCCTATTTCTTCAATTTCCACAAGGGCGACCTCGGTCATACGCTAATCATCGGGCCATCGGGCGGCGGCAAGACCGTGCTGCTCAACTTCCTGATGGCGCAGACCGAGAAGACCGGCGCACGGCAGATATTCATCGACAAGGATCGCGGCGCGCAAATCTTTGTGCAGGCCAGCGGCGGCACATATCTGGCGCTCCATAACGGCGTCCCGACCGGCTTCTCCCCGCTCAAGGCGCTCGCCAATCGCGCAGAGGACAAGACATTCCTGTCGCTGTTCATCCGCCAGCTCGTCCGCGCCGATGGCAAACCGATTTCGGTCCAGGAAGAACGGCTGATCGAGGACGGTATCAATGCTGTGATGAAGCTCGACGTTGCTGATCGTTCGCTTAGCGCGCTCCGCTCGATGCTTGGCATGAAGGATTCCAGCGGCGTCGGTGCACGGCTTGAGAAATGGACCTCTGAAGGATCGCTTGGCTGGGTGTTCGACAATACGGCGGATTCAATGACCCTCGACGCCCGGTTCATCGGCTTCGACATGACCGACTTCCTCGACAACGCCGACATTCGCACGCCGGTCATGCTGTATCTGTTCCACCGGATCGACCATCTCCTGACCGGCGAGCGGATGGTGATCTGCATCGACGAATTCTGGAAGGCGCTCGGCGACGAGGCATTCCGCCGCTTCGCCCAGGACGGCCTCAAAACCTACCGCAAGCGCAACGCGGTGCTGGTCTTCGCCACGCAGTCCCCTGCCGACGCGCTCAAGAGCGACATCAGCCATTCGATCCTCGAACAGGTCGCCACCAAGGTCATGCTGCCCAATCCGTTCGGCGCGCGGCGCGATTATGTCGAAGGCTTCGCACTGTCAGAAGCAGAATTCAAATTGGTGCGCGAAGAGCTTGCGCCCGAGAGTCACAAATTTCTGGTCAAGCAAGGCCATGACAGCGTTGTGGTGGAACTCGATCTGGCAGGGCTGGATGACGAACTGGCGGTCCTGTCGGGCCGCGCGGAAACCACCGCCGTTGTCGACGAGATAATTGCCGAAGTGGGGAACGATCCCGCTGTCTGGCTTCCCCTCTTCCATAAACGGAGGCGTCCAAGTTGAACTGAGAGAAAGGTAAGTCGATGAAGAATTTGACCAAAGCCCAAGTTGGGGCACTAAGTGCAACATTGCTGTTCGCAGCCCCATTGCCTGCATTCGCACAAGGGATGCCTGTCCATGACAGTGCCAGCTTGATCCAGCAGATCAACGCCGTCCGACAGGCGCTCCAAGTCGTTGCCCAAGGCAAGCAGCAAATTGCCGAGGCGCAGAAGCTCTATCAGGATTTGAACAAGCTCACCGACATTCCCGCGCTGGCACAGCAGCTCAAATCCGACGCCCTGCGCGATCTCGACATATCGGGCGGATCGCTCGAAGGCTTCGGCAACGGCAATCTCGATGTGGTCGGCGCGGGCCGCGCCAAGGCCGATGCGGTCTATCGCGATCTGCTGGGGCAGTTGGGCCTTTCAGGTTCGGAACAGTCCCGCGCCGCCTATGACCTCAACGCGCGCAACATCGGGATCAATGCCGGCCTCGCCGAGAATATGGGCGCTGCCGTCACGTCGCGGGCGCAAGGTCTCGACCAGTTGCGCAGCCGGTTGGCAACCGCAGGAACGGCGAAGGAAGTGGCTGACCTGACGGCGCGGCTGCAACTTGAATCCGCAGCGATGCAGAACGACCAACTCCGCTTGGCAGCAATCGGCTTGCAGCAAGAGGCGCAGGAGCGCCAGCGCGCAGCCGAAGGGCAGGCAGCTCTCGCCCAAAAGCTGGACGCCGCAAGCCGCTACTATCGCGGGCAATGATGATGCGATCGGTGATCATCTGCACGGGGCTACTGTTGGCGGGGTGTGGCACGTCCACACCCCAAGCCGACATTCAGCCAAGGGATTGGCGATATTATGTCGCCAATCCCGACGAGATCGAACCGATGCAGAAGATTTGCCGCGAATGGGCGGGATCGACCGCCCCCAAGGACACCGAACCCG
>NZ_JBEBKL010000067.1:0-9777 GCF_040079335.1 Sphingorhabdus sp.
GAGCATAGCGAGCCATGGGACCTATCAGGCCCTCCCCCGGCCCCTCCCGCAAGCGGGAGGGGAGAATTTCGATCAAAGACCCAGGACCATCTTGGCGATGATATTATGCTGGATCTCGTTGGATCCGCCATAAATGGTGGTCTTGCGCATATTGAAATAGCTCGGCGCGGTGCGGTGCGCGTAATCGGGGCCAATCGGATGCTCGTTGTCGCCTTCGCCAAAGCCGCGGAAGTAAGGCGCGCCATAATGGCCGACCGCTTCCAATGCGAGTTCGGTAATACGCTGCTGGATTTCCGAACCCTTGATCTTGAGCAGGCTCGATTCCGGCCCCGGACCACGCCCTGCGGCTTCACCGGCAAGGCTGCGCAGTTCGGTGAATTCGAGTGCGGTCAGATCGGTCTGCAGCTCAGCCACCTTGCGCTTGAAGAAGGGATTGGCGAGCAGCGGACGGTCGCCGTCTTGTTCTGAACGGGCGATATCCTTGATACGCTCGATGCCGCGCTTCGAGGCTGCAACGCCGGCGATGCCGGTGCGTTCGTGCGCGAGCAGGAACTTGGCGCAGGTCCAGCCTTTATTTTCTTCATAAACGCGGTTTTCAACCGGTACGCGAACATCTTCGAGCCAGACTTCGTTGACTTCATGTTCGCCGCCCAGCGTGATGATCGGGCGCACGGTGATGCCCGGCGTCTTCATGTCGACCAGAAGGAAGCTGATGCCTTCCTGCTGCTTCGCATCGGAATCGGTGCGGACGAGGAAGAAGCCCCAATCGGCATGCTGCGCCATCGTCGTCCATGTCTTCTGGCCATTGACGATATAGTCGTCGCCATCGCGAACGGCTTTGGTACGCAGCGAGGCAAGGTCGGAGCCCGAGCCGGGTTCCGAATAGCCCTGGCACCACCAATCTTCACCCGAAAGAATGCGGGGAAGGAATTTGGCTTTTTGTTCGGGGGTACCGAAAGTGTAGATCACCGGACCGACCATCGACAGACCGAAAGGCATCAGACGGATGCAATCGGCGCGGGCGGTTTCTTCTGACCAGATATAGCGCTGGGTGGGGCTCCACCCCGTGCCGCCATATTCGACCGGCCATGCGGGGGCGACCCAGCCCTTTTTGTGCAAAATGCGGTGCCAGGCGAGGAAATCCTCTTTGCCCAACTCGTCGCCTTCGTCTTGTTTTCCGCGCAATTCCTGCGGGTAGTTCTCGGCAATAAATGCCCGCACTTCGTCACGGAAGGCGAGGTCTTCGGCAGTGAATTCCATATCCATGGCAGCTCTCCTCTATTGCGGCAATGTAGCGCGCATGTCCTCGCAAGGCGAGCCGACTCGCACCAAATCCGTCTGGCACAGGAATTACCGGACGTTTACGTAAACGTCAATTGACCCGCGGCTATTTTACCAACATGGTGGAGCCTTCGATTTTGCCTTGAGGAGAGGGCATTTATGGAGGAATGGCGGCGCGGCTGGCGCACCGTTTTGGGCGCGGCGCTGGCGGCAGCGACCGGCGTCAACCTGCTCTATTTTGTCTTCAGCCTGTTCATTCCCCATCTGCAAAAGGAAACCGGCTGGACGCTGGGCGAATTTTCGCAGTTACAGGCGCTGGTCGGGATTGGTTCGCTCGCAGCCCCGCTGGCAGGCTGGGCGATGGATCGCTATGGATTTCGCAAAGTGTGGGCGATCGGGATGGTCGCGATTGCATTACTGTATTTGGTGATCGGATTTTCGCCCGTTATACCGACATTATTTGGGGTAATGGTGTTCGTGACAGGATTGATCGGTGTCGCGACCACCTCGATTTCCTACACCAGAGCGGTCAACGGCTGGTTCTCTTCGCAACGCGGATTGGCGCTGGCTTTGTCGGCGACCGGCCTGTCTTTGGCCGCCATCTTCATGCCGCCCTTGCTCGAGCGTGTGATTACGCTCGAAGGCTGGCGCACCGGCTATTTTGTGCTCGCTGCGCTGGCGCTGTTTATAGGTCTGCCTTCCATCCTGTTTCTGGTGGCCGATATTCCCGTGCACAAGGCCGATCATGATGAGGTGCGGCGGCGGGCTGAGGAAGGGCCCGATCATTTCTATCGCAGCCCTGCTTTTTGGCTGATTGCGTTGAGCTATGTGGGCATCAACATGCCCGCATCGGGAATGCTCAGCCAGATGGCGCCAATGATGCTGGAGGAAGGGCTGACTTTGGCGCAAGCCGCCTTGGGAATTTCGGCATTTGCCGGCGGGCAGTTTTTCGGACGGCTTGCCTGTGGCTGGCTGCTCGACCGGGTGCACCCGCAACGCACCGCTTTTTTCTTCACGCTGATCCCGGCCATTGGCTGCGTTCTGCTTTGGCAGACGCAAAACCATTATGCGGCGGCGCTGTTTGCGGTCGCGGCCATCGGGGTGCAGCAGGGGGCGGAGATTGATCTGCTTGCCTATTTTGTTGCGCGCCGTTTCGGGCTCGATCGCTACGGATCAATCTATGGCTGGGTGCAGGTCGCAGGCTGGATGGGTACGCTATGCGGCGTGCTGCTGTTCGGAAAGATTCACGACTGGACCGGCAGATATGACCTGTTTCAGGCTGGTGCCGTCTTTTCCTATATCATCGCCGCGACCGCATTCCTGTTCGTGCGGCTCCCGCCTCAGCGCGTTTTTACGTAACTGCCCGGCGCTTCTTCGATCGCCTGCAGCTTGCCTTCACCCGGTTGGCGTGCGCCTTTGGCAGCAACCTGTTTCGGCGCCTGACCTGACAACCAGTTCAGCCAATCGGGCCACCAGCTGCCCTTGGTTTCGGTTGCACCTTCGATATAGTCTTCGAGGCTTGAGACCTTCGGATCTTCGTTGAGCCAATATTGATATTTGCCCTGCGCGGGCGGGTTGACCACGCCGGCAATATGGCCGCTGCCCGCCAGCACGAAACGGACCGGGCCCTTGAAATGGTCGCGAATTTTCCAGACGCTACTCGCGGGCGCGATATGGTCCTCACGCCCGGCCTGCACATAGGTTGGTGTCTTGACCTTGCGCAGATCGATCGGCGTGCCAAGCGCGGATAGCGTGCCGGGTTCGACCAGCTTGTTATCGCGATACAGATCGCAGAGATAATCCTTGTGCCATTTGGCGGGCAGGTTGGTGACGTCGCCATTCCAGTGCAACAGGTCGAACGCCGGATAATCCTCACCCAGCAGATAATGCTTGTTCACCGTTGACCAGATCAGATCGTTGCCGCGCAACAGGTTGAAGGTCAGCGCAAGGTAGCGGCCATCGAGAAAGCCTTGCTGCGATGCCAGTGATTCGACCATCTTCAACTGATGCTCGTCGATGAAGTTGAGCAGTTCGCCGCTGCGGGTGAAATCGACCTGTGCGGTAAAGAAGGTTGCGCTTTTGACTTTCGCCTCTTCGTCCCGCGCAGCAAGGATCGCGAGCGTTGCGGCTAGCGTGGTGCCAGCGACGCAATAGCCGATGGCATGGACGCTATCGACGTCGAGCGCATCGCGGATGGTATCAATCGCATCGATTTGCGCGGCGATATAGTCGTCCCAGATCGTATCGCGCATCTCTGCGTCGGCCGACTTCCAGGAAACGACGAAAACCGTGATGCCCTGGTCGACGCACCATTTGATGAAGCTTTTCTCGGCTGTCAGGTCGAGGATGTAGAATCGGTTGATCCACGGCGGGAAGATGACCAGCGGGGTTTCGAAAACCTTCTCGGTTGTCGGTGTATATTGCACCAGTTGATAGAGCGGGGTCTGGTGCACCACCTTGCCGGGGGTGCAGGCGATATTCTCGCCCAGCCGGAATGCTTGCGGGTCGGTATGCGTCAGCTGCCCACGCTGCATGTCTGCGAGCAAGTGGCTAACGCCCGACATCAGGCTTTGGCCCTTAGTCTCGATAGCTTTTTCCAGCGCGACCGGATTGGTCAGCGGCGAATTGGCCGGGCTCATCGCCTCGACAACCGTGCGCACGGCAAATTCAAGTTTCGCTTTGTCCGCCTTCGACAGATGCTCCATCTCATGCGCCGCGCCGATCATATAATCTGACATCAGCTGGTAACCCTGCCGCATCAGATCAAAAACCGGATGCTCCCATTGCGGGGCGGCGAAGCGGCGGTCTTTGGCGTTCAGCTTGTCATGACCGGCTTTCGCCAGCGGTGCCAATACTTCGCCCCAGGCATCGAGTGCATGCTTATAGGCGGTTAACGGATCGGAGGCGCCAGCCCCGAAAGTTTCGGCCATTTTGGCGAGCTGTTCGGGGTCCATCAGGGGCGGCAAGTTGGGTGAATCGGCCATGTCTGTTGCATAACCCAAGTGACTGCATTGTCGAAGCTTCTATTTGTTGTGCGGCGCAACATGGACATTGCAGCAAATTGCGCGTATAAGGGAGTTTGAACACTGGAACCCCAATGACAATTGAAAAACTCCCCGCGCTTCTTGGCGAAGCGCTTACCGCGCGTGGCTATACCACGCTTACCCCCGTACAAACCGCTGTTATCGCCGAAGAAGCCGATGGTCGCGACCTCGTCGTGTCGGCGCAAACCGGCTCGGGCAAGACTGTTGCTTTTGGCCTGGCGATGGCGCCGCAGATTCTCGATGGCGGACTGGTCAGTCTGGCCCGCGACCCTGCCGCGCTGATTATTGCCCCCACCCGCGAACTGGCCTTGCAGGTCAGCCGCGAACTGATGTGGCTTTATGGCAAGGCAGGCGTGCGCATTGCCACCTGCGTCGGTGGCATGGACGCTTCGAAAGAACGCCGCAACCTTCAGACCGGGCCGCAAATCGTGGTCGGCACGCCGGGGCGCTTGCGTGACCATCTGGAACGCGGCGCACTGAACCTATCGGCGCTGAAAGTCGCGGTGCTCGATGAAGCCGACGAGATGCTCGACATGGGTTTCCGCGAAGAGCTGGAGGATATCCTCAATGCCACGCCCGAAGGCCGCCGCACATTGCTGTTTTCGGCAACGATGCCGAAACCGATCGTCGCGCTCGCCAAACGCTATCAGCATGACGCCCTGCGCATTTCGACCGTCGGCGAAGATCGCGGCCATGGCGATATCAGCTATCAGGTCGTTACAGTCGCTCCGCCAGACATCGAAAATGCGGTGGTCAACCTGCTCCGTCTGCACGAAGCCGATACCGCGATCCTGTTTTGCGCGACGCGCGAAAGCGTGCGGCATCTCTATTCGAAGCTGACCAACCGCGGTTTCAACGCCGTGGCACTGTCGGGCGAACATAGCCAGAGCGAGCGTAACCAGGCGCTGCAAGCCCTGCGTGATCGCCGCGCCCGAGTCTGCGTCGCAACCGACGTTGCCGCGCGCGGGATCGATCTGCCCAATCTGTCGCTTGTCATCCATGTCGAACTGCCGCGCGATGCCGAAGGCTTGCAGCACCGTTCGGGCCGCACCGGCCGGGCGGGCAAGAAGGGCACAGCCGTGCTTGTGGTCCCCTATCAGCGGCGCAAGCGTGTCGAATCGATGCTGCGCGGCGCGCGGATTGAGGCTGAATGGATCAAGGTTCCGACCGCCGAGGATATTCGTGCGAAAGACCATGAGCGCCTTCTGGAAATGCTTTTGACCCCGGTCGAGGCTGAGGAAGAGGACCGCGCATTGGGCGCCCGCTTGCTCGAAACGATGAGCGCCGAGGATGTGGCCGCTGCCCTCGTTCGCGCGCACCGCGCCAAAATGCCCGCGCCCGAAGAACTGCTCGATAATGGCAGCGGCGAACGGATGCAGGACGATCGCCGTGCCGGGTTTGACGATTCGGTCTGGTTCAAGCTGAACATCGGTCGTCGCAACAATGCCGATCCGAAATGGCTCTTGCCTTTGCTTTGCCGCCGAGGCGGGGTGACCAAGAATGATATTGGCGCGATCCGCATTGCGGCGGACGAAACCTATGTCGGCATCTCTGCGGCTGCGGCGCGTCATTTCGCCAAGTCGGTCGCCAGGCCGGGGCATGATGAAGACAATGATGTCGAAATCATCGAGGCCGAAGGTCCTCCGCGTCAGGCCGCGCGCGAAAACAAGCGCAAGGGCCGGGGCAACGAGTCAACGCCGCGCCATAGCCCGCGTCCGTTTCAGGGCCCGCGCGGTGATGGTCCGGCAGGCGAGGGCAAACGCCCGTTTCGCAAAGCTGGACCTCCACCGTCCAAGCATGGTGTGAAGCACAAGGCAAAGGGCAACCGTCCGCGCTAGGCCGGTTTTGCTGGAAAAGCGGTGAAACATCGCGCATGAGGGCGGCTCTCTGGTCCAATTTGTAACAAGGAGCCTCTGGAGTCCGATGTCCGAAGAATTCTACCGCATGAAGCGCTTGCCGCCCTATGTCATCGCTGAAGTCAATGCGATGCGAGCGGCCGCCCGTGCGAGCGGAGAGGACATTATCGACCTCGGCATGGGCAATCCCGACCTGCCGCCACCCCAGCACGTCATCGACAAGCTGGTCGAAGTGGCGCAGAAACCCGATGCGCATGGCTACTCGGCGTCAAAGGGCATTCCGGGCCTCCGCCGCGCACAGGCCAATTATTATGGCCGCCGTTTCGGCGTCGATGTCGATCCAGAAACCGAAGTCGTGGTGACGATGGGGTCGAAGGAAGGGCTGGCCAGCCTTGCGACCGCGATTACGGCACCCGGCGATGTCGTGCTCGCACCCAATCCCAGCTATCCGATCCATACCTTTGGATTCATTATAGCAGGCGCAACGATCCGCTCTGTGCCGACCACGCCCGACGAGAATTATTTCCGCGCACTCGACCGCGCGATGGCCTTCACCGTGCCGCGCCCGTCGATCCTGGTGGTCAACTATCCCTCGAACCCGACTGCTGAAACGGTCGATCTCGCTTTCTACGAGCGGCTGGTCGCCTGGGCGAAAGAGAACAAGGTCTGGGTCCTGTCCGACCTCGCCTATTCGGAGCTGTACTTCGACGGCAACCCGACAGTTTCGATCCTGCAGGTGAAGGGCGCGAAGGATGTCGCGATCGAATTCACTTCGTTGTCGAAAACCTATTCGATGGCCGGTTGGCGCATCGGCTTTGCCGTGGGCAACAAGCAGCTGATCGCCGCGATGACGCGGGTGAAAAGCTATCTCGATTATGGGGCCTTCACGCCGATTCAGGCCGCCGCCTGCGCGGCATTGAATGGCCCGCAGGATATCGTCGAAAAGAACCGCGAGCTTTACCACAAGCGCCGCGATGTGTTGGTCGAGGCCTTTGGCCGTGCCGGTTGGGATATCCCCGCGCCGCGTGCGTCGATGTTCGCTTGGGCACCACTACCCCCTGCGCTCGCGCATCTCGGCAGTCTCGAGTTTTCGAAGCAATTGCTGACCGAGGCCAAGGTCGCGGTCGCACCGGGCGTCGGCTATGGCGAGGACGGCGAAGGCTATGTCCGTATTGCGATGGTCGAAAACGAGCACCGCCTGCGGCAGGCCGCGCGCAACATCAAACGCTATCTGCAATCGATGGGTGTAAATACGCCGACGCAGGCAAAGGCGATTTAGGGCAACGTTGCTTCAATGCTGGGCTTGAAGGTCGGCTCCACGCGGGCCTTCGAAGCCTGCTCATAAGCATAGCCTGCCCGCAGCACGCGTTCGTCGTCCCATGCCGTCCCGACGAAGCTAATGCCGAGCGGCAGCCCCTCGATTGTTCCCATCGGCACGGTCAAATGCGGATATCCTGCTATGGCGGGAAGCGCGCTCGCGCTTGGTCCGGAATATTGGTCGCCGTTCACAAGGTCAGTCTTCCACGCGACGCCGGTGGTTGGTGATACCAGCAGGTCGACCTTGTTTTCGCGCAGCAACCGGTCGATGCCATCCGGCCCGGCCATACGCTTCGACTTGGCGAGGGCTTCCTTATAGGCAGGATCTTCGAGGCCATTTTTCGATTGCGCCAGATCGAACAACTCCTGCCCGAACCAGCGCAATTCGGCCGGTTCTTCCTTGTTAAACGCAATGACCTGTTCGAGCGTGCGGGTTTTTACCGCAGGGGGCGTAGTGGCCAGATAGGCATTGAGGTCGGTTTTGAGTTCAACCATCAGCACTTCGAACTCGGCTTCGCCCAGCCCGTCAAAGCCTTTGCGGGTATCGGCAATGTCGACAATCTCCGCACCCTGCTTGCGCATGACATCGAGCGCAGCTTCAAAGCGCGCCTTAATCGCGGGATTGTCGCCAACACGGTCGCGTGGAACGCCTAGACGCATACCTTTGAGCGCATCGGTGCCGAGATTCGCGGCATAATTTGTTTTGCGTTTGTCCGCCTGCAATGTTGCGGGATCAGTCGGATCGCTTCCCGCCATCGCAGTCAGCAGCAAGGCCGCATCGCGCACCGTGCGGGTCATCGGCCCCGCTGTGTCCTGACTGTGCGAAATCGGCACGATCAGGCTGCGGCTGACAAGGCCTAGCGTGGGTTTGAAGCCGACAATCCCGTTGACCGACGACGGGCAGACGATCGAGCCGTCCGTTTCGGTTCCAATGGTCAGCGGCGCAAGGTTCGCTGCTGCGGCTGCACCGCTCCCTGCCGACGAGCCGCAGGTGTTGCGGTCGAGCACATATGGGTTGCGCGTCAGGCCACCGACTGCACTCCAGCCGCTGGTCGAACCACCCGAACGGATATTTGCCCATTCACTTAAGTTGGTCTTGCCAAGGATCACTGCGCCCGCTGCGCGAAGTCGACTGATCATTGGCGCATCGCGATTGGTGATATTGTCCTTGAGCGCCAGCGAACCTGCCGTCGTTGGAACAGGTCCCGCCACCTCGATATTGTCTTTCACCAGCACCGGGATGCCGTGCAACGGACCACGTACCTTGCCTGCCTTGCGCTCGGCATCAAGTTTGCGTGCCTGTTCGATTGCATCAGGGAAGGTAGCGATTACGGCGTTTAATCGCGGGCCATTATCGTCGATTTCTGCAATCCGCTTCAGATATTGGCGAACGATATCTTCCGATGTCGTCAAACCCGCAACTTGCGTGGACGACAGTGCAGTGACATCTGAATCGAATACCGAAGGAGGATTGTGGACAGTAGGCGAACGGGCTTGAAGCGCGGAGGTAGCCAACAGGGCGGCGGCGAATGCGAATGCTGTTCTCATTCTTGCAACCTAGCATTGGTGAAACGGCTTTCAATCTATCATTGGATTCGCGGGGCCAAAACAAAACCAGCTTTCGAGCTCCCCGATATAACGTCGACCAGACTATTAAACCCCTGTCCTACACGCCCCCTTTTATGTTCCAAAATACCCCATGGAACACACCGATTCAAACCCACCCTCCAACATCCAGCCCTTCTCCCCTGTGCCCACCCGCGTGCGCCATGATGGCTGGACGCCGAAAAAGCAGGTGGAATTTATCGAGGCATTGGCCTCCAGCGGTTGCGTCGATGAAGCCTGCCGCCGCGTCGGGCGATCACGGCAGTCGGCTTATGATCTGCGCGCGCGGCCAGAGGCTGGGCCTTTTCGAGAGGCTTGGGAGGCTGCACTCGAACATGGTGTGAAGCGCATGGCCGACGCCGCCTTTGCGCGAGCGATCCACGGCGTCGCCATCCCCATCTATTACAAGGGCGAGCAGGTTGGCGAACGCCGCCATCATGACGAGCGGCTGACGATGTTCATGTTGCGCTATTATGATCCGTTGCGCTTTGGCAAATGGCTCGACCGGCAAAAATTCGAACGCGCCGAGGATGGCGCGGCGCGGTTGCTGGCGATGCGGATCAATCTGTTGCTCGAGGCTGCCTATGACTGGCTGTTCCGCAAGATCGACGTGCGCCGGATGCTACGGCAGCAGGAAAGGGAGGGGTGAGTGGGGGGGTGCATCATCTACGGAA
>NZ_JBEBKL010000068.1:0-8302 GCF_040079335.1 Sphingorhabdus sp.
GTGGGGTTGGGGTGGGGGTTGTCGGCAAGTCGCGATGCGTCAAATTGATCGCTGGCCTGAAAGTCCCCACCCCGCTGCGACTAGGCAGCAAGCTGCCAAGTCTCGCTGCCCCTCCCCGAAAGAGGAGGGGATAATTTCCCTCAGTCGTGCACCGCCTTCACCCAAGGCCCAAAGGGCGAGCCGCCGAGCCAAGCTACCTGCGTCTCCGCCGACACCTTGTTGATCGACTCTTGCGGCTTGCTGCCCGGATGGACCGCACGGCGCAGCGGGCGGGTGCCGGCGGGCATGGCGGCGATTTCGGCAATCGCGCGGGGGACGTCCATCGGATCAGCACTGCGTGTTGTACCATCTTCCCGACCCATTTGCGCGACGAGTGCGGGGTAGGCGGCGGCCTCCTCTGCCGTTAGCCGCTCCTTCAATTCCTTGGCCAGCACGTTCCGGTTGACCCACACCTTGGTTGGATAGCCGCCGGGCTGGATCACGCAGACATCGATATTGTGCGGCACCAGCTCATAGGCCATCGCCTCGCTCATTGCCTCCAGCGCGAATTTTGTGGGGGAGTAATGACCGGCAGAGGGCACGATCACCCGTCCGAGTTGCGAGGAAATGTTGAAGATCACCCCGCGCTTCGCTTTGCGCATGCCAGGCAGCACCGCGCGCACCATGCGGTGCGGGCCAAAAACATTGGTGTCGAAGATCAGCTTGGTGGCCGCCATATCCTGCAGTTCGATCGGCCCGGCATAGCCAACACCTGCATTGTTCACGAGGATGTCGATAAGGCCGCCGGCAATCTTCTCGGCCTCGGCAACTCCTGTTGCGACCTGCTCGTCCGAGGTGACGTCGATCTGGATGATATGGACGTCCAGCTTTTCCTTCGCCGCCTCGGCTTTCAGCTCGTCAGCCTCCTTGCGCGGCAGCCCGCGCATCGAGGCGATTACTTTTGCCCCTAACCGCGCATAATGCAGCGCACCCAAATAGCCGAAACCAGACGAAGCGCCGGTTATGAGCACCGACTTGCCCGCCAAGGGTTTATCGGAAGCAGTTGCAGGTCCGGGCAAGGTTGCTGCCGCCCCAACGGCCAGCGCGGTCTTGATTACGGTGCGGCGTTCCATTTCGGTCATCTCGGCTCTCCTTCGATCACCAAGATAACTGGCTTTACGCCGATTGCGAGTCCAGCCAGCGTTTCAGCTGTAGTGCCAATTAATCCTGTTGCCTCAGCGCAACCTCGCTCATGAAGCGCACATCTTCGCCTTTGGCGAGCCAATCGGCTTCCGCAGCAATCGCGCCCAGCATGTCAGCAAGCGGGTCGATCTCGTTCTTGGCAAAATTGCCCAGCACATAGCCGGTTACCCTGTCCTTATGCCCAGGATGGCCGATGCCCAGTCGCACACGGCGAAAGTCCGCGCCGATATGGTCGATGGTTGAACGGATGCCATTATGCCCGGCGGCACCGCCGCCGCGTTTCACTTTGATCTTGAAAGGCGCAAGGTCGAGTTCGTCGTAGAAGACGGTGACGTCTTCAGGCGCCAGTTTGTAGAAATCGAGCGCTGCACGGATGCTGCGGCCGCTTTCATTCATAAAGGTCGCGGGTTTAAGGAGGATGATCTTGTCGCCGCCGATGCGGACTTCTTGCATCCACCCCTGAAATTTCTTGGCGGGGGCAGGCGCATCATAGCGGTCGGCAAGCGCATCTGCGGCCATGAAGCCGACATTGTGCCGGTGCATCGCATATTGCGGTCCCGGATTGCCAAGGCCTGCCCAGATTTGCATCGCACCTTCCCAAAAACAGGAAACCCCCGCCGAAGCGGGGGCAACTGGCGGTTCTTTGCCCTTTCGAGCGTGAACCAGTCGCGCTGCCTGCATTCGCAGGGGCCGCGCGATATTTCAAGCTATCAAGCTTCGCCTTCAGCCTTGGTCGTATCGCCTTCCTGGCTCTTCATGCCAGAAGGTGCAACGACGGTCGCGATGGTGAAGTCGCGGTCGGTGATCGCGCTCTTCGAACCAGCGGGCAGCGTAACGTGGCTGATGTGGATCGAATCGCCGACGTCGAAACCGGTCACGTCGATGACGATTTCGTCAGGGATCAGGTTGGCGTCGCAGATCAGTTCGAGTTCGTGACGAACGATGTTGAGCACGCCGCCGCGCTTCAGGCCCGGTGATGCTTCTTCATTGGCGAAGACGACGGGGACTTCGACATGGACCGTTGCGTCCTTCGAAAGGCGCATGAAGTCGACATGGATCGGGCGGTCGCTGACCGGATGGAATGCCACATCCTTGGGCAAGGTGCGTTCGGTTTTGCCGTTCACGGTCACTTCGACAATGCTGTTCGAAAAGTGGCCGGTCATCAGTGCCTTGACGAGGGCTTTTTCCTCGACATGGACGGTTTCCGGTGCCTTGTTGTCGCCGTAGATAACGGCAGGTACACGGCCTTCGCGACGCAATGCACGGGAGGCTCCCTTGCCAGCCCGTTCGCGCGGCTCGGCCGACAGAGTCAGCTGATCGCTCATAATAAATCTCCAAATAAGTTCAGTATTTGCCGTCACGCCTCCAGGGATGACCATCACGGCAAGCGCGCGCCATTAGGCGGAAAGCCGCACAAATGCAAGCGTTAGAGTCTATAACCTATCTAAGCTGGTAGGTTATCGATCCGCGATACCAGCCGGTTTCATTTTCGCCCGTCGGTTTCAGCCAGCCTTTGACGGCGGCCTGCGAGGTTGCGGTCGCCGCAATCTGTTCAACCTCGGGGCATCCGATTTGTTCGACGATCACCCTTTTGATGCTGTTGTCGCGCGCAAATTCGACAAGGAAATCCATATCGAGGTCGATCCGTTTGCCATCGCCGATTGCGCTGCATTTTCCTGACGCCGCGAGTGAATCGATGGTCGCCATGGCATCGTTGCTCAAGCGGACGGTGTGGTGGCGTGCGAGCAGCGGGATGTCTGCCCAATTCCCCTTCGCTGTTTCCACGCTGTGTGCCGAAAGCGGTGTGGCGAGCAATGCGATGCTGATTCCGATGGTTGCTTTGACTGGCATGTCCCTACTCCTGCAGATGATGCGGCCATATCATGATTGGCGGCGAAATACCAAGCCGGTCATCGCGCATTCAATCGGGCAAAACAAAGGGGCAGAGCTTGGCACCCCGCCCCTATTTTGTCCGCTGTTGCGCGCGTGTCAGTAAGCGACGCGCTCGGCGTCAATTCCATAAGCGGTGAGCAATTTGGGCACGCTGGTCGTGCCGGAAAGATGGCCGGCGCCGACCGCCATGAAGGTCGTTCCGGGCTTTTTCATCTGCTCGTTGATCCATGCCGCCCAATTGGCATTGCGGTTGGTCAGCAGCGCCGAATAGAGTTTTGGATCGGTCAGCCCTTCGTTCATCACGCGGGCAAGCCCATCTGGATCGGGTTTCGCCCACAAGGCCACCATTGCATCCATGCTGCTGTTCATATCGTCGACCACTTTTGACGCTTCGACCAGAAACTTCACCTGGGTTTCTTGTGACAGCGTATCGAAAATGGCGAGCTGCGATTCCATTGTTTCAACGCCCAAAATGGGCTTTTTCGTCGCTTTTGCTGCAGCCGTCAGCTGCGTTTCAACGCCGCTGCTCACATCATAACCGCCCTTTTGCAGGCCCATGACCTGCATGGTTACGGCAGCCGCCCATGGATCGAAGGGTTCGAAGGCGGCGGCTGGGAGGCCGACTTTCTCCATCGCCTTGGTGAAGAGAGCCTTTTCATCCTCGGTCATTTTGGAAGACAATGTCTTTCCGTTTTGATCGAGGCCATATTTGGCAAACAGCTGCTGCGCTTCTCCGGCACCGGGCTCAACCATTTCAAGGACAAGACGGTCTGACTTGTCGAACGCTGTCTTCACCGCTTCGTCGAACCAGCCCATGCCGGGCTTCAGGATGTGAACGGTGCCGAACAGATAGATGGTCGTATCGGCATCCTTGACCACCCAAAGAGCGGGGTCGACATCGACGGTGGGAACGGCCACCGGCGCTGCGGGAGTTGGCTCTGCAGCCAGAGCGGGAGAGGCTGTTGGTCCACCGACCGCCGAGAGCGAAAGGGTGAGGGCAAGCAGCGCACTGTTCAGGAGAAAGGTCTTCATTTTGCTATCCTTGTAATGGGAATTGGTAGGGAGAGAGGTGTTTGTTCAGCGGTATTTTTTCCAGAACCAGACGGCGGTCCAGATGATCGCAAAAAGGCAGGTTATCAGCATGCCATTGGGTTCGGGCAGCAAGCCGCCGCGCCACAAGAACCACCATGTCGGGGCTCCAATCAGATAGGCATAGGCTGCATAATAGCCGCCGTCGCGATAGGCATTGGCTTCCTGCTCATCGATGGCGCGGGTGTGCCAGAACCAGGCGATGATAGGCATGATCACACCCCAGAAAACCGCCAGAAATACTGCTATTGCCAGCGGTAACGGGCTATCGGAAAACATGGTTTGCGGATCAGATGGTATCGAGCCATCGGTTGCCACCAACGTGGCGCCAATCACTGCGCCCAGCAGGCCGCAGCCTACCATGATATTGCGATTGAGTTTTTCGCGGGTTGTCATCGGGCCGCCGCCGATGTGGATGCGGCGCGCCATGGTCGTTTGCGCGTAGATCAACGCGCCGATCATCGCCACCAATCCAGCCACAATGGCGATGTCGATACCGGACGGCGGCTCACCAGATTCGGTAGAGGTAGCAATCACGCCGACAATCGCGCTCGCCGTGAAGATCGTGGCAAGCGCAGTCACCGCGATCCACGCCAGCGACCGGCCAACATTGCCCTCCGCTTCGGGGGTTTCCAATTCAGGCAGGTCAGTCATTTTGTGCTCCATCGAAACCATCGTCAAAAATCTCCTCAATCGACATGCCGAACAACCGGGCGATCTTGAACGCGAGCGGGAGCGAGGGATCATATTTCCCCGTCTCGATCGCATTCACCGCCTGCCGCGAAACATCGAGCCTCTCGCCAAGCTCGGCCTGGCTCCATTGGCGCTCTGCGCGCAACACTCTCAATCGGTTCTGCATGTCAGTTCTTGTTGTCCATATGTCATCTTACCCTGACTATATGTCGCGATTCGCTGACAATGTCAACTACCCCTGACATACTGCTATCAAAACCTGACATAGCGCAGGATTTCTGCGGCTTTGCGCAGCGCATTTGTTGCGCTGCGGCACAGATGCTTGATTTAGGGGCCTCCATCCGCCAAGGGGCGACCATGTCTGAATCCGGGCCACTCACCTTCCAGGACCTGATCCTGAAGCTCCATGATTATTGGGGCAAACAGGGCTGCGTCATCCTGCAACCTTATGACATGCGCGTAGGGGCGGGCACCTTCCACCCCGCCACCACTTTGCGCGCCCTAGGCCCCGACAGCTGGAACGCCGCCTATGTCCAGCCCAGCCGCCGCCCGACCGATGGCCGCTATGGCGAAAACCCCAACCGGCTGCAGCATTATTACCAATATCAGGTGATCATGAAGCCCAGCCCGGCAAACCTGCAAGAGCTGTATCTGGGTTCCTTGGACGCAATCGGTATCGATCCGCTCAAGCATGATATCCGTTTTGTCGAGGATGACTGGGAATCGCCCACGCTCGGCGCTTGGGGCCTGGGCTGGGAAGTCTGGTGCGACGGGATGGAAGTGACACAGTTCACTTATTTTCAGCAAATGGGCGGGTTCGATTGCAAGCCGGTGGCGGGCGAACTCACCTATGGGCTAGAACGGCTCGCCATGTATATCCAGGGCAAAGACAGCGTGTACGATCTCGCCTTCAACAATGCCGGCGTCACCTATGGCGATGTCTTCCACAAGAATGAGGTCGAATTTTCGACCTATAATTTCGAGGTCGCCGATACCGATCAGCTGTTTCAGGGCTTCAAAAATGCCGAGGCGGAATGCAAGCGCTGCATTGAAGCCAATGTGCCGCTCGCGGCCTATGACCAAGCGATCGAGGCAAGCCACCTGTTCAACCTGTTGCAGGCGCGCGGCGTGATCAGCGTACAGGAACGCGCGAGCTATATCGGCCGCGTGCGCGATCTGGCGAAGGGTTCATGCGAAGCGTGGATGCACAAGAACGGGTGGGCGGAATGACCGACTTCCTCCTTGAACTGCGCAGCGAAGAAATCCCGGCGCGCATGCAGGATAAGGCGCGCGAGGATCTGGCGCGGCTGTTCACCGCCGAACTCGACAAGGCGGGCCTCAAGGCTGCCGGGATCGTCACCTACGCCACCCCGCGCCGTCTGGCACTGATAGCCAAGGGGCTGCCGGTCGAAACCGAGGCAGTGTCTGAGGAAACCAAGGGCCCCAAGGTCGGCGCGCCGCCGCAGGCGATGGAAGGCTTCCTGCGCAAGGTCGGCCTGACGCAAGACCAGCTGGTCGAACGCGACGGCATTTACTTTGCGGTGGTTGAAAAGCCCGGCCGCAAGACCGCCCATGTGCTGGCCGAGGCGATCCCCGCGATCATCCGCGCCTTCCCATGGCCCAAATCGCAACGCTGGGGCGCGGCGTCGGGATCGACTGAGTCTTTGCGCTGGGTACGTCCGTTGCAGGGCATTGTCGCGCTGCTGGGTGACGATGTTGTCGATTGTGAAATTGACGGGATTGTCAGTGGCTCGGCAACCAAGGGGCACCGCTTCCACCACAGCGGCGAAGTGACCATCGGCAATGCGGGCGACTATGCGATGAAACTGCGCGCCGCGCATGTCATCGTCGATCAGGAAGAACGGCGGTCGATCATCCGTGCGGGCGCGGAAAAGGCAGCCGCCGATGCGGGGCTGGTGCTGGTTCCTGACGAAGGTCTGGTCAACGAAAATAGCGGCCTCACCGAATGGCCGGTGCCGATGCTCGGTCGTTTCGATCCGGCGTTCCTTGCGGTGCCCGAAGAGGTCATCCAGCTCACCGCGCGGGTGAACCAGAAATATTTTGTGTGTAATTCTCCCCTCCCGCCTGCGGGAGGGGTTGGGGGTGGGCCTGAAGCGCACCAATCCCACCCCGGCTCACCTGCGGCGAGCCACCCCTCCCGCGAGCGGGCGGGGAGATTAGCCAACGCCTTTGTCTGCACCGCCAATATCGTCGCGAACGATGGCGGCGCGGCGATTGTTGCGGGCAATGAAAAGGTGCTCGCGGCGCGATTGAGCGATGCGAAATTCTTCTGGGAGCAGGACCTGAAGGTTCCGCTCGACGAGCAGGCGAAGAAGCTGTCGCAGATCACCTTCCACGAGAAACTGGGCACCGTCGCCGACAAGGTCGAGCGAGTTGCGAAGCTGGCAAGGTGGCTGGTTGAGGAAGGCATAGTGAAATCCTCCCCATCACATGGGGAGGTGGCAGCGCATAGCGCTGACGGAGGGGGGGTGCAATCAGGTACCTCGGCTGAAACCTCCAGCCCCCTCCACCGCGCAAGCGCGGTCCCCCTCCCCGCACGCGGGGAGGATTTAGCCGATGATGCCGAACGCGCCGCGCGTCTGTGCAAGGCCGATCTCGTCACCGGCATGGTCGGCGAGTTCCCCGAACTGCAAGGCATCATGGGCGGCTATTACGCCCGCGTGCAGGGCGAAGCGGATGCTGTCGCGGATGCGGTGCGTGACCATTATAAGCCGGTAGGGCAGGGCGACGATGTGCCGACCGCTCCGGTGACGGTGGCGGTGAGTTTGGCGGATAAGCTGGATACGATTGCTGGATTCTTCTTGTTACGGCAGGAGCCGTCTGGATCGCGTGATCCATACGCACTTAGACGCAGTGCTAACGGTATAATCCTTGTACTGACTATTTCCGACCTTCGTGCGAATTTGGGTGTTGGTTTCGCCCAAGCTATTGTTGGCTATCTTGAGACGCTGCACAATTGGACGGCACGAAATGTGCCAGAAGTGAAGCAACAGACTGCCTCCTTGGAGAGCTGGACACGTCTTAGGCTGTTAGCAACAGCTGAGGGAATTTTCGAGGGACTACCAAAACAACCTGTCGTTGATTTGTCAGCGATTGAGGCCGCTCGAGATCTTTTCGACGCGCTAAAATTTAAAACTTTCCAGCAAATGCTCGAACGCACGGGTTCAATGGTGAAGTTTGTCTTCGAACGCCTCAAAGTCCAGCAGCGTGAGGCCGGCGTCCGGCATGACCTGATCGACGCTGTGTTTGCGCTTGGCGGGGAGGATGATCTCGTCCGCCTGCTCGCGCGGGTGAAGGCGTTGCAGGGTTTTGTTGGCACCGATGAGGGTGCGAATTTGCTCGCCGGGTATAAGCGGGCGGCGAATATTTTGAAGCAGGCTGAATCATCCTCCCCATCGACTAGCGATGGGGAGGATGATTCAGC
>NZ_JBEBKL010000069.1:0-7740 GCF_040079335.1 Sphingorhabdus sp.
CGCCTGGAGCAGATGGCATGAGCGCGCTCCAGTCTCTCGAGACCGCGATCCATGCCGCATGGCGCGAACGCACTCCGCAATCAGCCGTCTGGCACGAGCGCGCGCAAGCAGCACTGGTAGGGGGTGTATCTGGAACGGTCCGATTTTTCCCGCCCTATCCGGCCTATTTCGAAGGTGGTCACGGCGCGCATGTCACCGACATCGACGGGCATGACTACATCGACTGCTTCCTGTGCGGAGCCTGCCTGTTGCTGGGCCACCGTGCGCCCGCCTTGATGGAGGCGATTGCCGAAGGGGCCACCAGAGGCTCGTTGATCCTGAACCCTCGTCACAGCACCGAGACAGCCGAGATGCTTCAGGGAATCGTGCCGGGGGCAGAACGGGTGCGCTTCCTCAACAGCGGCACCGAGGCTGTCATGTCGGCGCTGCGTTTCGCGCGCGCCTTCACAGGGCGGGCCAAGATCATCAAGTTTCTCGGTACCTATCACGGCATGGAAGACCAGATGCTGGTGGGGCTCGACGGGCGGGCTAATGTATTGGGGGCAGGCATCCCGTCCGGCGCGATAGAGGACATCATCATGCTGCGTTTTGGCGATGAGGAAGCATTGCACGCCGCGCTGGCCGTCGGAGACGTCGCAGCGGTGCTGATGGACCCCTCTATGCACCATGGCGGGCTGTGGGTGGGCGTTGGCCGCTTCCACCATGCCGCGCGCGACATGACCGCCAAGGCGGGCGCGCTGCTAATCTTTGACGAGGTCATCGCAGGCTTCCGGCTTGCGGCAGGCGGCGGTCAGCAGCATTTCGGGGTGACCGCGGACCTTGCCATCTTCGGCAAGGCGTTCTCGGCAGGTGAAAAGCTTGGCGCTGTCACGGGCCGGGCGGATGTAATGGGCGTGGCTGATCCCTCCGGGCGTTCCAAGGGACCTTTCGCCTTCCAGAGCGGTACAGGCAATGACACCACAGCCGCGCAGCTTTGCGCTCAGGCGGCGATGCGCGACTATGCGCAGCGTCAGGCGGATGGTGGCTATGGCCGGATCGCAGCACTAGCCCGGCGGCTGGGCGATGGGCTGGTGGCGACTTTTGCGGCACACGGGCTCGCGCTTCACGCCAACACGCTGGGGCCGATTGTCCGCATCTTCCTGATCGACGGCGCGGCGGACTATGACCGGGCGAGTATCACCAACCGCAAGCAGCTCAACCTGTTCCACCTCGCGCTGTTGTCAGAAGGCGTGCTGACAATCCCAGGCTCGAACGATTTCTTCCTATCATTCGCGCATAGCGAAGCGGATATCGACGCGATCATCGTTGCCGCCACGCGGGTGCTGGGGCGGTTCGATTTTGCCAGCGCGGTGGATCAGTGAGCGCGCTGCCAATCGCGGGCCACTGGTTCGCGCGCAAGGCGCTGGGCGATGGCATCACCCTGCTGTGGGAGCCGCATGTTCACCCGCTCCTACGCTGTAACATCTGGCATGTCGCGGGGCGTGACAGCGACCTTCTGGTCGATACCGGGCTGGGCGTGGCGAGCCTTGCCGAGGCCGCCGCCGACTTGTTCGATAAGTCGCTGACCGTCGTCCTAACGCACTGCCATATGGACCATGCGGGCGGTGCGCGTGAGTTCGGCGTGTGCTGCGTCCATGCTGCAGAGGCGCAGGCGCTGACCGACGCCAGCAATCATCTCCCGCTAGACGTTTCGGTCTATTCTCCCGATGATCTCGCCTGGTTTTCTGGCATTGGCTACGACATATCGGGCGGCCTTTTGACCGCAATCCCGCATGCCGGGTTCGATCCTGGCGCTCATATCATGCAAGGCGCCGCGGTCTCGCAGCTAATCGGCGAAGGCGATGTCGTCGACTTGGGCGACCGAGCGTTCGAGGTGCTGCATCTGCCCGGCCATTCGCCTGGCAGTATCGCATTGTGGGATGCACAAAGCGGCATTCTGTTCTCAGGCGATGCGATCTACGATGGCCCGCTGCTTGACGAGATTCCGGGCTCTGACATCCCGGCCTACATCCGCTCGATGGAACGTTTACGCGCCCTGCCCGCCCGTATTGTCCATGCCGGGCATGAACCCAGCTTTGGCCGAGACCGGCTGGTCGAACTGGCCGATGCCTATCTCAACAACAGGAGCGACCCATGACCATCGATGTCATTGTGCCCGAGGCCATGCGCAAAGCATACGAGGCCTTCCACTATGCGCCTGCGGTGCGCGAAGCTGGACTGATTTTCTGTTCGGGCGTGATCGGCCAGGGCGACAGCGCCGAGGACGAGTTTCGAGACGCCTGGCGAAAGATCGGCCTGATCCTTGCCGAAGCCGGTGCCGACTATGCCGATATTGTCGATACGACGATCTACATGGTTGATCTGGCCGCAAATGCTGCGGCGATGGCCAAGGTCAAGGATGAGTTCGTCCACGCACCCTATCCGGCCTCAACTTGGATCGGTGTTTCGGGTTTCATCCGTCCCGGCGCACGTGCGGAAATCAAGGTCACAGCGAGGCTCAAATCATGATGATCGAAGTTGGCGAACTGACCCGCGAAGTGGGCGCGACAGCGGCACGTGCGATCGAGGATGAGCTTGATTGGGAGCATCTGCCCCATGTCCACGCCTTTGCTTTTGAGCGCATCACCCTCAACAAGGCCGACCGCAATGGCTGGGATGCCAATGTTGTTTTGCGCGATGGGCAGGCGATGCGGATGACGGTGGCACTTGATCCAGACCGGATGGGTTACACCAACGCCACATTTGACACGGATGGCACCGAAAATGGCCGCACTGTCTGCCGGATTGCGCCCGGCGAAGGCGATTGCTGCACCATGCACCTGCGCTTTTTCGTCCCGGATCGCCCGGGCCTCGACAAGCCTGCTGTAGGCAAGTTCTATTCCGATATGTGGACCCGTCTGATTGACGAGGACGAGCCCAAGATGATCCACCGCACTCGCGCGCTGAAGGAAGGAGCCAGCCTCCATAAGCAGCGACGGCAGGTAACCTTGGCGGACGGTTCGGTCTGCAATGTGCCGCTGGTCTGTCCGCACCAAGGGCTCCCGTTCGACTGCGAACCGGATAGCGTCGGCGTGATGACCTGCCCCTGGCACGGCTACCGCTTCGATCCGCGCACTGGCGAATGCCTTTCCGGCCAGATCAAGGGATGGAGGCAAGCTGGTTAGCGCTGGAAGCTCGATCCCAATCAAACATTGCAATGGACTAAGGGACAAGATGACGCAGGAACTCATTGCCGTTGTCGGCTACGGAGCGGTTGGCCGATCGATCACTGCCCGGCTGGCAAAAGAGGGAAGATCTGTTCGGGTCGTTCAGCGAGCCCGCCCGGAAAGTCTTCCTGAGCAAGTGACATTCGAAACCGGCGATGCACTTGATGCCGCGTCCATTGGACAAGCACTCAAGGGCTGTAGCGCAGTTGTCTGTTCATTGGGGTTTCCCTATCGGGCAAGTGTTTGGGAGGAGGCTTGGCCCAGGGTAATGAGCAACATCCTTGCTGCTTGTGAAGCTGAGCAAGCCAGGCTCGTTTTTGCCGACAACATGTACATGTATGGGCCGCAGACCCTGCCGCTGACAGAAGACATGGCGCTAGCGGACTATCGGCGCAAACCACGGTCGCGCACGGTTGCGACCAGATTGTGGCAAAAGGCCCATCTCGACGGGCGGGTCCAGGCGGTCGCAGTCAGATCAAGTGACTTTTATGGCCCCGGTGTAAGACAGTCGATTTTTGGGGTGCCGACGCTCGGATTGATAGCGCAGGACAAGACTGTGCTCATGACCGCTGATCCTGATTTTCCACACGATGTTACCCATGTAGACGACTATGCGCGCGCAGTGGTTACACTGCTGGATGCATCGGTAAGAGACTATGGTAAAGCCTGGCATGTGCCTTGTTCAGCCACAATAGCTTTTCGGCAGTTCATGGAGATTGCCGCAGCGGCGATCGGAGTGGAGCTTAAAATCAGGCGCGTGGGCGAGATTTCGACCTATCTGCTTGGCTTTCTTAGCCGCGACGTTGCAGAATATCGCGAAATGCACTTCCTGCTGGACCGACCCTATCTGGTCGATAGCTCACGCTTCCGAGACCGGTTCTGGAGCGATACGATTCCGTTTGAAACAGGAATTGCGCAGGCAGTGGCATCGTTTCGACCGAGCGAGCAAAGCGCATGATGGAGATTATCGGCTCTGTTGGCGTCGCGATCCTGCTCGGCGCATTTTTTGCAAATCTTATGGGTTGGCTGACAACGGACCAAAAACTCTACCTTATCCTCAACGCATTGGGCGCAGCCATCGCCGCTTATGCTTCATGGGGCATAGGCTTCATGCCGTTCGTTGTTCTAGAGGCAACATGGTGTGCTGTGGCTTTGTTCACGTTGGCCAAGCCAATGATAACCAAAGCGGGATAAGCTGCACGGCCATACACGCTTAGCCGGCTGACGCAGCGGTTTGCTGTCCTGAACGTCAGCTATCTCGATCCGGGCGTTGGAAGGAGTCGTTCCGGATTGGCCAACTTAGCGGCCAAATAGGGGTAAATGAACGTAGGACCGCTTACCGACTTTTCACTCTTAAAAGCTGCCGTTCCGGACTCCCCAACTTTGCTGCCTTTTCGACACGCCGCAATTTGGCAGGAGGTCTGTCGCTAAACTCCTAAGTTTTGCGACAGAGTGCTTGGGCTATGCATTCTGGCGTCTATGCGTGTCGCAAATGTCGGTTGCTAAAGTTTCAAATTTCGATACATATATGCGACATGTTGATTGGCTATGCACGCGTCTCGACCGACGATCAGGATCTCTCGCTCCAGAGGGCAGCACTCAAGACTGTCGATTGCACGCGGATCTATGAGGAGAAGATTTCTGGCGCGCGGCGTGATTGACCTGAACTGGCCCGGCTGCTGGACAACCTTCGTTCAGAAGATGTGGTTGTCGTTACCAGACTCGACCGCCTGGCACGCTCGACCCGCGATCTTCTCGAAATTACGGAGCGATTGAACGAACGCGGCACCGGTTTGAGATCTTTGGCGGAGCCATGGGCCGACACGACCTCTCCCGCTGGTCGAATGGTGCTTACTGTCTTCGCGGGGATCGCGGAATTCGAGCGCGCGCTCATACACCAGCGGACCAGTTCTGGGCGTGTGGCGGCAAAGGCGCGTGGGGTCCGTTTTGGCCGCCCCCCAAAACTGACATCAGATCAAATTATGCTGGGAAGTCGATTGGTCAACGAGGGAACATCGGTCCGAGAAGCCGCCAAACTTCTCAAATGCCATCATGCAACGCTCTACCGAGCACTCGAACTAAAGCTAGCGAGTGGTTCAAATGACTGACAATCATGCAGAATCAATGGGTTATTAAAACCATCACGTTGAGGAATCCCAGAAATCAGCCATTTCCTATACCGTTACTTTGGGCGGAAGTGGTACGGAAACCCCTCCACATCGGATCAAAATGGGCTTGTAGCATCGCGACTTACTTTGTGAAGAAGTAAATAGCTGTATCAAAGATTAGGAGCAGGGGTGATGCTTGCAGAGTACGATCTTGCAGTCAATTTCCCCGGGCGTTGATATAGATTGGAGACGACGTGGCCACCCCAATTTCCGGATAGGTTTGGGTTGCGGGAGTTGAACCTGAAGGCACGCTACCACGTTGACCGATCCTATAAAATACGACGTCCGGGGTTACCCACCAATTGGTTGGATTAGGCGCCTTGACAGCATTGGGGCCAGGTCATGAATAGATTTCAGACGCAGCGGTTAGGAACCAGACTATGCCAGTGAGCAAAAATTGGCCCGAAGGCGCATAGAAAGTAGGCCAAAGCACTGGCATCAGGCCCAATATCGAAAAGTGTAACGAGACAGGTGGTTTTAGCCTCTGCCCCTGAAATGTACAGACGACGGCAATTAACGAGCGAACGAAGGTCGTTGAACGTCCGCAATGTTAGCGGTACCGGACTAGCCGAATGTTTGACATCCAGGCTATTCAATCATCGTCCGAGTTACAGCATTATCCGCCATTCGTTCAGGATAGCATATGCACAGAGTGTACGAGAAACCGTTAAACGCGATCGAAAATGCTTCTATTGTTTAAGGAGAGGAATCTATGAAACTGAGCATATTTGTTTGCTTCGCTTTGGCGAAATTTTGCGTATCAATCCCGATTGCGGCAGCAGTCCCGCCTTCAGCTAAATCACTCAACGAACTGGAGGCCGCGATCAAACGTGGCCGCTATGGACCAATTGTTGCCGTGGAGGCGGAGCAGCACCAAAAAACAATCTGGAGTTATCGCAGGGACCGTCGGGATGCAGACATGCCCCACGATATTCGCTCAGCCGGAAAGTCAATAACTGCGCTGGCGGTCGGGATGGCAATCGCTGACGGACGACTGGAATCGGTGAATGTGAAAGTATGGCCGCTGCTGGGAGCAGCAACGGACGATCCACACAACGTCATAACTGTTCGCGACTTACTCACAATGTCATCGGCACTGAAATGCGACGACGCCGTTCCCCAGTCGCCCGGTCAGGAGGAACGCATGTACCGCACGCGCGACTGGCGGGCATTTGCCATGGCAATCCCCATAGATCCGCAATACAACCGAACCACTAATGGCCAAGGGCGCTTTGCTTACTGCACGGCTGGTGTATTCCTTCTAGGCCGTGAACTCATAAATATCCCCTTCGAGGCGTCGAAATGGCAAAGATATCGGAGCAAAATGCCCGCGGGCGATAGTCATTCTACCGGCAAGGGTATTTTGCTTCGAGATCGAAGCCATTTCGGCGTCCTTCGGATTTGACCCTTTTTGTCCATTGCTGCGTTGGCAAAGCTCGACTTAGAACCACTAAGCCTCCGCTTTGCCGCCTTACACTGAACAAAATGGCCTCAAACCTCGCAGGGGATATTTATGAGTTCACGGCCTAGTTCGCGTTCAGCGTTGTTGAGAACACGGGTAGAAATACCAAGCGCAGTTGCGGTTTGCTGTGGCTGTTCCCACGTTCCGCAAATCCTTCCGGCAAGAAAATCGCTATCCCGGCATTTGCCAACATGATGCCGTAGCAATCGGATTGCGGTCGCCGAAACATCAAATACGCTTCGCGCGACAGCGTCGAATGTATCAATCAGGGCAAATCGCCCAATTCCTTTTGGCAGGCCGCCGTGTTTCAGGGTGATGCCCATTTCGCACCTCCCACAAGTTTTTGGCTGGCACGCGATTCTGGGATGACGTGGCAAGACGATGTAGTCGCCAAGCTATCGAATGCGCCGCTGTGAAGGGTTCCAGCCTTCCCAGTGGCTTTTTCTTTTGAGTCTGGTGGGTCTGTTATCCGTTTTTCTAGGCCCTCCTTTGGCCAATTTTCTGAATGGTCTATAGATGGCTTGGTGCAAATATCGGAAAATATTGTAAAAAACATACTAAACGCTTATCCTCGCGAATGTGTATGTTCCCGATAGAATCCCTTCACCCACTCCAGTTTTCTTTAAATCGAAAAAATGCCGAGAGGCAGCGGCCAGCTATGCTGCGTGTCTACTCAGCACGCTATTTGGCCCCATGCCGATATCATCGCCATTGGCCCACACTGAATGGGTGCCTGAACAGAAACGTTCGGGCAGGATGATGCGGCATACAGGACCTGCCGCGAAATTTTTGGCGTCGATCAACACACATTCCGCCCGGTCATTTTCGACATCGGCGATGAACGATACAAGATAGCCGTCGTCTTCGCTTTGCGCGTTGATGCGCGGCGCAAACGGGCTTTCGC
>NZ_JBEBKL010000070.1:0-7558 GCF_040079335.1 Sphingorhabdus sp.
GATCACCTGGCCGTTCATGTCGGTCAGATAGGCAAGCGATTTGGGCACCCCGTCATAGACATAGGCCGAGGTCAGGTTGCCGATGCCGTCATAGCTGTAACTGGTGGTGAAGTTGGTGTTGAAGTTGGCGAGGTTGAACACGGAGCATAGTTAGAGCCGGAGGCGGGCAAAATTGACAAACATGACACCAAGGAAGTGTCATCGTTGCGATGAGCGGTGGTGGGCTCGTCCGCCGTAGCCTTGGCGCAGGCGGGAGTGAATGTGCGGTGCCTGGCGATGCTCGGCGAGCCGGACAGACGCGTGCTGGAGGCGACCGGGAGACAAAGGATTCCAGTATCCCACCCCCCGACTGTTACTTTTGTAACCTTAAGAGTGCAACCGAACGCGAGTGCGAGGAGAGCTTTTGGCAGGCCCGTTTAGCTCATAGGGCGGTTGGCGATGTGTGCGCCAAGGCTAGGGGAAGATGTACTACATCGCAAGCTGGCTATTTGGGGGTTTTCGCAACTGTCACCGTAATTCCCACGGTAATTGCACCGTAATTGCGGAAATCCCGAGGCGCTATTCCGTAATTGCCTCCGCAATACGGAGGCCCTCGGCAATGGCAGCTTGCGCCTGTGCTTCGTTACCGCCGCTATTCCACAGCGCGACCAGATGCGCGATTTCGCTTTCGCCCCGCAACACGGCAAAGGCGACTGCGTCGAGATCTTCATCGACCGCATCGGTCAATTTGTAACGCGGGCTGGTGTCAATCCCGGCATCGAGTAACATTTGTGCGATTTCCGGCGAGCGTCCAACAACCGCCGACCAAAGAGGATTGCGGACCGATTCCGATACGTCCATTACCGCACCTTGATCGATTAGATAACGAGCGATTTCAACATTCCCTTTGCTACAGGCTGCTTCCAAAGGTGCGATTCCGAAATGATCGTCCGGCGCGTTGATGTCAAAGCCCTGCTGGACAAGAAATTTGACGATCTCCAAATTCCCATGAGCGGCAGCATAATGCAGCCATGTCCCAAAGCCGGGAACGCGAAAGGCGAGAATTTCAGGGAATTTAACGAGTAGCTCGTCGAGCGCTGTCAGATCATGCGTTCGAATTGCGTTTGAGAACAAGGGATATGGTTTTAAATCAGACATTATTTTGGCTTTCGTTTGGCAGCGATATCGCCATATCTTTTCAGTATCTCGACAACATCGTCATATTGTCCTCCAGCCTGCCCGACTGCTCTCAAATCTGTCACCAAAGGCTCCAGAGCAGCCAGCGTATGCTGTCCCCGAACACGGGGCGCCCAAGTCAGATTCTCAAGGCCATTGATAGGATCGATCCCGACCTTGCGCAATATCGCCTGACCTTCTGTGACCAACGCTTGTTGCGCTTTTCCAATCCCCTTTTCGAACAATATGTGATGCCCATGCGGTTTGATCATACCCGCAGGCGCAAATATTCCGGCTTTCTTCAACAACTCGCCGGGCGCCCTAGACTTCGCAACAATTTTTAGCGTTGCTTCGCCACCCTCATCCAAAAACTTCCCGCCAACCTTCAAAACGGGTGCGCCAATTGAGCCAGCCAGTGTCAGCCCGTTCTCCCAGTTATACTCGCCCTTGCCGAACATGCGGAAGGCGGCGGTGGGCGTGTCGATCACCGCGAGGCCCGAACGCGCAACATCCCAAACGGCTCTATCGGCAATGGCCTGTGCCTCTACGAATTACGGTGACACGTGCATATTTACCTATTTAAAGGCCTTCGCCCCCTTTTGGCCGGGATGAGTTGTTTGCCGGTGCGTGCCTCCATGGCCTGCAGCCACTCTGCCGAGCCGATTGGGCGCCCAACTGTCTCTGCCTTGCGCAACGCAGCATAGGTCATCGCCTCGTCGAATTCCTCCCCCAGAAATGCTGCGAAATCGCCGATCCGTTCCAGGGCCGGAGCGACCCTCACCACATGGTCGTCCTTGCCTGCGATCAATGCACGCGTACTCGACCAGCGCCAATCCTGCGCTTGGCTCACCAATCGCGCACGCACCGGATTGAGGGCGACATAGCGCAGCGCGGCAACAAAATGCGCCTCGTCCATCGCCACCGAACTGAACCGGCCCTGCCAAAGATGCCCCGTGACCCGCATTCGGGCATTGATGAACCCGGTATAATGACGGTGCACATAGCGAAAAGTGCGCCACAGCCCGTCCTCGTCCGAAGGTGTCGCAACGATGTGCACATGGTTGGGCATCAGGCAGTAAGACCAGATCTCCACATTGGCTCGACCCGCAGCATCGGCCAGCAGGTCAAGATAAAGAGCGTAGTCGCCTTCTTCGAAAAACGTCTTCTCACGCCGATTGCCGCGCTGGGTAACATGATGCGGCAATCCGGGGAGAACGAGACGGGGAAGACGAGCCATGAAAAAAGGCTATGATCCATACAAGCTCATGTCAACAAATGGGTAAATATGCACGTGTCACCGTAATTGCCCGTAATTCACCGTAATTGCCACCGTAATTCCGGACCGTGTCACCGTAATTCCGGACTTCGACTAAGGAGCAGAAGAAGTCCTATAATTCAAGAAGTTTTCAGTTGCAAATTGGCGGTAGAGTAAACTGCTGCCACAATTGTAATTCTACCGTGATTCACGAACCCTTTTCAGCGCCTTTTCCAGAAGCGATACATCCTCAGCCGGCATCCCATTGTCCACTTTGGTCAGCCACTTTTCATAGGTCGACTTCATCACCGCAAGACCCTCATCCGTGAGATCGTCAGAAGCGATTGCAAAATCATCCGTTATGTCCTCAACGCCTGCCATCAGGTTTCGTTGCACGAGCCGATTGTCCTGCAAAAATTTAGCAACCTGATAAATATGTTTGGTGATCTCCCCGACTCGGCTTTCATTGCCCGGTGTTTTTGTAAGCCATGAGACTTGAATGATTTTGAAAGGTTGGCTCATTACTGTTTCCGTATAACTTGGGTTAGGGTTTGCAATTACGGTGACAGGTGCGTAAATCCCTAAATAGCTCTAAGTTTTGACGCATAACAACCAAAGACGCCGCCTACGGCGTCCCCGTTTTCCAACCCACTCGCTCAAAATCCCAAAAACGTCACCTGCTCGCCCAAAGGCACGCGTTCACGCTGGAAACCGTTCACCGAGTCACTCTCATCCCGATACCCGATGGCGATGCCGCAGAAGAGCAGGACATCTTCGCCCAGCCCCAGCTGGTCTTTGATCGTCCGGCCGTACACGCCCATATATTCCTGCGGGCAGGTATCTAGGCCTTCCTCACGGCAGAGCAGCATGATCGTTTGCAGCCACATGCCGGTGTCGGACCATTGCGCTTCCTTCATGAATTTGGGGAAATGGCAGAGCAGCAGGACGGGCGCGCCGAAGGAAACCAGGTTGGACTGGACGAAATCGGCGCGCTGTTTGCCATCATCGCGAGCAATCGCCATCGCGCCATACATCGCGGCGCCCACGGCCTGCAGCCGGGCCTTATATTTGTCATGCTTGCCGGGTTCGGAGAAATCATAATCCATCGGATCGTCGGGCTGGCTGGCCTGTAGCCGCTCCTGCAACGCCTTCAATGGCGCGCCTGTGAGCACGGTCGCCTCCCACGGCTGAAAGTTGCAGCCCGACGGTGCCATCCGCGCGCGTTCCAATATGCGCTGGATCGTTTCGAGCGGAACCGGTTTGTCCAGAAACGATCGGATCGAACGGCGTGTGGCGACGGCTTCGGATACCAGCATATATTCTCCTCTGTTTTTTATTGGACGTTGGCTCGCGGAATCGCTGCAACCATCCTCTTGCGACGCAGGTTTAATCGAACGATTAAATGCTGCAACAGATAAATGAACTGCGCCCCCTTGCGCGGCCAGCCCCGCCCTGCCACATCTTGGGCATGCGCGAAAAGGAACTGCGGCTGGCCCTTATCTGCTATGGCGGGGTGAGCCTTGCGGTGTACATGCATGGCATCACACGCGAGATCTGGCATCTGGTGCGTGCGAGCAAAGCCTTTCTCGAAGGCGAACCGGCAACCCGTAGCAGCGAGGCGGTGTATCGCGAGCTGCTTGAGCTGATCGAGGCGAAATCGGGCACCAAATTGCGTGTGCTGACCGACATTATTTCGGGCGCGAGTGCCGGGGGCATCAACGGGGTGTTCCTGGCGCAGGCGATCACCACCGGCCAGTCGCTAGAACCGTTGACCGACCTTTGGCTCGAAAATGCCGATGTCGAGATACTGCTCGATCCCGATGCGCGGCCATTGTCGCGTTTCTCCAAATTCTGGGCCGCGCCGATTGCATGGGCGATATTGCGGCGGCGCGGGGGCGCGGTCGAACGCACGGTTGCCGCCGAGGCGCAGGATGAGGTCGCGACAAAACTGTCCGGCTTTGTCCGTGCGCGCTGGTTCCAGCCGCCTTTTGGCGGGCGCGTGTTCTCGACGCTGCTGCTCGATGCGCTACAGGCTATGGAGGCGCAGGGCGTCACCCGCCCGCTACTCCCGGCAGGCCAGCCGCTCGACCTTTTCGTTACCGTCACCGATTTTCACGGCCACCGCGAGCAGTTGCAACTCAACAGCCCGAGCAATGTGACCGAGAATGAGCATCGTTTGACCATCGGCTTTTCGACACGGGCGAAGGACGCAGGGGTGCTCGCCGATACGGCAGAACTGGTCTTCGCCGCGCGCTCGACCGCCAGCTTCCCGGGCGCTTTTCCGCCTTTCACCGTGCGCGAGCTCGACGGCCTGTTGCAAAGCCGGGCCGTGGCGTGGGACGGGCGCGAGGCTTTCCTCAAACGCATATTGCCGCAGCAGTTTGAGGCAGGCAGCGCAGAGGACGCCTTTCTGATCGATGGCTCGGTGCTTGCCAATGCGCCGTTCGCGCAAGCCATCAATGCGCTGCGCAACCGCCCTGCCCGCCGCGAGGTTGACCGCCGGTTCGTTTATATCGATCCCAAACCCGGCCTGCCCAGCTTCCGTGTGCGTGGGCGTGGCAAGGCGGCTGACGGGCATCTCAAACCGCCCGGCTTCTTCTTGACCATCTTTGGTGCGACCTCCGATATTCCGCGCGAACAGCCGATCCGCGACAGCCTGACCGCGATCGAAGGCCGCTCTCAACGTATCGCCCGCATGCGCGAGATCACCGACCATCTGGAGGTTGAGGTCGAGCATATGATCGAGGTGATGCTCGGCAAGACATGGTTCCTGACCAAGCCGACGCCCGAGCGCCTGCGCAAATGGCGACTGACGATGCTGCAGAAATCGGCGGCGGCCACTGGCTATAGCTATCCGGCCTATGCGCATCTGCGGATGATGGGCGTGCTCGATGACCTGGCCGCCACCGCGCGTCGGCTGTGCCCTGATGCGCGGCAGGAACATTGCCGCCTGCTGCGCGATGCGCTGTGGGGTGAAGTCCGCCGCCGGGGGCTCGACAAACTGACCGGCCCCAAAGGCCGCGTGATGGCCGAGGAATCGATGCTGTTCTTCCGCGCGCAGGACGTCCGCTTCCGCATTCGCCGCCTGCGTTTCCTTGCGCGCAAGCTGGCCGAAGATGTTGAGATCATGGCCGATATCCCCGCGACAGTGGCGGATAAATTGCGGCAGGCAATCTATGCCTCGCTTGCCCATTTTCTCGAGGTTGAGACGTCCGAGTATCTCGGCGCGGATGTGGCCGAGGCGGTTCGCAATGGCGTCGAAAACCCCGCAGCTTTGCTCGATCTGCTCGCCGAGCGGCGCAATCTGGAGGCGGGCGACGCCGCAACCGACGCCGCGCTGATCGCCGCGCTCACCGATGTGCCCGATGCCGCAACGCGCACCATATTGCTCGGCTATCTCGGCTATATTCTCTACGACATTGCCACCCTGCCGCTGCTGCAAGGCGAGGGGCAGGATGAGTTCGACCCGATCAAGGTCGACCGGATCTCCCCCGATGACGCGACCACAATCCGCAAGGGCGGGGCCGCCGCGACCCTGAAGGGCATAGAGTTCAACAATTTCGGGGCCTTCTTCAGCCGAGCCTATCGCGAGAATGACTATCTCTGGGGCCGCCTGCACGGCATCGACCGGCTGGTTGATATTGTGCTTTCGTCCATGCCTGGCACAGTATCAGCCGAACAGGTCGAAGTGCTGGCGCTCAAGAAGAAGGCTTTTGAAGCGGTGCTGGAAGCCGAAGCGCCCCGGCTGAAACGGATTCAGCCTTTGATCGAGGAGTTGCGGGCGGAAATCGCGGCGATTGTGCCGTGATTCTTAGCTTGCGGCCTCCAGCTTGATATCCCCAGCATCCGCGAGCAATTTCAGCAACACGGAGGCACCACATTGCTGCGACTTGGCGGTATGGCTGAACTTTCCGTCGGCAACGAACTTGCCGCGCTCATAATGGTTGGAAAAGCTCCACAAATAGGGCGTTGGCACGCCGAGCCCGCGATAGCCCAGCCCATTATAGGCCTCTAGCCGGTAAAGCGTACGTTCTAGGCTCCAGTCGCTCTGCCCAACATAGCCCAACAGCCGCAACGCATCCTTGGCGCTCGATTCCCAATCCGAAGGCGGCAGCCATTTGGTTGGGCGGCCTGCAGGGACCTGCCTAGTCCGCGCGGACAACGGAAAATCACCATTGTGAAAATGGGCACGGAAATTGAAGCTGGCTTCCAATCCGTGGGTCACCGCGATAAAATACCAAGGCACGCCTGTCTGTGCCCCGACTTTTTCATAACGATCGCGCGCCTTGCGGATCAGCGCCATGTGCCAGTCAACCGTTTCCTGATATTGTGGACGCACGGTCAGTTTTCGGAACAGCCGGGCATATTCGCCCTTCAAAGCTGCAAACTCGCGCGACTTGCTGAGCGGTTTGTCGGGTTCGTCTTCCGCGGTGATGGCGGCGTCGACCTTGGGCGGCAGGGTTTCTGCCGATGGCGGCCCGCCAGGTGAAGGTGGAGCACCGGGAACGAAGATGATTTCGCCTTGTGCGGTTTCCGGTTGGACCAGATAGCGTCGCCTCTCCGGCAACAACGGTTTCAACCCCAGTTCGCCTAGGCCGAGTTTGAGCGCCTCGGGCAACTCATGCTGGTTCTGATGCAGTTCGGCGAGCAGTTCGCCCGCCTGATCGGCAAATTGGACGTCGATAGTTTCGCTTCGGTCAATCAGCGCGACGAGCCGGGGCATGGCGAACTGGTAGAGCGAATCCGCAACATCGGCGAGCGATTGCCCTTTTCGCGTTTCCAATGGAGATTTGGGGAAGCCTCTGCGATCAGCCTCGCGCTCGAGCTGAGCAACGGATTCAGCAATGCGCAGATAGTTTAACGGCTTGCGCGGGATCAGATCGATGACCTGCTTCGGGAGATCCAGACCAAGGATGCGGCCATCCTGCGCCAGCGCGCGTGATCCAACCGCCGATGCAATCAGTCCGCCGCCAGCCAGCCGGAGAAAATCCCTTTTGTCGAAACTGTTGCCCGCCATCGACTCGCTCCCGTCGGGGCGAGCATAACATTGGGCATAGAACGAGTCTCGCCCGCCTCTGCAGATTTTACTCGGTGGAGACTCCCCTCCCGCTTGCGGGAGGGGTCGGGGGAGGGTCTGAAAGGTAGGAA
>NZ_JBEBKL010000071.1:0-7504 GCF_040079335.1 Sphingorhabdus sp.
ACGTATAAGCGCGCCCTCCCATGATAAAATCCTGCTCGGGACTAGGTGGTGTCAGACTGTCTCGACAACTCTACAGCAATAGGAGCGGCGCGATATTATGATGGCTGCATCAACTCTCAATGGAGACAGAAGATGCGCAAACCTCGTGATATTGATTCGGAACTAAAGGCACTTGCCGAAAGAACTAAGCAACTCAAAGAACGCCGCGTCCAGCAACTTGGCGAACTGGTCATTGCCACTGGAGGCGATGCAATGGACGCGGAAACACTCGCTGGTGCATTGCTATTCATAGTCGAAACCACCGATGCCGCAAAGAAGGAAAGCTGGCGCAAACGCGGCAACGCCTTCTTTCAAGGCTCGGCGCGAAAGCCTGGCGAAGGAATTGAACGCAAACGCGACGGCACTCGCACGTCTGACGGCAGCACGGCACCGGCTTGAGGCACGAAAGGCACGAACAGACATGCGCGAATGGCAGGTCAAGCGGCGCGAGCGCACACGGCAGCTGATCGAGTTGGGCGGGCTTGTCGTGAAAGCTGGTCTAGTCGAGCTGGCCGATGATGATCGCGCCACATTGTACGGAGCATTCCTCACCGTTGCGGCCAAGCTTCGCAGCGAAGATCGCGAACAGGCGCTCATGCTCTGGAAGCGCAAAGGCAAGAGGGCGTTTGAGGTGGAAACCGAAGCCTGAAGGCGGCGGCCTGAACCGCCGCCTCTTGGGTCAGCCGCGTTCTTCGTCAGTCGGCTTGCCGCTCGCTTTGGCGAGAATTGCGAAACCGTCGGCGATCATGTCCACACCATAGCGGGTCGTGCTTTCAGCTTCGTAGCTGGTTTGGCGAACGCGTCCGGTGATGCGAACGAGATCGCCTTTGTCTGCCTTGGCGAGACGGTCACGCAGCTTGCCAAAGAGCGTAACGCGGTTCCAGTGCGGGTCGGTCTTCCATTCGTCGCCGTCACGGCGATTGTAATTGGCGGCAACCGAAATGTGGGTGACTTCCTTGGCAGGGTCGATCTTGCCGATGCGCCCGATGATTTGAAATTCAGCAATGTTCTGCATTGTGGTTCTCCTGATCGCGTCAGGCGAAATGTCCTGACGGACATGGAAAAGGGCCGCGCGCTGCCCGCGCGCAAGCCAAAAGACGGAGGCTCCACCCGTGGAAACCGTAGGCGCTCGCGCCGGTTTTTTGCTTGCGCGCACAAGGGCGGCGCAAAGCGGCCAAACGTCCGTCGATCAAGGACATGCCTAACGCGGTCAGGCGGAAAGCAATGACGTCGCTCGTTGGCTATCCTCACCGGAGTTTGGCATTGGTCAGCGATGCAAACTCTCCTCATCGCCACACGGTTCGGTTTCGGTCTGGATTGTCGCATGATGAATGTCGAATTTGCTTTCGAGCATTTCAGCAAGAGCGCGTCGCGTTGCTTCCGCGTCGGCTCCTTCGGTTAATGCGACATGGGCGGTCAGGCTCGCGTCGTCACCGGCAACCGACCATAAATGAAAATCATGAACGCCGGTGACGCCCTCGACTTCGTTCATTGCAGTGCGGATCGCTCGGAGGTCAAACCCGCGCGGCACACCTTGCAGAAGAATATGTGTCGTGTCGCGCAGCAAGGTCCAAGTGCGCGGCAGCACCCATAAGCCGATGGCGATGGCAACGATGGGGTCGATCCAGTTTAGCTTCGTCACGTAAATCGCAATCGCCGCTCCGATCACGCCAATCGAGCCGAGCATATCGGCCCAGACTTCGAGATAGGCACCTTTCACATTGAGACTGTCGTCCTTGCCGCCTGCAAGGATACGCATCGAAATAAGATTTACGACCAAGCCAAGGCTTGCCACTATAAGCATTCCCACCGACTCAACGGGCCTTGGGTCGAAAAAGCGCTGAACACCCTCAACCAACACATAGCCCGCAACCGCAAAGAGCAGGATCGCGTTGAACGCGGCGGCCAGAATTTCAAACCGGCGATAGCCGAAGGTACGTTTGTCGTCGGGTGGGCGCTGACCGATTTTGACCGCCGCAAGCGCGATGGCGAGCGCGGCACTGTCGGTAAACATATGCGCCGCGTCGGAAAGCAACGCGAGGCTGTCGAACACAAACGCGCCGATAAGCTCTGCAATAAGGAATAGGGTGGTCAGCCCAAGTGCGATTGTGAGCCGTTTGGTGCTTGCGCCTGCGCCGTGATTGTGGCCAGCGTGTCCGCCCTTGCCGTGATCGTGTGAACTATCGTCCGTCATGCGCCACTTCCCCTCGGACCAAACATGATAAGCGCCGCACCCGCGAGACAGATTGCCGCGCCAGCAAAGTCCCAACGATCGGGTTTGACGCCCTCGACCATCGCAAGCCAGACGAGCGAAGCGCAGATATACACGCCGCCATAGGCAGCAAAGGTGCGTCCAGCCGCTTCGCTCTCGACCAGCGTTAGCATCCATGCAAATAGCGCCAGCGACAGTATCCCGGGCGCGAGCCAGAGCGGGGATCGGTCAAGACGAAGCCATGCCCAAAATGCAAAGCAGCCTGCGATTTCGGCCAGTGCTGCTCCAATGTAGATGGCGGCAGTCACCGGAATGGCGTTTGCAGTCATATCAACGCGTCGGTCGAGCGGCGGTGAAATATCCGCGCGACGCTCCGGTAGTTTTTCGTGACCATTTTGTCAGGTGTCCGGCTTTCAACAGTGAGGCGCTTCATCTCGTTTGCCTTCATCGCGGCTTGGCAGGGCATGTGAATTTACCTTTCATTTTGCTGGCAACTCGCTGCCTAGCGCATCAACATCGCTATAGTCGCCTTCTTCGTGATGTTTGTGCCGACCCTTGAGCAATAGCTGGCTGATCGCTGGCAGCACGAACAGCGTCAAAATCGTTGAAGTAATTAGCCCGCCGATGACGACGATGGCGAGCGGCTTTTGCACCTCTGCGCCTTGGCCGGTCGCGAGGGCCATCGGCACGAAGCCGATGGCAGGCACGATGCCGGTCATCAGCACAGCGCGAAAACGCTCTATCGAACCTTCGACGATGGCCTGCGCGACCGGCAACCCCGCTTCGATCCGCTGGTTGATTGCGGTCATCACGACAAGGCCGTTCAACACACCGACACCCGCCAGCACGATGAAGCCCACCGCCGCCGATACCGAGAAGGGCAGACCAGCCACCGCGAGCGCGAATACGCCGCCTGCCAAGCCTAGTGGTATCGCCGAATAGACCGCAATCGCCGGTCTGAACCCGCGCAAGGCGACAAACAGGATGCCGAATATTGCCGCAAACACGATGGGAATGACCAACGAAAGGCGCTGCGAGGCGGCCTGCAAATTCTCGAACTGCCCGCCCCATTCAATGGCGCTGCCGGGGGGCAACTCGACTTGGGCGGAAACCTTGCTTTGCGCTTCGGCGATAAAGCTGCCGAGATCATTCCCGCGCACGTTCGCCTGAACCACGACGCGGCGCTGGCCATTGTCGCGGCTGACCTGATTAAGACCTTCGGAAAACCCGAAGCTCGCAACTGCGCTCAGCGGAACCGATGCGCCCTCTTGCGGCAGCATCACCGGCAAAGCGCCCACAGCATCAAGATCGTCGCGGCCCGCATTGGGCAAGCGGACGACAATATCGAAGCGCCGGTCCCCCTCAAAGACAATCCCCGCCTCCCGCCCGCCAAGGGCTGCGGCCACGGTATCGGTCACGTCCTGCAAAGTCAGGCCGTAGCGAGCGATGGCATCACGGTCGAACTTCACGTCGAGTTGCGGGAAACCCTCGGTCTGCTCGACTTTGACGTCTGCCGCACCCGGAACTGTATTTAGCACCGCCGCAACTTTCGCACCGACCGCACTCATCACCTCGAGATCGTCGCCATACAGTTTGATCGCGATGTCACCACGCACGCCCGCTATAAGTTCATTGAACCGTAGCTGGATGGGCTGGCTGATTTCGAAGGCGCTGCCAACCAAAGGTTTGAGTTTGGCCTCAAGCCGCTCGATGACCTGTTCCTTACTGGTTATCCCAGACGGCCATTCATCCTTGGGTTTCAGAATCACGAAAGAGTCAGAGATATTCGCAGGCATCGGATCGGTGCCGACTTCCGCAGTCCCGGTCTTCGAGAACATATAGGCGACCTCGGGTAGCGTGATCGCCGCTTTCTCGATCTGGCGTTGCAGCGTCAGCGACTGATTGAGCGAAGTCGAGGGGATGCGGATGCCTTGCAGCGCAATATCGCCCTCGTCGAGCTGTGGGATGAACTCGCGGCCCAGAGTAAGGAAGGCCAGTCCCGCCAGCACGAACACGCCAATGCTTGCGCCAATCCACGGCCAGGGCCGCGCTACGGCCTTGTCGAGCAATGGGACGTAGCGCTCTTTGGCGAAGGCAATTGCCTTCACGTCCTTTTCAGCGACCTCGCCGCGAATGAGCAGCGCAACCATTGCTGGAACAAAAGTCAGCGAAAGGATGAACGCACCGCCCAAGGCCAGCATCACGGTGATCGCCATTGGTCCGAACATTTTGCCCTCGACGCCGGTAAAAGTGAGCAAGGGCGCAAAGACGAGGAAGATGATCGCCTGACCATAAATCGTGGGCCGCACCATCTCGCGCGAGGCCTCGAAGACCTCGTGCAAACGCTCGGTCAGTGTCAGCAATCGCCCTTCATGATGTTGTCGCTCCGCCAAACGTCGTAGGCAATTCTCGATGATGATGATCGAGCCATCGACGATTAGCCCGAAATCGAGCGCGCCAAGGCTCATCAGATTGCCCGATGTGCCGGTTGCATTCATGCCCATCGCCATCATCAGGAACGAGATTGGAATCACCAGAGTGGCGATCAGCGCAGCGCGGATATTACCAAGCAACCAGAACAGCACCGCGATAACCAAAAGCGCTCCTTCAAGCAGGTTCTTCTCCACCGTCCAGATCGTCGCGTTGACCAGTTTGGAACGATCCAACACGGTCTTTATCTTGATCCCCGGCGGCATGGATTTGGCGACCTCGCCCAATCGCTCGGCTACAGCATTGGCGACGATCCGGCTGTTGCCGCCTGCGATCATCAACGCGGTGCCGACGACAACCTCATTGCCATTTTCGGACGCCGCACCCGTGCGCAAATCGCCGCCGATGCGAACATTAGCCACGTCGCGCACCGCAACCGCAACGCCGCCGCGTGTGGTCACGGTCGCACGGCCGATTTCGTCCAATGTGCGGATGCGGCCATCGGCCTTGACCAGAAACGCTTCGCCACCGCGTTCGACGAAGTTTGCCCCGACCGAAATATTGGCCTTTTCCAACGCTTCGGCGAGTTCGGAAAACGAGATATGATAGGAAGCGAGCTTTGCCGGGTCTGGTTCGACCACGAACTGCTTTTCATAGCCGCCGATGCTGTCGATCCCGGCGACGCCCTGCACCGTCTTCAACTGTGGGCGGATTACCCAATCCTGCACGGTTCGCAGATAGGCGAGTTTCGACACGTCATCGGTTAGGAGATTGCCGTCTGTGGTGAGGTAGGAGCCATCGGGCTGGAAGCCGGGCTTGCCTGAAACCCTCGAATTCTTCGCCGTCCCTGACGGTTCATATTCGACGACATACATCAGCACTTCGCCTAGGCCGGTTGTCACCGGACCCATTTGCGGCTCGACGCCATCGGGCAAGCTTTCTTTCGCCTGTGTAAGCCGCTCGGCAACCTGCTGGCGCGCGAAATAAAGATCGACGCCTTCGTCGAACACGACCGTCACTTGGCTAAAGCCGTTGCGCGAAATAGAGCGCGAGCTTTCCAGACCCGGTATTCCAGCCATCGCGGTTTCGACTGGGAAGGTGACAAGCCGCTCCATATCGAGCGGACCGAGGGCGGGTGCCACGGTATTCACCTGCACCTGCTTGTTGGTGATGTCAGGAACGGCGTCGATAGGCAGCTTCAAAAGCTGCATCGCGCCAAAGGCCGAGATGATGAGCGTGACGACAACCACGCCCCAGCGAAAGCGGATCGCCGCATCGAGTAGTTTTTCGATCATCTCAATGCTCCGCCTCGCCCTTGCCGAGTTCGGCTTTGAGCAGGAATGCGCCGTTTGAGGCGATGACTGCACCGGGTTTCAGCCCTGTAACGATTTCAACGCGGCCCGCGCTGCGCTGGCCCGTGGTCACGTTGGTGGCCTGAAAACCTTTGGAGGTCTTTACGAACACAACGTCTTTACCCCCGACCGACTGCACCGCTTCTTCGGGGATGCCGATGCTCGAACTGGGCGCGGAATTGCGCGGCATGATCCGCACACGCAAACCCTGTCCCGGCGTAAGTTGGCCAAAGCCATCGGGAACCAGCACAATCGTCGCCGCCTTGCTTTCCGGGTCAAGGCTTGGTGTCGCGGCTCGAACGGTGGCGTTGACCGTCTCGCCCCCCAGCAACTCGATCACGGCGCGGTCACCGGGTTGGACGCGGCGGGCATCGGCGGGAAGCATCGACGCGTTGATCTGTATCTTGCGCGGGTCCGCGACACGGAAAAGCTCGGTGCCAGCCGCGACGTAGCTACCTAACGTGGCGTCGGCCTTGGTGATCCGACCGGAAATCAGGCTTGTCACGGCAAGAAATCGTCCATCACCGGTAATCTTCGCAGCCCCCGCCGCCGATTGGGTGCGCCGCGCTTCGGCCTCGGCTTCGGCTAGGACAGCCTGTGCCGCCTCTAAATCCTGTCGTGCGGTAACCCGAGCATCAAACAGCTTCTTCTCACGCGCATAAGCTGCGCGGGCGGCAATAAGCCGAGCAGAAGCGGAACTGCGCTCGGCAGCAATCGTGCCGGCATCGCGGCTTTCAAGATAGGCGACGGTCTCACCGGCGCTGACGCTATCGCCAAGCTGCTTGACAATCCGGGTCAGCGCCCCGTCGGCGCGCGCGGTCAGCACCGCTTCGCCACCGGGAGCGGCGGCAACGACGCCCTGCGCTATGACTTCCGCGCCAAGTCCTCCCGCTTGTGTTGCTTCCGTTGCAATGCCCGCTGCTTTTGCGCGTGCATCGTCCATTGCCACAAAGCCTTCGGCACCGTGATTCTCTTCCTCGCCATGCTCGCCTTCTTCGGCTTCGGCAGCGGCCGTCGTTGGGGGAGCAAAGATTGTGCGGCCAAGCATCACACCGCCGCCGCCCAGCACGAGCGCGGCTATCGCGGCCCCTGCAATCAATTTGTTCTTGTTGGTTTCGATTTCCATGATGATTTCCTTCACTGCGCATTCGCGCGGATGAGCGCAGCGAGTGCATTTGCACGGTCTAGCCGCGCCTGAATGAGATTGAGCTCTGCGGTGGTTAGCGCGTTCTGCGCATCGAGCAGTTCGAGAAGCGAGAATTTGCCTGCGTTATATCCGATGCGCGCCAGCCGAAGTGCTTCCTCGGCTTGGGCAATGCCGGGGCCTGCCAATGCCTCGTAGCGGACCTCAGCTGCCCCAAGCAGCATTCGGGCGTCATAGCGCGCCCGGTTCGCGTCACGCTGTGCGATCAACAAGCCCGAATCCGCTGCAATACTCTCCGACTGCGCGGCCTCGATATTGCCACGGTTG
>NZ_JBEBKL010000072.1:0-7394 GCF_040079335.1 Sphingorhabdus sp.
CGGCATCGAGGTGGCTGAGCACATAGGCCCCCAGCACCCCGCCTATCACTCCGGGCACCAGCAGGCGGAAGAACAGCTTCTTGTCGACATTGCCGTGAAGCAGATGGCTGATCCCGGAAGTCGCGGTGGTAAAGCATTCGACAATGTGCACCCGCTGCGAGGCGAGCGCGGGCGGAACCCCCATCACCCCCACCAGCAGGGTGTTGGAGATCACCCCGAAGGTCGAAATGCGAAAAATCCATCCTGCTCGACTCCGCTCGGGCAATTGTCGATCATTTGAATAGAGTTTCGCCGCTGCGCCGGCGAGAAAGTTCTTCCTAGCCGCGCCGAAGCGAAACTTTTCTGCGGCAATCAGCGTCGCCGATAGCGAAAATACCAGATTTTGTGTCGGTTTTCAATCATCTATCTGACTCCGCTTCATTTTTGGCTGTTTCGCCGAACCTGAAATTGCTCCAGCAATCACCGGGTAATCACCGAAATGGCTATCACGAAACTTTCCGTACTGCAGTCAGACTTACTTCGAAGCCAAGCGGCAGCAGCAATTCGGAGATTCCCCATGCCTGACTGGCACGAAATGAGCCGGTAGGCGCCTTAGGGAGCATGGCGAAACCGGTCGTTCGCTTATCCAGATCCTAGCAGACATTCCTTCAAGCAAAGCCGGCGCGGCTCATTGGCATAACTGACATGAATTTGACTCCGAGCTTTTTATACCAGACGTATGATATATAAAGGAGCTGATGGCAGTGGCAAACAAACAGCTGAGTTTGGCGTTCAGCCGACAGGTAGCTGCCTTTAAGGACGATCCATGTCCTAAGGTTTCTGCGCGGTTGGAGCGTGTTGCTCGCCTTCGCCGGATGGTGATTGACCGCCGCGAAGCGTTTCGCAGCGCTCTGGCTGAGGATTTCGGATCGCACCATCCTTGGTTGACCGACCTGATGGAAACCGGCCCGGTGCTGGGACGCTGCAACTATTTTCTGGCGCACCTCCCGGAATGGCTCGCGGAGGAACGGATTGATCTGGGGCCAGAACATGGCACGTCGCATGGTGAAATTCTGATGCTGCCCAAAGGCGTGATGGGCAATATCGCGCCGTGGAACTTCGCCATCGAATCCGCGCTGGTGATGTGCGTGGACATGCTGGCGGCGGGCAACCGTGTGATCATCAAACCGTCCGAACTGGCACCGGGCACGGCGCAAGCGGTAGCGGATGCCGTTGCCGCGTATTTCGAGCCGGAACTTCTCAGCGTTGTGCAAGGCGGGCCGGAACTGGCGCAAGAGTTCGCCGCCATGCCGTGGGACCATCTGACCTTTACCGGCAGCCCGCGCATCGGGCGGCTGGTTGCGCAGGCGGCCGCGCGTAACATGGTGCCGGTAACGCTGGAACTGGGCGGCAAGAACCCGGCGCTGTTCGCGCCTGATGGCGTGACCGAAGAATTGGCGCGGCTTTTCCTGTCTTTCCGTACGCTCAAATCAGGGCAGGTTTGCACTGCGCCCGATCATGTGCTGGTGCCGCGCGGGCAGATGGAAGAATGGATCAGGCTGGCCCAAGCTGTCTGGCAGCAGGCCTACCCCACCTATGTCGGCACGGATCAGTGTATCGGCATCATCAACGCCGCGCACTTTGCCCGGCTGTCGGGCTATGTCGAGGAAGCCCGCGCTCGCGGTGTCCGCGTTGAGGGGCTGAACAGCGATGTGCCCGATCCCGGATTGCGGCATTTCCCACTGACGCTGGTGGTCGATCCGCCGGCAGATCTCGGCTGCATGACCGATGAGGTGTTCGGCCCCGTCATTCCGGTTGTGCCCTATGATGATGTGGACAGCGTCTTTGCGCGGATCAACGCCGGGGAAACGCCGCTCGGTGCCTATATCGCGACGCATGACACGGCGCTCGTCGCCCGGTTTGTCCGCGAGGTGCGTAGCGGCGGGGCTGCGGTCAATAACTTCGGGCTGCAAGGCGGGCATGTCGCCCTGCCGTTCGGCGGGTTGGGGAACTCCGGCCAAGGGTGCCATTCGGCCAAGCAGGGCTTCCTCAACTACAGCCACGCCAAATCGGTCTTCTGGGGATCGGCGGACAATATCGTCCACAAGGTGTTGGAGCCGCCGCTGTCTGATCTGACCGGCATGGCCGCCAATGGCCAATATGGGGAAGCCTGATCATGCCAAAGATTGTCGATCATGACGAACGCCGCGCACATATTGCTGCTGCCGTCCTGCGCGTGATCGCCCGCGACGGGGTAAAAGGCGCGGACTTGCGCTCGGTGGCCAAGGAAGCAGGCTGCTCGACCGGAGTGATCGCCCATTATGTGGGTGATAAGCAGGCGCTTCTGCTCGGCGCATTACGCGAGGCGATGAACCATGTCGCGCGCGCTATGTCCGATGTCGCTGCGGGGCAAAGTGGGATGGCGCGACTGATCGCGATGCTCGAGGCCGGGATGCCGCTTGATCCGGAACGTGCTGCCTCGTGCCGCATCTTCTATCACTTCGCCGCCGAAGGGATGAACGATCCCAAGCTCGCAGGAGAGCTCGCCAGTTATTATGATTGGTGGCGGCGTGAAGTGGGCGATGTGATCGAGGTCTTGCAGGCGGATGGACATTTCGCCGGGCAGGATCCGTCAGCGCTTGCAGAGACTATGGTCGGGCTGGCCGAAGGGCTTGCCATTCAAGGCGTATTCGCGGCTGACCCGGCGCAAACCGCGCGCCTGAGCCGGCGGTTGGCCGATGCCATCGCCCGCTTTGATGCGCCGCTTTCGCGCCGGGAACAGATGGCATGAGCGCGCTCCAGTCTCTCGAGACCGCGATCCATGCCGCATGGCGCGAACGCACTCCGCAATCAGCTGCCTGGCACGAACGGGCGCAAGCCGCACTGGTGGGGGGTGTATCCGGGACGGTCCGATTTTTTCCGCCCTATCCGGCCTATTTCGAAGGTGGTCACGGCGCGCATGTCACCGACATCGACGGGCATGACTACATTGACTGCTTCCTGTGCGGAGCCTGCCTGCTGCTAGGCCATCGTGCCCCTGCTCTGATGGATGCCATTGCCGAAGGAGCGGCAAGGGGATCGCTGATCCTCAATCCTCGACACAGCACCGAAACCGCCGAGATGATGCAGGACATCGTGCCCGGTGCCGAGCGGGTGCGCTTCCTCAACAGCGGCACCGAGGCTGTCATGTCGGCGCTGCGTTTCGCGCGCGCCTTCACAGGGCGGGCCAAGATCATCAAGTTTCTGGGCACCTATCACGGCATGGAAGATCAGATGCTGGTCGGGCTCGACGGGCGGGCCAGTGTACTTGGCGCGGGCATTCCGCCTGGAGCGGTCGAAGACATCATCATGCTGCGCTTTGGCGATGAGGACGCATTGCACACTGCACTGGCCGTCGGAGACGTCGCAGCGGTGCTGATGGACCCCTCTATGCACCATGGCGGGCTGTGGGTGGGAGATGGCAGCTTCCACCATGCCGCGCGTGAAATGACGACCAAGACCGGCGCGTTGCTGATTTTCGATGAAGTCATTGCCGGCTTCAGGCTTGCGGTAGGCGGCGGTCAGCAGCATTTCGGGGTGACCGCAGACCTTGCCATCTTCGGCAAGGCTTTCTCGGCAGGCGAAAAGCTGGGCGCGGTGACAGGCCGGGCGGATGTGATGGGCGTGGCCGATCCCTCAGGGCGCTCCAAGGGACCTTTCGCCTTCCAGAGCGGTACAGGCAATGACACCACAGTCGCGCAGCTTTGCGCGCAAGCGGCCATGCTAGACTATGCCCAACGTCAGGCCGATGGCGGCTATGACCGGATCGGTGCGCTTGCCCGACGGCTGGGCGATGGGTTGGTGGCGACTTTTACCGCGCACGGGTTGGCGCTCCACGCCAACACGCTGGGGCCGATCGTCCGAATTTTCTTGATCGATGGCGCGGCCGACTATGACCGGGCGAGTATCACAAATCGCAAGCAGCTTAATCTCTTTCACCTCGCGCTTCTGACCGAAGGTGTGCTGACGATCCCCGGTTCGAACGATTTCTTCTTGTCCTTTGTCCACAGCGAGGCGGATATCGACGCGATCATCGCTGCTGCGGCGCGCGTGCTCAAGCGGTTCGATTTTGCCAGTGCGGTGGAACAATGAGCGCGCTGCCGATTGCAGGTCACTGGTTCGAACGCAAGGCGCTCGGCGATGGCATCACTTTGCTGTGGGAGCCGCATGTTCACCCGCTTCTGCGCTGCAACATCTGGCATGTCGCAGGGCGGGACAGCGACCTGCTGATCGATACCGGGCTGGGCGTGGGGAGCCTTGCGGAGGCCGCCGCCGACCTGTTCGGCAAGCCGCTGACCGTTGTCCTCACCCATTGTCATATGGACCATGCGGGCGGCGCGCATGAGTTCGGCGTGTGCTGCGTCCATGACGCAGAGGCACAGGCGCTCGCCGAAGCCAGCAACCATTTGCCGCTCGATATTGCGGCCTATTCTGCCGATGACCTCGCGTGGTTTTCTGGCGTTGGCTACGACATATCGGGCGGCCTGTTGACCGCGATCCCGCATGCCGGGTTCGATCCTGGCACGCATGTCATGCAAGCCGCTCAGGCCTCACGCCTGATTGGCGAAGGCGATGTCGTCGATCTGGGCGATCGCAAGTTCGAGGTGCTGCACTTGCCCGGCCATTCTCCCGGCAGTATCGCCCTGTGGGAGGTTGCCAGCGGCACATTGTTCTCGGGCGATGCGATTTATGACGGCGCGCTGCTCGACCAGATACCCGGCTCTGACATCCCGGCCTACATCCGCTCGATGGAACGATTACGCGCCTTGCCCGCCCGTATTGTCCATGCAGGACATGATCCCAGCTTTGGCCGCAGTCGGCTGGTCGAACTGGCCGATGCCTATCTCAACAGCAGGAGCGACCCAATGACCATCGATGTCATTGTGCCCGAGGCCATGCGCAAAGCCTATGACGCGTTCCATTATGCACCAGCAGTGCGTGAAGCCGGACTGATCTTTTGTTCAGGCGTGATCGGCCAGGGCGACAGCGCCGAGGACGAGTTCCGCGACGCCTGGGAGAAGATCGGTCTGATCCTCGCCGAAACCGGCGCCAACTACACGGATATTGTCGATACGACGATCTACATGGTCGATCTGGCCGCCAATGCCGCAGTGATGGCCAAGGTCAAAGATGAATTCATCCATGCCCCCTTTCCCGCCTCAACCTGGATTGGCGTTTCGGGTTTCGTTCGTCCCGGTGCGCGGGCGGAAGTCAAGGTAACGGCGAGAGTCAAATCATGATGATCGAGGTTGGCGAATTGACCCGCGAAGTGGGCGCGACTGCGGCACGCGCCATCGAGGACGAGCTGGATTGGGAGCATCTGCCCCATGTCCACGCCTTTGCTTTTGAGAGCATCACCCTCAACAAGGCTGACCGCAATGGTTGGGATGCCAATGTCGTGCTGCGCGACGGGCAGGCGATGCGGATGACGGTGGCGCTTGATGCCGACCGGTTGGGATATACTAACGCCACATTTGATGCCGACGGGACCGAGAATGGCCGCACCGTTTGCCGGATCGCTCCGGGCGACGGCGATCATTGCACGATGCTGCTGAGCTTCTTTGTTCCGGATCGCCCGAATCTCGACAAACCTGCTGTAGGCAAGTTTTATTCCGACATGTGGGTCCGCCTGATTGATGAGGACGAGCCCAAGATGATCCACCGCGCACGCGCACTGAAGGAAGGAGCGACGCTCCATAAGCAGCGACGGCAGGTAACCTTGGCGGACGGCAGTGTCTGCGAAGTGCCGCTGGTCTGTCCGCATCAGGGACTGCCGCTCGATTGTAAGCCTGACGGCGAAGGCATGATGACCTGCCCCTGGCATGGCTATCGTTTTGACGCGCGGACCGGTGCCTGTTTGAGCGGACAGATAAAGGGCTGGGTCAATCGGCATCCTGCCTGAATAGCCAACAAAACAGGCGTGACGAACTCTGGAAGGAGCGCGAAGTGGCAAAAGAGCAGATTGCGGTTATCGGCTATGGGATGATCGGCCAGTCAATCTCCGCCAGGTTGTCCAGCCACGGCAGGGCCGTTCGGATTATCCAGAGGTCACGCCCTTCCAGCTTGCCCGCAGGGGCGGTGTTTCAGATCGGCGATGCGCTTGATCCCGAATCCATTGGTCAGGCGATCAAGGGCTGCGATGCAGTCGTCGCTTCGCTGGGCTTTCCATACCGGGGCAATGTTTGGGAACGAGCCTGGCCAACAGCGATTGCCAATATCCTTGCCGCCTGCGAGGCACAGCAGGCAAGGCTGGTCTTCGCCGACAACATGTACATGTATGGGCCGCAGACGCTGCCGCTCACCGAAAGCATGCCGATCGTGGATTATCGGCGTAAACCCAAATCACGCGCTGCGGCGACGCGATTGTGGCAGCAGGTCCACTCCGATGGACGGGTCCAGGCGGTCGCGGTGAGATCGAGTGATTTCTATGGATCGGGCGTCAGGCAGTCGATCTTTGGCGTGCCCACGCTCGGATTGATAGCGCAAGACAAGACAGTACTCATGACAGCAGACCCCGATTTCCCGCACGATGTCACGCACGTCGAAGACTATGCCCGCGCTGTCGTTACTCTTCTCGATGCCCCAGCATCCGATTATGGCCAGGCATGGCACGTGCCCTGTTCACCTACCCTGACTTTTCGGCAATTCATGCAGATTGCTGCGGATACCATTGGTGTGGAACTCAGACTCAAGCAGCTCAACAAGCTGCAAACCTACCTGCTAGGCTTCCTGAGCCGCGACGTTGCGGAATACCGCGAAATGCACTTTCTGCTGGACCGGCCCTATCTGGTTGACATCTCGCGATTCCGCGATCGGTTCTGGGGCGATACCGTTCCGTTCGAGACGGGAATTGCCCGGGCCGTGAAGTCGTTTCGTACCCCTCAGCAAGCCGTTTGAATTCCGCTAGCGAATTCGCCGTGCCGCAGTGGCGCAGGTCGCGCTCATTCCCCCTCAAACACTTTCTGGAAGCCGCGAAATGAAGTTAGGAGGTCTGGCTGCCTGGCCTTTCGCACTGATGGTCGGCACCTATGCGCTTTACCAGTTGATGCTCAAGCTCCCGCGACCTGGGATCAATATTCTTGCCTTCCAGGTGCTGGCATATGCAGTTGCCTTGGTCGTCGCCTCGATCCTTTGGTGGCGCAACCCCGAACTTGGCAGCAATCGTTTTGAGCCGCGCGATGTGTCGGTTGCAGTGGTATTCGGCCTAGCGGTGGTTGGACTCGAGTACGGTTATGTCTCCGCTTTCCGCCTGGGCTGGCCGGTAAACACCACTGGAACCATGGTTACAGTTGCCACCGCAGTCTTGCTTGTTCCCCTCGGGTGGTTGGCATTTCGAGAAGTTCTGTCACCGCGCAACCTGATTGGTGCGATCATGT
>NZ_JBEBKL010000073.1:0-6768 GCF_040079335.1 Sphingorhabdus sp.
CCCAAGCGAGCGATGACCGCGCAGATGACGTTGTTCGAGCGATTGGCCGATCGCGGCCTACTCACGATCGACGATGCTTTAGTCGCGGCATCCCACTTTAATTGGCTGATCATGTCCGCTCCCTTGAACCAGGCCATGCTGCTGGGAGATGGGGCGGTTTCGAAGCCGAAGGAGCTTCGCCGACATGCTGCAAGTGGCGTTCGTGTGTTTCTCGCGGCATACGGCAAGCAATGACAATGTCGGCGGATGACGTTTCTCATTGCTCCATATGCTAGATCGGGGTGGGAAGACCTATGGCTCCGCTCGATCACTCCTAATCAAGCGCCAAGGAGTAATCGAGGCCATCGCATTGAACACTCTCCCAATTACGCTAGTTGAGAACGAACAATGAACAGCGCCGGATCCGCATTGATGGCAACTTTGGGTGGAAAGTGGGCGTTAGGCATTGCTCTGACTTGTGCGTTCTTCGACGGGTGGGAAGACCCAGTGTTCTGGCGACGGCTCTAAGTCTGCCAAGTCGCGCCAACGCAACTGTTGAGTATGATAAACGGCTAAGCCCCATTCCGGCTCGTCATAATCACGGGGCACCAGAAACAGTCGATCCATTTCAACATCAGCCACGAATCCGTAGCCATCCCGCCGCGCACACCGGAACTCTCTTCCGATCAACCCATTTTGCGGCCAGCCCTGTCGTGTCGCCCGCCTCCAGCTCAGAGGCACGCTTTGGGAAAGCTGGACTTCGTTTCGCAGCTCGCGGCGCCGAAACAGTCCAGACATACTGAATGGTGGAACCCAGCGAGTCTTTATTTCGCGATGAAAGCTTACCATGTGCACAACATCGCTCCGATCGTGCATGTCCACAACAGGGGGTTCTCGTGACCAACGTGCAGAAAGTGCCGTTAAGCAAGTCATTGATATTATTAACTAAATGTCAAATACGTGCCCGCACCATATTGAATTTACACGATTTTCAGATATTAGGCTCGCGCGCCTGCTCTAACCCGAGTGCCCTATAGAGTAATGCATGGTGGCATTTAAGGAGTTTGGCTGCTTCTCGCACAGACGTTCCTTCGCTGACCAACCGATTTCCCAGCGCAATTTGATCAGCTGTCAGTTTTGGGGGCCTGCCAAACCGGACCCCGCGCGCCTTTGCCGCCACACGCCCAGAGTTGGTGCGTTGGTGGATGAGCGCGCGCTCGAATTCTGCGATGCCGGCAAACACTGTCAGCACCATGCGGCCAGCTGGTGAAGTGGTGTCTGCCCATGGCTCCGCCAGGCCCCTTTTGATGGCTCATGCTTCAAAGCTGCCATTTAGTCAGATGTCATGGACCTTTGCTTGTGACACAATATGGACTACGCTGACATCCCGCTTGAATTGGCCGATCCCTAGCAACCCGGAAACTCCAATGACTCCCACTATTACCGCCTTCCAAAGCTCCCCAGATCGCGGCCGTGGCTTTGCCAGGGACATGCCCGTTCGCTGGGCGCTCGAAGAGGCTGGTCAGTCTTACGACGTGCGCCTCGTTTCATTTGAGACGATGAAGCAGCCCGCGCATCTGGCGCTCCAGCCGTTCGGACAGATCCCGACCTATGAGGAGGGCGATCTCTCCTTGTTCGAGTCGGGCGCGATCGTGCTCCGTATTGCTGAGCGCCATTCTGGTCTGTTACCAGACAATGTCGATGCTCGGGCGCACGCAATTGCCTGGATGTTTGCCGCGCTGACAACGGTGCAGGCACCGATTATCGAGCGCGAAGCTTTTATCCTGATGGAAAAAGGCAAGAGCTGGTTTGATGCGCGCCTGCCGATGATTGACGCGCGCGTGCGGACTCGTCTCTCCGAACTCTCGCGCCGCCTCGGCAATGCGGAATGGCTCGACGGACCCTTCAGCGCTGGCGACCTTCTCATGATCAACGTGCTGCGCCGCCCCGCCGGATCGGCGATGCTCCCGGAATTCCCCAATCTCGCAGCGTATGTTGCGCGCGGCGAATCACGGCCTGCCTTCAAGCGTGCGTTCGACGCTCAGCTTGCGGTCTTCGCCGTCGCGTCAGACGAATAAACACTCTCTCCGGATTGCAGAGGTGCAGTCCGCATCAATGCCGCGCTGGCACGAAATAACTCAGTCGCGCATGAATCAAGCCAGGTCGCCCGCAGCGAAATGCGCCATCTGCGACAGTGCTCGACGATTACTCGCGCTACATCATCAGCTGGAAGCTGTGCAGTACGATGCGGGCCGAGGACGTCACCGACACGCTGGACTTGGCACTCACAGCCTCAGGCTGTGACCTTGTCCACGTCCGGCACAAACCCAGGTTGCTGTCGGACTATGGCCCGAGCTACATCGCTGGTGAACTAGCTGAATATATCGAGGCCCACCGCATGAGCCACGTGCGGGGGGCTCCGTTCCATCCCCAGACCCAAGGTAAGATCGAGCGATGGCACCAGACCCTCAAGAACCGCATCCTGCTGGAAAGCTACTTCCTGCCCGGTGACCTTGAAGTCCAGATCAAGGCCTTCGGGGAGCGCGGCGAAGGGCTGGTCAAGGAGCATCGTTGCAGCAATCCTCTAAATGCGACAGCGCTTACGTTCAACCTAAGCGACTCTCTGTAGAGGCGACTTCCGGCTCGTCAGGGGAGCGGAATGTCGGGTATTGGGCGAACGCTGTGTAAAGCTGCCGCTTGCAATGCTCCTTGAGCGCATAGGACATCAGATACCAAGCATATTGCTTAGCGACGTAATTGATTTCGACACAACTATTATGCTCACTTACCGTTGGGAAACGCAGCGGCGAAGCACTGGTCACCGCGCCGGGTAAAGATAATCGCGCGCGAATTGGCGCCTTGGCGTACCCATGCTTCGGCGATCATATGGTCGAGTAGCGCCCGTCCAAGGCTGCCCGCAAGATGCGTTTTACGTTCACTCCAATCCAAACATTCCCGGCAAAGTGGCGCGCGGCTTGCGGAGAGTTGCGCCACATCAATTCCAAGGCCTTCTGCAAACGCGCGGCCGTCCGATGAGAGCGATAGCCCCGACAGGTCGACACGCAAAAATCCCCGCCGGATCAGGCTTTCGTAAAGCTGCACACCGGCGGAACCGGCCAGATGGTTGTAACATCGTCGCGCAGCGCGCAGTGCGTCATCGCGTGGCCCCGCGCGGGTGCGCAGGTGGCCGCTGTCCGCTGCAAGGCCCATAAGAGCTTCGAGCGCATCCGCTACTTTTGATGAAGCCAGTTCGATGTATTTGTGCCGCCCCTGCTTGCGGGCAGCGACCATGCCGCCATCGAACAGCTTTGACAGATGCGCGCTGGTTGTTTGAAGCGTTACACCGGCTTCTTGCGCGAGTTCGGATACAGTCAACGCCTTACCTGCCATCAGCGCGGTCAGAATGTTGGCGCGTGCGGGATCGCCAATCAGTGCGGCAACATTCGCGATGACAGGTCCATCTTTCATAGTTCGACCATAGGCGAACCATAGGTGCAGCACAATCGGCTACAGGGGACGCATTCTACAACCAAGGGACTGCTCATGATTACATGTTTTATCCGATATGAAATCGACCCATTCAAGGTCGACGCCTTTAACGAATATGCCCGTAACTGGGGAGAGGCCATCCCGCGTTGCGGTGCCGATCTCATCGGCTATTTCGCGCCGCATGAAGGCTCGGCGACAACGGCGTTCGGCGTCTACAATGTCGAAAGCCTTGCCGCCTATGAAGCGTATCGGGAACGACTTCGTAACGATCCGCTTGGGCGGTCCAACTATGAATTTGCCAAAGCCGGGCAGTTTATTCGGCGCGAGGACCGGATATTCTGCAAAATGGCCTCTGCGCCGCACGGGGAGTTGATCAGGCTATGATTGCAGTATTGTTCGAAGTGTGGCCCGCACCGGGCAAGACGCAGCATTATCTTGATCTGGCGGCTGCGTTGCGTAAGGAACTATCGCAGCTCGATGGGTTTTTGTCGATTGAGCGGTTCGAAAGCCTGTCGGAACCGGGCAAATTTCTCTCGCTATCCTTTTTTCGCGACGAGCAGGCTGTCGCACAATGGCGGAACTCGACCCGGCATCGGGCAACCCAGTCAAAAGGGCGAGACGGGGTTTTCTCCGACTACCGGCTGAGGGTGGCCCATGTTCTGCGGGATTATGGCTTGACCGATCGTGCGCAGGCACCCGACGATAGCCGTGCTAAACATGACGGGTGACAATTTAGAACTGTTCCGGGGCGTCCACTCAAGGGCCAGAGGTCGTTAGCGCGGTTTTCGACCGTTTTGAATCGTGGTGGGATTCCCACGGGGCGTGATTTCTGATTCAGAATCCGTGCTGGTGAAGGAGGCTGGCATGGATGGGTCAACCTTTATCGATGGATTTGCGTTCCCGGCTTCTGGCGGCGATCGACCAGGGTCTGAGTTGCCGCGCGGCGGCGGCCCGATTTGGCGTTGCACCCTCGACGGCGATCCGCTGGGAGGCGCAGCGGCGCGAGACCGGCAGCTTTGCCCCCAAGCCTCAGGGTGGCGACATGCGCTCGCGCCGGGTTGAGGAGCGACGGGCGGACATCCTCGCCTTGTGGGAAGCGCGCAAGGACATCTCGCTCGCAGAATTGCGCCTGGCGCTGATCGAGATTGGTCTCGACGTCTCGGTGGCCGGGCTTCACCGCTTCTTCTTTCGTCACGGCATGACGCGCAAAAAAAGACTGGCCATGCTATCGAGCAGGACCGGCCCGACGTCCTGAAGCAGAGGCATGACTGGTTCGACGGCCAGCTCGATCTGGAACCCGAGCGGCTTGTGTTCATCGACGAGACCTGGACCGCGACCAACATGACCCGCAGCCATGGCCGCTGTGCGAAGGGTGAGCGCCTGCGGATGGGCTTTCCACACGGCCACCGCAAGACCACCACGCTGGTCGCCGGATTGCGCATGTCGGGCATGATCGCGCCGATGGTGCTCGACGGCCCGATCAACGGCGACTGGTTCGAAGCCTATGTCACCCAGGTTCTCGTACCTGAACTGCGGCCCGGCGATGTCGTCATCATGGACAACCTGTCGAGCCACAAGCGCGCATCGGTGCGCGATCTGATCGAAGTGGCAGGCGCAAGCTTGCGCTTCCTCCCGCCCTACAGCCCCGACTTCAATCCGATCGAAAAGGCCTTCTCCAAGCTCAAGGCCATGCTCAGGAAGATCGGCGAGCGGACGGTGAACGGTCTCTGGGAACTGATCGGCAGGCTCGTCGACATCTTCCAGCCCAACGAATGCGCCAATTACTTCAGCTCGTGCGGATATGATCCGGAATGATCGAAAACCGCTCTAATGAAGGAACGGCAGGTTTCGGAGGAATCGTTAGAACCCCCAAGCGACCGAAATCTTGTCGGAAGCGGTCGTCAACATCGATAGCGACCCAGAGTTATCGCCGCAGCTCGTCAAACACCCGCGACACGGCACCGCCCTTGACCGATTGTTTGCGGACATAGCGCAGCGCGGTCGAGACCGATTTCCAGCCAATCGCCTGACAGACCCCTGCCCCATCCTCACCGCTCGCAAACAGGTCTTGCGTCAACCCGACCCGCATTGAGTGGGTGCTGATTGCGCGGAGTAACTGCCCTTCCCTGCCCGGTTCGAGTTCCACCAGTCCGTGGTCGATCGCTACGCGCACCAGGCGCTGGTATATCGCATTTATGCCTTGCCGGGTTAATCGGCCGTCGCCGATCGCATAGCGCGACCGAGGCGGCTGAGCGGGGCTGCCCTGCATCCGTTCGCGCCAATGGCGGGTATGCCCTGGGATGCTGGAATAGTCCTGTGGCGGCCGCGCTGGCCGCCCTTGACGTCGGTCGACACCCACCCGCCGAAACAACGGTCCCTCTTCCAGTTGGGCTGCCTCCAGCCATGCTCCGATCCGCCGCATCGTATCGGCCGAGAGCCAGGCGAAGCGCCCCTCCCCTTCCTGATCGGTCTTGGACTTACCGATCGCAATTATGCCGCGGCCATCCTTTTGCGGATCGACGTCATGGGTCTCGATCGCCGCCAGTTCGCTGACGCGCAAGCCCGTCTCGAAAGCGACAGCGATCAGCGCACCATCGCGCAGGCCCTGCAGGTCGCTTCCGCACACCGCAAAGAGCGCAGCCAGAGTGACGCCTTCAACTTCGTCCTGAAGGTTCATCGGCGGGCCGAGCCGGATCCCGGCAGCTTGCCGCTGCTGCGCGCCTTTGCGCCTTCGCGCAGCCTTCAAAGCGTCTGCGACCATCGCCGCGCGCGTGGGCAGGCTTTCGCGCGAGCACAGGGCCAGAATCCGATGGATGCGCGCGATGCTGGCAATGCGCCGTGTCAGCGTCGCGGGCTTGAACCCCCTGCCCTGCTCGAGCCAGCGCAGATAGCGCACCAGATCTTCAGGCTCTGCCGGAAAGGCTTGTCGTTTCGCCTCCTGGCACCAGGTAATGTAGCAGCTGAGATCATCGGTCAGTGCGCGCCGGGTTTCCGAGGCCATCGCCTCCCAGGCGGTTTCAAAACCGATCAGGCTGACCCCACCAAAGGTCTCGGGGAGCGCCTCGGAGACCAAGGCGGCCAGACGGTCGACGCTGACGGGCTTGGCCCTGCCCTTCTTGCGCACGGGTAGCTGCGCGGCGCCAGCCACCTCGATCACCACGCCCTCCACGGGCTGTGACGCGCCTGGAGAAGTCTTTGCGGCATCAGTATCAGCGGGCGTGCTCATAGGCTGCGTTTTGGCCGCCAGAACGACGATTGTCGAGATAATATTGTTTCCGTAACATATCATTACGGAAAGTG
>NZ_JBEBKL010000074.1:0-6585 GCF_040079335.1 Sphingorhabdus sp.
GATCTCTCCCCTCCCCTGAAGGGGAGGGGAGAGATCAGCTCCACCAAGGTCGGCAGAAAACCGGACAGCGTCTTCCCTGCACCCGTCGCCGCGACCAGCAAAGCATGCCGCCTGTCCGCGGCCGCTTCGACCATCTCCAACTGATGCCGCCGTGGCGCCCAACCGCGTTGGGTGAACCAGTCTATGATGATGGGGGGCAAGGTCACCCGGGCTCAATGCCCCGCCTGCTCCCCACGCTCAAGCCCGCTCGCCGCGAGTTGCGCGTCGATCTGTGCCATCAGGCGATCCAGCCCAGCCTCTGACGAAGCCTCGGCGCGTGCAACCAGCACATCCTGCGTGTTCGAGGCGCGCAGCAGCCACCAGCCGTCCGCTGTATTCACCCGCGCACCGTCGGTGGCATTCACATCGGCGCCTTCCGCGGACAAACGCGCCAGTACCTCGTCGATTACCGCAAATTTGCGGCTTTCATCGACCTGGAAACGCATTTCGGGGGTGTTGATCATTTCGGGCATGGCGGAGCGCAATTCGGTGACGCTCTTGCCCAGTCGCGCTGAGGCGCGCATCAGCCGCAGCCCGGCATAGATCGCGTCGTCAAAACCATAATAGTCATGCTTGAAGAAGATGTGCCCGCTCATCTCGCCGGCCAGCGGAGAGCCAACCTCCTTCATTTTGGATTTGATCAGGCTGTGCCCGGTCTTCCACATCAGCGGCTGGCCGCCGAGCGCCGCGATCCGGTCATACAGCGCCTGTGACGCCTTGACGTCGGCAATAATCACCGCCCCCGGCACATCGGCGAGGACATCCTCGGCGAATATTTGCAGTAACTGGTCACCCCAGATCACGCGGCCCTGCCCATCGATCGCGCCGATCCGGTCGCCATCGCCGTCAAAAGCCAGTCCGAAATCGAGGCTTTTCTCCGCGACAAGCCGCTTCAGGTCGACGAGGTTCTTCTCCTCGGTAGGATCGGGATGATGATTTGGAAAATTGCCATCGACTTCGGTAAACAGCGTGTAATGCTCGCCCGGAAGCAGCTTCACCAGTCGCTCGACCACAGGCCCTGCGGCGCCATTGCCCGTATCCCATGCGACGCGGAACGGCTTGTCGGGTGCGGCCTCGGCGATGCGCGCGACATATTGGTCCATGATGTCGAACGAGGAAGCACTGCCCGCCCCCTCGGCCCAATCGCCCGCCGCCGCCATCGCGCCGAGTTGCTGGATGTCCGCGCCAAAGAAGGGTCGTCCCTGGAAGACCATCTTGAAGCCGTTATAATTGGCGGGGTTGTGGCTGCCGGTTATCTGGATGCCGCCATCGACATCCTCCAGCACGGCTTCCGCATAATATAGCATCGGCGTTGGCCCCATGCCGACAGAGACTGCATCCAATCCGCTGTCGTTGATACCGCGGATCAAAGCCTCTTCAAGCATCGGCGAACTGGTGCGGCCATCATAGCCGACCGCCACCTTCTTACCGCCTGCCCTGCCCAGCAATGTCGCAAAGCTGCGGCCTATGGCATAGGCATCCTCTGCCCCCAAGGTTTCGCCGATGATCCCGCGAATGTCATATTCGCGCAGGGTCGTGGGGTGGAAATTGTGCGGCATGGGAGAACTCCGGGTTAGCAGTTTGCGGAAGCCCCTAATCCTTTTTCCGTTTTAAATCATCCAGCAAAAGGTCGCGGGCTTCGTTCAATTTACGTTTGCGGTCTTCGCCATCGTTGCGATCAGGTTCGCTGTTGGTGACCAGTTCCTTGTGTCGCGCCTTGATCTTGTCGGCATCGTCATGGGCCGAAACGCCGAGCAACCAGCGCGCGGCGGCCAGTTCATATTCGCTGCTCGGTATCTGCCGCAATTTGGACAGACGCAGTGTCATGCCGCGAAACCAGAAGACGCCAACGCCAATGGCCGGAAGTCCCAGCAGCCATGCGCCGCGCAGCGACAGCACAGCGCCGGCAATCACCAGCGCCAGCGGCAGCAATTGCTTTGGCATCAATTTGCCCGACCACAGCCCCCAACCTATTCCGGCAGCGACGATGAGGAGGAAGGGCAGCATCAGACCAGCTGCGGCTGCGCAAATTCGGGCAGCGCGAGCGCCGAGACCAGTTCGCGCAATTCCTGCCGCGCCACGATATGCGCGGTACCTAGATTGCCCAGATGGCCTTTATCGACGAGTGTCAGTCCCGACGGGAAGAGTTCACGATAGATGACACGCTCATTGAGACCCGGCACGACGCGAAAACCCGCGCGCTTTGAAAGCTCGGCGATCGCATCGGTCATGCGCTGCTGGTTGCGCGCCTCCATATTGTGCAGGCGGTTGCGCAACACCACCCAGTCGATGGTTGTGCCATCGGACCGTGCCCGCGCCATACGCGCTTCCCACATCAGCTCGGCGTAAAAGCTGAGCTTCTTGACCTTGAAATTTTCGGCGTCGACACGGCCCATCAGATCGAAATCAATAAAGCTGTCATTGATCGGCGTAACCAGAGTGTTCGCCCGCGTGGCGACGAAGCGCGCATATTCGTCATCGCGACCCGGCGTATCGAAGATCAGGAAATCGCTCTCTGCCTCCAGCTTGGCAATCTGCTCCTCAAGACGCGCCTGCGATTCCTGTTCGAACACGTCAAAGGCCGGAAGCGGCAGGTGAATATCACGCCGCGCCATCGTGTCGCGGCGGTTTTCGAGATAGCGATAGAGGGTCCGCTGGCGCGAATCGAGATCGAGACAGGCAACGCGGGCCCCGCGCGACGCGAGGCCAATGGCAACATGGATGGCGGTGGTCGACTTCCCTGTTCCGCCTTTTTCATTTGCAAATACAATATGATGTGCCTTGGCCATGTGCCGGCTTTACCCCTGATTCCGAAATTCGTCTTGCACAGTGCTGTGCGCGGCGCTGTATGCGATAACCTGCCATAACCAAGGCCCAAATGACGTGCAAACCATCAATAGGTTAACCGAGCTTCGCGCCGCCACCCGAGCCATAAAAGCTGCGGATAAGTCGATGGCTCTGGTGCCGACCATGGGTGCGCTGCATGCCGGGCACCTCCAACTGGTCGAGGAAGCCAAAAAGCGCGCCGATACCGTCGCGGTCTCGATCTTCGTCAACCCGACCCAGTTCGGCCCCAACGAGGATCTCGACGCCTATCCCCGCACGCTGGAGGAGGATTCCGCCAAATTGCGCGCTGCCGGGGTCGATCTGCTCTGGGCACCACCGGTCAGCGAAGTCTATCGCGAAGGGCGCGCGACACATATCCACGTCGAGGGCCCAAGCAGCGGCTATTGCGGCGGAGCCCGTCCAGGCCATTTTGATGGCGTCGCGTTGATCGTGACCAAGCTGTTCAATCAAGTCGAACCCGATATAGCCTTCTTTGGCGAAAAGGATTTTCAGCAACTTGCCGTCATCCGCCAATTTGTGCGCGATCTGGATATCAACGTCGAAATTGTCGGCGTGCCGATCGTCCGTGATGCCGACGGTCTCGCGTTGTCTTCACGCAACGCCTATCTCTCGTCCGCCGAGCGCAAGGCGGCATTGGCTTTGCCGCAAGCCCTGCAGAAAGCCCGCGAAGCCATCCTTACGGGCGGCGACATTGCTGCGATTCTCGCCGATGCACAAAAGGCCCTAATTGCCGCCGGTTTCGCCAATGTGGACTATTTTTCCTTGGCCGATGCCCAGACGCTTGCCCCTGTAACAGCGCTGACCGGCACACCATTACGCCTGCTTGCCGCCGCCAAAATCGGCAAGACCCGGCTGATCGATAATCTCGCCGTCGAGTAGCCTTCCTCCGCATCGGATTAAAAAAGTTCGATTCGCGTTAACCATTTATTAGCCACGTTCGGGCGAACACTCCCTCAACAACAGAGGGAAATTTCGTCATGGCCAATAGTTTGAAAAGCGCCACGTTTTTAATGGAGAGCCGGATTGCGGACGCGGCACGGGGCAGTGCCAGCGCTTTGTTCGATCTGGGGGTCGCCTATTCGACCGGCAGCGGCGGCATCGACGTCGACCTGATCGAAGCGCACAAATGGTTCAATCTGGCAGCGCTCAATGGCAATGAAGAAGCCAGTTACTGCCGCGCCGAAATCTCTGACGAGATGACCGCCCGCGAAATCGCCGAAGCCCAGAAAATGGCGCGTGCCTGGCTCAACGACAACATGCGCCGCGCGGCCTGAGTTTCCAAAGGCTGGCTTGCCAGCCGAAGCCCCGTAGGTGCGGAGGCTGGTGGAGCCGAGGGGAATCGAACCCCTGACCTCGTCATTGCGAACGACGCGCTCTACCAACTGAGCTACGGCCCCGTTCCAGCATCACGAATATAGGAAGCGCCCGCGGCGCTTGCCAAGCCCTTATTGATTTTGCTTCGCCTGCCATGCGGCGAAGGATTGCGCCAGACGCTCGGCAGCAATGTCGCGCCCCGCGCCGCGATCAAGCCCCAACGAGGCCGACAGCGGGCCGCCCATAAGCGAGTCGCCCAGAGCGAGTAGCACCAGTTCCATTGTCAGCTTGTGCAGATTGCCATCCTCATGGCCGCCTTCGCCTACCTCGTCGACCAACCGGTGGATCGCCTCCACCACGGGATTGAGGGCATCTTCATTGCCGCTGAGCAGCATCCACGCCGCGAGTGCGCCAGCACCCGCCTTATCGAAATGGTCGAATATCATGTCGACCAGATCGCGCGGGCCGATATCGCCGCCGCGGAAACGGTGGATCTGTTCGCCAATGTCGATGCAGATTGATTCGGCGTGATAGGCCGCCAATTCACGCTGCAAACCCGATGCCGAGCCAAAATGATGGAGCAAATTGGCATGGGTACGGCCGATCCGTCCGGCAACCGCCTTTAGCGTCACGGCCTGTGGGCCCGCCTCTACCAATATGTCACGCGCTGCCTCCAGCGCCGCCAAGCGACTAGCTTCCGGTGACAAACGTTTGCGTGCGACCGCATCACCCTTTATCGGGAATTTCACTATTGACATTGATGTTAATTACCCTAAAAACCCTGAACTGTGAAGTCATCCCCATGTGCAAAGGGACAACTCGTGAACGCTCCTGTCAAGATCGATACCGAAATAGCTGTGCAAAAAGCAGCACCCACACCCGCCGACCTGACGATAACGCCGCGCGACCGTCGCTTCGGGCGCAATGAAGGCCATGTGCAGGATCGCTGGTGGAACAATGGCAATCCGTTCGCCACCGCTTTCTTCAATGCACTCTCGACAACCTTCCCCAAGGGTGAGGCCTTTTTTATCGAAAGCGTGAAGGCTTTCCGCGAAGGCGCTTCCCCCAAGCTGGCCGAAGAAATCCGCGCATTTACGATGCAGGAAGTGATGCACACGCGCGAACATGTCGCCTTCAACCGCCGAGTGGTCGAATCCGGCTATGATGTCACCTTCCTCGACCATCAGGTCGATCATGTCCTTGAACTGATAAAGACCCGCCCGGCAATTGTAAACCTGGCCGCGACCATGGCGCTGGAGCATTTTACCGCGATCCTTGCGCGTGAACTCCTTGAAAATCCGAAGCATCTTGTGGGTGCTGACAAAGAAGCGGCCGCATTGTGGCGCTGGCATGCGGTTGAGGAGATCGAGCATAAGGCCGTTGCCTATGACACTTGGCTCCACGCAACCAAGGGCTGGAGCCGCTATCGCCGCTGGAAGTTGAAATCGATAATGATGCTGGTGATTACCACCCGCTTCATCCCCGAACGTATCAAGGGCATGCTCAACCTGCTAGAGCAGGATGGAATCACTGGTTGGAAGGCGAAGCGTGGCATTCTTTGGTACGCATTCGGCAATCCGGGCATGTTCCGCAAAATATTGGGAGCATGGGCGGCCTACTTCCTGCCCGGCTTCCACCCCTGGAATGCCGACGAAAAGCACCTGATTGCGCGCTATGAAGCGGAGAATCCGGTCGCAGCCTGATTTGGCGTTAACGCCGCAAAGCGTTGAGCAAACTGTAAAATCGCTAATCCTTCCGCGCGGTTAACCTTTCCCGTTAAGCGGGGTTTATCGCACCTCGGTTAGTGTTGAGGGCATGGACCAGACAAACAGTTTGAGCGTCGTTGCGGCCTTGCCGGGGGGCAAACAGGACAAGCAGCGCATGCATGTGCGCCAGTTTCGCGGGGGCAAGGCGAAGCTGGCGTCACGCCATTGGGTCCGCGGCGATATGTTCGCGACCGCCTTTCTCAATGCTCTTTCAGTTGTGTTCCCGCGCGGCGAGACCTTCATGATCGAAGCGCTGCTGCCGTGGAGAGATCGCGCCGAAGGCCAGTTGGCGAAAGACATTGCGACCTTCATCACGCAGGAAGCCGCGCACAGCCGCGAACATGTCGGCTTCAACAAAGCAATAATCGACGCTGGATATGACATCGAGGCGCTAGACCGGGCGATCAAGCAGTTTGTGTCTTTCTTTTCGGGCTGTGGTGAAGTCACCAAATTGGGCGCCACGATGTGCATCGAGCATCTGACTGCCATTGTCGCTGCCGAAATCCTTAAGAATCGCGAGCATCTGGAAGGCACCGACCTCGAACTGCGCAAGCTATGGCTCTGGCATGCGATCGAAGAGGTCGAGCATAAGGCGGTTGCCTTCGACGTCTGGATGTTT
>NZ_JBEBKL010000075.1:0-6236 GCF_040079335.1 Sphingorhabdus sp.
CCCCTGAAGGGGAGGGGCTTAGCCGCTTGCGTCAATCGAATGCTTTTAGCCCTTCATTTTCGCCAGCATCTCGCCCATTTTCTGGTGGAGCATGTTCACTGCCTTCAATGGACGCACCATCACCTTGAAATGGGTGATGAGGCCCTCGTCGTCGCATGAAATCATATCGATGCCATTGATTTTGATGCCATCGATCTCGGCAGTGAATTCCAGGATAGAGCTGTTCTCGCGGTGCCATTCGCCGACATAACGGAAAGTATCATTGCCCAGCGTGTGGCCGGCAGCAGCGAGATATTGGGAGGTGATTGCCTTGCCGACCTGCGGGGTGTGGACGACCGGGCTTTCGAAAACGCAATCGTCATGCAAGATGTTTTCAATCTCCGCGACGTCCTTCGACAGTGCGACGCGGTGCCAGATTTCAGCGGGGTTGTGCGACATGTTCAATATCCCAGATCAAGATTGACGAGCGGCTCAAGCTTTTCGCCCTTGTGATAGCGTTTCAGGTTTTCAAGGAAACGTTCGGCGGAGCGTATAAACATCTTGTCCTGCGCGCGGCCCGACAGGTGCATGCTGATGTGGCAATTGTCTAGGCTCCACAGGGGATGTTCGCCAGGCAGCGGTTCGGGCGTGGTGACATCAAGGAATGCGCCGCCAATCTGCTTATCTTGCAAAGCCTGCACCAGCGCATCCTGATCGACCACCGATCCGCGCGCAATGTTCACCAGCACAGCGCTTTGCTTCATTTCCGCCAGTTCGTCCGCGCCAATCATTTCGTCGGTTTCTGGCGTCGCGGGAACGGCAAGGATCACCCAGTCAAACTCACCCAGCCGTGCTTGCCAGGCATTGGGCGCGAGGCTGAACGGGCCGGGCGTGCGGCGGACGATGGTGACATCGACATCGAACGCCTTTAGCCGTTCCTCAATCAACTTTCCGATCGCGCCATAGCCGAGCAGCAAGGCCTTCGATCCATAAAGCTCGACCTTGCCGGGTGAGTCGATCAGCCATTCATGCCGGTCTTGTGCATGCACGACATCGCGATAGCCCTTGGCGATGTTGAGCATGCCCATGACGACATATTCAGCGATGGTGATCGCATTGATGCCTGCGCCATTGGTGACCTTGGTGCCGCGCTTTTTCAACTCCGCGAGTGGCATGCCATCAACGCCCGCATAGATGCTGTTGAGCCATTTCAGGTTGGTCGCAGCCGTGATGATCGCCGCCATGTCGGCCTTGTCATACATATCGAACCAGCCGATTTCCGCCAGCGGCGCGAGTTCGAGTGCTTCTTCCTTGGTCACATACCAATGCGCATCGACCCAATCGGGCAGGCGCGGTTCCACCATCGCGCGGATCAGGCTGGATGCTACGAACTTGGTTTTGGTCACTTATTATTCCTCCCCATCGACTTGCGATGGGGAGGTGGCATCGCGGAGCGATGACGGAGGGGCCTTCCCAAAGCTGTCGAGTCTGTGTCCCACGGTCGCGACGATCACATTTGCCACTTCAACTGCATCTTTCAAAACGTCAACCGCTGGAATGCGGAGCGTATCAATCCGGTGCTCGGCCAGCCACGCATCGCGCTTTCCATCCCGTTCTGGTCGATCACCAGTATCATGCGCAAATCCGTCGACTTCGATTGCCAGATTTGCCCGGGCACAGAAGAAATCGAGAATATAAGGCCCTGCCGGATGCTGTTTCCGGAATTTATGCCCACCCGGCGATTGACGCAGCAACTGCCATAGCATCAATTCCGGTTTGGTCGGTTCGCGGCGGAACCGTTTGGCGCGCTTGATTGAAGCCGATGGCTTGGCCGGACGCACCCAAGTCCCCTCCGTCAGGCCTGCGGCCTGCCACCTCCCCATCGCAAGTCGATGGGGAGGAGGGTAGCACGCACGGTCAGTTCTACTTCCTCCCCAATGACTTGCATTGGGGAGGTGGCGCGGCGAAGCCGTGACGGAGGGGACTTCTGAACCTTCAGTTCAAACATCCAGCTTCCAATCCCACCCCAGCGGATCACCATCCATCACTTCCACACCCTTGGCGATCAGATCATCGCGGATGCGATCCGAGGTGGCGAAGTCCTTGTTCGCGCGCGCTTCCTTGCGTTGGGCGAGGGCAGTTTCGATTTCGGCTTCTGTGATGATGGCGGCTTTGGGACGGATGCGGAGGTCTTGGCGGGTCAGTGCGAGCAGGTTTAGGCCAAGGACGGCGTCCATTTTGGCGATCATCTGGAGCGCGTCGTGGGCCCCAATACTGGCATCAATAGAGCCTTCCAACAACGTTAAAGCGACCGCCGTATTAAGATCGTCAGAGACCGCATCGTCGAAACGTTTAAGCCGAGATTGGATAGCAATCGGTACTGACATCCAATCAGGGTTGGCCTTGGCCTCTAGTTTTTCAACCGCCATCACCATTCGCTTCAGCCTTACAAAAGCCGCCTGCAAGCCCTCCCAGCTAAACTCCAACTCGCTCCGGTAATGCGCCTGCAGGCACATCAGGCGATAGGCGAGGGGGTGGAAGCCTTTGTCGATCAGCAGTTGCAAACGCAGGAATTCGCCCGACGATTTGGACATCTTGCCGCTGCGTTCGACGAGGAAATTATTGTGCATCCAGATGCGCGCGCCGCTGTCCCCCGAGCATTCATGCGCCTGGTTTTGCGCAATCTCGTTCGGGTGGTGAATTTCGCGATGGTCAATGCCGCCGGTATGGATGTCGAACGGCATGCCGAGCAGCGCCTTTGACATGACCGAGCATTCGAGGTGCCAACCGGGCGCGCCACGGCCCCAGGGCGAATCCCATTCCATCTGCCGTGTTTCGCCCGCAGGTGTCTTGCGCCAGATTGCGAAATCGGCCTTGTTGCGTTTGCCATCGACTTCCTCGATGCGCCCCTCTCCGTCGTCGGTCACCGCACGGGCGAGGCGGCCATATTCGGGGACGGTCGAGACATCGAAATAAAGGCCGCTGTCGAGCTCATAGCAATGCTTCTCGGCAATTTCCTTGCCCCATGCGATCATCGCGTCGACATATTCGGTGGCCTTGGGGTGCGCCGGCTTGCGGATGTTCAGCCGCGCCAGATCGGCCTCGAAATCGGCCTGATAGAAGGCGGCAATGTCCCAAGCGCTCTTGCCTTGCGACGCCGCCATCTTTTCCATCTTGTCCTCACCCGCATCGGCGTCAGAGGTCAGATGGCCGACATCTGTGATGTTGATCACATGGGTTAGCTTGTAGCCCTTGTAGCTCAGCACCCGGCCGAGCGTGTCGGCAAAGACATAGGCGCGCATATTGCCGATATGCTGGTAATTATAGACCGTCGGCCCACAGCTATAGACGCGCGCCTCTGGCGGCTTTGCCGCATCGCCTGGGACTCCGGGGTGGACGGGCTGGAAGGTCTCCAGTTGGCGGGTCAGGCTGTTGAAGAGTTTGAGGTCGGACATGGACGGGGCGATGCTGGAAAGTAGGGCTGAGGTCAAGTTTCCAAAGCACCGTCACCCTGAACTTGTTTCAGGGTCCATTTCTCCTCTCAACCCTTCGGCCTGAGTGGCACGATGGATGCTGAAACAAGTTCAGCATGACGGGTTAGTGATTAATCAAAACCCCTCCCAACTCACCACTTCATCGAGCGGCGCTCTCGGCACAGGGAAATTATTCACCGATGCATCCGGATCGCGATAGCCGATCGCCGCCCCGCAGAAGAAGATATGATTGTCGGGGATGTCAAAGCACGCCCTTATTTGTGGCGTATAGATTGCCCAAGCCTCCTGAAAGCAGCAATCCAGCCCTTCCTCACACAGCAACAGCGCGACGGTCTGCAACCACATGCCGATGTCTGACCATTGCGGCGGGCCCATATAGCGCGGGGTATGGATCAGCATCAGGATCGGCGCATCGAAGGCGCGGAAATTGCGCGCGAACCACATCAGCCGCGCCATCTTGTCGTCGCGCGGAATATCGAGAGCGGCATACATAGCCTCACCCACACCAAAGCGGCTGTCCTTGTATCGACCATCCAGCTCGGGCGGGTAAATATTATATTCCGGCTTGTGCGCGGCGGCGCCTTGCGGAACGACTTCGGCCACCGCTTCCAGCAATTTCTTGAGCGGCTCGCCCGTCGCCATGACTGCATTCCACGGCTGCGTATTGCCGCCCGACGGCGCATTCTGGGCCTTGGTCAGGATGCGTTCGAGCAGCGCCTTATCGACCGGCTTGTCCAGAAATTCGCGCACCGACCGGCGGCTGGCTACGGCTTCGCTGACTTGCATATCCTGCTCTCCAAAGATTTAATCGCTCGATTAAATCAATGTCAAGTCAGCGCGGAATTGCAAGCCTATTCCTCGTCGAACAACCCGGCCAATTGCTCAATCATCGTCCCGCCCAGCTGCTCGGCATCCATTATTGTCACCGCGCGGCGGTAATAGCGCGTCACATCATGGCCGATGCCGATTGCGACAAGCTGCACCGGGCTGCGGCCCTCGATCATCTCGATCACTCGGCGTAGATGCTGCTCCAGATAGCCGCCATGATTGACCGATAGGGTCGAGTCATCAACTGGCGCACCGTCGGAGATCACCATCAGGATACGGCGGTCTTCGGGGCGGGCAATCAGGCGGTTGTGCGCCCAGAGCAGGGCCTCGCCGTCGATATTTTCCTTGAGCAAGCCTTCGCGCATCATCAGGCCCAAGTTGCGGCGGGCATGGCGCCACGGCTCGTCGGCCTTTTTGTAGACGATGTGGCGCAGGTCGTTGAGGCGGCCTGGCATGGCGGGGCGTCCGGCGGCGAGCCAATCCTCGCGCGATTGCCCGCCCTTCCATGCGCGGGTGGTGAAGCCCAATATCTCGGTCTTCACGCCGCATCGTTCGAGCGTGCGCGCCATGATGTCGGCGCTGATCGCCGCAATGCTGATCGGGCGGCCACGCATGGAGCCTGAATTGTCGATGAGGAGCGTGACTACGGTATCGCGGAACTTGGTCTCACGCTCGATCTTGTAGCTGAGCGACTGGCCGGGGGAGACGACAACGCGGGCAAGGCGCGCGGCATCGAGCAGCCCTTCCTCCTGATCGAAATCCCAGCTGCGGTTCTGCTGCGCCATCAGGCGACGCTGCAGGCGGTTGGCGAGCCGGGTGACCGCGCCCTGCAAGCCGGAGAGCTGCTGGTCGAGATAGGCGCGCAGGCGGTTGAGCTCTTCCTCATCGGCCAGTTCGGTCGCGCCGACGACCTCGTCATATTTGGTCGTCCAGCTTTTATAATCGCTTTGCGGCAGATGGTCCCAATTGCGGCGTTGCGGGTTGACCGGCTGCATGCCGTCTTCGCCCATATCGCCGTCGGCATCGTCCATGTCGTCCATATCGGACGAATCATAGTCGGCCTCGGTCTCCTCGCCTTCGCCCTCTTGCGGCTCGGCACGGGCTTCGGCCTGTCCGGCTTCGCCCTGACCCTCGTCGTCGCTTTCGCTGTCTTGTTCCTGCTCTTGATCCGAATCGTCGCCGCCTTCGTCGGCGTCGTTCGGTTCAATCTCGCCCTCGGTGAGGTTGAGATGTTCGAGCATGGTTTGGGCGAGTGAGGCAAAGGCCGCCTGATCGTCGAGCGCGAGGCCGAGCGCATCAAGATCGCTGCCCGCTTTCTCCTCGATCCACTCGCGCAGCATGTCGACGCCTTGGGCTGCGTTGTCGGGCACGGCCTGCCCGGTCAGCCGTTCACGCACCAACAGCGCGAGCGCGGTCGAGATCGGCACTTCCTCCGCCGCCTGCGCCCGCGAAATCGGGTCGGTGCGCAGCCGCATTTCCAGCGCGTGGGTTAGATTGCCCTTCACCCCGTCCATCGCGCGCGAACCCAGTGCCTCGATCCGCGCGGTTTCAATGGCGTCGAATGCGGCCCCGGCCATCGCCTCATGCGGGCGGAGTGCGGCGTGGCGGGCGACATCATGATGCTTCAGTCGGAGTGCAAAACTGTCCGCAAATCCCCGCGCTTCGGCAATCTGTTCAGGCGGCAGCGATCGGCCCGGCATCGGCACGCGGAAATTCTTCCCCGCCTGTGTTGGCGCGTCGGCGGTAAAGGCGAGCTCAACCTCCGGATCATGCGCAATCGCACGCGATGTGCCGGTCAGCACCTGTTTGAACTGTTCGAGAGGGGAATTGTCAGCCATTTTCGACTCAGGGCCTTAACGGCCTTGTCGTTTCCAGAAAAGAAAATTCCCCTCCCGCTTGCGGGAGGGGTTAGGGGAGGGCCGGTTGCTTTCTTTG
>NZ_JBEBKL010000076.1:0-6130 GCF_040079335.1 Sphingorhabdus sp.
GTAAACGATTCCGCCGAATTGGGCATAGGCAGGTGCTGGAACCAGCGCGGTGACAGTCATCGACAGCACCGCAGCACCGGCGGCGAGCATCTGGCGGAAACCCAGAGACTTCTTGATACTCGACTTCATGGCATTACTCCTTGGGTTGGCCCAATTGGGCGGGGGGAACGGGGTCGGCGGCCGGGAGCATGTCGGCGGCCCAGTCGAGGCCGCGATGGCGCAGCCAGGCGGCGGCGAAGCCCGCCGTACCGTGCGCCTCGGTCATTTCCGCAATCGCCAGCTGGTCGGTCTTCGATGAGGTAGCAGTGTAGGCGAGCGCGACTTCGCCCAGGCCAAGCTCGAACAGCCGGTTGCCCCGCGCCGACTGGCAGTAATAGTCGCGCTTGGGCGTCGCCCGCGCCACGATTTCGATCTGCCGGTCGTTGAGCCCGAAGCGGCGGTAGATCGACAGGATCTGCGGTTCGACTGCACGTTCATTGGGCAGGAAGATGCGGGTCGGGCAGCTTTCGATGATGGCCGGCGCGATCGAGCTCGTCTCGATGTCGGCAAGGCTCTGCGTCGCGAAGACCACGCTCGCGTTCTTCTTGCGCAGCGTCTTCAGCCATTCGCGCAGCTGCGCGGCGAACGCCGGACTGTCCAGCACCAGCCAGCCTTCGTCGATGATGATCATCGTTGGCGAGCCATCGAGTCGCCCTTCAATCCGATGGAACAGGTAGGAGAGCACAGCAGGCGCTGCTGCGGAGCCAGTCAGGCCTTCGGTCTCGAAGGCCTGGAAGCTCGCTTCGCCGAGATGTTCGACCTCGGCATCGAGCAACCGCCCGAACGGCCCACCGATGCAATAGGGTGCCAGCGCCTGTTTGAGCGCCTGCGATTGGAGCAGCACGGCCAAGCCAGTAAGCGTCCGTTCGGAGTCCGGCGCTGTGCTGAGCGACGTCAACGCCGACCAGAGATGCTCCTTGGTGGCGGGATCGACAGTCACGCCTTCAGACGTGAGAATCGCCTGGAGCCATTCCGCCGCCCAGTTACGCTCGGCAGGTTCATTGATCCGCGCCAGCGGCTGCAACAGCACCGCTCCAGCGCTGTCTTCGGAAAGGCTGGTGCCCAGATCCTGCCAGTCGCCGCCGCAGGCGAGCGCAGCGGCGCGGATCGAGCCGCCGAAATCGAAGGCGAAGACTTGAGCGCGATCGTAACGGCGGAACTGTAGCGCCATCAGCGCCAGCAGCACCGACTTGCCCGCCCCTGTCGGCCCGACGATCAGCGTATGGCCGACATCGCCGACATGGAGTGAAAACCGGAACGGGGTCGAGCCTTCGGTCCGCGCATAGAACAATGGGGCGGCGTTGAAGTGTTCGTCCCGTTCCGGCCCGGCCCACACGGCTGAGAGGGGGATCATATGGGCAAGGTTGAGGGTGGAAATCGGGGGGGTGCGGACATTCGCGTAGACATGGCCGGGGAGAGAGCCGAGCCAGGCCTCGACCGCGTTCATGCCCTCGACGATCACGGTGAAATCGCGGCCCTGGATGACCTTCTCGACGAGGCGCAGCTTTTCCGCCGCGAGTGCGGGATCTTCGTCCCACACCGTGACCGTGGCGGTGACATAGGCCTGGCCGACATGATCCGCGCCAAGCTCTTGCAGCGCCGCATCGGCATCGGCGGCCTTGTTCGACGCGTCGCTGTCGAGCAGCGTCGAGGCCTCGTTGGTCATCACCTCCTTGAGGATCGCGGCGACCGACTTGCGCTTGGCGAACCATTGCCGCCGGATCTTGGCCGTCAGCTTCGTCGCATCGGTCTTGTCGAGCATGACCGCGCGGGTCGACCAGCGATAGGCGAAGGCGAGCCGGTTGAGTTCGTCGAGCAGGCCCGGGAAGGTGCTGCTGGGAAAACCGACCACCGTCAGCGTGCGCAGATGGGCGCGACCGAGGCGCGGTTCGAGTCCGCCAGTGAGCGGCTCATCTGCCAGCAGCGCATCGAGGTGCATTGGGGTTTCGGGAACCCGCACGCGGTGGCTGCGGGTCGAAATGCAGCTGTGCAGGTAGGTCAGCGTCTCGCTGTCATCGAGCCAGGCGACTTCGGGGACGAACCCCTCGACCAGACGTAACAACCGCTCGGTGCGGTCGATGAAGAGGTCGAGCAGTTCCTTTGGGTTGATGCCCTTTTCGGCCTTGCCCTCGTAGAGCCAGCTCTCAGCGCGGGCGGCGTCTTCGGCGGGTGGCATCCAAAGCAACGTCAGGAAATAGGCGCTCTCGAAATGCGCGCCTTCTTCGGCAAACTGCGCGGCGCGTTCGCGCTCGACAAGCATCGACGCCGGATCGGGAAAATCGCTATCGGGATAGTCCTGCGCCGGTCGGCGCACCGCCTCGACGAAGATGGCCCAGCCCGAACCGAGCCGCCGCAGTGCGCTGTTGAGCCGAGCGGTCGTGGCGATCAGTTCGGCGGGCGTCGCGCTGTCGAGGTCGGGACCGCGGAAGCGAGCCGAGCGCTGGAAGCTGCCATCCTTGTTGAGCACGACGCCGGGTGCGACTAGCGCCGCCCAAGGCAGGAAGTCCGCAAGCCGGTCAGCCTTGTTCCTGTATTCGCGAAGCGAGAGCATCGGCTCAGACCCTCAGATAGGTGGGAAAGCGCAGGTGCCGCCGGGCGACATCGACGAATTGGGGATCGCGCCGAGCCGCCCAGATCGACACCATGTGGCCGAGCGCGAAGATCACGACGCCCGCGATCCACAGGCGCAGGCCAAGCCCGATCGCGGCGGCCAGCGTCGCATTGGCAATCGCGAGCCCGCGTGGTGCGCCGCCGAGCAGGATATGCTCGGTCAGCGCGCGGTGAACAGGCACCACGTATCCCGGAACAGCTTCGGGCGGCGCGGTTTCCATCAGACCAGCGCCCCGCCGCCGAACGAGAAGAACGACAGGAAGAAGGACGAGGCGGCGAAGGCGATCGACAGACCGAACACGATCTGGATCATTCGGCGCGCGCCGCCCGAAGTGTCGCCGAACGCAAGCGCGAGGCCAGTGGCGATGATGATCATCACCGCGACGATCTTGGCGACCGGTCCCTGGATCGATTCAAGGATCGACTGGAGCGGTGCTTCCCACGGCATCGACGAGCCCGCCGCATAAGCGGGCGTGGCAACGGAAAGAGCAACGAAGCCGCCGAGCATGGCGGCGGAAAGGTGGGCACGGGCGCGCGAAATGGTCTGGATCACGAGATAACTCCTTTGGCTTGGGGGGTGATGGGAAGGATCTGATAGTCGCCGCGATCATCGAGTCCGGTGACCTGGGCGAGTTCGGCGAGTCGCCTGCCGGTGCCGTCACGGACGAGCACGGCGATGACATTGATGGTTTCGGCGATCAGTGCTCGCGGCACGGTGACCACGCTTTCCTGGATGAGCTGCTCCATGCGCCGCAGTGTTCCGAGTGCGGACCCGGCATGGATTGTCCCGACCCCGCCGGGATGGCCGGTTCCCCAGGCTTTGAGCAGGTCGAGCGCTTCCGCGCCGCGCACCTCGCCGATGGGAATGCGGTCGGGCCGCAGCCGCAGTGCGGAACGAACCAGATCGGAGAGCGATGCAACGCCGTCCTTGGTGCGCAGCGACACGAGGTTAGGCGCGGCGCATTGCAGCTCGCGCGTGTCCTCGATCAGAACCACCCGGTCATCGGTCTTCGCGACTTCGGCCAGCAGCGCGTTGGTGAGTGTGGTCTTTCCGGTCGATGTGCCGCCGGCGACCAGGATGTTCTTGCGGGTCGCAACGGCAGCAATCAGCGCTTCGGCTTGCCATGCAGACATGATTTCCGCCGCGACGTAATCCGCGAGGGTGAACACCGCGACGGCGGGCTTGCGGATTGCGAAACTCGGCGCGGCCACGACCGGTGGCAGTAGCCCCTCAAACCTCTCGCCCGTATCGGGAAGCTCCGCCGATACTCGCGGTGCTTTGGCATGGACCTCGGCCCCGACATGATGCGCAACCAGCCGGATGATCCGCTCGCCATCGGCAGCGGACATCCCGCACCCCGTATCGGCGATCCCGGCACCCAGCCGGTCGATCCACAGCCGCCCGTCGGGATTGAGCATAACCTCGATCACCGAGGCGTCTTCAAGCCACGCCGCGATCTCCGGCCCGAGGGCTGTGCGCAGCATGCGCGCGCCGCGCGACGATGCTTGCGATTTGATCGGGATGACGCTCATGAAATGCCTCGTGTCTGCGAGGCGACCGGATATTGGTTGCGCTCACGAGGCAGAGCAAAGAGGCATCAATTTGGATGATTGCAACAGGTTGTTGCGGTCTGCGTAGAGTGGCGAAAAGGGAGAAAGGAACGGCGGGACAGAATGGTCACCTAGAGGTGATGAGAACCGGGCAAATCGCGTACAATTGACCTGAAATTCAGATACAAGGTTAGTTGATTTTCAGGTAGGCAGTCTGGATTCGACGGCGCTTTATGTCTTTCAATCAATCATCTGTCGAAAATTGCTAAATCAAAGGACGTGGCGTGGGGGCTAATTTCGAGCAGCAACGAGTAATCGAAACCCTTGACGGTCCTTTGCTGATTGTTGCGGGGCCGGGTTCGGGCAAGACGTTTTCGCTTGTCGAGCGCACCGTCAACTTGCTTGCCTCAAGGGAAGTGCAGCCGGAGCGGGTGCTGATCTCGACCTTCACTGAGAAGGCGGCGAAAGAGCTCAAAACCCGCATTTCCGAACGCCTGCAACGATCGGGCAGCAAGATCAATCCGCTCGACCTGACTGTTGGGACGCTACATTCCATCTTCCTCGATATCATCGACGAGTTTCGCGCTTTTTCGAGCATCCGCCGGAACTTCACGATCCTCGACCAGTTCGATCAGCAGTATTTTGTCTTTCAGCGCCTCCCTGAATTTCGAGAGATAGCCGGGCTGGAGGATTTCATTCGTCCATCCCAGAACCTGTCATCGTGGCGCGTTGCCGAGCGGTTGTGTGGCTATCTGAATAAACTTTCCGAAGAGGCCGTTGCGCCAGAAGCCTTGGCAAAAGCGACTGCGATCGAGCTCCAGATTCTCGGTGAGGCATACACCCTCTACCAGGCGCTTTTGGGCCAATATAACTACATCGACTTTTCATCGATTCAGGTCGAGGTTTTGCGGCTACTTGAATTGCCTGAAGTCGCGGAACAGCTCTGCAATCGCTTCGATTACCTGATGATCGACGAGTATCAGGACACGAACACGATTCAGGAACGGATCGTTCTGAAACTGGCATCACGGCACAATAACCTGTGCGTGGTCGGGGATGACGATCAGGCGCTCTACCGGTTTCGCGGGGCGTCGATCCGCAATATCCTCGAATTTCCGACACGGTTCCCTGAAGGCACATGCCAGCAGATTTACCTGACAAAAAACTACCGCTCACATCCTGACATTGTCGATTTCTACAATCGCTGGATGGAATTGGCCGACTGGCAAGGCGGTGACCGGTCCTACCGGTTCCCGAAGGTGATCGAAGCGGCAGGCGATGATCGTGCCAAGCGTCCGGTCGTCTTCAAGGTTTCCGGCGAAGACGGTGGGGAGAACTGGGCCAGCGAAACCGTGGCCTTTCTGACCAAGCTGCGCGGCGATGGCATCATCAAGGATTGGAACCAGGTCGCATTCCTGTTTCGGTCAGTCCGCAATCCCAAGGTCGCGCAATTTGCCAATGATCTGGAGGCTGCGGGCATCCCGATCTATGCCCCGCGTTCAAACATGTATTTCGAGCGCGACGAGATCAAGTTGATGATCGGTGCGTACATGTTCCTGTTTCCCCAATATGGGGCGATCCGGGCGACGCGGGAGGGTATGCAGCTCGACGTCTGGGCGTATTTCGACCGGTGCCTCGGGGACTTCATCGCCCATCTCAAATCTGGTGCGGACGAGCAAATTACCGCCTGGGCCAAGGATAAAGCGAAGCAGCACCTCACGCTGTCGGAGAACACCAACTACTCCTTCGCCAACCTGTTTTACGACCTGGTCCAATTCCCGACATTCAGCCATTACCTTGGCGAGGATATTGCCCATTCCGGCGTCAGGGACAGCCGCCCGGCTCGCAACCTCGCCAAATTCTCGCGGCTGCTCAACAAGTACGAATACCTCTACAACGTCATCATTCTTCAGCCGGACCGGCTTGAGCG
>NZ_JBEBKL010000077.1:0-6124 GCF_040079335.1 Sphingorhabdus sp.
GCGTCATAGCGCGCCCGGTTCGCGTCACGCTGTGCGATCAACAAGCCCGAATCCGCTGCAATACTCTCCGACTGCGCGGCCTCGATATTGCCACGGTTGCGGTCGCGAAACGGCAGCGCAATCGAGACACCGGCGACTAATGCAGTTTCGCGGCCTTCGCCAAAACGTCTGACTCCGCCGCTTGCTGTGACATCGGGAACCCCGTCAGCACGCGCCAGCCTTACCCGCGCCTGTGCCGCACTGCGCTGGGCAATCGCGAGTTGTTCATTGAGGGTCTGCACATCGGGCGCGGGATTAGCGGGGGCGTCTTCCTCGCTCGCTATGGCCGAAAGGTCTGGATCGTCGCTGTTAATTAGCGTTGCCAGCAACCGGCGGGCAATAAGGAGTTCGCTAAAGGTCCGCGCCTGTTCGGCCTTTGCTTCCGCAAGCGTGGCTTCTGCGCGAAGTTGCCGCAGCGGCGGGTCGCGGCCCGCTTCGACAAGTATTTTCGCGGTGCGCGATAGTTCCTCGGCCGCCGCCGTGTTGTCGCGCGCCAAAACAGCCCGGTCTTCGCTTGCGCGAAGTTCAGCATGGGCGACGCGAATGTCGCGGTCCAAGTCTGCCAAAGCGGCCTTGTAAGTCAGAAAAGCGAAGTCGCGTTCTGCGCTGGCAACCCCCACCCGTGCGCTTCTCTTGCCGCCCAGTTCGAGCCGTTGACTGAGCGCCAACGTCGTTTCGGTGCTGCGAAGCCCCTGAAACGCCCCGCTTCCGGCAAAGTTCTCGACCTCAAGACTCAGCTCGGGGTTGGGTGACACGCCCGCTTGCCGTGCACGCGCTTCGGCGGCGTCGGCCTGCGCTTTGGCCTGTGAGACACGCGGCGAACTATCCGCCCCTCGCGATAAAGCATCGGCCAGCGTGATTGGCTCGGCTTGAGCGGCCTGCGCGCAAACGACCAAAGCGCCCACGAGCAATACAGCTCGAAATTTGGAAAACATGGGAAACTACTCCTGAACCTTGAACAAATGCGCAGCGTCAGCCGCGCAGGCGGTCAGGTTCAGGCGGCAGGTGGCTCGGTTGGCGGAGCCTGCGAAAAGGACGACATGGCGGTCGCGGCGCGGGCCAATGTGCGGGCGTTACTTAATGAGAGGCCTAATGTCAGCGACGGTGCCTCGGTGGCTAAGGCAATACTGCAATGATGATGGCTGACGACATGGCAGGGTTCTTCACCGGTCTGCTCGTGGCTGTCGCCATGATCGGTGTCCTCGGCATGTTCGAGCATTGCGAACATTTCGCTGCCATGCGCGGCCATAGCATCTTCGGCATGTGCGGTTGCAGGCACGACCAAGCCGCTGAACAAAACAGCAAACAGCACCAATAAAGAGACGAAGCGACCCCGCATTGATTTGCCGGTAGCATCACGGCGTAGCATCGGCAACAAATTGGTCACTTTGATCTAGCCTCGATCTTGGCGGCAAGATCTTGCGGCACTGGCATTGGCTGAAACGCGCTGACGTTCGAGCGCCCTGTGTTGCCGACAGGGATGCGCCCGGTCAGCGCACCGAGCGGCGCTAGCGCAAGCCGGACGACCTGCCCCGCCGTCTCACGCCAGTCGCGCAACTCGACTGCAAAGCCGAGCATCGACCAATGACTGGCAAGATGCAGCCCCAAATGCGGCTGCGATACAATGTGCGCTCGTTCGAGGTGCCGCCATGCAGCGGCCTGCTCCCCAGACGCCCGCGCGGCGCGAAATAACGTCATTTCATCCGCGATGACGCGGTGCATTGATAGCGTCCGGGCAAGCCCGCGCCACCGCCGCTGTCTATGCCGATAGAAAATTTGCGCGAACGCCCAAATAAATGGGGTCATTATCCCGGCTGAAATTTCGACGTCATCGCTGTAATGCGTTCTGCCGTTGGCGTCCGGTGTAACCGTGATCCAATGGTCCCACTTGGCAATAAGCGCACTGTAGCCATTGTCGCGCAATCGCTTCGGCCAATCGCCCGTTTCAGGCTCGTGGAGCGAAGTCACAATCCATTGCGTTCCGAAGGGTATGAAACCCCACAGCCGCAGCTTGACCTGATAGCGCCCGCCGGGCCGGAATGCGTCGAGCGAGGTTTCGCCAACTGGAATGAAGCGCACCATCGGCCAAGCAATATGCTGCAACAGGGGTGCGGTCTGAACCTCGGCCCAAACCGTCGCGGGCGGCAGGTCGATCCTTGTCGAGCGCGACACTCTCACGCCGCTACCGTCCGCAATTCGGCGTTCGCCTGCCGGAACACCTGCACGCCGCCAGTGAGCGCAAGCCCCGCCATGATCGAGGCAACAATCAGGTCAGGCCATGCGCTGCCGGTGCCAAATACGCCGAGCGCCGCCAGCATCACCGCAACATTGCCAATGGCGTCGTTGCGCGAGCAAATCCAGACCGAACGCATGTTCGCATCGCCAGTGCGGTAACGGTAAAGCATCAAGGCCACACCAACATTGGCTGCTAGCGCCAACGCGCCGATTGCGCCCATCATGGTCGGGTCCGGTTCGGTACCGTTGATGAAAGCAAGCACCGCGCTGGCAAAAACCCAGGCGGCAAAGCCAAGCATGAACAGCGATTTGAGCAATGCCGCCCGCGCCCGCCATGCCAGGGCTGCCCCGACGACCGCCAGACTGACTGCATAGTTCGCAGCATCGCCAAGAAAATCGAGCGCGTCGGCTTGAAGCGCGCGGCTGTCCGCCGCCGCGCCTGCACCCATTTCCACGAAGAACATGGCGGCATTGACGATTAGCGCAATCCAGAGAATGCGCCGCCAGCGCGGATCGGCCTTGGCCGTTTCGCTCCCGCAGGCGCTTTCGCAACAACTGTCCGCCATTCAACATCCTTCTCGACAAATCCCGAGTCGGACATCTATCTACACCCTGTAGCAACTACAGGGTCAAGCAGTAAGGATTGGGCAGTGAAAATCGGCGAACTCGCGAGTGCAACGGCAACCAAGGTCGAGACGGTGCGCTACTATGAAAAGATCGGCCTGCTGCCTCCGCCTGCGCGCACATCGGGGAATTACCGTGCCTATGGCAGCGAACATCTTGCCCGCCTGTCATTCATTCGCCGCGCGCGTGATCTCGGCTTCACGCTGGAAGCTGTGCGGGAATTGCTCACGCTGTCGGACGACAAGGCACAATCGTGCGAGGCAGTCGATGGCATCGCCCGCGTCCACCTCACCGAAATCGACCGCAAGGTTACTGATTTGACCGCGCTCCGCAACGAACTCGACCGTGTGATCGGCTCCTGCCGCCACGGGACGGTCGCCGATTGCAAAATCATCGAAACATTGGGGCCAAGAGTAAGAGCCAACATCGTTTAGCCTCTCGCTGCGCCGTTCAAAACATCTCCAACTGATTGCGCATCGGGTCCCAAAACCCGATATCCAGCGCACGTTGCACCCGCTTGGGCTGCATTGGCTGATTGGCAAGCCAGCCAAGCCGCTCGCCCATGCTGACCGGCGCAACGCCCGTCAGCATAATCTGGTCAGAGTCGGGAGGTGTAATCTGCGGTAAGGTCTTGCGCTTGGCCATTATTTGCACTCGCTCAATATTCGTCGGCAAGCATGATGGTTAGCACCCGCCGCGTGATGGCGGGGTCTGCCGCGTCTTCGCTGGCGAACCGCAATTCGCGGTCATAATAATCCAGTTTCCAGAACACCCGTGCGCGCTCATCCTCCCGAACCCTCGGGCGCTCGGTCGTCCACCGCCCATTGCCAAGCTGATAGACGCACCCAAAATCGCGTTCGCCATGCGGGTCGTTATCCTCGGTAAAAGCGTCGAATGTTTCGATAAGTTCACGAACGCGAGACTGGTCAGCATCGGACAGCGACCGAAAACCGACAGTAGCAACGACGGTGCAAGCAACCCCCATCGCCTGCCGCGCAAGGTCGTTCAAACGCGCAATCCGTGCTGCCTGTTCACGCGCTGAAATAGGAGCCGCGCTCATTGCACTCGCCCTTGTCTTTGGTTGGCAGTCCGCGCGTGGCGTTCTTCGCAAATCAAGACCAAAGCGCCAAAATCTTCGCGCTCACCCAGCCGCTCGGCAATCCTCTGAACGCACTCCAGCGGCAAACCATTTTCGTTGGCCAAATCACGCAAATAATCGTCGCGGCACTCCGCGCCGCAAGCACGATAGTTCAAAAGCAAATCGGTCATCTCAAACCTTCCTTCCTTGTAGCGAAGCCGCACTGGCTGCGGCATGCGGCTCTGCCTTCCGGCGAGGATGGGAGGGGGAGGGAAAGCTGAATCGCTACCCTTGGCGCGGGCCAGCGGGCGCAAAGCGACCGCCACACGGGGGTGGCTATTCTGCTTTGGGAACGAGAGGGCAAAGCCCTTGGCGTTCCCACACGATCAATTGAACGGAGGCGGTTAGCCTCCCCTAGCCGCCACGCGGCAGAAGAACGGCACCCTTGCACAAAACGACGCCAGCCGGACGCCCTGCGCCCGGGCCTGTGGGCCAGCGGGCATCCGGCAAGGAGAGTGGCAAGAGCGCCAGCGGGTCAGCTCAAGAACGCCGCACCCTAGGGAGCGCGAAGCGCGGGGAAGAGTGCGACCCTAAAACCTCCCGCTCGTCGAACTCCGCTCCCGATCGTCACCCGAATGGGCCGGGACTACAGGCCCGGTCTGCGCCAGCGGATAGAGCGGGTTGCTCGTAAGGGCAGCGCCTTAGCTTTATAATTCAACTAGGTTCAAAGGCCTCGATAATCGGACATCGCCCATCGCCGCCCTCGGCACATTCATCCGCCAAGCGCCGAAGCGATTTTCGCGCGGACTGGAGTGCCGCAATTCTCTCGTCAATCTCAGCTATCCGCTTGTTTGCGAGTTCGCGCGCCCTCGCCCGGTCTTCGGTAGCGTCCAAGGCAAGCAGTTCGCCGATCTCTGCAAGCGTGAATCCTCCGGCCTGTGCCGCTCTGATAAAACGCAGACGGCTGACGTCAGTTTCGTCATACCGCCGAAGCCCGCCGTTACGTTCTGGCTCAACGAGCAGGCCTCGCCGCTGGTAAAAGCGGACGGTTTCGACGCCCACTCTGCCCGCCGCTGCCAATTTTCCTATCGTCATTGCATTCATCGCTTGACTCCGTACTATGCTACGGAACCTATATAGGCTGGGTGACGTTATCTGCCAACAAGGAACACCTATGACCCAAGCCGCAATTTCAACGCCAGCGAAAGCCAGTGCCGCCGCCAAAACCGCCACCATCTATCGCATGGTGATGCCGAACCATACCTGCCCTTATGGTCTGAAGGCGCTCGACCTGCTCAAGCGCAAGGGCTTTACTGTCGAGGACCGCTGGCTGACAGCGCGCGAAGAAACCGACGCGTTCAAAGCCAAGCACAACGTCCAGACGACACCGCAAATCTTCATCAGCGGCGAGCGTATCGGCGGACATGACGATCTCCGCCGCTACCTCGGCCTGTCAGTCGCCGATCCGAAGGCGACCACCTATCAGCCGGTCATAGCGCTGTTTTCAATGACCGCCTTGATGGCGCTGGCTGCGAGTTTCGCGGTCTATGGCTCGCCTTTCACCGGGCGCGCCGCCGAATGGTTCATCGCCTTCAGCATGATCATCCTCGCGATGCTCAAGCTACAGAATGTCGACAAGTTTGCGACAATGTTCCTGAACTACGACCTGCTCGCGAAACGCTGGGTGCCTTACTCGCGCATCTATCCATTTGCCGAAGGGCTGGCTGGCGTCCTTATGGCGGCGGGCGCGCTCAACTGGCTGTCGATCCCGGTCGCTTTGTTTATTGGCGGCATTGGTGCGGCATCGGTATTCAAAGCGGTCTACATCGACAAGCGCGAGCTAAAATGCGCCTGCGTCGGTGGCGATAGCAATGTGCCGCTGGGCTTTGTCTCGCTCACCGAGAATGTGATGATGGTCGGGATGGCCATTTGGATGATTTTCGCACATTAAGTTCGCGATCTGACAAGCGTTTGGTAGAAGTCGCCCGACCAGTTGGCCGGGCGCTTCCTCAATGCAGTTATTTAGTCGTCACAGCAGTCCATTGCCTGCTCGCAACATGCGTCGAGTGCCGCGCAACAGGCGCCCACCGCGTCTGCAACAGTCGAGGCTTGGGCTGCAAAGGCAGCTGGCGTAACAAAAAGCAGGGC
>NZ_JBEBKL010000078.1:0-5790 GCF_040079335.1 Sphingorhabdus sp.
TCTTACATCAACTCAAACCAACCCTTGATCGCAGGGCGCCATCCAGCATGATTTTTCTGCAGGCCAGAATACGCGAAGGAAGGCTTGCTCTTGCAGCACTATAGAACATAATAGGAACATGAAAATTGCCCCTCTTGTGATTCTCGGACATTCGCCCCCAGAGAAGGCGCCGCGCCGGGCGTTCGGCATCGCCTCGCTTGATGCCGCGCTGGCTGGCGGGCTGGCTGGTGGGCGGGTTCACGAAATCTATCCCTCGCAGAAAGACGATGCCGCCGCAGCCATGGGGCTGGCCGTGGCAATGGCAACGGGCATTGCCGAGGGAGGAAATCCCGTGATGTGGCTGCGTTCCCGCCGGGCCGTGCACGTCGCAGGCGTGTTCCAAGCGAACGGTTGGGCTGAACTGGGAGGTACGCCGGGTAACACTCTGGTGGGCGTCGTTTCTGATATGACCATGCTGCTGCGCGCTGCTGTCGATGCTTTGCGCTGCCCAGCGCTGGGGGCGGTGATCGTGGAAGGCTGGGGACGGATTCCTGAGCTGGATCTTACGGCGAGCCGCCGCCTGGCCTTGGCGGCCGAAAAATCCGGCGTTCCGTTGTTCCTGCTGCGCTGCGATACCCAACCGGCTCCCAGCGCGGCGCAAACGCGCTGGGCGGTAGCCGCCGCGCCTTCACGCGCTTTGCCCGGCAATGCCCCCGGGCGGCCGACTTTCGACATTACCTTGCTGCGCCAAAGATCCGGCCCTTGTGGTCTTGCCTGGCGACTGGAGTGGGATCGTGACCAACACCAATTCCGCGAAGCGGAGGTATCTAGCTCTATGGTTTCCGTTCCTGTCCGCAGACCGATTGCGGATGCAGGGTCCAGATCGCCGGACAGCTGGATCGTTACCTGACGCACCGCTCGCCTTCGTTGCCAAGGTCAAAGGCGCTTTGCGGCTCTGCGCTGTCGATGCTTTGGCACAGTGTCAGGGTATCGTGCCCGGACTGACACTGACCGATGCGCGGGCGCGTCAACCCGCTCTGGCTTTGGCCAACATGGATAAGGATGCGGATCGCCACTGGCTGGATCAACAGATGCAGCGCTGCACCGCATGGACTCCCCTGGTCACAATCGCTGGGGGCGATGGTATCACGCTTGACATCACCGGAACCGACCACCTCTTCGGTGGCGAGGCGGGGCTGTCCGCCTTGGTTGAGGATACTTTTGCCTCAGTCGGAGTGACCCTGCGGCTGGCTATTGCCGCTACTCCGGAGGCCGCACAGGCCTTGGCCCGCCATGCGTCCTTGCCAGTGGAAGATGAATGTCTTGCCATTCGCTCGCTGCCGGTGGCTGCGTTGGGGCTGGAGGAGGCTGCGCTGGCTCTGCGTCGGGTAGGCCTAAAGACGATCGGCGATCTCGTCGCACGCCCGGCGGCCAGCATCGCTGTGCGCTTCGGAATGGAAGCCGTGATCGCGTTGCGTCGCCTGCTGGGCGAGGAGCAGGCTCCGATCATTCCGCTGGTGCAGCCAGTCCCGCTCCGCTTCGAGCGCCGCTTTGCCGAACCAATCGGCCATCAGCCGAGCATTGCCGCCTGCTTTGCCGACCTGCTGCGAAAGGCTGCTTGCGTGCTGGAAGAGCGCGATCTTGGCGGCAGATGCTTTGTCCTGACCTTGTTCAGAAGCGATGGCCAGCGCCAACGGCTGGAGATCAAGACCGGCTTGCCCACGCGCGATCCGGCCATAGTCCTGCGGCTGTTCGATGAGCGTATCACCACCCTGGCCGACCCGCTTGATCCTGGATTCGGCTATGACACAATTGCGTTGGCCTTGCCTGTGACCGAACCGCTGGTTGCCAGTCAGCCACGACTCGACGGACAGGAAGGGCGCGGTGCGACGCTAGCCGAGCTGATCGACCGGCTCAGCACCCGACTGGGCGCTGACAGCCTGCGCCGCCTTGCACCACAGGACAGCCATGTGCCCGAACAGGCGCAGTTCGCCTTGCCCGCGCTTCATGCTCCTGCGCCGGCATCTTGGCCCGTGCCGGCCTTGGACGAACCGCCGCTGCGCCCACTGTTCCTGTTCGATCCGCCACAGCCGGTGGAAGTCATTGCTGAAGTTCCCGACGGCCCGCCTCATCGGTTCCGCTGGCAGCGCACGCTGCGCGAAGTGTGTCTTTACGAAGGGCCGGAGCGGATCAGCGCAGAGTGGTGGCGACGCAGGGGGGGCGAAGAGCCCGGCAAAGGTGGTCTGACCAGAGACTATTATCGGATTGAGGATGCCCACGGGCGCCGTTACTGGATTTTCCGGCATGGGCTTTACAGCGAAAAGCCGGATCCGCGCCACGGGCCGAGATGGTACGTACACGGCTTGTTTGCATGACCGGCGTCCCCGTCTTTGCCGAACTGGCTGCCGCTACCAATTTCAGCTTTCTGCGAGGAGCCTCACACCCGGCGGAGATGGTCGCCCGGGCTCATGCGCTTGGTATGGCGGGTATCGGCATTGCCGATCGCAACACCGTCGCCGGCGTGGTGCGCGCTCACATCGCCTGGAAAGGGATTGGCGGCGTACAATCGGGCTTGCGGTTGATCGTGGGTGCCCGGTTGGTTTTTGCCGATGACACCCCCGATGTGATCGCCTATCCCGCCACACGTCACGGATGGGGGCGATTGACTCGCCTGCTAACCCTGGGCAACCGCCGCGCCCAGAAGGGCGAGTGCACGCTTGCTCTGGCTGACTTACTTGCCCATGCTGAAGATCTGCTGCTGATCGTCACGGGCAGCAATCAAGAGGTGCTGGAGCGGCTGTCCGAGGCCCGTCCCGGGGCGGTCTGGCTGGCGGCCACCATGCATCGCGGTGGTGCAGATGTCCGGCGGCTGGCAGAGAGGCAAACGCTTTCCGAGGCACTCGGCGTGCCCCTCATCGCGATCAATGATACGCTTTATGCCCATCCGAATGCCCGGGCGCTGCACGATGTGCTGACCTGTATCCGCGAAGGGGTGAGGATCCACGGCGTAGGCAAGCGGCTTCTGGCCAATGCCGAGCGGCATTTGAAGGCACCTGCCGAAATGGCGCGCTTGTTCCGCGCCTGTCCGCAAGCGATTGAAGCCACTGCTGATCTGCTCACGCGGATCGACTTCTCGCTTGAGCAGCTGCAGTACGAATACCCCCACGAGCCCGTACCTGAAGGCTGGGAGGCGCAAAACTGGCTGGAGCATCTGGTTCTGAAAGGTGGCGGGCTTCTATTCCCGGACGGTCTGCCGGAAGCTTACCAAGCTGTCCTCGACGAAGAATTTGGCCTGATCCGCACATACAACTACGCCTGCTATTTTCTGACCGTGCACGACATCGTGCGGTATGCCCGCAGCCTTACCCCGTCGATCCTGTGCCAAGGGCGGGGCAGCGCCGCCAATTCGCTGGTCTGCTATTTTCTGGGCATTACCCCGATCGATCCGGTGCGGGAAAAGCTGCTTTTCTCGCGCTTCCTGTCGGAGGAGCGCGACGAACCGCCCGATATCGACGTAGATTTCGAACACGAGCGCCGCGAAGAGATCATGCAATATGTCTACCGACGGTACGGGCGCGACCGGGCGGGGATTGCCGCGACGGTGATCCACTATCGCCCGCGCAGCACCCTGCGCGAAGTGGGCAAGGCGCTGGGCCTGACCGAGGATGCGACGGCGCGCTTATCCTCTACCATTTGGGGAAGTTGGGGCGACGATGTTCCCGAAGCCCGGATGATCGAAGCCGGTTTTGACATAGCCAATCCCGAAATTGCGCGGCTGAAGGTTCTCGTTGATCAACTGCTCACCTTTCCCCGCCACCTGTCGCAGCATGTAGGCGGTTTTGTGCTGACCGAAGGGCGGCTCGACGAACTGGTGCCAATTCACAATGCCGCCATGCCCGACCGCACCTTCATCGAATGGGACAAGGACGATATCGATGCGCTGGGGCTGATGAAGGTGGACGTGCTGGCGTTGGGCATGCTAACCTGTATCCGCAAGAGCTTTGATCTGCTGCGCGCGCATGGCCTGGGCGATCATGACCTGCACACCGTTCCGCCGGAAGATCAGGGGGTCTATCGGATGCTACAGCGCGGTGACAGCATCGGCACCTTCCAGGTCGAAAGCCGCGCACAGATTGCCATGTTGCCGCGCATGAAGCCAGCCTGTCTCTATGACCTTGTCATTCAGGTTGCGATTGTCCGCCCGGGTCCGATTCAGGGTGGTATGGTCCACCCCTATTTGCGACGGCGAAACGGAGAAGAAGCGGACATTTTTCCCAGTCCTGCGCTGCCCCATGACCCTGGTGAACTGCGCGAGGTGCTAGGCAAGACGCTGGGGGTGCCACTGTTCCAGGAGCAGGTGATGAAGCTGGCCATTGTCGCGGCCGAGTTCACGCCCGCGCAGGCTGATGGTCTGCGGCGCGGTATGGCGACGTTCCGGCATCGCGGAATTGTTGGTCCCTATGAAGAACTGTTGGTCGAAGGCATGGTGGCGCGTGGTTATGAGCGCAGTTTTGCCGAACGCTGCTTCGAACAAATCAAGGGCTTTGGCGAATATGGCTTTCCCGAAAGCCATGCTCAGGCTTTTGCCTGGCTGGCCTATGTCTCGTCATGGCTAAAATGCCGTCACCCGGCCGTGTTCACTTGTGCGCTGCTCAACAGCCAGCCCATGGGGTTCTATGCTCCAGCTCAGCTGGTCCGCGATGTACGGGAACATGGGGTGGATGTTCGTGCCGCCGATGTGAATGCCAGCGCATGGGACAGCACGCTGGAATGCGGTGAAGAAGGCGCATTGGCCCTGCGTCTCGGCCTTTCGCGAGTCGATGGTTTTCGCCGGGGATGGGCCGACGCGATAGCTGCTGCCCGAAGCGGCGGCCCTTTCCGGTCTGTAGAGGATCTGGCCTGGCGCGCTAGTCTTCCCCAGGCAGCGCTGCGCAAGCTGGCAGATGCGGATGCCTTGGGGCTGCTGGCCGACAACCGCCGCGCCGCGCTGTGGGAGGTACGACGCGCCCTGCCTGACCAACTTCCCTTGTTTACCTTTGCCGCCGCGCCGGAGCTTGGGGTGGAGGCGGGCGCGGCGTTGCCAGCGATGCTGCTCTCGGAAGAGGTGGTGGCCGATTACCAGACCACCCGCTTGTCACTGAAAGGCCATCCGATGCAATTCTTGCGGGCAGCCTTTGAATGGGAGGGTGTGCTTACCTGCGCCGATGCCGATGCCGCGCCCGATGGTAGCAAGGTTCGCACGGCAGGCGTGGTTCTGACCCGCCAGCGCCCTGGCAAGGGCAATGTCGTCTTCATCACGATCGAGGATGAAACCGGTATCGTCAACGCGCTGCTCTGGGCGCGCGATATGGAAAATCAGCGCCGTGCTGTTATGGCAGCGCGGCTCATGCTGATCGAGGGAGAGATTCAACGCAGCAAGGAAGGGGTGGTCCACCTGATGGTCAGCCACATCATCGACCAGACCGGGATGCTGAACCGATTATGGGAACAGGACGACATGACCTTGCCGATCTCACGCGGGGAAGAGGTGCATCCTCCTCAGCGGTCACGCATACACAGCCATCCACGCAATATCAGGATAGTCCCCAAGTCACGCGACTTCCATTGAATCGGCAAATATAATTGATGCAAGCAGCAATCCGCCGTCTCGTATTGCCCCGCCGCAATGACGCTGCATCAGTCAGCCGGACCGACCCCGAATTCGGCGTAGGAATCGAATTCGGCGTTGTCCCATCCGGTGACGATCGTTTCACCGGCGACCAGCCACGCGTGGGCATCGAACCGTCCCTCGCGTGTGCGGCCGCCGATGCA
>NZ_JBEBKL010000079.1:0-5774 GCF_040079335.1 Sphingorhabdus sp.
CCCCATGCCTGACTGGCACGAAATGAGTCGGTAGGCGCCTTAGGGAGCATGGCGAAACCGGTCGTTCGCTTATCCAGATCCTAGCAGACATTTTTTCAAGCAAAGCCGGTGCGGCTCATTGGCATAACTGATGCGAGTTTGACTCCGGATCCTTTTTATACCAGACGTACGATATATAAAGGAGCTGATGGCAGTGGCAAACAAACAGCTGAGTTTGGCGTTCAGCCGACAGGTCGCTGCCTTTAAGGACGATCCATGTCCTAAGGTTTCTGCGCGGTTGGAGCGTGTTGCTCGCCTGCGCCGGATGGTGATTGACAGCCGCGAAGCGTTTCGCAGCGCTCTGGCTGATGATTTCGGATCGCACCACCCCTGGCTAACCGATCTGATGGAAACCGGCCCGGTGCTAGGACGCTGCAACTATTTTCTGGCACACCTTGCGGAATGGCTCTCGGAGGAACGGATTGATCTGGGGCCAGAACATGGCACGTCGCATGGTGAAATTCTGATGCTGCCCAAAGGCGTGATGGGCAATATTGCGCCGTGGAACTTCGCCATCGAATCTGCGCTGGTGATGTGCGTGGACATGCTGGCGGCGGGCAATCGCGTGATCATCAAACCGTCCGAACTGGCACCGGCCACGGCGCAAGCAGTAGCGGATGCCGTTGCCGCGTATTTCGAGCCGGAACTTCTCACCGTTGTGCAAGGCGGGCCGGAACTGGCGCAAGAGTTCGCCGCGATGCCCTGGGATCATCTGACCTTTACTGGCAGCCCGCGCATCGGGCGACTGGTAGCGCAGGCGGCAGCGCGCAACATGGTGCCGGTCACGCTCGAACTGGGCGGCAAGAACCCGGCATTGTTCGCGCCTGATGGCGTGACCGAAGAATTGGTGCGGCTTTTCCTCTCGTTCCGCACGCTCAAATCAGGACAGGTCTGCACCGCGCCCGATCATGTGCTGGTGCCGCGCGGGCAGATGGAAGACTGGATCAGGCTGGCCCAAGCTGTCTGGCAGCAGGCCTATCCGGCCTACGTCGGGAGTGATCAGTGCATCGGCATCATCAACGCAGCGCACTTCGATCGGCTGTCAGGCTATGTCGAGGAAGCCCGCGCTCGCGGTGTCCGCGTTGAGGGGCTGAACGGCGATGTGCCAGATCGCGGACTGCGCCACTTCCCGCTGACGCTGGTGATCGATCCACCAGCAGATCTCGGCTGCATGACCGATGAGGTGTTCGGCCCCGTCATACCAGTTGTGCCCTATGACGATGTGGACAGCGCCTTTGCGCAGATCAATGCCAGGGAAACGCCGTTAGGTGCTTATATCGCGACGCACGACACGGCGCTTGCCACGCGTTTTGTTCGCGAAGTGCGTAGCGGCGGGGCTGCGGTCAATAACTTCGGGCTGCAAGGCGGGCATGTCGCCCTCCCGTTCGGCGGGTTGGGAAACTCCGGCCAAGGGTGCCATTCGGCCAAGCAGGGCTTCCTCAACTACAGTCACGCCAAATCGGTCTTCTGGGGATCGGCGGACAATATCGTCCACAAGGTGTTGGAGCCGCCGCTGTCCGAGCTGACCGGCATGGCCGCCAATGGCCAGTATGGGGAAGCCTGACCATGCCAAAGATAGTCGATCATGACGAACGCCGCGCGCATATTGCAGCCGCCGTGCTGCGTGTCATCGCGCGCGACGGTGTGAAGGGTGCAGACCTGCGCTCGGTCGCCAAAGCGGCTGGTTGCTCGACCGGGGTAATCGCGCATTATGTCGGCGACAAGGAGGCGATGTTGCTGGGAGCATTGCGTGAGGCAATGAACCATGTCGCGCGCGGCATGTCCGATGTCGCCGCGGGGCAAAGCGGGATGGCGCGACTGATCGCAATGCTCGAGGCCGGGATGCCGCTTGATCCGGAACGTGCCGCCTCGTGCCGCATCTTCTATCACTTCGCCGCCAAAGGGATGAACGATCCCACGCTCGCGGGAGAGCTCGCCAGTTACTATGACTGGTGGCGGCGCGAGGTAGGCGATGTGATCGAGGTCTTGCAGGCGGATGGACATTTCGCCGCGCAAGATCCGTCAGCGCTTGCCGAGACGATGGTCGCTCTGGCCGAAGGATTGGCAATCCAGGGCGTATTCGCGACTGACCCGGCGCAAACCGCGCGGCTGAGCGGGAGGCTGGCCGATGCCATCGCGCGCTTTGACGCGCCTCGTCCCCGTCAGGAGCACATGGCATGAATTCGCTGCAATCGCTTGAAACCGCGGTCCATGCTGCCTGGCGTGAACGCACCCCGCAATCGGCTGCCTGGCATGAGCGAGCGCAAGCCGCACTGGTTGGGGGTGTTTCCGGAACGGTCCGCTTTTTTCCGCCCTATCCGGCCTATTTCGAAGGCGGTCACGGCGCGCATGTCACCGACATCGACGGGCATGACTACATCGACTGCTTCCTGTGCGGGGCCTGCCTGCTGCTAGGCCACCGTGCGCCCGCCTTGATGGAGGCGATTGCCGAAGGGGCCACCAGAGGCTCGTTGATCCTGAATCCTCGGCACAGCATCGAGACAGCCGAGATGGTCCAGAATCTGGTGCCGGGGGCAGAACGGGTACGCTTCCTCAACAGCGGCACCGAAGCGGTCATGTCCGCACTGCGCTTCGCCCGCGCCTTCTCCGGACGGGCCAAGATCATCAAGTTTCTGGGCACCTATCACGGCATGGAAGACCAGATGCTTGTCGGGCTCGATGGGCGGGCCAATGTGCTAGGAGCAGGCATCCCCCCCGGTGCAGTGGAAGACATCATCATGCTGCGCTTTGGCGATGAGCCAGCGCTGCATGCGGCACTGGCGGGTGGCGATGTCGCAGCGGTTCTCATGGACCCGTCAATGCATCACGGTGGATTGTGGGTGGGCGATGGCAGCTTCCACCATGCCTTGCGCGACATTACGGCGAAGGCAGGCACGCTGCTGATCTTTGATGAAGTCATCGCAGGCTTCCGGCTTGCGGCAGGCGGCGGGCAGCAGCATTTCGGGGTGACTGCAGACCTCGCCATCTTCGGCAAGGCTTTCTCTGCGGGCGAAAAGCTGGGCGCAGTGACAGGCCGGGCGGATGTGATGGGTGTGGCCGATCCCTCGGGGCGCTCCAGGGGGCCCTTCGCTTTCCAGAGCGGTACAGGCAATGACACCACGGTCGCGCAGCTTTGCGCGCAGACGGCGATGCGCGACTATGCCCAGCGTCAGGCCGATGGCGACTATGACAAGATTGCAGCGCTTGCCCGGCGGCTGGGTGATGGGTTGGTGGCGACCTTTGCCGCGCACGGGTTGGCGCTCCACGCCAACACACTGGGGCCGATCGTCCGAATTTTCATGATCGATGGCGCGGCCGACTATGATCGGGCGAGTATCACAAATCGCAAGCAGCTCAATCTCTTTCACCTCGCGCTTCTGACCGAAGGTGTGCTGACGATCCCCGGCTCGAACGATTTCTTCTTGTCCTTTGCCCACAGCGAAGCGGATATCGACGCGATCATTGCTGCTGCCGCGCGCGTGCTCAAGCGGTTTGACTTTGCCAGCGCGGTTGAACCATGATCGCGCTGCCAATCGCCGGTCACTGGTTCGAGCGCAAGGCGCTGGGCGATGGCATCACTCTGCTGTGGGAACCGCATGTCCACCCGCTCCTGCGCTGCAACATCTGGCATGTCGCAGGGCGGGACTGCGATCTGCTGGTCGATACCGGGCTGGGCGTGGCGAGCCTTGCAGAAGCTGCTGCAGATCTGTTCGAAAAGCCGCTGACCGTTGTCCTCACCCATTGTCATATGGACCATGCGGGCGGCGCGCACGAGTTCGGCGTGTGCTGCGTCCATGCCGCAGAGGCGCAGGCGCTCACCAACGCCAGTAATCATTTGCCGCTCGATGCAGCCGCCTATTCGCCTAATGATCTCGCGTGGTTTTCGGGCATTGGCTACGACATATCGGGCGGCCTGTTGACCGCGATCCCGCATGCCGGGTTCGATCCTGGCACGCATGTCATGCAAGCCGCCGAAGCCTCGCACCTGATTGGCGAAGGCGATATGGTCGATCTGGGCGACCGCAAGTTCGAGGTGCTGCATCTGCCCGGCCATTCGCCTGGCAGTATCGCATTGTGGGATGCACAAAGCGGCACGCTGTTCTCGGGCGATGCGATCTACGATGGCCCGTTGCTTGACCAGATTCCGGGCTCTGACATCCCGGCCTACATCCGCTCGATGGAACGTTTACGCGCCCTGCCCGCCCGTATTGTCCATGCCGGCCATGAACCCAGCTTTGGCCGCGGCCGGCTGGTCGAGCTGGCCGATGCCTATCTCAACAGCAGGAGCGACCCATGACCATCGATGTCATTGTGCCCGAGGCCATGCGCAAAGCCTATGACGCGTTCCATTATGCGCCAGCGGTGCGCGAAGCCGGACTGATTTTCTGTTCAGGCGTGATCGGCCAGGGCGACAGCGCCGAAGACGAGTTTCGTGACGCCTGGCGAAAGATCGGCCTGATCCTTGCCGAAGCTGGCGCCGACTACGCCGATATTGTCGATACGACGATCTGCATGGTTGATCTGGCCTCCAATGCCGCAGTGATGGCCAAGGTCAAAGATACGTTCGTGCAAGCGCCTTATCCGGCTTCAACCTGGATCGGCGTTTCCGGCTTCGTCCGCCCGGGCGCACGCGCTGAAATCAAAGTGATTGCGAGGGTGACGCCATGATGATCGAGGTTGGCGAATTGACCCGCGAAGTGGGCGCGACTGCGGTACGCGCCATCGAGGACGAGCTGGATTGGGAGCATCTGCCCCATGTCCACGCCTTTGCTTTTGAGAGCATCACCCTCAACAAGGCTGACCGCAATGGCTGGGATGCCAAAGTTGTTCTGCGCGATGGGCAGGCCATGCGGATGACGGTGGCGCTTGATGCCGATCGGTTAGGATATACTAACGCCACATTCGATGCCGACGGGACCGAGAATGGCCGCACCGTTTGCCGGATCGCTCCGGGCGACGGCGATCATTGCACGATGCAGCTGAGCTTCTTTGTTCCGGATCGCCCGAATCTCGACAAACCTGCTGTAGGCAAGTTTTATTCCGACATGTGGGCCCGCCTGATTGATGAGGACGAGCCCAAGATGATCCACCGCGCCCGCGCGCTGCGGGAAGGAGCCAGGCTCCATAAGCAGCGACGGCAGGTAACCTTGGCGGACGGTACGGTCTGCGATGTGCCACTGGTCTGTCCGCACCTAGGGCTACCACTTAATTGTGAACCGGACAGCGATAATGTGATGACTTGTCCCTGGCACGGCTACCGCTTCGATGCGCAGACTGGTCAATGCGTCACCGGTCAGATCAAGGGCTGGATAAATCGTCCGGTAGGCAACAAAGCATGAGGGTGGGCGGTTTCGTTGCCTGGCCTTTCGCACTGATGGTCGGCACCTATGCGCTTTACCAGTTGATGCTCAAGCTCCCGCGCCCTGGGATCAATATTCTTGCCTTCCAGGTGCTGGCATATGCAGTTGCCTTGGTCGCCGTCTCGATCCTTTGGTGGCGCAACCCTGAACTTGGAAGCAATCGTTTTGAACTGCGCGACGTGTTGGTTGCAGTGGTATTTGGCCTAGCGGTGGTTGGACTCGAGTACGGTTATGTCTCCGCTTTCCGCCTGGGCTGGCCGGTAAACACCACTGGACCCATGGTTACAGTTGCCACCGCAGTCTTGCTTGTTCCCCTCGGGTGGTTGGCATTTCGAGAAGTTCTGTCACCGCGCAACCTGATTGGTGCGATCATGT
>NZ_JBEBKL010000080.1:0-5549 GCF_040079335.1 Sphingorhabdus sp.
GAGGGATTGTGTACCCTCTCTCCTTCAGGGGAGAGGAGTGAGACTTGCGAACTTGTTCGCTAGTCGCAGCGGAGAGGGGCTCCAACGGTGTGGACTCGCCCAGCCTCCCCCTCTCCACTTCGTCTAATTGCCTGCAGCAATAAGACTTCGTACCTCTCCCCTAAAGGAGAGAGGAGGTTAGCCGATAAAGCTGCGCGCCTTCGCAATCGTCTCCGCCAATCCGGCGCGCATCGCCTCCCACGCGGCGCGCTCGTCCGCCGCGTCTTCGGGCAGTGTCTCTTCGATCAAGTCGATCCCGGCCCAGAGCATGCCTTCATACCAGCCGGCCTCGACCTTGAGCGTTTCCTGATGATGGGGGATGGAATCGTAGAGGATGATGCGGATCTCCTCGGGTCGTTCGAACCAGGTCATCAGGCAATAGAGGACATTGCCGACCATCTCCGCCTCGAGCAGCGCGCGCTTGCCGAGGCCGTGATGTTCGAAGCTAGCCTCTGCCCCGGGATGCGCGGCGTAAAAGCGCGCCATCAGCGGCGCGGTGATATCGCCCACCGCCTCGCCCGCGCGTTCCAGGCTGCGTTCAACCAGCGCCAGATTTACTGCCCTGTCTTGCATGCGCATCCTCCCTCACCGCCTTGTGGCACGGCACAGGCTGGGCAGGAATTGATTTTGGTCAAGCGCGAGGCGGTATCAGGGAACCGGCTTATGCGCGTAACTCAGTACGCGGTGCAGTTTCCACCGGCCGTCGGCCCATTGCCACACCATCGCGAAGGCTGCCTTGCCCACCAGTTTTTCGGGGCCATCGCCCTTTCGTTCGTAAAACAAATGCTCGCCTGCCTCCATTGCGCCAAAGCCGGGGACGGGATCGACATGCAGGCTTTCGACCACAAGCGCGCGGCGGCTGCGCCACGCATCGGGGGCCTTTTTCGCTTCGCAATTGGTGGCATATTCGGCGACAAATTGCGCGCCCGATGTCGCGACCAGCCCGCCCTTGTCGTGATAGAATTCTAGGGTATCGGTGACCATCGTCCGCAATTTTTCAGGATCGCAGCCGGTGAAGAACAGCGCGAACAGCTCGCTGTCGGCGGACTGGACCGACGCCGCCAGCTCGGCCCCTTCAGGCATCGCCGCCGGAGTAGTGCCCGCGAGGAGCAGGGCGGGAAACAAGGCGGAGGCGAGAAACATGGGCAGGCCCTTTCTGTATTACACCTATAATACGGTGATACCGCGCAAGGTCAAGCAAGGCGCTGTCCTACATGGCGCTTTTCTGCTTGGGTGGTGTGATGGACTATGGACAATGCTCTGTTTTGTACCGTTGCCGCCACCGGCGCTTTTTCGGTCGCGCTAAGGTGACATAAGGTAACAGATACCCCACCCCTTACCGGTAGACTTTGTAACCTTAGGCACCGATTTTGTGATTTGCGGCCAACCGTGCGTTATCCACTGTTATATGCCCTTTGGGAGATTTTCAGCCCGCCACAAATATGTAACACAGCGTTTCATAACGGGACATACACTGTTCCGGACCAGCCTTTCGGGTCGCAAAATAATAATCCGGGGGAGGGTATATGGCTACACTAGCGGATAGCCACGACGCCGAGCGGCGCTTTTACGGGCGCATGGCGATTGCCATCATCATTGCCATTTTCATCGGCTTTGCGCCGAGTTTCTATCTGTTCCAGACGGTGCGCTATCCGCGGCCCAACCCTGCGCTGACGCCGCTGGTGATCGCGCACGGGCTGGCGCTGACAGGGTGGCTGGCGATATTTTACACGCAAACCCGGCTGGTCGCGGCCAAAAGGCGCGATATCCACCGGCAGCTGGGTGTGTGGGGTATGGCGCTCGCAGCGGCGATTTTGCCGATTACCTATCTCGTCTCGATGCATGCGACCGCGCGCAATACCCACCCGCCCTTTAGCGATGCGGCCAACTGGTCGGCCGTGCCGCTGCTAGCGCTGCCGCCGATGCTCCTGATGCTCATCATGGGTTGGCGCAGCCGCATGGACCCGCAGGCGCACAAGCGTTTCATGCTGCTCTTCACGCTGATGACGGTCGAACCCGGCGTTGGCCGCTGGCCGATCTTTCCGCCGGTAATGGCAGGGCACATTGCGAGCAGCATCATGGCCTTCGCCTTCATCATCCCGCTCGTCCTGTGGGACAAAAAGTCGATCGGCAGGCTGCACCGGGCGACGAAGATCGGGCTGTTTGCGCTCGCCTTTGGCTATCTCGCGCGCCATATCGTCTGGGCGCTGGGCATCTGGCCCGATGTCGTCGCGGTGCTGCCTTATTAAGAGCCCAGCCGCCCGGCGACGAGCGCCTTGATATCCGCCTCGGGCCGCGCGCCATAATGGCTGATGACTTCGGCCGCGCAGACCGCGCCCATGGTCAGGCAATCCTTCAGGCTGCGGCCCTGTGCGATTCCAGCAAAAACGCCGGCCGCGAAAAGATCGCCCGCGCCGGTGGTGTCGACCAGTCGGGTGACCGGTTCGGCGGGCACCTCCGCGCGCTCATTGCCCTGAACGGCAATCGCGCCATGCTCCCCACGGGTGCAGACGAGAAGCGGCACCTTGGCAGCAATTTTTGCGACGGCAGCTTCGAAATCTTCGGTGCCGGCAAGCGCGGTGATCTCAACCTCATTAGCGAACAATATGTCGATCCGCCCTGCTTCCATCTCGGCCAAGAAGTCTGGCCCGTGGCGCGCGATGACGAAAGCGTCGGAGAGCGTTAGCGCGACCTTGCGACCGGCGGCGCGGGCAAGGTCTATCGCGGTGCGCATTGCGGCACGCGGTTCCTCGGGATCCCACAAATAGCCTTCGAGATAGAGGATCGCGGCGCTCTGGATCAGGTCAGGGTCGATCAGCTGCGCGGGCAGGAACTGTGAAGCACCGAGGAAGGTGTTCATCGTGCGCTGCGCATCGGGCGTCACCAGGATCAAGCAGCGCGCAGTCGGCGGCTGGCCGGGGCGGGCGGGGATATCAAAATCGATGCCGGTTGCGCGAATGTCATGCGCGAAGACGTCGCCCAGTTGGTCTTGTGCGACCTGACCGATAAAGGCGGTCTTGTGGCCAAGTCTCGAAAGCCCCGCCAGCGTATTGGCCGCACTGCCGCCGCTGATCTCGCGCCCCGGTCCCATTGCGTCGTAAAGCGACTGGGCGCGATCGGCATCGATCAACGTCATCCCGCCCTTATTGAGATTCTGCGCCTTGATAAAGGCATCGTCAGCATCGGAAATCACGTCAACAATGGCGTTGCCGATGGCCAGCACGTCGTAGCGGGTTTGCGTCATTCTTGGTTCCTGTTCAGGGTTTGGCGCGCCCTAATGCGGTCTGCACAAAAGGGCAAGTAAAGCGCAAGTGCCTTGCATCGATAATACACCTGCATTATCTGGGGGAAATGTTCAGGGCCATCTCGCTCGGTTTCGCCAGTCTTTCGGACAAGGGGATCATGCTGATCCTCGTGCGGGTGATGCTGCTCACCCTATTGGCCTTCGCCATTCTGGGCTTTTCTCTCTGGTACGCGATCGACGCGATATTCTACAAGCTGGGCTATGCAAATGACGGCGGCCTGAGTGCGGTCGCCGCTGTCGCGGTGCTGCTGATCAGCGGGCTCGTGCTGTTTCGCATGATCGCCATCGCTATTACCTGGGTTTTTTCCGACGATATTATCGATATCATCGAAGCCAAGCATTACCCGTTCGAAGCTGCCTGCGGGAAGCGCCCCAGCAATTGGCAGTCGGCGCGGATGGGCCTGCGATCGGCGATGCGCGCGCTCGGCTATAACTTGCTGGCACTTCCGTTCTACTTGATCCTGCTGGTGACCGGCATAGGCGCACCGCTGGTCTTTCTGGGTGTCAATGCGCTGCTGCTGGGTCGAGATCTGGAAGACATGCTGGTCGCGCGCCACGGACACCATTTTGCTGCCTTCGGCAAAGGCGAACGACTGATGCTGGGGCTGGCAGGCGCAGCTGGAATGATGGTACCAATGTTGCAGTTTGTAGTGCCGGTTGTCGCGACCGCATCTGCCGTGCATATGGCGCATGGAAAATTCCGGGTGAGGACTAAGTGATCAGATTTGCGACTGTTGTTTGTGGCAGCCTGCTACTTGCCGCCTGTGGTGGCGGGGCCGAACCGAAGCGTCCGCAAAGCACGCCAGCGCCGCTGGATCGCCCGGCAGCCAATGCCCCGACTGCGCGCCCAGCTCTGTCGTCCAAGGGGCTAGAGGCGGTGATGGGTAAGGACATGGGCTCATTGGTGCGCCTGTTCGGCCCACCGCGTCTGGACGTCATCGAGGTGCAGGGCCGCAAGCTGCAATTCAGCGGTCGCGCCTGTATCCTTGACGCATATCTGTACCCCGACGGCAAAAATGGGGCAGAGATCGTCACCCATGTCGATGCCCGCCGAAGCGACGGTGCAGAGGTTGATCGCGCGCAATGCGTCAACGCATTGTCGGCGCGCTGACCTCCCACTCCAGAAGTACCGATTCATCCGACTCAAATTTGAGTCGCGTACGCTTTTCCAACGAAAATTGATTTTCATCCAGTTGCGCCAACGCCCAGATGGCGGCGCCACGAACAAGCGGGCTGGCATCGTTAAGCAGGCGCACACACGACTTGGCCAAGCCCTTGTCCCCGCTATTGCCAGCAGCAATTGCCGCATTGCGAACAAAGCGATCGCGGCCGGTGCGCTTGATGGGAGTGCCAGCGAACAGCGCTCGAAAGGCGATATCGTCGAGCGCAAGCAATTGCGCCAATGGCAGCTCGGATAACTCCAATCGCTGCGCCAGCGCTTTGTGCACTGACGCCGTTTCGGCAAATTTATTCCAGGGGCAGGCGGCGAGGCAATCGTCGCAGCCATAGATATGATTACCCATCGCGCGTCGGAATTCGGACGGAATCGGCCCTTTATGTTCGATGGTCAGATAGGAAATACAGCGCCGCGCATCGACGCGATAGGGTTCGGGAAAGGCATCGGTCGGGCAGACGATCTGGCAGGCACTACACGATCCGCAACGGTCGCTCCCCGCCGTATCCGACTCCAATTCTGCTGTGGTGTAAATAGCACCCAAAAGCAGCCAGCTTCCATGTTCGCGACTAACAAGATTGCTGTGCTTACCCTGCCAGCCCAACCCTGCTGCCTCAGCCAGCGTCTTTTCCAGCACCGGGGCAGTATCGACGAAGACTTTCACCTCATCCCCAGTCTGGTGGACGAACCATTGCGCCAATCGCTTCAGTGCGCCTTTGACCACATCGTGATAGTCCTTGCGCTGCGCATAGACAGATATGCGCCCAAGCTCCGGCTGCAACGCCAGCGCCAACGGATCGGTCTCTGGCGCATAGCTCATGCCCAGCATGATCACCGATTGCACCTCGGGCCAAAGCCCATCGGGGCTTGATCGCTGATCGACGCGGTCAGCCATCCACAGCATATCGCCATGCCGGCCCTCGCTCAGCCATTGGCGCAGCCGCTCTCCAGCCGCTGGCGCAAGGTGGCCGGGGGCTATTCGACAATCGGCAAAACCTTCCGCCTTTGCCCGATCCTTCAGAGCGTTAACCA
>NZ_JBEBKL010000081.1:0-5490 GCF_040079335.1 Sphingorhabdus sp.
GTCAAACGTATCAGACATACGCAAATTGCTCCTTTTCAAATCATGAGAGTGTTCAAAGCATTGCCGATTGTTCAATCAGCTTGACATCGCAGGTGCTGGTGCGGGCAGTAGGTTCGCAATCCTTCTTGGATAATGAGTTTCCGCTGTTTGCCGACCACGAAACCATCCCCTTTCATGACTAATCCACGCCCCTGTCCCGACGATGCCTAGACGTGCAACCCGCACTCATGCGGGCCGTGTTGCTGCGCTCCGCGCCGCTGCCCGCGCCACTCCTGTGAGCGGGGTTTTCCTCACTGCGTTCGGTGCAGTCCTGACCGTGCCCGGTCTCATCGGGGCTCAGTCAAAGGGATGGTCTCTTGGACGGTTAGAAACAGGTTCGAAAGGTCAAATCCATGAAAAACACAGTCACTCTCGTCGGCTTCGTTGGCAACACTCCCGAAGTCCGCAACACCCAGTCAGGGGTATCGATTACCACCTTATCTCTTGCCACAACTCGCAGCTTCAAAGACGCCGACGGTAACCGCCAATCCGAAACCGAATGGCACCGCATCACTTGCTTCAATGGCGTTGGCAAATGCGTTGCAGAGCATGTCGCCAAAGGCGCGATGATCATGGTCACGGGCCGCATTCATTACACCAAGTGGACCGACCAGAACGGCACCGACCGCTATGGCTGCGAGATCATCGCCGAGCAGGTCGACTTCCTCGCCAAGGCCAAGGAAGCAACCAGCGACGAACCCAAGAAGCGGCGCTCGAAGTAGCGCCGAAGCATCACCGATCAGTACACCGAATAAAGGTTCCGCAGCACCCGTTGCGGGGCCTTTTTCTGTGTATCAATCCTCTACCGTTGTCGCTTCGGCTTCAAACGCCCGTTTGCCTTTCCGCTTCCAAATAGCCAGTGCCTGTTCACGGTCCTCGCTGCGCAGTTTAATGGCGACGGTCAGGAACGCACCGTAGAGTGTCGCGCGATCATCGTCGGTTAGGTCGACCAGTTCTGCTTTCACCACAAGCCCGCCCAGCTCGATCAGTTGCTTCGTGCGCTCGCGTCGCTTTACCTGCCAATCGCGCATGCCGGTACGTGCCTTTCGTGCCTCAAGCCGGTGTCGTGCCGCCGTCAGCCGTGCGAGCGCCGTCCAACTTGTTTTCAGTTCCTTCGCCACGCTTTCGCGCCGTGCCTTGAAAGAAGGAGATGCCGCGCTTGCGCCAGCTCTCCTTTCGAGCAGCTTCAGTAGTTTCGACGATGGATAGCAATGCACCGGCGAGCGTTTCCGCATCCATCGCATCGGCTCCCGTGGCAATGACCAGTTCGCCAAGTTGCTGGACGCGGCGTTCTTTGAGTTGCTTTGCCCTTTCGGCAAGTGCCTTCAGTTCCGAATCAATATCACGAGGTTTGCGCATCGTCTGTCTCCATTGAGAGTTGATGCAATCATCATAATATCGCGCGGCTCCTAATGCTGTAGAGTTGTCGAGACAGTCTGACACCACTTAGTCCCGAGCAGGATTTTATCATGGGAGGGCGCGCTTATACGTCGTGCCGACGTGGCTTTGATGGCGTAGATGGATTGCCATCATGGCAATCTTTCATCTCTCGGTCAAAGTCATCAGCCGCGCCAGCGGACGCTGCGCTGTGGCGGCAGCGGCCTATCGCGGAGCCGAACGGCTGCACGACGAGCGGCTCGACCGTGACCATGACTTCACCAACAAGGACGGCGTCGTTCATTCCGAAGTGATGCTGCCCGATGGCGCGCCGCCCGAGTTTGCAGACCGCGAAAAGCTCTGGAACGCGGTCGAGGCCGCCGAGAAGCGCAAGGACGCGCAGCTCTCCCGAGAGGTAGAGTTCGCGATTCCGCGCGAGATGAACAAGAGCCAGGGGATTGCGCTGGCCCGCGACTTTGCAAAGACCGAGTTCGTCGAGAAAGGCATGATCGCCGATCTCAATGTGCATTGGGATATCGGCAAGGACGGGAATCCAAAACCTCATGCGCATGTCATGTTGACCATGCGCGAAGTCGGAAAGGATGGTTTCGGCGCGAAGGTGCGCGAGTGGAACAAGGCCGAGTTGGTTGAGCAATGGCGCGAGCGATGGGCCGAGCATGTCAATCAACGCCTCGCCAAACTCGATATAGACGCCCGCGTCGATCATCGAACCTTGGAGGCGCAGGGCATTGCGCTCGAACCGCAGGACAAGATTGGCCCCGCCGCATCGCGCATCGGTGGACGCGGGCTTGAGGCAGAGCGCATCGAGGAACATCGCGCTATTGCACAGCGCAATGGTGAGCGGATCATCGCAAATCCGAATGTCGCGCTCGACGCGATCACGCACAGCCAAGCCACCTTCACGAACCGCGACCTTGCCATTTTCGTGCATCGGCATAGCGACGGGAAGGACCAGTTCGATGCGGCATTGAGCGCCGTTCGCGGATCGTCCGATTTCATCGCTTTGGGCAAGGACGGACGCGGGGAAGATCGCTTCACATCCCAGGCGATGATCGAGACCGAGCAACGGCTGCACCGCGCGTCGGAATTGATGGCTGAGCGCGAACGGCATCGCGTTGGCGAGGACAAACAAACGAGCGCGCTGGCGCGCGCCGAGGAGCGCGGCTTACTGCTATCGGGAGAGCAGCGCGCGGCGCTCGCGCACGTTACCGATAAGCGCGGCCTGAGTATAGTCGTCGGCTATGCCGGGACCGGCAAAAGCGCGATGCTAGGCGTTGCGCGCGAGGCATGGAAAAATGCGGGCTATAATGTTCGCGGCGCGGCGCTATCGGGCATTGCCGCTGAAGGACTGGAGCAGGGTTCGGGCATCGCGTCGCGCACCATTGCCAGCCTTGAACATCAATGGGGACAGGGCCGCGAACAACTGACTTCGCGCGACGTGCTGGTGATCGACGAGGCAGGCATGGTCGGCACGCGCCAGATGGAACGCGTCCTTTCTCACGCTGCCGATGCAGGTGCAAAAGTCGTGCTGGTTGGTGACCCGCAACAATTGCAGGCCATTGAAGCCGGAGCGGCGTTCCGTGCGATCCACGAACGGCATGGCGGCGTCGAAATCAGCGAAGTGCGCCGCCAGCATCAGGTCTGGCAGCAGGACGCGACCCGGCACCTTGCCACCGGACGAACCGGGCAGGCTATTCATGCCTATGGCGAGAGCGGCATGGTGCATCTTGCCGCGACGCGGGAGGTCGCACGCGAGAATTTGATCGAGCATTGGGATCGCGAAAGGCAGGCCAGCCCCGGTGATACACGGATCATTCTCACCCACACCAATGACGAGGTGCGCGGGTTGAACGAAGCTGCGCGCGGACGGATGCGAAACGCGGGTGAGCTGGGCAGTGACGTTTCGATCAAGGCCGAGCGCGGCGAGCGACAATTTGCCAGCGGCGACCGTATCATGTTCCTGCGAAACGAGCGCGGCCTTGGCGTCAAGAATGGTACGCTGGGCATCGTCGAGCAGGTGACCCCGCAGGGCATGGCCGTGCGCACCGACGACGGGCGTGCAGTGAAGTTCGATACCAAAGACTATGCGCATGTCGATCACGGCTACGCCGCGACGATCCATAAGGCACAGGGCATGACCGTGGACCGGACGCATGTTCTGGCGACGCCGGGCATGGACAGCCACGGAGCCTATGTCGCGCTGTCGCGCCACCGCGAGGGCGTGGACCTTCATTATGGCCGCGATGACTTTACCGACCAGTCAAAGCTTGTTCGCACGCTGAGCCGCGAACGCGGCAAGGACATAGCGAGCGATTACACGCCCGAGCAGCAATTTGCCGAGCGGCGAGGGATCACGTTCCGCCAGCGGATTGTTGAGATCGCACGGCAATTGCCCGAGCGTGCGAAGTCGATCTTCGCCAACTTCCGACCGCAAACGCAGAAGCTCGAAACTCTTCCCGGCGACCAGCATGGGCTTTCCAACCAGCGTCGTGCGGTCGAACGCTTTGCCCGCGCCGCCGACGACATGGCGAAGATGCGCGAGCAGGGTTTGCCGGTGCTTCCCCATCAAAGGGAGGCATTGGAAAAGTCTGGGAAGGCGCTCGACGCGATCAGGCCCCATGCCGCCGCCGATCTTGCCAGTGCGTTACAGCGCCAGCCTGAGTTGACCCGCGAGGCAGCCGACGGTCGGAGCCAAGGCGCAATCCGCGCCATGCAGCTTGAGTCTGAAATCCGCGTCGATCCGGTGCAGCGCGCCGACCGCTTTGTGAATGACTGGCAGCGGCTAGGGCAAGCACGGGCGGTCATGCAGCAAGGCGGCAACGAGAATGGTGCACACCGTGTCGCGGGCCGGATGGCCGACATGGCGAAAGGTCTTGAACGCGATCCACAGGTGGAATCGCTGTTGCGCAACCGGACGCGGGAACTTGGTCTCGGCAAGAACATCGAGCGCGATTTGTCGCGCGAACTTGCCGCGTCTGTGTCGTTCGAGCGGACCCGCTCGATTGGAATGAGCCTTTAGGAGAAACGAAATGGAAAATCCTGATACCGAAGAAGTGACACTGGACATCAAGGCGGAGGCGGAGGCGCACGCCGAGCCTCAGCCAAAACCCGCCGAGGTCGAAAGCGACCCCGCTGCCGAAGCGTTCGCGCGGCTTGAAGGCGAACTGGCGCTCATGCGGCGCGCGGTCCAGCATCTTGCCGCCGAGCGGGCGGACATCGTTATCCCCGACTATGGGGCGACCTTGACCGAGATGACAAAGCGGCTCGAAGAGATGGTAGAGAATCTTGATTGCATCGAGGAACACCCGGCCATGCAGGTTACTCCCGATAGCTTTGGCAGGCGGATCGAAGCCGCAGCGGAGGCGGCGCGGCGCGGCGATCAAACGCGGATCAACGACGCATATAATGAGCTTCGGCAAGCAGCGCAGGATATGCGCGGTGTCACATCCCATGCTCGCACTAGTGTGGACCAACGCCGCAAGGTGTTTCAGGCAGTCGGAGGCGGAGTGCTCGGCGGCATCCTGCTATGGTCTTTCCTTCCCGGAACCATCGCCCGTGCCGTTCCGGAAAGCTGGCACTGGCCCGAACGCATGGCGGCGAGAATGGTTGGCGAATCGTCGCGCTGGGATGCAGGCACGCGCCTCATGCGGAGCGAAAGCCCTCAGGCTTTGAACGCGCTGGAGCGGGCAGCCGATTTGCTGCGCGACAACCGAGAGGCTATCGAGGCTTGCCAGAAATCATCCGCGAACGCGAAGCAGCCGGTGCGTTGCACGGTCAGGATTCGGGCCGGGAGTAAGTCTCGCAATTGACACCCAAGCAGCATGTCATCCGATTTTCGGTTCCACCGAGACCCAGCACCGCCCGGTATGTACCAATCGAAATGTGGGCACGATTGTGGGGTGAGATCTTTTTAAACTCAGTTTTTTCTTTTAAAAACAAATGAATAAATGACTTGAATGGTAGACGCTGAGGGGTTCGAACCCACGACCCGCTGATTAAGAGTCAGCTGCTCTACCAACTGAGCTAAGCGTCCCCATTCGGGCGCGGGGCAAA
>NZ_JBEBKL010000082.1:0-5112 GCF_040079335.1 Sphingorhabdus sp.
GACCATCCCCGCTCGACAGGCCCCGGACAGACGGCACAAAGCCGCAATCACCACGAAGGCGCAGACGCAGTGGCCGCACGCGCAGCGTAGCGGACCCTTTACGGGTTGATTGAAGGAGGCATTGGGTCGGCCAACGGATTGGCCTTTGAGAGTGGGTGGTCACTGGCGCACACGGACCGCATTGGACGCATTCAGCCTCAAAATGACAACTCAGACTTTCTCACTGATGATTTGAGAGCGCTGCGTGCTCAACCGGCGTATCGACAGGCTCATTCCGATCCTTGCGTTCGGAATAGCGGTCAACCAGTTGCTCTGCATGTGGCCGCATTAACACGGTGAAGCGGACTAGTTCCTCAACTACGTCAACGATCCGATCGTAGTAGCTCGATGGCTTCATGCGCCCATCATCGTCGAACTCGGTGAAGGCCTTGGCCACAGAGGACTGATTGGGGATCGTGAACATACGCATCCATCGGCCAAGAACGCGCAATGTGTTGACGCTGTTGAACGATTGCGATCCAGCGCTGACCTGCATCACGGCAAGGGTGCGGCCCTGGGTTGGGCGCATGCCTTTGTAGGCAAGCGGCAGATGGTCGATCTGGGTCTTCATAATTCCGGTGATCTGGCCGTGCCGTTCCGGGCTGCACCAGACTTGGCCCTCGGACCAAATTGAATGGGCGCGCAGTTCGGCAACGGCGGGATGATCGTCATCCTCCACCTGATCGGGTAGCGGCAGGTCTGAAGGATCGAAGATGCGGGTTTCGCATCCGAAAAACTGGAGCAGTCGCGCTGCTTCCTCAACCACGAGCCGTGAATAGGAGCGCTCGCGCAAGGAACCGTAGAGCAGCAGTATGCGCGGCGGCGGGTCGAAATCGCCTAGTCCCAAAGCTGGCGTGCGGTGGGCATATTCCGGTTTGAGGGCGGGCAGATGATCTGGATCGTTCAGGCTGCGGAGGCGGTTGAACGTCATACCGTTCACGCCTCTTTGCCATGCGCAGGAACAGTGTCGGGAAACCAGCGCCGCCCGAACCAGAAGGCGACGTTCACCAGCAGGATCAGCACCGGCACTTCGACGAGTGGTCCAATCACGGCGGCAAAGGCAACCGGTGAAGCCAGTCCGAACGCCGCGATAGCAACCGCAATTGCCAACTCAAAATTGTTGCCTGCCGCCGTGAAAGCGACCGCCGTTGTGCGCGGATAGTCGCTGGCGATCAGCTTGCCCATGAAGAAGCTGATGCTGAACTGGACCACGAAGTAGATCGTCAACGGGATGGCGATGCGGATGGTATCGCCGGGCAGCGTTACGATTTCGTTGCCCTTGAGGCTGAACATCGCAACGATGGTGAACAGCAGCGCGACAAGCGTGATCGGTCCGATCTTGGGCAAGAAGGTGTGCTCGTACCAGTCCTTGCCTTTGGCTTTCGCCAGCCATTTGCGGGTCAGGAACCCGGCGAGAAACGGGATACCGAGATAGATTAGTACCGCCTCTGCAATTGTCCAGAAACTGACATTTACGACACTGCCCTCCAGCCCGAACAGCGGCGGCAGGAAAGCTAGGAAAAACCACGCATAGACGCTGAAGAACAGGATCTGGAAGATCGAGTTAAACGCGACCAGCGCTGCGACGTACTGGTTGTCGCCCTTGGCGAGCTGGTTCCAGACGATGACCATCGCGATGCAGCGCGCCAGCCCGATCAGGATCAGTCCCGTCATATATTCGGGCTTGTCGCTGAGGAAGATGACCGCGAGCGCAAACATCAGCACCGGGCCGATGATCCAGTTTTGGATCAGCGAAATCGCCAGCACCCGCTTGTCCTCAAACACCCGTGGCAGTTCCTCATATCGCACCCGCGCCAGCGGCGGATACATCATCAGGATAAGCCCGATGGCGATCGGGATGTTCGTCGTACCGACCGACAAACTGTCAATCGCGCGGGGCAGACCAGAGAAGGTCGTACCCAGCCCAACGCCAAGCGCCATGGCTAGGAAAATCCACAAGGTGAGGTAACGGTCGAGGAACGACAGGCGTTCGCGCTTGGGCTGCTGTGTCATGAAAATTCCTGAACCTAGTTGGCGACGCGGTTGCCGGCGGCATCGACGATTTGCTCGCCATCTTCCTTGGCGAAGGCGGCGCGCTGGGCTTCCGGAAGGAGGTCAAGCACGGCTTCCGACGGGCGGCATAACTTCACACCAAGCGGTGATACCACTAGCGGACGGTTGATCAGGATAGGATGCGCCATCATCGCGTCGATCAGTTGCACGTCGCTCAAGTCCACATCGTCCAGCCCGAGTTGGGCATAGGGCGTGCCTTTTTCACGCAGTAATGCGCGGGGCGCGATGCCAGCGCGTTCGATGAGGCTTTCAAGCAATCCGCGCGATGGCGGCGTCTTGAGATATTCCACAACATGCGGCTCGATCCCGGCATTGCGGATCATGGCGAGGGCATTGCGCGAAGTCCCGCATTCCGGATTATGGTAGATCACAATGTCGGTCATGCGCTCGCTCCGCTGCTGGCACCTTCGGCCAGGCCGATTTCCTTGAGCTTTTGCTTCATCGCCATCTCGTCGATGCTGGAATGCGGCAGGGTGAGGAACAGTGATATGCGGTTTGTTAGATAGCGCAGCGCCTGGAGGAAGGCATCGCGTTGGCCTTGGCCCTCAACTGCCGCCGGGTCTTCTATCCCCCAGTGCGCAGTCATCGGATGACCGATCCAGACCGGGCAGGTCTCGCCAGCGGCATTGTCACAGACCGTGAAAATGAAATCGAACTCGGGCGATCCCGGAGCGGAGAAGGCGTCCCAACTCTTTGAGTACATACCAGTGGTGTCGTAGCCCATCCCGTTCAGCACCGAGAGCGCCATCGGATGAACCTCTCCCTTGGGCTGGCTTCCCGCGCTCCAAGCCTTGAAGCGACCTTCACCGAGCTTGTTCATCACCGCTTCGCCCAGGATCGAGCGGGCGCTGTTGCCGGTACACAGGAAAAGGACGTTATAGATTTTGTCGGACATCATGAACCTCAGGCGTTCAGTGGTTGCGGGGCGGTGCAGTTCAATTCGCCGATCAGGTCGGCACACATTTCGGGCGCTCCCTGACAGCAATCCTGCATCAGGAAGGCCAATAGACGACGCATTCCCGGAAAATCGGCGCGGTAATGAATGAGACGACTTTCGCGCTCGGACTGGACGAGGCCTGCCCGTTCCAGCGTCGCCAGATGGTGCGACATGGTGGATGGCGGCACGCCATGATGCCCGGCGATGGCACCGGCAATCATGCCTTCAGGGCCAGCCCTCACCAGCGTGCGGAACACCGACAGCCGCGTCTCGTGCGCGAGCGCGCTGAGCGCATCAACGGCCCAGACTTGCAGGTTGAATTCATCCATCATCACGACCTTTCGAGAAAGGTCGAAATACCAAATAATTTGCGGCCGTCAATCCATGTTTCGAAAATCGTGGAATTGATGGGGTAAGGTTGATCTGCGTCAAGGCGCATATGCGGCTGTCCGCATAAACAATGCGCATGGATATGCGAGTCAACGACCTGCTGACCGCTCTTTCTGAGCCAATCCGCCTTCGCGCCTTGCAGATTGTTTGGGACGGCGATGAGCATTGTGTGTGCGAACTGATGGAGCGCCTTGGTGCCACTCAATCCCGTATGTCGCGGCATATGGCGCGATTAAAGGCGGTCGGCCTTCTGACAGGCCGACGCGATGCGCAGTGGGTGCGCTATCACCGCACACCTGAACTGCCACCCAGCTGGGTGGCGATGATCGATTCAATACTCGCAGCTTTGCCTGCGCTTCCCCTTGCGCAATGCCAGAAGAAGGCTGCCTGACATGAACACGATTGCCGCATCGCCTCGACTCCCGGCATCGTCATCGACGGCAAGGTCGTACATGCTGACGGCCTGCCCAAAGAAGACGATCTCAAGCGCTGGCGTCAGGTCTGAAGGCGCGGAGGCCCACGACATTATCATCATCGGTGGCGGCCAGATGGGGCTGTCGCTGGGCTATTACCTGCGGCGCGCGGGCGCTGATTTCCTGATTTTAGATGCGGAGGATGGCCCGGGCGGCGCGTGGCGCCATGGCTGGGATTCGCTGCGCCTGTTCTCTCCGGCGGGTTATAGCTCGCTACCGGGGTGGCTGATGCCGGTGCCTAACCATGAAGGCTATCCGACACGCGACGACGTTCTCGACTATCTGACGCGCTATGAAGAACGCTATGTTTTGCCGATCCGGCGACCGGTGCGGGTGGAGTCGATCGAGCGTGCAGAATCTCATTTGCAAGTGCTGACCGACAGGGGCCAGTTCGCTGCGCAATTCGTTGTCAGCGCCACCGGCACCTGGTCGCAGCCCTACATCCCGGATGTTCCGGGGCGCGATCTGTTCAAAGGACACCAGGTCCACTCAGCCCACTATGTGCGGCCCGAGGACTTTGCCGGACAAACCGTGCTGGTTGTCGGCGGGGGCAACAGCGGCGCGCAGATCATTGCTGAAGTCGCGCCAGTTGCCCGCGCGCTATGGGTAACGACCCATGACCCGCTGTTTCTGCCGGACGATGTGGACGGTCGTGTTCTGTTCGAACGCGCGGTGGCCCGGATGAAGGCTGGACCTGGCGACACTCCGGTCGGAGGAATCGGTGACATTGTGATGGTTCCGCCGGTGAAGGAGGCCAGGAGCCGGGGTGACCTTTCGTCCATCCGGTCTTTTGATCGGCTTACCGCCAGTGGGGTCGTCTGGCCCGACGGCTCGGAAATGGCTGTCGATGCGATCATCTGGTGCACGGGATTTCGTCCCTCGCTTGGGCATCTGCACGAACTGGGCGTCGTCGAGGATGATGGCAAGGTATTGGTCAACGGACAGCGGGCGATTAAAGAACCCCGTCTCTGGCTGGCCGGATATGGGGACTGGGCGGGACCTGGGTCTGCCACACTGATGGGGGCTGCCCGCACCGCTCGAGATCTGTCGGCCTCACTCGCTTCTATTCAATAGGCCACACTGAAATCCCCATTTTGCGTGCCTTGTCGACCAGGTTCGCATTTATGCCATTCCCCGGGCAGGCGACCACAGCCTTGGGCAGCACTTCGAGCATCTGATCGTTGCGGCGGAACGGTGCGG
>NZ_JBEBKL010000083.1:0-5096 GCF_040079335.1 Sphingorhabdus sp.
CAGCAAGCCAGAGGGCATTCCATTGCTGATCGCCGCCAAAGGCGCAGAACCCACCCGCGACACCCAAGGCTGTGCCAGCGGCCCAAGCGCCAGCGAAGTGGGCTCGCTTGCCATGGCGGTTGGTAGCGAAGCCAATGCGCTGAACATGGCGACGCAGGTTGTCGGCGGGCAACTGGTCATCGCGCGGCAATTTGAAAGCACCTGCGCGTCCGACAAAGCCCGCCCGAACAGCAGCATTGGCGAGGCAGTCTATGCTTTGTCCAAACCACAATTGCTGTGGCGGGTAAAAGGCGCAGAGCAAACCCAGATGTTGCTCGCCGCGCTTCCCGCGCCGGGCAAAGACGATAAGCAAGCCCTGATCGGCGATGATGCCGCGGTTGCCGCGTTTAAAAAAGCACGGCCCAATTCTTGGGCCTTCTCCATCCCCGCCGCCCGCGCCTGTGCCAGCGATTACAAGCTATCGGGCCTGTGGGGCAGTATTCCTGAAAGCTGCAAGCAGGGCACGATGCTGATTACGGTGGACGAGACAGGCTATACTTTATGGGGCTGGCCCAACCGGTTCCTTGAGCGCACCGGGGCGGCGGGGCTGAAGGTTATCATCGCCGAAAATGTCGAGGGCGAAAAAATCACCGGCCTGACCGATGTGAACCGCTATGGCGACATTGCGAACAGCTTTAACGGCTATATCTGGATAGACGATATCGAGGGTCTGGGGCCAGCGTTAAAGCGGTGAGTTTCTGCGCGGTAGCGCCAATTCAAGAATAAGCTCGCACGAAGACACGAAGGCATGAAGGAGGTTGCGCTACCCTTCTTCGTGTCTTCGTGTGTTCACCTTCGGTGGCCTACGGCTCGTGCGATATAATCTTCTGGCGCTACGCGCCGGATTACGGGCTTTATCCGTCGCGCATTATCCCCTAAGCACCCGCGCAACATGACAGAACAGCGCGACTATAAAGACACCGTCTTCCTGCCGAAGACTGATTTCCCCATGAAGGCTGGCTTGCCGCAAAAGGAGCCGGGCATTCTTGCGAAGTGGGAAGCAGACGGGATGTACCACCGCCTGCGTGAGGCGCGCGCTGGGCGTGAGAAATTCATCCTGCATGATGGCCCGCCTTATGCCAATGGCGATATGCATATCGGCCATGCGCTGAACCATATATTGAAAGACATGGTGTGCCGCACGCAAAGCTTGCTCGGCAAAGACGCGCCTTATGTCCCCGGCTGGGATTGCCACGGCCTGCCCATCGAGTGGAAAGTCGAGGAGCAATATCGCAAGAAAAAGCTGAACAAGGACGAAGTTCCCGTTAAGGAATTCCGCGCCGAATGCCGCGCTTATGCGCAAAAATGGGTCGATGTGCAGCGCGAACAGGTGAAGCGTCTCGGCGTGCTCGGCAATTGGGACAAGCCCTATCTGACGATGGATTTCGACAGCGAGGCGACGATTGTTTCGGAGCTGTTGAAGTTTGCCGATAGCGGTCAGCTGTATCGCGGCGCCAAGCCGGTGATGTGGTCGCCGGTGGAAAAAACCGCCTTGGCCGAGGCCGAGGTTGAGTATGAGGATATCGTCTCGACGCAGATCGATGTGGCGTTTGAGATTGTGGAATCGCCAAACTGTCCTGCCCTTCAAGACCTGATCGACAAGGGTGAGAAGGTCCACGCTGTTATTTGGACGACGACGCCTTGGACAATTCCAGTCAATCAAGCGATCGCATATGGGGCGGATGTTGAGTATCAACTCTATCACATCGTCGCTGGCGGGCATCCTGACTATTTCGACGAGTTAGCGGAAGCTTACAAATATCACGGTACTTATGTGCTCATCGCGAGCGGCCTTAATGACCAGTTCAGGTCTCGGCTGGAAAGCGAAGCCCCCTACATTCTCGAAAACGACGGCGATCAATCAAGGGTAATTCCCCAATTAACTCGAGAATTGGGCTGGAAGCCGAACACTTGGTTTACTGATCCAATCAAAGGCTCCGATCTAGCCGGAACAATGGTCCGCCACCCCATGCACGCACTCGGTGGCTTTTTTGCCAAGCCGCGTCCGATGCTCGACGGCTCTTCTTTCGTCACCACCGAAACCGGCACAGGTCTTGTCCATATGGCACCCGACCATGGCGAGGATGATTTTGATCTGTGCAAAGCCAATGACATCGAACCGCAATTCGCGGTTGAGGGCGACGGCAAATATCGCGCCGATTGGGGCTGGCTTGGCGGTGCGGGCAGCGTAATCAACCCCAAATTCAACGCGCCCGATGGCCCGATCTGTTCAGACTTGCGCGAAGCTGGCGGATTGCTCGCCGCGAGTGCCGATTACAAACACAGCTATCCGCACAGCTGGCGGTCGAAGGCAAAGGTCATCTATCGCTGCACCCCGCAATGGTTTGTGCCGATGGATCGGGAACAAGCCCCTTCCGCCTCGCTTCGCTCGGCACCTCCCCCAGAGGGGGAGGATATCAGCAGCGCAACCCTTCCGCAATCCTCCCCCCTTGGGGGAGGTGTCGGCGAAGCCGACGGAGGGGGCACTCTCCGCCAACGCGCGATGTCCGAAATAAACCGCGTCCGCTGGGTCCCGGAAAAGGGCAAGAACCGCATCAACAGCATGGTCGAGGGCCGCCCCGATTGGGTGCTGAGCCGCCAACGCGCATGGGGTGTGCCGATCACGCTGTTTGTGGACCGCAAGTCCGGCCAATATCTGTGCGACCCTGCCGTTAACGCGCGCATTGTTGCCGCGATCAAGGCAGAAGGCGTCGATGCGTGGGAAGCGGCGCGCGCGCAGGAATATCTGGGCGACGCGTATAACGCCGATGATTACGAACAGGTGTTCGACATCCTCGACGTCTGGTTCGATTCGGGCTGCACGCATGTCTTCACGCTGGAATCGGGCAAATGGCCAGAGCTTAGCTGGCCCGCCGACCTGTATCTGGAAGGCAGCGATCAGCATCGCGGTTGGTTCCAAAGCTCACTATTGCAAAGCTGCGGCACACGCGGGCGCGCGCCTTATGATACCGTCCTGACCCACGGGTTCACGATGGACCAAAAGGGCCTGAAAATGTCCAAATCGGTCGGCAACACCGTCGATCCGTTAAAGGTCATGGAGACAAACGGTGCGGACATCATCCGGCTATGGGCGCTGTCAGTGGACTATACCGAGGATCACCGCATCGGTGACGAAATCCTGAAAGGCGTGGCTGACCAATACCGCAAGCTGCGCAACACCTTCCGCTATATGCTGGGTGCTCTCGATGGCTTTTCGGATGCGGAAAAAGTGGCGGTCGAGGGTATGCCAGAGCTGGAGCGCTATGTGCTGCACCTGTTGGCAGACATGGATGCGAAGCTGAAAGTTGCGGTCGATGATTATGACTTCAACACCTATGTCCGCCTGCTCGCCGATTTCGCCAACGAAGACCTGTCGGCCTTCTTCTTCGATATCCGCAAGGATTGCCTCTATTGCGACGCGCCGACCGATCCAAAGCGGATGGCGTACCGTACGGTGCTCGACATCCTGTTCCACGCCATGGTCCGCTACGCTGCGCCGGTGCTGGTGTTTACGGCAGAGGAAGTTTGGGGGACTAGGTTCCCGGATGCGGATTCAGTGCATTTTCTGGAATGGCCGGAAGTTGATGCTGGTTGGCATCGACCACTGCAGGATAATTCAAGGTATGAAGACGATATGGCCCGCAAGTGGGGTCAACTAAGAGAATTCCGTCGGCTCGTTAACGAGCGCATTGAACCAATGCGGCGAGATAAAGTGGTGGGATCAAGTCTTGAATGTGAAGTGGAGGTTTGGCCAGATTCAACCGACACCTTTATCGAAGGGGTTGACCTCGCTGAATTGTTTATCGCCTCAAGCTGCAACGTAGTTCAGTTTAAAGGTGCGCCTTTGTTCCTTGGTGCCGGTGTCTTAGACGTTACGCCGGATAGCCTGGCTGAAATGCAGCAATACGAAAAGGCTCGCCTTGATAAGTTTTCGCCGATCACCGGTTACAGCGACTGGATAAAGTTCGCCGTCACCAAATCCAGCAACCAAAAATGCGGTCGTTGCTGGCGTCACCTGCCCGAAGTGACCGAAGTCGGCGCGCTGTGCGGGCGGTGTGACACGGTGCTGAATGCCTAACTCTCTTTGTTGCTTCGTGGCTTTGTGTGAGTCAAAATTATTTCACACGAAGCCACGAAGCAACAAAAGGGCGTCTGGCCGCGACCGTTCGGCTTCCCGCTTGGCAGGCCTGATTTAAGGGTTAAAGGGATTTCATGACAGCAAACCCCAAATTCCGCCTCCAGGGCCTGATGCTCGCCAGCTTGATCTTCATCGCTGACCAGGCCGTGAAGTTCATCATGATCGGCCCTCTGGCGCTGCAAAGTCGCCGTCAAATCCATCTACTGCCGCAGTTCAGCCTGACTTGGGCCGAAAACCGCGGGGTCTCGATGGGCTTTTTAGAGGCAGGGAGCGAGCTGGAGCGCTGGGCGCTGGTTGGCCTGACCGCGCTGATCGCCACTGTGGTTGCCGTCTGGATGTGGCGCGAAAAGCTAAAAGGTGATGTGCTGGCACTGTCGCTCGTTCTGGGTGGCGCGCTGGGCAATATCGTCGATCGAGTGCGTTATGGTTATGTCGTCGATTATGCCGATTTGCATTTCGGCACCTTCCGGCCGTTCTACATATTCAACCTTGCCGACGCCGCGATTACCATCGGCGTGCTGATATTGCTTGCCCGCGCGTTCTTGATGCGCGAAAAGGAAGTTGTTCAGGAAGTGGCAAGCGAGCCAAATCTAAGCGAATAGAAAATGCGCGGAGTGACCATGAAATTGAAGATGCTTTTTGGCGCGCTTGCGCTGTCCGCGACTTTGGCTGGATGCAGCTCGTCCGGTGTGTTTGACCGCGAACGTCCCGATGAATTTGCTGTGACCAAAGCCGCGCCGCTGACTGTGCCAACGGATATGGCAACTTTGCCAGCACCGCAGCCCGGAACGGCACGCGCCGGAACCGATACCAAAAAAGAAATGCTCGACGCCATGTTCGGCGCGCCAAAGCAATAAACGGCGACAAGGAAAAATCGATGAAATCAAAATCCGCTTTTTTGCTGTCTTTGCCATTGCTG
>NZ_JBEBKL010000084.1:0-4886 GCF_040079335.1 Sphingorhabdus sp.
GTGGCGGCGGGGGGCGCGGGCGGCATGACTTCGCCGGTGACGGGGTGGATCAATAATTCTTCAGACATCGCCTCTTTGCAGCATGGAAAGCCGCTTCTGCCAAGCTATCATTTTTTCGCGAAGGGTTTTTGTAACCCGCACGTTATAGCATCAAAGGCAGTGAAGCTAAGGACCGGACCTTAATGGCGACAACCGCGCAAGTGATAGCGAGCGAAAGCGATGACGCGCTGATGGCGCGCGTCGCCGCGCGTGATGCGGGTGCCTTGCGCCTGCTTGCCGATCGTCATGCCGACATCCCCTGGCGGATTGCCTTTCGCATGTTGAACGATGCTGCCGAGGCCGAAGATGTCGCGCAGGATGCGCTGCTGCGGTTGTGGCAATTTGCCGAGCGCTGGCAGGCAGGCGGGCCCGGCGTGGCCGCATGGCTGACGCGCGTCGCGACCAATGCCTGCCTCGATCGCATCCGCCGCCGTCGTTTTGTAGGCGACGATGCCATGCCCGAACGCGCCGACGAAAGCCCGCTCGCTGACGAAGTGATCGCGCAAGATGATGTGCGCAGCGCCGTTGCCGCCTGCATCGAGGCACTGCCCGACCGGCAACGCGCAGCAATTGTGCTGACTTATTATGAGGAAAGGCAAAACAGGATGGCCGCCGACATTTTGGCCATGCAGATCAAAGCGTTTGAATCGCTGCTGTTCCGCGCACGCGGCACGTTGCGCGAATGTGTCGAAGGCAAAGGGGTGACGGCATGACCGAACCTGCCTTCCCCCAACATATCAGCGCCGCGCTCGACCGGCTGACGGTGCCGCCTGTTCCAACTGGCTTTGGCGAACGACTGGCTGCGCGCATTGCAGCCGGTGATTTGCCTGCGGATAATGCAGCGATAACTCCCCAGATTCCTTCGGCGCGCCGACGGTTCGGCAGCACAAGCTGGCGCCGTTCGGGACGGGTGGTCACCGTGGTAGCGGCCTTCGGAATTGCGACAGCCACCGCCGCTGCATCAGGCTTTTTCGGTGAGCCGGTCTATGTGCCGGTGGTGAGCGATGCGCTTGCCAAGGCCAAGCTGGTAGAATTGCCCGCACGTACAGCAAAGCCCGCACCCAAGGCTGTCGCTGTCAGCGAAGTCGACACCAAAGCCGCCGAGGTGCCCAAGGCAACCGGCCGCGAAGCGGTGCGCTCGCTTTATGACCGGCTGCGCGCCGACCCCGAATATCGCACCCTGCCGCGCCGCGAACGAGTCGCCATCGCCCGGCAGGAAATTCGCACCCTGCTACAATCGGGCGAGGTCACCCTGCCCGAGTTGAGGCAGGCGCTTACCGAGCATCACACCGAAATCCGCCCTGCGCTCAAACAGCGTATCGAGCGGCAGATCGTCCGGCGCGAACTGCGTGAACGCACGGCTGGTCCGGTGTCGCTGCAACCGCGCGACGCCGAGGTGCCTTCCGCCTTGCCGCAACGTCAAATTGATCCCGCAAAAATTGAAGCGGCGCGCGAAGCCTATCAGCAGCTTCCTGCCGACCAGAAGGCAAAACTCGCCGAATTAAGGCAGCAGCTGCGCACGGCACCTTTTGCCGAACGTCGGGCTATCCGGCAGGAAATTCGGGCTATCCTGCAAAGCACCGGGCAAACGACCGAAGAAAAATTCGAACCGGCAAACGAAGGGAATTCCGAAGTCGTGCGTTGACTGTTTGAGGACGGACAAAAGGCCGCCCCGAACAGACAGCAAAGGACTCAACCCATGAAAAAGCTGATAGCGTTTACCCTCTCTGCCGCTTTCCTTGCCGGGATCGCGCAAGCAGAGCCCGCAACCCGCACCTCAACCTTTGACGGCCCCAAGGCCAGCGGCACGAAAACCACCGTGCGTGACAAGGATGCAGGCACTTTCAGTTCAGACAAGATTGTCACCCGCAAAAGCGACGGCGCAACCGCAACCTCCGAACGCGACCGCCAGCGCACCGACACCGGCTTCACCAGCAGCGGATCGCGCACCGGCTTCAACGGCAAGACCACGACCTATGATTATGAGCGCACCAAGACCGACAATGGCTGGACAGCCACCGGCAGCGGCAGCGGACCCAATGGCGGAGAGTACAGCTATTCGGGATACAAAACCCGCACCGACAATGGTTTCACCGCCAACCGTTCAGCTTCGCGCAATGGCAATGAGATCTATAACCGCAACGATACGGTGACGCGTTCTAACGGCAATGTGACCCGCGACACCAGCGTCACCCGCAAACAGCGCAAACGCTGAGGCCGCATACCCTCTCCCTTCCCCCTTGGTCGTCCCGCTGTCGAACACACCCGGCGGGGCGGCCAGACTTAGAAGCCCCTCCCCTTAAAAAGAGGGGTGAAGTAAACTCTCGATCCTCCCCATTGCCACCGCCCGTGCAAACTGGCACCATCGCCCGGTCCGCAGCATAACTCGGGGAGAGGCTGGATGGGTATCGTCGAATTACTGGGCCTCGCCGCCAGTGTCAGCCTGTTATCGGGCTGGAGGCTCTACCTCACTGTCTTTGGCACCGGTCTGGCCATGTATTTTGGCGTGGTCGACTTGCCCGAAAACCTCAAAATGCTCGATGCGCTCGCCAACCCCTGGGTGATTGGCATCGCAGGGCTGGGCGCGGTTGCAGAGTTTTTCGCAGACAAGGTCGCCTGGCTCGATTCAATCTGGGATGGCCTCAACACTTTGATCCGGCCTTTGGGCGGGGCCATGCTCGCGCTTGCTGTAGTCGATGCGGGTGATCCCGTCTGGCAGGTGATCGTTTTCCTGCTGGGGGGTGGTGCCGCTTTGGCCAGCCATGCCACAAAGGCGACGGCCCGTGCGGCGGTGAACACCAGCCCGGAACCGGTTAGCAATGTGATATTGTCGACGGCAGAGGATGTGGTGACCGGCGGATTGCTCGCACTGGCCTTTGCCAATCCGATCATCGCGGCGGTAATCGCGGTGGTGCTACTTGGTTTGGCTATTTGGGGCTTGTTCGCTGCAAAGCGGATGCTGGCTATGTTATTTTCGCCCGGGCCGGCTCCGCCGCCGCAACCCTAATTCCCCGTTCCCTGCCGGAACAACACCTCTTCCAGCGCACTTCTGGCAGGCGCCGCAGCGTTGGTCGGTGCCAATTGCTGGCGCCCCTCGAGGCTTTTCTTGCCCAGCCCAGCAAAGAGAAAACCGCCATCGCGCAAGCGGTCAAACAGCCAGTCGCGCCGGTGCGGTTCGACCACGAAGCAACCCTCGCTCGTTCCCGGCTTGCCGCCACGCGCTGACATCAAGCTATAGTTGAAATATCGCCGCCGCTCCGCGGCATAGCTGTGCACCACAATGTCACGCGTTCGCATCGCACTGTTTGAGGGGTCGAGCCCGTCGAGCCGCAGCGACAAGCCGTTGCGCCCTCGATACAGCTCCCCTCCGCGCGCGGCTCCCAGTGAGGACATCCAGCTTTCATAGACATTGCCAAAGGCATCAGCATAGCCATCATCGTCGGGATCCGAGCCAATGCCATGCGCGACGACGACAGGTGTATCGAGCCCCAGCCCGCTTTCCAAATCGACGATATAGAGCCGCGGGTCTGCACTGCGCTTGGCGAAATCGACAACGACCATCATCGAAGGCCCGCCGCCGCTGCCCCATAGGCAGACATGCTTTTCATAGCTTGCCAGCGTTTCGTCGAGCAGCGAGCGATCAAGCCGGTGTTGCGGTGTTGCCAAGCCTTCCGATTGCTCGCCCGAATAGACCGACAGCAATTTCGCCTTGGCTTCCTGAAAACCGGTGCAGGAGAAACGCTTGAACGCCGGACCGGCCGGTTGCGCTGTGATCAGTGTTGCGTCACCGGTGCCCGGCGCAAAGACGATTTCGGATTGCGCAATTGCAGGTGCGGCAAAGGCGGCGATGCCTAGCACCGCGCACAAAGCGTTTCGATACGCTGCGAATCTGCCCCCAGGTCGCTGCATGATGTTCTTTTTACAGCAAAAGCGCCGGGTTGCAAAACCCCGCAAGCGCCGCCATCTCGTTTTGGAACAGCGCGCTCTTGCGCTTTGTGAACAAATCTGGAACAAGCGATCTATGAGCCTCACCCATATTTCGGTGCGCGGTGCGCGCGAGCACAACCTAAAAGGCATCGATATCGATCTGCCGCGCGACAAGCTGATCGTGATTACCGGCCTGTCGGGCAGCGGCAAATCCTCGCTGGCGTTCGACACCATCTATGCTGAGGGGCAGCGGCGCTATGTGGAGTCGCTCAGCGCCTATGCGCGGCAGTTCCTCGAGATGATGCAGAAGCCCGATGTCGAGCATATTGAGGGCTTGTCGCCAGCGATTTCAATCGAACAGAAAACCACGTCGCGCAACCCGCGCTCGACGGTCGCAACCGTCACCGAAATCTACGATTATATGCGCCTGCTATGGGCGCGCGTTGGCATACCCTATTCGCCTGCCACCGGCCTGCCGATCACCGCGCAGACGGTGACGCAGATGGTCGATCGGGTGATGCAGCTGCCCGAGGGCACGCGCGCCTATCTGCTTGCCCCCACCGTGCAGGGCCGGAAAGGCGAGTATCGCAAGGAGCTGCTCGAATGGCAGAAGGCGGGCTATACCCGCGTGCGCATCGACGGCGAATTCTACGCCATCGAGGAAGCCCCCGCGCTCGACAAGAAATACAAGCATGACATTGAGGTCGTCGTCGACCGCATCGTCGTGAAGGACGGCATCCAGACACGGCTGGCGGACAGTTTTGAGCAGGCGTTGAAGCTGGCCGAGGGGCTTGCATTTGTCGATCTGGCGGATGGCACGGTGGCCGAAGCAATGGGCGGCGCGGATGTTGTGCCAACGGCTTTTGGTGAGGCGCGAGCGGAGTTTAAATTCCCCTCCCCTTCAGGGGAGGGGTTAGGGG
>NZ_JBEBKL010000085.1:0-4278 GCF_040079335.1 Sphingorhabdus sp.
CCAGGCGAAGTCCGAATTCGCCATGAAGCGGTCGGCTGCAACTTTGCCGACACCTATTTTCGTTCAGGTCTGTATCCCGTGCAGCCGCCCTGCGGGATTGGGGTTGAAGCCGCGGGCGTTGTTGAAGCATTGGGGAATGGCGTGACCAGTGTGGCGGTAGGTGATCGTGTCGCCTATAATGGCAGCCCGCTGGGTGCCTACTCCACCGAACGCATCATGCCCGCCGCCCCGCTGTTTAAACTGCCGGAAAGCGTCTCGTTTGAAGCGGCGGCAGCATCGACAATGCGTGGGCTTTCAGCGACTTATTGGCTGAAAAAGACGAACCCCTGGCTCAAATCGGGCGATACAATTTTGCTGCACGCAGCGGCAGGTGGCGTGGGTTTGCTCGCTGTGCAAGTCGCCAAGCTGATGGGCTTGCGCGTGATCGGTACAGTTTCGAGTGAAGAGAAGGCCGCGAAGGCGCGCTCGATGGGTTGCGACGAAATCATTTTCTACCGGCGTGAAGACGTCGCCGCACGGGTGAAGGATCTGACCGGCGGCGAAGGCGTGAGCACGGTGTTCGACTCAGTCGGCAGAGATACATTTGAAGGTTCGCTGAAATCGCTCAAGCGCCGCGGCGTGCTGGTCGGTTGCGGAACTGCCTCGGGGCCCTTTCCGCCGATCAATGCCATGCAGATGGTGATGCAAGGATCAGTATATTTCACCCGCCCAGCCTTTGCCGATTATTACGCTGATCCAATTGAGCGCGCTGAATTGGCGGCCTTTTGGTTCGATCATCTGTCATCGGGTCGCGTCAAAGTTGAAATCGGACAGCGCTACCGCCTCGAAGATTGCGTGCAGGCGCATCGCGATCTGGAAGCGGGCACATCCATCGGTTCGTCGGTGTTTGTGCTGTGAAGATCGAAAAGCTCACCTGCCATATCGGTGCTGAGCTGTCGGGGGTAAGTCTTGCCGAGGCCGCTCATAATGCCGACCTGTTTGGCGAAATTCGCGCTGAATTGCTCAATTACAAAGTTTTGTTCCTGCGGGATCAGGACCTTACAAAGGCCAATCATGTTGCCTTTGCCGAGCGCTTCGGAACGCTGGAGGACCATCCCGTCGCTGGAAGCGATCCGCAACATCCGGGACTCGTGCAAATCTACAAAAATGAACAATCGCCACCTGACCATTTCGAAAATGCTTGGCATTGCGATGCAACATGGCGCGACGCCCCGCCTATGGGCGCTGTGCTGCGTTGTGTGACCTGCCCACCGGTCGGCGGCGACACGATGTGGGCGAACATGGCGAAAGCCTATGCCGATTTGCCGGAGCATATCAAAACCACAATCGACGGCTTGAAAGCAAGGCACAGCATTGAAGCCAGCTTTGGTGCGCGGATGAGCCAAGAGAAGCGGCACGCTCTGAAAGCCCAATATCCCGATGCCGAACATCCCGTCGTCCGCACCCATCCCGAAACCGGTGAGAAGGTGCTGTTCGTTTCGGGCTTTGCCACGCATTTCACCAATTTCCACACCAGCGAAAATGTCCGCTACGGGCAGGATTTTGCTCCGGGCAGCGCGCAGTTACTTACCTATCTCATTGGGCGTGCCGCAATTCCCGAATATCAAGTGCGCTGGCGCTGGCAGCCAAACAGCGTCGCGATTTGGGATAACCGCTGCACCCAACATTATGCCGTGATGGATTATCCGCCGTGCGTCCGCGAGATGGACCGCGCGGCGATCACCGGCGACAAGCCTTACTGAATCACTAAAGGAGAGTTTCCATGCAGTTTTTTGATGATAGCCTGCTCCCCGAAACACAAGATCCACTCTGCATTCAAGTCGCGCCTTATGCGCCGAGCTTCTTCCCGCGCGACAGCGACGACATTCCTTTGAGCTTCGCCGAACAGGTACAAAAGGCGGTCGATTGCTACAATGCTGGGGCAACAGTACTCCACGTCCATGTCCGCGAGCCTGATGGCAATGGATCCAAAAATCTGGACCGTTTTAACGAGATGCTCGACCGATTGCGTACCGCCGTCCCCAAGATGATCTTACAAGTCGGTGGTTCTATCAGCTTTGCCCCAAAAAACGATGGTGAGGCCGCATTGTGGCTGTCCGATGATACCCGCCATATGCTGGCGGAACTTAATCCTGCACCCGATCAAGTGACGTTAGCTGTCAACACCAACCAGATGAATGTGATGGAACTGATAACCGAGGATGATTGCGCCGGGACATCAATGGGAGAGGCCAATTACACCGAAGCCTATACCGAGATGTACTACGAGGCCGGTCCCAAATTTATGAAAGAGCATATGAAGCGCCTGACCGCAGCGGGCATCCAGACGCATTTCATGGTTGGTTGTGCCCGCGATCTCGAAACCGTAGAGCGATTGGTGCGCAGCGGACATTATATGGGACCGCTGGCGATTAATTGGGTCGCGATTGGTGGCGGCCATGATGGCCCAAATCCGCGCAATCTGATGGAGTTCATCAACCGCTTGCCACAAAATGCGATCTTCACTGTCGAAGGGCTGATGCGCAGTGTTTATCCGCTTTGCACGATGGCGATTGCGATGGGCTTCCATGCCCGTGTTGGACAGGAAGACAATCTGTGGGGCCGCAAGGGCGAGCGCGCTACATCGGTGCAGCAGATCGAGAAACTGGTTCGCATTTCCGAAGAGCTTTACCGTCCGATTGCGACTGGCGATCAAGCCCGAGCAATCTACAAAATCGGCGAATTTTATTCGAGTGCCGATGAAACGCTCGAAAAGAACGGCTGGTTGCCCAATCGCAACAAGAATTTCGGTGTCGCAAATGCTAGGTCTGCACCGTTGATCGCCGCGTGATAGGCGCGCCATGACGATGATCGCGCCACTCGAGCGTGCGGGTGTTGGTGGGGAGATCAACACCCGCGCCACTACCTATGGTTGGGTCGTGTTCGCGCTCGCCTTCGGATTGCTGATTTCCGATTATATGGCGCGGCAGGTGCTGAACGCCGTGTTCCCGCTACTAAAGGCGGAATGGTCGCTGAGCGATGCGCAGTTGGGGTGGCTATCAGGTGTCGTCGCGATCATGGTTGGCTTGCTGACCTTTCCATTGTCTCTCCTCGCTGACCGCTGGGGCCGGGTAAAAAGTCTGACGCTGATGGCAGTGCTGTGGAGCGCAGCGACGTTGCTCTGTGCAGCTGCGGCAAGTTACAGCCAGATGCTGGTCGGCCGAATGCTGGTGGGCGTTGGCGAAGCAGCTTATGGCAGCGTCGGCATTGCACTTGTCATCAGCGTCTTTCCAAGCCGGATGCGCGCGACCTTATCTGCGGCATTCATGGCGGGCGGGCTCTTTGGTCAGGTGCTGGGCGTCGCGGTCGGCGGAGAAATCGCCGGAACCTATGGCTGGCGCGCTGCCTTCATGGCTATCGGCATTGCCGGACTGGTGCTTGCCATACTCTTCCCGATTGTTGTCAGGGAGGGCCGGGTGGCAACTGCGTCGTCAGCGAGCGGGGTTGGAGGGGCGGAGTTCAAGCGTCCCCCGCTCAAATCGCTGTTTGCAAGCCGTTCGGTCAAGCTCGCTTATGTCGGCAGCGGATTGCAATTATTCTGCTCAGCCGCACTCGCAGCTTGGCTGCCCACCTATCTGGGCCGGTATCATGCGATGTCGGTGGCAGAAGCGGGACGGATGGCGGCTCTCCTGTTTGTGGCATGCGGTGTGGGGATGATATTGTGCGGAATTGCAAGCGACCGCGTTGCTCGCAGTCGGCCCGACCGGAAGATATTGCTCGCGATTGGCTATTGCATCGGCACGGCTATGGCATTGTCTGCCGCGATGCTTTGTACCCCCGGCATTACCCAACTGGCATTGCTGGCCGTAGCGATGTTTCTGGTTGCTGGAACCACTGGGCCTGCAGGCGCTATGGTCGCCAATCTGACGCCAGTCGCCATTCACGGCACAGCTTTTGCGACATTGACGCTGGCCAATAACCTTATCGGTCTTGCTCCCGGCCCGATCATTACCGGTTGGACGGCGGATAGAGTCGGTCTTCATGATGCCTTTCAGATGCTGCCGATTGTCGGGTTGCTCGCCGCTGGCGTATTTGCCTTGGCGCGCCAAAGTTATTTGGCCGATCTTACGCGAATGGCGGATGCAGCGGACGCGCAATGAACGCGATTATAACGCGCACCCAGTTGATCGGACCGGGCTTGGCATTTGCGCTGATCGTTGCGGCTGCGGCAAATTTCCTATCCGAACATTATACCGCACCGGTCATGCTCTATGCGTTGTTGCTCGGGATGACGCTCAA
>NZ_JBEBKL010000086.1:0-4126 GCF_040079335.1 Sphingorhabdus sp.
TGCAACATATCCTCCAGCACAGCGATCCATCGCTGCCATATCTCGTCAGAAATTGTCATGCGATATGTAACCCTCCCAGATTCCCGCTAATCGCTCGAGCAGTCTTTGCTCGACATCCGTGCGCCTCATACAATATTTTTATGCGAAATCAACGTTCCAAGCTGTAACACTTATGTAAGTAGTATTAACCATTCCGCTCAGATCATCCTCTAATTCATGCATTCTGAAGCTGTCGTTAATGCCGGATTTGTCGGCATCTTTTATACGGCGCGGGGTACTTTTGCTTAAATTTTTGCTCGTCCGTGGCCGGGCTCCAAGATATCATATTGTCAACATGACGATCAATTAGCATCCGGAACGATGCTGACGGTGCACCGGACGGATTTGCCAGCATCGTTTGCTTTCTTAATACAGCCGGGGATGATTTGGCCGTTTGCCTGCGCCATTCTCGCTGCCTGCACAACGGCACTCCATGCCTGGGGATCGTCTGCACTCATAAGTCTGGTGCCTGCCTCCCACCCAGAAGGTTCGTCGAGCATTCCCTCGGCCATCGCTTCGGGCCAGTGCCAACTCTCCGGCACGGAACGGGCAATAGTTCCGGGAAGGAACGACCAAAGAAGGATGCCGCCGAGCACTCCGCCTCCGACTGCCTGAAACACTGTGCGGCGTTGGTCCGCACTATTGCGGGCGTGGGATGTGACACCGCGCATATCCTGCGCCGCTTGCCGAAGCTCATTATATGCGTCGTTGATCCGCGTTTGATCGCCGCGCCGCGCCGCCTCCGCTGCGGCTTCGATCCGCCTGCCAAAGCTATCGGGAGTCACCTGCATGGCCGGGTGTTCCTCGATGCAATCAAGATTCTCTACCATCTCTTCGAGCCGCTTTGTCATCTCCGTCAAGGTCGCCCCATAGTCGGGGATAATGATGTCTGCCCGCTCGGCGGCAAGATGCTGGACCGCGCGCCGCATGAGGGCCAGTTCGCCTTCAAGCCGCGCGAACGCTTCGGCGGCAGGATCGCTTTCGACCTTGGCGAGCCTAGGTTTGGCCTTGCGCTTTGGTCTGGGCTTGGGCTTAGCCTCCGCTTCGGCCTCCTCCTCAATGTCCAGTGTCACTTCTTCAGTATCGGCATTGTCCACTTCACTTCTCCTACAGGCTCATTCCAATCGAGCGGGTCCGCTCGAACGACACAGACGCGGCAAGTTCGCGGGACAAATCGCGTCCGATGTCCTTGCCGAGACCGAGTTCCCGCGTCCGGCTGCGCAACAGCGATTCCACCTGTGGATCGCGTTCCAGACCTTTCGCCATGTCGGCCATGCGTCCCGCGATACGGCCTGCACCATTGTCGTTGCCCCCTTGCTGCATGACCGCGCGTGCCTGCCCTAGCTGCTGCCAGTCATTCACAAAGCGGTCGGCGCGCTGCACCGGATCGACGCGGATTTCAGACTCAAGCTGCATGGCGCGAGTCGCGCCTTGGCTCCGACCGTCGGCTGCCTCGCGGGTCAACTCAGGCCGGCGCTGCAAGGCGCTGGCAAGATCGACGGCGGCATGGGGCCTGATCGCGTCGAGGGTTTTCCCTGCCTTGTCCAGCGCGTCGCGCTGATGGGGAAGCACCGGCAATCCCTGCTCGCGCATCTTCGCCATATCGTCGGCGGCACGAGCGAAGCGTTCGACCGCACGGCGCTGGTTGGAAAGCCCATGCTGTTCGGCGGGAAGAGTTTCGAGCTTCTGCGCCTGCGGGCGGAAGTTGGCGAAGATGGATTTCGCGTGCTCCGGCAACTGCCGCGCGATCTCGACAATGCGTTGGCGGAAGGTGATCCCGCGCCGCTCGGCAAATCGCTGCTCCGGGCTGTAGTCGCTCGCCATGTCCTTGCCGCGCTCGCGGCTGAGCGTTCGGACAAGTTTCGACTGATCGGCGAAGTCGTCGCGGCCATAATGCAGGTCCACGCCTTCGCGGTGGCGCGACAGCGCGACGTAAGCCCCGTGGCTGTCCATGCCCGGCGTTGCGAGCACATGCGTCCGGTCTACGGTCATGCCCTGCGCCTTGTGGATCGTGGCGGCGTAGCCGTGATCGACATACGCATAGTCCTTTGTGTCGAAGGCGACGCTGCGGCCATCGTCGGTGCGCACGGCCATGCGCTGGGGGCTGACTTGCTCGACGGTGCCAAGCGTGCCGTTCTTGACACCCAGCTCACGCTCGTTGCGCAAAAACATGATGCGGTCGCCGCTGGCAAATTGTCGGTCGCCGCGCTCAGCCTTGATCGACACATCGGCACCCAAGCCATCCGCAACACGCATACGCCCGCGCGCGGCTTCGTTGAGTTCGCGCATCTCGTCATTGGTGTGCGTGAGGATGATGCGCGTCTCGCCGGGGCTGGACTGGCGCGCTTCATCCCAACGGTCGATCAAATCTGCGCGCGCCGCCTCCCGCGTGTCGGCGGCATGAACCATTCCGTGCTCGCCGTACGCATGAACGGCCTGCCCTGTTCGTCCGGTTGCAAGGTGGCGTGTGGCATCCTGCTGCCAAGCCTGACGCTGACGGCGCACTTCACTGATTTCAACGCCGCCATGCCGTTCGTGGATGGCGCGGAACGCAGCCCCTGCTTCAATGGCCTGCAACTGTTGCGGGTCACCCACCAGCACGACTTTCGCACCGGCATCGGCGGCATGGGACAGCACGCGCTCCATCTGGCGCGTGCCGACCATGCCCGCCTCGTCGATTACCAGCACGTCGCGCGAAGTCAGTTGTTCGCGGCCCTGTCCCCATTGATGTTCAAGGCTGGCGATGGTGCGTGATGCAATGCCCGAACCGTGCTCAAGTCCTTCGGCGGCAATGCCTGACAGCGCAGCACCGCGAACATTAAAGCCAGCGCTTTCCCATGCCTCGCGCGCGACGCCAAGCATCGCGCTCTTGCCAGTCCCGGCATAGCCGACGACGATACTCAGGCCGCGCCCTTCGGTCACATGCACGAACGCCGCGCGCTGCTCGCCCGACAGCACCAACCCGCGCGTATCTGCCTGCGCCAACGCTCCGTCCCTGCCTTTCGCATCGACGCCGTGCCGCTCCCGCGCCGCCATCAACTCCGAAGCGTGCTGCAACCGCTGCTCGGTCGCAATCATCGCCTGCGATGTGAAGCGTTCGTCGCCGCGTCCGTCCTTGCCCAAAGCGATGAAATCGGGCGATCCGCGCACTGCGCTTAGTACGGCATCGAACTGCTCTTTTCCGTCGCTGTGCCGATGCGCGAAAATGGCAAGGTCACGGTTCGTGAAGGTGGCTTGGCTGTGCGTGATCGCGTCGAGCGCAACACCGGGATTGGCAATGATGCGCTCGCCATTGCGCTGCGCGACTGCGCGGTGTTCTTCGATGCGTTCGGCCTCGAGCCCGCGCGCGCCCATTCGCGAAGCGGCGGGGCCAATCTTGTCCTGCGGCTCCAGCTTTATGCCCTGCGCGTCCAGACTGCGGTGATCGACACGCGCGTCAATGTCGAGCTTGGCCAACCGCTGATTAACATGCTCGGCCCATCGCTCGCGCCATTGCTCGACCAACTCGGCCTTGTTCCACTCGCGCACCTTCGCGCCGAAACCGTCCTTCCCAACTTCGCGCATTGTGAGCATCACGTGCGCGTGCGGCTTGGCCAGTCCGTCCTTGCCGATATCCCAATGCACGTTGAGGTCGGCGATCATGCCCTTGTCGACGAACTCGGTCTTCACAAAGTCGCGGGCCAGCGCAATGCCTTGGCCCTTGTTCATCTCGCGCGGGATCGCGAACTCGACCTCGCGGGAGAGCTGCGCATCCTTTCTCTTTTCTGCTGCCTCGACTGCGTTCCAGAGCTTCTCCCGGTCGGCGAGATGTTCAGGCGCATCTTTTGGCAAAAGGATTTCGGAATGAACGACGCCGTCCTTGTTGGTAAAGTCATGGTCGCGGTCGAGGCGCTCGTCGTGCAGACGCTCGGCGCCGCGATAGGCCGCTGCCGCCACAGCGCTGCGCCCGCTGGCGCGGCTGATGACTTTGACCGAGAGATGGAAGATTGCCATGATGGCAATCCATCTACGCCATCAAAGCCACGTCGGCACGACGTATAAGCGCGCCCTCCCATGATAAAATCCTGCTCGGGACTAGGTGGTGTCA
>NZ_JBEBKL010000087.1:0-4019 GCF_040079335.1 Sphingorhabdus sp.
GGGCGAGAGTGCACCGACACCATAATAAGCCTGGCACAGTTTGCGACCCTGGCGCATCTCCTGCTGGACATGCTGCCACTCGTCGCGCTGGTCGGCGAGCTGTGGGAGGAAGCGTGCAGATTTGGTGTCGGCAAGACTGGTCGTCCGCATCACCTTGAATCCGGCCTTTGAGGTCGCCGATTCCTCATCAGGATAGGTGAGGCCCAATACGGTCATGACATTGCAGCCGAAGCGCAGCTTGTCGTTGATCATGTCGCCGATGATCTTCTGGACATCCCATGGTGCCCACTGCTTGGGAAAATTGCGAACCGAGAAAAAGCGCCAGTCAAACTGGTCAGGGATGATTTCGCCAATGATCGGTACACCATCGACCTTCTCGCCGGTTGCACGGAAGCGTTCGGCGTGGAAAAGTAACCGGTCCGGAGTGACCTGCGTCTCGAGATCGCGGCGCACGCATTGATATGCGATCGGATCGAGTTCGCTATAGGTCTCAGGCTTGTCACCATTGTCGACGGCCGCGCACAGAAAATCGTCAAAATAGCCGATCAGCTCAACGGGTGAGACATCGCGATGGGGGATGCTGAGGGCCTGCAACGTGCCGTAAAGACTGTCGCGTACGCTGGACAAAGTCTCTGGTGTTACGCCTCCGTTCAAGGGAGCGCCAAGACTGATGAAGACCCTGTGGTTCCTCAGATAGAAGGGCGCGTCGCGCGATAGCGATTTCCATGCTCCGCGCCGCAGCCAGCGCGCACGGTGTTGGGCGGCGCGTCCGTAAACGCCTTTGGCGACAATCCGCGGCATCACCCAATCAGCTATTTTCTCGCCGATGCTCGGGCTCTGCCAATGGATGAACTGGATGTGGCAACCCGAAGGCACAGCATCCGACAGAAATTGGGTCAGGATCTCGCCGCTCTTTTCGTCAGCCCCCATCATGGGAGACGTCTCCAGCACAAAGCCGAGCGAGTCGGTGTTGACGAACATCCGCGTGCGCGTGTCATAAGAGCGATAGGGCACCCAGCTCGCAAGCATAGGCGCACCCAAGCGACCGCGTTCGCCTTCAGGCTGCGCGGCATCGCCAAAACACATGGTGAGGAAGCGGTCCCAAAGGCCGGCACCCTGTGGCATCAGTCCTGCTCCACCGTTCCGGGAAAGCTTGCGGGTTGGTTGGCAACCGCTGGTTGCTCGTCGGCGGGGCGTTTGGCTTTGCCTTGGATGTCGCCGCTTGCTTGGCTTTCGCTTGCCGATAACACCGGGCCCGGCCCGACTACAGGCGGTGATTGGGGCTTTTGGGCCAAGCTGACAGCGCCAGATCCGGGACCGGCAGCCACCGATTGTGCCTTGGCACTCAGCTGCTCGTCGACTGCAGCCTTGATCTCTGTGGGCGTCGTCGGGCGCCGTCCAAGACCGCGCGCACGCGCAGCAGCGACACTTGCAGGATCGGGTGCGCGTGTATCGAACCCTGCTATGGCTGGTTCCTGCGTGGTGGGTCCGCCTTGAACCCGTTCGAGTGACCAGCCGGCCATACCCGTCTGTCCAACGCCTTGCTGGGCAGAGTGCGGCGCCATTTGTGCTGCCTGCTCACGCGACATTGTCGACGGTGCTTGCGGATCGCTGCCGCCAGCGCCGAGTTGCATCCAGCCACCGGCATCGGCAACTGCATGAACCACTCTGGCTTCATGGAGATAGCCGCGCTGATCGACATAGGATGGGAAGACCACTTTCACCACGCGCCGGTCGCGGTGTACGACGCCGCCCGAAGCAGTGATGATTTTGCCCTCGCCGCGCATTTGCGGCTGCGGCCATGGACCCGATGTCGGCGTCATCGGGCGGGCATTTTGAATGGTGGCAAGGGCTGCATCGTCAATCACCGTCGACGGTGCACAGGTGCCCCCAGGGGCCGAACAAGAGAAATTTCCTTTCACATTCCCGCCAAGGAGCGTCGCGCATGCGGCGAGCGGCAATGCAGCGAGACAGACCGCAGCGGTACCGCCTCCTCCTCGTGCGAAGCGGTTGTTCTTGTGTGACACGGACAATGGCGCCACCGCGCTGGCGATGCGCCAATAGGCTTGGGCTTCTGCAGTCGTCACCCGGTCGTGGACACAGTGCAACAATCCGCCGGATTGGCGCTTCAGAGCCGGGTTGAATCTGGCCATCTGGTTGGCCCCAAGGAATTTCAAGGGCGCCGGATCGGGATCTGCGATAGCTGGCGCCTCGGCACATACAGAGCGCCACAATGTTTTGGCCTGGACTTCGTTCAAGGGCAGGTGACACTGGACGAGGCGCAAACTTGACCGAGCGGCTATCGCATCAGCAAGGCGGCGGGTTTCGCGGTGAGAGAGGACCCTGCTCATGACCGGACCTCGTTCAACCATTTGGCGATAAATTCTTTGGGACGATAGCCCTCGATCACCGCACCGTCCGAGCGCACCAGCACTGGCGTACCCGAGATCCCATTTTCACGCGCAAAACGCTCATTGGCATCAAGTGCCGAAGTGTCGCAATTGCGCGACTCCCCGATCTGCTGCCCCGAGTACGCGGCCTTCAGGGCTTTGCGACGGTCACGCGCGCAATAGACCTGGTTGGCAATTGCGCGGCTGCCGAGAATGGAAATCGGCCGTTCCATCACGCGGACGTCCAGCTGCTCGAGCGTGGCGGTCAGCGCTTTGCAATAGCCGCATGAAAAATCCGAAAAGACAGTGACCGTCTTGCCAGCCTGATTGCCCCAGACGATTGCGCCCGCGTCAGACAGGCTTGCGAGCGACAGGGTCTTCGCCATGCCTCTGCCCGCAGCGCTATTTTGACCACGCAGCTGCGCTTGGCTTGTCTCGGCCTCACGGCGCGAACCCGCCGCACCGCCAATCAAGAGATCGGGATTGACGTCGACCAGCCGGGCTGCAGTCAGGTCCTGACGCGTTTCGAGATCGAAGATGCGTCCGATCATCAAATAGCGCGCACCCTGGTCGATGTAGAAGATTTGCGAGCCAGCGGTAACTTCGCAAACGCCGCTCACAATCTGGCAGTTGATCCGCGACACCTGCGTTTTGGGAAGTCGCTGCTTCAGCTGGGCGAGAACCGACTTGTCCTTCTCGGATTCCACATATTCGCTGGTGTTCGATGCCAGGACGAGCGATGCTCCGCTTCCCAGAAGCGCTGCGGCAAGGCCCCAGATAAGTTGCTTCCACTTCATTGTCACTCTCCTCAACCGCTGATGAACACGCCTTCCAAAAACACGATTTCGACATCGATCCCGGTCGGCATCTCGATGACCGGCTGATATTGTTCGGCGCGCTCGATGAGATATTTCGAGACCATGTCGGCCGAGGTCGCGACGCCCTCGCCTATTCCACCTTCAAGAATGTCGCCGGTGCCCAGTCGCTGGCGCTTGCCGTCAACGCTGACATTGGTGCCCTGGAACAGCGATTGGGTGTTGGCTGAAAAGCCCCTGCCAAAACCGCCCGCAAGACCCGCGATGAACGCCTGGCCCACGAGCGAGCCTTCCCGGCTGACCACGCGGCCACGCACGCCGGTTTTGCCACCAAAGGCAATGAATCCCTTTACGTCGCTGACGGCATATCGGCCGCCCGGTTGGGGACAGGTCATGCGCTGCAGTTTGACATAGACTTTTTCTGAACTGAGATCGCCGCGTGCTGCACCATTGACCAAGCAGCCGGTGATGTTGGTGGTGAGCAATCGTCCATTGTCATAGACCGACCGCGCCGGCCCCGTGATCCGAAGCACGACCGGCAATGGGTCGCTCTGACTTTGAACGCTGGCGCTCGCATCGACACCAACAATGACTTTGGCGACGGCAATGGAATTGGGGGGAAGATAGCTTGTGCTGTCAGTGTACACCGTATTTCCTTTGGGAACCGGCATGCCCGTACCCACCGGCGCATCGCCGAATGATACCAGCTTGACCTCGCTGCTGCGGGGGACCGGTAGCCCAGCGGCAGTGGCTGCAGCTTGCCCCGATGGCGTAAGCGGTTGCGCTCCACCCTTTGGATTTGCCTGAGCATAGC
>NZ_JBEBKL010000088.1:0-4005 GCF_040079335.1 Sphingorhabdus sp.
GTGAAGCGCGGGTCCGACATCGTTGTCGCCACACCGCAAATCCCGGACGAGCAGGTCAAGTATCTCAAGAGCAAGCTGCCCTGAGCGGACCCGGCAAGGCCGCCCGGTGGCGAGAGGCAGGAAATCGGGGCAACGGTCGGGTTTTCCTCAATCCTGCCATGACGACAGCGGCCGCCTCGGCAAACAGATCGCTGCAGCAGTGGATGCCTTTCGGGAACCGGGGACTACCCCGGACCGGGTGTGGTCGTGCCGCCCGCATCAGGCTAGATGCAGACGCATCGTTGAGGCAGCCCTGGCAGACAAATGGCCCGCAAACATTCGAGACGCGAATGCTCGCGGAGAATAGGGTGCGACGCTGCGGTCGGCGGGGTATGGAGGCGCGTGCGCGAAATTGCCGTCAATTGGGAGGTTTGCGAACGCGTGCCTGCAACAAACGAATTCACAATCTCCAACTTACCCGTCACAGCAATTCCGTAGCTCGAGAAACCTGCAATTTTCGGAGACTGCCCGCGAGCTTCTTTCCCTGTTTGATCATGGGTCTTTCAATCGCCAGGAAGGTGGCTGCCGAAATTATCGTGATTATTGTCAGCAAGAGCGGCAGAAACACCACCGCAAGCGCGGGGTGGGCGGCGATGTAGCTGCCGAACAGCAAGACCGTGCTCCACAGCACGATCCCGTGCAATACGTAAATGCCATAGGAAATTTCCCCTAGTACAAGGGCACCCTGGTTGGAGAAGAGCCCCCAAAACGAATGGCCGCACGCAACGCATGCAAAGAACGGTACGTAGAAGATCACAGTCTTGAAATTGCTAGGTGGGGGGAGAAGGACGATCACGGCGACCATCAAGACAAGCGAAGCGACTGCCGCGCCGTTTGTTCTAAACAGGGTAGCGGTTGGTTTGTGCTCGCGAACTTCGAATACAAACATTCCAAGCATGAAGTGCAGCATGAAGCCCGCAAAACCTGGCATCAGCAGTTTGAAGGGAATTGCCAGCGGTATCATGAGCAACGGCGTAGCAGCGCGCGGGAACGCCTTGGGAGCCATAGTCCGCGCCAGGGCAAGCAGTGGCAATACTGCGAGATAGAAGACCCATTCACAAAACAGCGTCCAGAATACGCCCGCATTTGCAAGCTTGCTGTTTGGCATGCCGAACAGATCAGGTTGCCCGACGAATGTAATCCAGCGAAGCAGGTTGATTGCGGTTTCACGCAGGACCGCGGGCTCTACGGTGAAGTTCGACTGAATCCACAGCGAAACGCTGATGATGGCAATGGTCAAAAGCGCCAGCGGGAGGATGCGGAACAGGCGCGAGAGCAGGAGCGAGCGCCAATCGATCGCACCGAATCCATCGCGAACCTTTGGGTAGAACAGCAGCCCGGTTATCATGAAGAATATGGCAACCGGACCGTGGCCCAGCGTGACAAGTGGCATCGGCCCTGCTCCCCACGCAATGTCGAGAGCGAGCACCCGGACCCACAAGATGAAATGACTGATGGCAACGAGAAGTGCCAGGTAACCGCGCAAGCCGTCGAGACAGCCGATCCGTCGACTCTCATTCGGAATCGGGAACCCGTAACCCACCAGGCCGCGAGCGAGAAGGCACACCAAACCGATAGAAGCGATCGAGACCAGAGCATAGAGCGAAATCAGCATGAGCAAGTCCAATTACGGTGACAGTGCACTAAATCCCCACCTTCGCCTTTGGTCCTCGTTTGCCCGGTTTCGGATCGCGGCTCAACAGGTTCGCGACTCGGTCGAGAAAGCCGCTGTTTCCCAGCGGCCGCCCTGTGCCTTCCGCGCGGCGGAGTGCATGTGACAGCGGCTCCTCCTCTTCGCCGCGCAGCAGCGCCGCAAAATCAGGCACCCGGTGCAGCACCGGGGCGGTCCCGGTGATCCCGTCGCCGCGCGACGGATCGAGCAGCGCGTGTGCGCTCGACCAGCGCCAGTCCTCCGCCCGCTGAGCCAGCCGCGCTCGCACCGGATTGAGCGCAACATAGCGCAGCGCTGCCAGCAGATGCGGCTCGTCCATCGCCACGCAGCCGAACCGCCCTTGCCAGAAATGCCCCGTACGCTGCTTGCGTTCATTGTTCCGGCCGTCATAGGCGCGCTGCACCTTGGAGAGCGCCCCGCGAAGGGCATCGGGAGGTTCGGGCACCAGGATCAGGTGAACATGATTGGGCATCAACACCCAACTCCACACCGCGACGCCGTGCGCCCGACAATGCTTTGCAAGCAAAGTCCGGTAGGCAGCGTAGTCAGCTGCGCCGAAGAAAGTCTGCCGCCGCCCGTTGCGCGCTGGGTCACGTGATGCGGAAGGCCAGGTATCACGAAGCGAGCGAGGCGGGCCATGCGGGCAGGCGACGACGCAGCCGCAGGCGTGCTGTTGGCACGAGAGCACCAGCTCCGGTGCTGGCTCTGCCGAACCAGCGATGGAGCCTGGACTTCGTCCATGATCAGATGACCTCTGGCAGACGGTTCCGGGTGCTCAATGTGGTCGATGACGTGACGAGGGAGTGCCTGGCAGCGGTGCCGGACACTTCGATCTCGGGGCACCGTGTCGTGCGCGAGCTGACCCAGCTGATCGCCCAGCGGGGCAAGCCCGGAATGATCGTCAGCGACAATGGCACCGAGCTCACCAGCAATGCCGTGCTCGCATGGTGCGGTCAGATCGGCGTCGAGTGGCATTACATCGCTCCGGGAAAGCCGATGCAGAATGGCTATGTCGAGAGCTTTAACGGCCGCATGCGCGACGAGCTGCTCAACGAGACCCTGTTCATGAACCTTGCCCACGCACGGGTCGAGATCGCTTCCTGGGTCGAGGACTACAACCGGGAAAGACCGCACTCATCCCTCGGCTACGATCCGCATAGCGAACACGACTTCGGCGCGTTCACACTTCACGGCGAACGGCTGTTCTTCAAGATCGACTACTACGATCTTGGTCTGACCGCCCATTCGCCTGATCCCGCCGATCCGGCGGTAACGCAACGGGTGCTGACCATTATGCTGGCGAGCGAATATTGACTCAAGCCGCCCTTCGGGGCGGCTTCGTTCTTGCGCGCTGAAAGAGTTTCACAAGATGATCGTCATATCGAATAGACGGTCAGCTTGATCCGATCGCCCAGCCAACTTCGGTGTTTGATCCGAGCAATCCCAAGGTCGTTGGGCGGTTCGTGGCCTTGGCGATGGTTGCGCAAAACCGCCACCCGCTTGGCGAGATCCCAAGTTCTATGGTTCCGGTGCCTACGCTATCTACTACAATGGCTCCTTCCGGGCATATCAGCCGATCAGTGGAACTGAGACGCCAATCTATGTGGGCCAGGCGGCACCAGCGATCTCGAATGCGCGGACGCCGATGGAGCAAGGCGCAAAGTTATGTGGCCGCCTGAGTGATCACCGAAAAAACATCGGCAAGGCGAGCAGCACGCTCGATCTCGCCGATTTCGAATTCCGGTCTCTGGTGGTGCAGAGCGGTTGGGAAACCGCCGCAGAAGACTACCTCATTCACCTGTTCCGGCCGATTTGGAACAGCGAGACCAATATCCTGTACGGTCTGGGCAAGCACGGCGATGCCGCGACCACGCGCGCCAATAAGCGCTCGCCGTGGGACACATTGCACCCTGGACGTGCATGGGCTGTCGCCACCACGGAAGATGCCAAGTCAGTCGGCCAGATCAGCGTGGAATTGGCTGCACACTTTGCCGAGCATCCTACTTACCCCAATCTCGATGCCGTGCTGACCAGTTTCATCGAGGAACTGCGTCAGGGGTGACAGGCCAATTGGCCTTGTCTGAAAGGCTGCGGGAGAGCTCATGGTGGGCACATACCACACCACTACAACGCATGTTTTGGGGTGGGCTAAAGGGTGGGCCAAAAATTGCCATCCGGCCTAAAGTCTTGAAATATCTTCGAATATTCAAGGGACTGGTGCGGTCGAGAAGACTCGAACTTCCACGGGCTTTCGCCCACAACGACCTCAACGTTGCGCGTCTACCAGTTCCGCC
>NZ_JBEBKL010000089.1:0-4001 GCF_040079335.1 Sphingorhabdus sp.
CCCGAAACAAAGCGAATGGTAATCGTTATTCAGTAGCGCCAAAGGCTATGGTTTGGTCGAACCAATATATGGGACCACCAATCAATAGCGGCGATGATGCAACGGAGATTGCGCCTGATACCAAAGTCGAGATCCGCAAAGTGGAAATGCAGCAGGTCTATGTCGACGGCAAACCGATTGGCGAAGTTTTCGAGAAATAGCGCCACTTTCCGCGCATCCCCGCTTGAAGGCATAAACCCACGCTGCTAGGCGCTCTTTCATGTCAGTCGATAAAGATACCGTGAACAAGATCGCTCGGCTCAGCCGTATCGCGATTAGCGAACAAGAGGCCGAAAAAATGGTTGGGGAGCTGAACGGCATCCTCGCCTGGGTCGAACAATTGGGTGAGGTTGACGTCACCGGCGTTGAGCCGATGACCGCCGTCATCCCCAACACGCTGCGCATGCGCGACGATGTTGTGACCGATGGCAATATGCGTGACAAAGTACTCGCCAATGCCCCTGCGAAAGAAGGCATATTCTTTGGCGTGCCCAAGGTGATTGAGTGATGACTGACCTGACCAAACTCGGCGTTGCCGCCATCCGCGATGGCGTTGCCGCTGGCGAATTCACCGCCGTTGAAGTCGCAACCGCCTTCAACACCAACGTCGCCGCCGCTAAAGTGCTCAACGCCTTCATCGTCGAGACGCCGGAACTGGCCATCGAAGCCGCACAGGCCGTTGATGCCGACCGCGCCGCTGGCAAGCCGCTCGGCAAAATGGCGGGCGTTCCCATTGGCATGAAGGACCTGTTCTGCACCGATGGCGTGCAGACCACCGCCGCCAGCCACATGCTTGAAGGCTTTATCCCGCAATATGAATCGACCGTATCGGGCAAGCTATGGGCCGCTGGCGCAGGGATGCTGGGCAAGTTGAACCTTGACCAGTTCGCGATGGGTTCGTCCAACGAAACCAGCTATTTCGGCAATGTGATTTCGCCTTGGCGACGCAATGACGGCGGAAACGCTGCGCTTGCCCCCGGGGGGTCGTCGGGTGGTTCGTCCACAGCCATTGCTGCACGACTGTGCCCGGCGGCGACCGGCACCGACACCGGCGGCTCGATCCGCCAGCCTGCGGCTTTCACCGGCATTAGCGGGATTAAGCCAACCTATGGCCGCTGCTCGCGCTGGGGCATTGTTGCCTTTGCAAGCTCGCTAGACCAAGCAGGCCCCATGGCACGCGATGTGCGCGATTGCGCGATCATGCTGGAGGCGATGGCGGGTTTTGACGCCAAGGATTCGACTTCGCTAGACCTGCCCGTGCCCGAATGGGAGGCTGGCTTGTCCGGCGACCTGCGCGGCAAACGCATCGGCATTCCGAAAGAATATCGCCTCGACGGCATCGACGAAGATATCGCCGCAATGTGGGACAATGGCATCGCATGGCTGAAGGATGCAGGCGCAGAGATTGTCGAGATCAGCCTGCCGCACACCAAATATGCGCTGCCCGCTTATTACATCATCGCCCCTGCCGAGGCATCGTCAAACCTCGCGCGCTATGATGGCGTGCGTTACGGCCTACGCGATTTGCCCGACGGAGCAGGTCTGCAAGACATGTACGCCGCCACCCGCGCCGCAGGGTTCGGCGAAGAAGTCCGCCGCCGTATCATGATCGGCACCTATGTGCTCAGCGCCGGTTTCTACGACGCCTATTACACACAGGCGCAAAAGGTGCGGGCGTTGATCGCGCGCGATTTTGAGAACGCTTGGGGGCAATGCGACCTGATCCTTGCGCCAACTGCACCAAGCGCGGCCTTTGGCTTAGGCGAGAAGACCAGCGATCCGCTGTCGATGTATCTGAACGACGTGTTCGCGGTGCCTGCGTCGCTGGCTGGCCTGCCCGCGATGTCCGTTCCGGGAGGCATCGACAAACAAGGGCTTCCACTGGGCTTGCAGATTATCGGCAAGGCGTTGGACGAGCAGAGCGTTTTGAACGCAGGCTTAGCAATTGAAGAACGTGCCGGTTTCACGGCGGAAGCGGACAAGTGGTGGTGAGTTATACTTGGGAACAAGTGGTTGCTTGGTTGGGTGTTGTAATCCCACTGTGCGCGCTTGCTTGGGCTGCGGTTCAGCATGTTCTCAATGAAAGACGCGAACGCCAACACGCAGAGTACAGTAAATTTTTTGATATAATGCGGAAGTTTGGCGCAGACGAGTCGACCGTACCTGGAAATATGGCTGCAGCGTATGAGCTTCGGCGATTTCCTCAATATAGTGAGGTGATAATTCGACTTGCAGAAGATACTCCATTGATTGGTGGAAGTGCCGAGCTTCTAAAGCACGAATTATTGCTGACGGCGGATTACCTGAGGGCGAAACTATGATTGTTCCACATATCGTCGCCCCAGCGAAGGCTGGGGCCCATTACGCCCCTCAGCGTAAACCGCAAGACGAGATAGTCACCAGCCTTCGCTGGTGCGACGCAGGTGTAGAGTAATGACTGAATCAACATACCGCATCCAAGGCATGACAGGCGAATGGGAGGTCGTGATCGGCCTTGAGGTCCACGCGCAGGTGACGTCGAACGCTAAGCTGTTTTCGGGAGCGTCCGCAGCTTTCGGTGGTGAGCCGAACAGCCACGTCTCGCTGGTCGATGCCGCGATGCCGGGGATGTTGCCGGTGGTGAACCGCGAGTGCATCCGTCAGGCCGTGCGCACCGGCATGGCGATCAATGCGCAGATCAACCGCTATTCGCGGTTTGATCGGAAGAATTATTTCTACGCCGATTTACCGCAGGGCTACCAGATTTCTCAGCTGTATCACCCGATTGTTGGCGAAGGCGAGATTGAGGTCATTCTCGACGAGAAAGACGCCGACTCCCCGCGCAAAACAATCGGCATCGAACGCATCCATGTGGAGCAGGACGCAGGCAAGCTGATGCACGATCAGCATCCGACGATGTCCTATGTTGACTTGAATCGCTGCGGCGTGGCGTTGATGGAAATTGTTTCAAAGCCTGACATGAACTCTCCCGCCGAAGCCGGAGCATATGTGAAAAAGCTGCGCTCGATTCTCCGCTATGTCGGCAGTTGCGACGGCAATATGGAGGAAGGCTCGATGCGTGCCGACGTGAATGTCAGCGTGCGGAAACCCGGCCCAATAACTGACGAAAATCCGCTGGGCACGCGGACCGAGACGAAAAACGTCAACTCGATCCGCTTTGTCATGCAGACGATTGAGGTTGAGGCGCGGCGTCAGGTCGATTTGATCGAAGACGGCGGTGCGGTGGTGCAGGAAACGCGGCTGTTCGACCCGAACAAGATGGAAACACGGTCGATGCGAAGCAAAGAAGATGCGCATGATTACCGCTATTTCCCCGATCCCGACCTGTTGCCGGTTGAGCTGAGCGACGAATTTCTAGCCGAATGCCGCGCGTCCTTGCCCGAACTGCCCGATGCAAAGCGCGCTCGGTACGAGGCGATGGGCCTCACCGCCTACGCCGCCGCGGTGTTGACCGCAGAGGCCGAAACCGCGTTTTGGTTTGAGGATTTGCTGGGGGCGGGTGTGGACGCCAAGCAAGGTTCCAACTGGCTGCTATCCGAACTGTTCGGCGCGCTGAACAAAATGGGCAAGTCCTTGGACGAGAGCCCCGTGTCGCCTACACAAGCAGCCGAATTGCTCGGCCTTGTCGCCGATGGCACCATTTCGGGCAGCATCGCCAAGCAAGTGTTCGAGATCATGCTGGAGACAGGGCAGGGCGCTGCGGCGATTGTCGAAGAAAAAGGCCTGAAGCAAACCAGCGACACTGGCGCGATTGAAGCGGTCATCGCCGAAATCCTCGCCAACAACCCCGGTCAGCTGGAGCAATATCGCGGCGGCAAGGAAAACCTTTTCGGCTTTTTCGTCGGTCAAACGATGAAGGCGATGCAAGGCAAAGCCAACCCCGGTGTGGTCAATGACTTGCTGAAAAAGGCGCTCGGCTAGGACTCTGTCGCCACCTGTGAAGATGCACGGAATCTGCGCGA
>NZ_JBEBKL010000090.1:0-3961 GCF_040079335.1 Sphingorhabdus sp.
GCGCAAACCCGTCACAGGAGGCTCCCAAAGCGAGCTTCAAGCGTGGGATCGAGGGCGAAGCCCAGATCACGCGCCAACCGGGCCGCGTCAAGAAAGTCACTTTCAGTGAGGTCAAATTCGCTCGCCGCTTCAGCAAGACCGGCAAAGCGCCCGCGCGCGACCTGATGGAGCGCGCCATGCGTCTGGGTCACGGCAATGGGCCAGGTGTCGGCCAGACCGACGATGCGTTCCGAAGCAATGAGCAGGATGGCGCCGCGGCTGATCGCCGCGTCGGTCTGGGTCGCATCATAGGCATTGCCGCTCGACGCAAAGCAGAAGGCGCGCGCATAAGAGGAAGCGAAACGGTCGGGTTCAAAGTCCATAAGCGGGGTTCCTTGAGGGCAATGCTCGCGTCTGCATGGCGGAACGCTCAAGCAGAACATTGCAGCGGTTCAGCTGTAGGTCGGGCGTTCGACCGGAAAGTTGGCTGGCGGAAGCCCGGCGAAGACCAAAGCGCTGTAGCGGCCGCCATCATAGGCCGCCGAGTGGACCGGGCGACGGTGGCGTTGGATCCGGTCGAGCAGGCGGTTGGCCCGGGCTGCAGTGGCGAGCGCTGCACCCTCGGTTCGGGTCAGGCTGATCAGCCGGACGATCTCGCCGGTCTCATACCACCAGCCGCCTTCCTCAGGCTCGCCATAGGCCAGACCGATCTCGTAAAAGGCGACGGCGAAGCTCATGACGGCGTGCCTGCAAGCCGGAACGGCGGCGGATCGAAGCGGCTGCGGCCGATTGCCGCCATGATCGCTTCGTAACTGCCAAGCTGGAAAATCGCCTCCGCATCGAATACGGCATATTCGTCTTCAGCGGCAGTGAAATCCTCAGGCTCGCCGCTCCCTGTATATACGACGATCTCCGGATCGAAGGCTCCAGCGCTGCCGCCTGACCAGCGCCAGAAGGCGAGGCCATGGTCGATGCAAAATTCTTCCAGATCATCGAAGGTCCCGTTCGAGACATCATAAGCATGAAGATCAAGCGGCCCGTCACTGTGCGTCAATTGGCTATCAAAGGGCGGCCCATCCCATTCGGTACGCAAGTCGTAGGCTGCTATGTGGCCGGCAAGCTCTTCATAGCATGTTTGAGGGAGCGTGCCGCCAATGCGGATGCGCGCGGAGACGAATTCAGCCATGAGGATCCTTTCGGGCCAAGCGAGCACTCTGCCCGCTTACCCCGTTCGACCCTCCTCCCCTCTCAAACCGGAAGCTGGGGCGCGCGCTAAAGCGCTTCCCAGCGATAGTCCGGGCTGCCCGCCCAAATGAGCCGAACCATATCGCCCTGGACCACCGACTGGACGACATTGGGCCAGAGCGCTGCGATGCAGATGCCTTTATGGTGCCGAACCGAAGGGTAGATGATCCCGTTATGACCCTGCGCGCGCGCTTCAGCCGCAAGTGCATTGCCCGCTGCATAGCCGGTGGCGGGATCGGGATCGAGCGCAGCGTGACCAACAGCCGCGCGCAGGTCGATGAACAGCCCCGACATGCTTGCGAGCATCTCGCCATAGTCAACCACGGCGTTAAAATCGCCTGCGTCCGCCAGCGCCAAAGTCAGATGCTGCCCGACCTCGGCAATGCACGTCTCGAGCGCAAGGGCTGCATACCAGGCACCGCGGTTGGGCGGGTTAAAGCGCATCGGCGCGCGCGGCTTGGCATAGGCAAAGCATGCATTGATGAAGCGCGCATGAGCGACACCGTGGACCAGTTCATCGGGGCCAAGCCCTCCTATCCCGCGTTCTTCGGCGATCAGCCTGCCGCTGGTCGCGCCCTCGATTTCGGCTAGGAGGGCGCGTTCGTCGTCGTCATCGGCCAGAGGTGCCAGCACCGCTTCGCGCAACCGGGCGCTGGCGACCAGCCGGATCGTGCGCGGAAAGGCTTCGCGAACCAGCGGGTGTGCTGGCGGCGCGTCAGAGCCCGCCACGCAATGCGTCGATATAGAGCCGGGTTTCGAGCATGCGTGGGATGCCGCCTTCGATCATCGCCTCAACCGGCGATTTCGAGGCAAAGATCGGCCCGCGATTGGGCAATTGTGGCCAGCGGTCGGCCATGGAATCGGCAAAAAGCAGGTGCAGACCCTTGAACACGCCGATCAGCGCCGAGGCGCGGGTGAGCTGGTCCTGGCTGAGCGTGCCGTTCCAGGTCCCGGCCTTCATCCGGTCCCAGGTGCTTGTCGATACGCCGAGCAGCGCCGCACCTTCAGCATTGTCGCCGCCCCAGGCATGGACGAGCCGCAGCACCGCTTTTACCGCAGCGGCCGTCAGCCGCTTGCGATCGCCGTCGCCTGCAAAGGTCTGGAGCCCCGCTGGAGCGGTCGGATATTTGGGCCTGAGTGCAGCACTTGCCATAAGAACGCTTCTCCTGATGTGTATATACGCATCACATGGTGCGATTGTCAAGGTTTTGGAGTGCCATGCGTCGGCGATTTGGCTCACAGATCTGAAATCCTTCGACCTAGCGGAGGGTCAGGCAAAGCCGCCCTCAGCGAGCCGTTCGAGGTAGTGCCGCACATCGTCAGCGCGGCCGTCGCGCACGAGCTGCTCTGGAGGTGCACCGCCCAACGATGGCAGACTCTGCGACCGGTACCAAGCGTAGGCCGCGTGCGGCGATCCTGCCCACGGCAGGATATGGTTGAGGATATCCTCGAGTTCGCGCAATCGCGCCTGCACCGGGGCCGAGCGCACACGATCCGAGTTCGCGACGGCTTCGCGCGATAGCCCTAAAGTGGCGGCCAATTCGGACGGCGTGATATGAAGCAGTTCGGCAACGGCTTGCGGAATAACATCGCCATCAACCAAAGCATCGGAAAAGATCGAAACACTCATTGGTTAGTCATTCCTTTCTGACGCCCAATATGGATCTAGCGAAGCGGCGATTCTACCGCCTCGCCCAACCGGTCGACGAGATTGACTATGGGTGGCCCGTTCCAACGCCAGAGCACCAGATTGCGACCGGATTCGTGCTGCTGTGACGCATAGATCAGGCCATTGATCCCCACCGCCTGCAAGCGCGCGGCGGTCAATTGGCTTGGCGCGTCGCTGAAACCAAACCAGCGTTGGCGCAGATCTGCAGGCGTCAGGCCAGCAGCTGCAAGCCCGTTGGACGTGGTCAGGTCGAGCACCGTCGCGCTTTCGATGTCAAACGAGCACAGCAGGCCGGGCCGGTCGTAGAGCGCCTGGGTATATTCGGCATACGCCGTGTGCGGGTCGAGCGCAGAGTAAAAGGCAGGGGTGCCTGGTGGATTGAAGCGCCCGCCATGAAGCCGTGCGCCCTCACCCGAAAGAGGTGTGTGCGCCCAGCGCGGCGGAACGACGCGATATGTCCTCGCCGTAAACAGGCTTGCCGCATCCATGTCGGTCAGGCGTAGGCGCCATCTTCGAGCGCATCGAGCCAGCGCAACACCTGGGCAGCCTCGCCGCCCTGGACGATATCGACCGCGCGCTTGTAGCCAAAGGCGGCAATGGGCTGATGGCGAAACCAGATCACCGCTTTGGCAAGGCCGCCGCCCATATCGCTTGCGCGCGACAATATGGTGGCAATCGGCCCCAATTTGGCCTGGACTTCGGGCGAACCGGGATTGCGCGCGAGCGTGGTCCGGTGGACGCCAGCCAGATCGGCGACTTCGGCCTGGGTCATGTGCAACATATCACCGAGCCTTTTGGGCTCGATACTCGCGCCCGCATCGGCGCTGAGCGCATCAATAACCGGATCGAGCAGTGTCGCAACCATTTTGCATCTCCAAAACATCACTTTGTGTTGCTATCATGTAGCACGAAACTACCTTATCGGCAAGATCATTGGCCACTTGGCAATAAAAGGCTCAATCCCGCTCTTTCCCCCTCGCCTCTCTTGGGTCCGAAGGGACAAAGCGGGGCGAACACACAATATCCAGCAAACACCAACGCCACCTGCATCTCCAATGCCCATAGGCC
>NZ_JBEBKL010000091.1:0-3866 GCF_040079335.1 Sphingorhabdus sp.
CCGGGAGAACGAGACGGGGAAGACGAGCCATGTAAAAAGGCTATGATCCATACAAGCTCATGTCAACAAATGGGTAAATATGCACGTGTCACCGTAATTCCAGCAGCTCTATATCAAGATCAGGATAAGCACGCGCCCAAGGAGCAGCCTGTCCGGCTGCGTCATACAATGTAATACAGCCAACCCATTGATCCGGCTCGGTTTACCCACGCCGCATCACTTTGTCATACACCGTCCGACAAACCGCATCACAATGTTTACGCGGCGATTACAAAAGCTTGGCAGCCAACCAGCCCCACGGGTGCCGTGTAGGGTGTGCTTGCATACAAACGATACCACGACACCAACGCCGCCTGTCGGTCGCGGGGATCGCCGAGTATCGGGATGGGCTTACAAGAAGGTCTGGCGGTGCATCATTCCGCGATGATGACGCCTGTCCCGCGCAGCTTGTCGCGCATGGCTTCGGTGCGGTCTGCGCTCACCTTCCATAGCCAGAGATTGTCAGCCAATGGGCGAAGATCGCTGCCTGCATCGCCATCGATGAACTCCCGCAAGCTGCGGCCATCAGGCAGGCGATGCGCCAGATGCTCCGGACCAACCATGTTGTAAGGGAAGATGTCCCGGACCATGAAGAGACGGCGCGGCGGCTCTACGCCTTTGTAAAAGTCATGCAAGGATTCGTACCAAAGGTCGGTGCGGCGTTCGTCTTCAGTACTGTGCAAATTAGACCCGGCACCGCTGAGATAGACACCAGGTGCCGTCGCTGCATCCCGCGCAAAGCCGAAGCCGTAGTCCCACGGCCAAAGCTGTGCGAGTTCAGCGACGATATCGTCACAAGTCGCGCTGCCGCATTGCAGATAAGGTTCATGGGCAACTAAAGTGACATTGATCATGCCAATCTCAGGCGAGAAAGTGAATCCTGCTGTGACAAAGCTATCGTAACCGGGAGCTTTGCTATCGACAGGAGCGGCGGCCAATCCCAAGCCTTGATACCCCTGCATCTCGCGCTCAAGCACCTTCTTGTGAAAGGCTCCACCAAATTTCTTGTAGTCCCCTCGACCGATGCCATCCCAAGCGGAGAACCAATTTGGGGCTGCACCCAATTTGAGCAGCATTGATTCAAGCACCTCGTAAATATGCATCATTTCCGCAGGAGTCGGCATCTCGGGCGTGTGTCGGCTAAAGCCGATACAGTTTGCTTGGGTCATCTCTCTCACCTACTGACCACGCGGCAAAACAACACGCGGTTTCAACGGTGTGAAACCTTGCTGAATTATCTGTGGATTAAGTGCTTCATTTCGAAGGATTAGCGCATCTTTAAAATCAGTCGCCGATTGGACTTCAATGCGGGCTACGCGTCCGTCAAAATAGCGACCAAGAACATCTGGTCGAAGGTTCGGGCTGATCGTTCGTGGCGCTAACCCAAGCCCCGCATTGTATCCTTGATTGAGAAAAACTGCGTCAATATCTGGATTTCTAGCAAGCAAGATTGCTTCTCGATAGCTCTGCATTGCATGTGGGTTAACCCCATTTACAAGGTTATCGCCAGTTGATTGGGCCGTCCCGAATATTTTTGCTTTAACTTGTTGAGGTGTCAGGCGAAGCGGCACACTCTCTGCGGCAACACCCACTCGAACGGGCCCTGCTACCCGGCCAAATGCGCCCGAGCCGAGAGAGCCAACTGTCAGCACAAAATCCGTCGTGTTCCGGTCAAATGCGTTGGGTGACGTTCCCCTGCCATGTGCGACAGCCCTCCCCAAATCCAGCGTGCCAGTCGTATAGCTGCTCATGGCACCGACTGAACCGGACACGACCTTCCCGACACCGCCGAAGAAGTCGCCGACGCTGTTGGGGTGGTTGATCTGATGTGTGCCTTCGCTCAGGCTTTGCTGTGCCATTCGCCAGCGCGTACCATAAGCCTCGCCCAAGCTAAAGCTGCCAAAAAAGCCGGGTGTGTAGGAACTGATCCTCGCTCCGCCCGATGCGTCCATTCCTGCAAGCTTTGTTTCAACAAGCGAAGGCCCGATCAGGCTTGATGTATCGACCGGGACATAGGCGGTTTCTGACGAGGCGGTTGCAAGTTGCACCGACGCTCGTTCAATCTTCGCGCCAATGACCACGATTCCTTGCTCTGAATCGAATTCGGCGAAGTCGTTGATCGTCGATGAATCATATTCGCCGCGATATATTTGCCGCAACTCTTCCCGCTGCGCTTCTGTATATCCTTTGGCCGTATCAGCAAATTGCAAACCTGCCCGAATCAGGGCCAAACGCTCTTCGGGGCTGGTGGCCTCCACCACCCCTATTACATCGCCTTTACTGGTCACCACTACTTCATTCGTGGGCGTGGCCAATAATCTTGTATCCAGAGCGGTAACATCGACCCCGTCCATGACGATGCGTGGCTGTTCCGGGCGGATTATATCGTCACCCGGAAAGGCTGCCACATCACTAAAGTCAGCCCTCGCCCCGCCCGACCGTCCGCTCACCCCATTGGCGACCATATTGCCGATGGTCTGGGCGATCACATCGGGAAGTGCCGACAGGATGTTGTCGCCAAAGCTGGCGCCAGAGGAGAGGCTGCGGGTGGCGGCGTTGGCGATCAGGCTGGCCATGCTGGTGCCTGCATGGGCGAGATGGTTGGTGAGGCTGTTATTCTCATTGAGCGGTTGCAAGCCGCCACCAACCGCCTGACCCACGCCCGCCCCGACGCCTGCTGCGGCAACCCCGGACCAACTGAACCGGTTCTGAAGACCGGTGGCAGTGGCAACGCCTTGCGTCAACACGTTCGCCAGTGCGCCTTGCACCGCCGCATTGGCAAATTTGCTGCCAAGGCCAAGCGAGCCGGGTGTGAACACGCCGCCTGCCGTCTTGCCGAACAGGCCACTTACCCCGAGCCCGCCGCCTACCGCAGCGCCCGCGCCTGCAAGCGCCACAGCTTTCCAGCTGAACTTGTTCTGCAGGCCGGTGGCGACGCCAAAGCCTTGGCTCGCAATCGAACCGGCAACCGCGCCTGCGGTACCTGCGGCGATAGCGCCCGCCGCACCCAGCCCGCCGACCGTGCCTGCGGTAAAGGTCGATACTGACCCCAGTGTGGCGAGGTTACCCGCCATCATTGCTCCCCATGCCTGACCGAAGCTCGTACCCGCCAGCACGGCACTCGCGCCTGCCGTTACCACCATGGTCACAGCGATCGCGATGGCCGCAAGTATGATCATCCCAAAACCACCACATTTCGCCTTCTTCGGCGGCTTGGGCGTGGTGGGTTGGGTTTCGCCCATGACCTCGCTGGGGTCATAGGGTTGGAAGGTGCCGGCATTGTGGCTGTTCTTCGCCACGCCTTGCGGCAGGATCAGGCTGCTGCCTTCGATCAGGCTGGCCTGTGCAGACAGCCCATTGGCTTCGGCCAGCCGGTACCACAGATTGGTATCGCCATAGAGCTGGGCAGCGATGCTCGCCAGCGTGTCACCGGCGCGCACGGTGTAGCTGCCGGTGGCGGAGGCCTGTGCATAGCTGTTAAAGCCCTCGATCGACTGGGCAAAGTCGGCATAGCCCACCGTGCCGCTGTTGGTGCCACCCCGGAACAGCCCGGCATTGCTATCGCTGATCGTCGGGCCCGCCGCCGAACGGTCCTTGACCGACTGTTCGTAAGTAACCTCCATCGTGCCATTATTGCCCACCATCTCGGTCTGCCGCCCGGCAAAGCGATAGAAGATCTCGTGCGGCGCCATCTGGCCGGGGCTGCTGGTGCGGGTTTCATCGCGGCGGATCACCTGGCCGTTCATGTCGGTCAGATAGGCAAGCGATTTGGGCACCCCGTCATAGACATAGGCCGAGGTCAGGTTGCCGATGCCGTCATAGCTGTA
>NZ_JBEBKL010000092.1:0-3849 GCF_040079335.1 Sphingorhabdus sp.
CCGGGGTGGCACCAACAGCGGCACGGTGGGCTATGCCGACTTTGCCCAGTCGATCGAGGGCTTTAACAGCTATGCACAGGCCTCCGCCACCGGCAGCTATACCGTGCGCGCAGGTGACACGCTGGCGAGCATCGCCGCCCAGCTCTATGGCGATGCCAATCTGTGGTACCGGCTGGCCGAAGCGAACGGACTGTCTGCACAGGCCGGGCTGATCGAAGGCAGCACGCTGATCCTGCCGCAGGGTGTGGCGAAGAACAGCCACAATGCCGGCACCTTCCAACCCTATGACCCCAGCGAGGTCATGGGCGAAACCCAACCCACCACCCCCAAGCCGCCGAAGAAGGCGAAATGTGGCCTGCTGGGCCAGATGTTGCTGTTGGTGATAGCGCAAGCGGTGACCATGATCGCGACGATCGCGCTGGCACCGGTGCTGGGCCCGGTCGCTCCGGTCGCGGGTGCAGCGATTGGCAGCGCGGTCAGCCAGGGTGTTGGCGTGGCCACCGGCATCCAGCCCGAGTTCAGCTGGAAAGCCGTGGGCATGGCAGCCGTGCGGGCAGGCGTACAGGTCGTCATCGGCGCTCCGCAAGGGTTCGATCCGGTTACCACTATTGCGAATGAAGCGGTGTCACAGGGCATCGGAATGGCGCTTGGCCTGCAGAAGAAGTTCGACTGGACGGGGGTTGCGACCGCTGTGGCATCGAACGCGGTTGGCGAGCTCAAGATCGGTGATAGCAGCTTTGGTGGCGAAATGCTGCGCAGCGGCGCCGACGTTCTCGCCCGCGCTGCCACGAGGAGTGTGATCACCGGCGACAGCTTTGGCCGCTCGATCCGAACCGAACTGCCTGCTGCGCTGGCGAGGCTTGCGGTACGCGCCGCAGGCACGGCGTTCGATGGCCGGTTGGGTAATAGCAGCGCCAGTGAGGGTGCTGGCAACCCGACGGCGGTGGAGGAGACGGGGGGCAATATGATCGCCGCTGCCAAGGCAAGCGAACCTTATCCGTTCGTCTCGGCGCTTAATACGCCAGAGACGCTGGCGGTTGATGTTGTTGATTTTGACATCCCCGCACTGTCCGTGCTGGACGGGGACATCGACTGGGACAAGGTTGCAGCCAATCGTGCCAGGGCAAGGGTATCGGTAGATGCTGACCCGAGTGCAATGGAGATTGTGAAAACAAATGCCAGCACCACTGCCACCGCTTCAACATTCTACGTGACAACAAGCGACCAGCGGATACGAGCTTTTGGGGGACCCAATCCGATATCGTCGGTTGAACATTTGCTGCAACTTGCGTTGGCGGACAAGCACCTTGCTGAAGGCTATGAGGCTTACTATAAGGACGGCGCTGTCTACGGCAACATGTTGGCTGCAGAACTGGCCGCTGGTGCAAAAGGTCGTGAAACGGCGGTGTTCTGGGCTTTGGGAGCCGCCACAACCAATGCAATCGAAGTTGGCATGGGTGCCGACTTTATCAGTAAGGCTGAAGCTGTATTGATGACCCGTCTCAACCCCGCACCTGTGACCATTGATTTTGCGATACCATTGCCCGGTGCCGGTATGATGCAGATGAACATCGCGCTGCCGGGAACCAATCGCTATTCAACTGCCTTTACCAGCGGGTTGTGGTCTAAAAGTAAAGCCCGCACTGAAATCTATCGTCAACGCGGCGATGAACGAGCTGCCGCCGCCGCCCAGCGGCAAGCGATTGCCAATGTCAGATCGCAGGCCGAGCGCGACATTGCAGGATTCTCACCACTCGGTACCCTCTACGCCTTCAATGACCTTCGGACGCAGGGCCATAATGCGCCGATAACATCCAAGATTGAAGCCGGGGCTGCGTTTCTAGGGCCAGCGAGTAGTTTGGTTGGCAGGGTAGGAGGCAAGGTATTTGCCAAGTCTGCTCCAGTTATTGCCGCAGAGAGGGGATTGGGTAGTATTTCGGTTCCGTCGAATCTGAAATACGGCACCACGTTGTTCGGTCAGGAAGCGCACGTTCAAGCTGGAGCGTTGCTGCAAGCCCGGTTGGAAGCACAGGGTGTGACCGGCGTGATCAATCGAACAGGGCCAGGTCTGACCGGCGTTGATATGTCCGTTGATTCAATTGCCGCTAGGCGACTTGGTTTCGAGCATATCGAAATCAAGCCAAATACCGCATCGGGTCTGAAGACCTTTAACACGCAAGTCGGGAAGTGGGGCTATGATCCGGCAACAGTGAGGGCGGTCACCTATGATGCCCAAGGCAACCTTCGCTGGGGGTTTGATTTCTGATGGACGCTCTTGATCTCGTATTGGCTGGCCGCTTTGATGACGCAGTTAAAGCGTATCAGATGGAACTGGCTACCGACCCAAATGACATTGGATCGGTCGATGGTCTATCAAAAGCATATCAGGAGAAGGGGAACTTCCGGGCTGCCATCCCGTTGATGGAGCGCGTTCATGAGCACCAAAAGCGCAATCCCGATCACCCCGGTCAGCACCTCTATCTTGCCGCCGCCTTTTGGTGCCTTGATGATCGCGGGCACGCCATCGAACTCGCACACGGCCTTTGTGCAGCAATCCTTGACGGCAGTGTGAGCATGGCCCCGGATCATGCGGGTGGTGCGACCTTTGGGCTGATCCTGCATTATATGGCGGTGACGGCGGGCGATGAGGCCAATCGGGATTATGCGCTTCGCTACCTGAAAAAGCTCAACGCCAAATATGACAAGCGGCCTACGATGTTCCGCTATCCTGTTGCGACTGTGAAGCAACTCCTTGGGGAGTTGTCCTTTGAGGACGCGCTCGATGGATGGCGGCAGGAATGGCAGTCTATCAACGAATATATGACTGCCGAACATCGATTTGATGCTGCGCTGCGAGCGGCGACCAAGATGGAAGGGTTGCAGGCCGCTTATCATCTTGCCGGATACAATCGGTCAATCAAATTGCAATTGGGCGTGGCTCTGTTCCATGACGGCGCGATACGCCGTGCCAATGGTGATGAAGCGGGTTGCAGGACTCGGATGCAAGAAGTGTTCGCACTTGGCTATCAGACCGAGTCTGTATGCTGGTATCTCGCTCGGCATGAGGTCTCCGCGAAGTAAGGCAGGATAAAGGGCGGCGATGTGTCTGGCCTTGGCGGTCGTGTGGAGCGGGCAGTTTTGCGCGGCTTTGTGTCTGGCGCTGCGAGGTGCGCGGAAATGGCGTGATGTGCGGCGTCGATCAAATCTCCGCCGCCGTGCGGTGCTGGGGCGATGTGCGCGCGCCGATGCTGCGCCAGGGTGCGACGGCGGTGGTGCGGGCCGGAAAGCGGTGGAGGTTCCCGCCGTGGGGCGGTTGCCCACTGGTCAGTCCCGATTGCCGCGCTCAGGATAGCGTTAAAGCCCACCGATAGCGCCGCGATGAGGAGCGATTACCAAGCACACCGTATGCACTGCCGCGCGGTTTTAACGGCTTGTTATCATAGGGTTATGAGGGACTCCATGTGCACCACTGTGATGCGCGATAGCATCGATGCGGTGCGCTTGTGTAAAAAGCCATGCAAGATCAGATGGTTGCAATTACGGTGCAATTACGGTGACACGTGCATATTTACCCAATTACGGTGGCCAATTACCCTGGAAATTACGCTGGCCGGTGCGAAAGGCCCCAAATAGTTCATCCCCTCTTGTCAATTCCGGGGACACTATACTAATTAATAACAATATCTCGTATTAACAATGCGATAGATTCCATTCCAACCGCTCAAGAATCCTTCTCACTGGTCATCCAACGCTGGTCAACCATCGCTTTGCCGGGCGGCAGACCGGGATGGTGGGCAATAATGGCACGATGGAGGTTACTTACGAACAGTCGGTCAAGGACCGTTCGGC
>NZ_JBEBKL010000093.1:0-3808 GCF_040079335.1 Sphingorhabdus sp.
CCCGGTCATATTTCCGCTATTTCTCTTCCCGCGCACCGGCATTCCGGCACTCAAAGGCTATCTTGCCGGCTTCTTCTATCTGGCGGCCTGGGGTCCGCTGTATGTATTGCTGCACATGTTCCTCATGGACAGGATCGCCAATGAAATGGCGGCCGCTGCCCCCGGTGGTATCTCGCTTGCGGGTTGGGGCGGTATCCAAGCGGTCAATCAGGATACGGCAACGCTCGCAGGCTTTTTGATCATGTCCGTGCCAGCGCTCGCAGCCATGTTGGCACGCGGCGCGATGGCGGCATCCAACAGCGCTGCAGGGTTCCTCCAGTCGGTCCAGAGCGGAGGCGAGGCCGCAGCGCTCGAGCGCACCACCGGCAATTATGCCTATGGCGATGTCAGCTTTTCGAACTTCAACGGCAACAACCGGCAGGCCAATCAATGGACCGAAGCGGGCAACTATTTTGCGGGCGCCGTGCGCAGTTCGTTCAGGGGTAATGATGGCGTGACTTATTCCGAATATGGCAACGGCCGCACTGTCATCGACTCCTCTGGTGGCATGTCGCAGCTTCCCTTCAAACCGATGATGACCGCTGGATATGCCAGCGACTTGCGGATGCAGGGTCAGAACTATCTCAACGAGGCCGACCGGATCGAGAATGGCACTTCGACCACTTGGTCAACCTCCAAATCCGCGTTCAGCTCGGCAGTCACGACAAATTCGAGCGTGACCGGCAACCGAAGCGAAAGCGGCAAGCAATCAAGTTTCAGCAAAGATCAAAGGAAATATCGCGGAACCGAAGGTTCGGTCGGTGTTTCGGAGCGGACCTCAACCAATGACGGCCTTCGGATTTCGCAAGGAAACAGTGTCAGCAATTCCTTTGTAGCGACAGACACCACAGGGGTTAATGGAAGTTTGGGGGCGAATGCGAAGATCGGAACCCCATTGGGCGACATTGTCGGCTCCGAAATCGGCGTCAGCGCATCCGGTACTGTTTATCGGAGCCGCGAAAATGCCGAAGTATCTAACAGAGTCCAACAAAGGGGCTTGGAGTCCTTTACCACCCGTGCGACCGACAAGTCGGACGACAATAGCGGGCGCTTCTCGCTGGGTACGACCGATTCTTCCACCTCATCGTCCGGAACGTTCACGCGCGATTCCGGCTATAGCGACACGAGCCGCAGCGAGAGTTCGGCCACAGGCACCGAAATTCGGAACAGCGAAGCAGATGAACGACGGGCTGCGGCTTCCCGTTATCGCGAGATCGGCAACAGATTGGTTGCCGAAGCGAGCTACGCTCAAAGCAACGGCTTCCAAATGTCTTCGGATCTCTCCAACCTAGTCCAGGACCGCTATGAGGATTTGCGGCGGCAGCAACCTGAACTGCACCTTCCCGACCTCGCCAATCCGAACCTCAGCCTGGCGGAGATGCAGCGGCGCGACCAGGGTGTCACCGCCGTCATGGCCGACCTCATGTCTGATTTGCGCGAGCGGAAGCTGTCAGAGCTTGGCGATGTCGCAGGTATTGGCTTGATCGGAGCATTGGGCACCAACGCCGACCTTGGCATGCCCACAACTACGCTTCCTCGATCAATAGTTGATGGAGATTCTGTTCCGACAGGCCCGCTGCTCGCAGCTCCGGAGGGTGAAGTCGATGGGCGGCCCTATGCGCGTGAGCTTGGCATCGGGCTGAAGCAAGGTGCTAACATACGGAATATTGATGGCGACATGATCCCGGCGATGTCGGCTGTCGCATCAGAAGCGCAACGGCTCGGACTTCCCAAGCCTGTTATCACCTCCGGCAACGATAGCATCCACAAGCCCGGTTCGGCACACTATGATGATCGCGGACTGGATTTTAGAGGCAAGAACATAAGCGTTCAGCAGGGGAGACAATGGGCTGAAGGCGTCTCGGACGCGTTAGGGAAGGACTATGGCGTGCAGTTCGAGGTGTTCCCGGACGAGCCCAACCGAAATCATCTCCATGTGAGCAAGCGAAAAAATTAGCTGCTGAAGATTGAATACCCAATCCATGTCGTGACACCGCCAACGATAACGAAAAATGCTATCCAGCTCGCGATGCCGCCGGGTGGGCGCTTAGAACCATACGGTACGATCGATGAAAAGTCGTGCTTCGGAGGTGACGGCTCGATTGCCCGAAAACCGTTCTCTCCGATACCGATGTAGGTTGATGGATCGTGTTTTATTGCACATGCTCTCTCAGCTCTGAATGCTATTCCTCCTCTCCGCTCAAGTCAATTCTCTCCGCTCGACCGGCGAAGCTAACAGCTGCAAAGTATCCCGCAAAAAGTGCCGAATAACCTATGTGTTTGTAGGTGATGCGGCCTAGCGATCCAAATGGGGTTTTGGAGCGTGCGCTCAGCTAGTTGCAATTGCTGCAATCAACCATTTTTTCCGCTATAAGATGATTCACTCGCTATTTAGCCGCACGGTGCGCGTCCAGGATGTGGAATGTCCGAACGATCGACTACTGAAAACATGTTTCTGGAAGTGCGTTTTGCCGTCCTCAGCGGGATATATCTGCCGGGCCAGATCCTTGATCGAGACGAGCTATGCCAAGTCTATGGCTGCAAATCCGCAACCGCCCTCGATGCATTGAATGCCCTAGTTCACGAAGGATATCTCGATATCCCGCGCCGGGGGGTGTTTGGCGTCAGACTCTGGAGCGAGGTCGAAATCAATGATCTATTCGACATTCGAGCCTCGATGATGGGAATGGCAGCTGCCCGCGCAACGGAGCGGGGTACTGATCTGGAAGTCGCCAATTTGGTTCGCAGAACCGAAGAAGCGGCCGCGCCCGACTTTAGCGACCAGTCCGGGACAGAAATTCTGATTTCCAGGGGCGTTGATATCCAGGCAACCATCATTCGGATGGCGCGTGTTGCAACCATTACAGACATGGCGCGCAGTATCGGACCCAATGCGCTTTACCGCCAGAGTGTCTGGGCGCAAAATTCAAAGCAACTGATCAAGACATGGCGATCCATTGGCGCGATTAGCGCTGCATTAAAACGCAGGGCTCCTGCTCAAGCGCAAAGCGCGATGGCCGAGTTTGTCGAGCTAACCCGTGGCGCGCTTTTGGCATCTTTCGCAGAAGGTGACCACGTCGATTGGCCAGAATTCCCGGTAATCAGAAGAATTGACTGTCATATCATTCGGAGAGGCTGTGCCTTTGGCGCTGGCGGGCGCGAACCCGCGCTCGACGGGCGCATAATCCCCTTCGGCATAGGTCAATTGCGCAGCTAACCGTTTGGCTCAGAGAATAGCAGAGAGCGCCTTGAACTCCGTCCATGAGAGGGGCTCCCGGATCCCCCGGGAAAAGGGAGGCAGATCGGAACCGTTCTGTGTGAAGATTGGGCGCATAAGATCCGGGCCGAGAGAATAGTCGACCTCCTCATCGGACGACACGTCATTGAAGCCGATATTGGCCTCCACCACAAAGGGTGTGAAGGCTGCAAACTGCTGGTCGAGCAGCTTCCGCCCAAGCGCCGTATCTCGCTCGGCAAATGCGCCAATCAGCGCGGTCATGTCGGCGAGCATGGAGCGCAGCCCGTCTGCATTCAGGGCGGTGATCACGCGGCGGCGCAGTGTCGGTGGCATGCCTGTCAGCATCATCTTCCGGAAGTTTCTGACCTCGATTGTTGAAATGATCGTGTGGAAAAAGATCCACCATCTGATCTGGAATGTTTCGACTTGATCGGGCCCGATCGGGTCGAAAAAGGCAAAATCGAGCGCTTCACGCAGATGCGACAACCCATCGGCATCGATGCGGGTCATGCACTTGTCGATGGCGAGACC
>NZ_JBEBKL010000094.1:0-3569 GCF_040079335.1 Sphingorhabdus sp.
CCCCCAACCCCTCCCCACCTGGGAGGGGAGCACGCGGTGCAGGATTGGAGCATTGTGCGCTACTCCGCCTGCGAAGCCTTCCGCGCCACGCGCTTGTTCTTGGCCGCGCCGATCCGCTCCAGCGGGTTCACCAGCGCCTCGTACCGGCCAAACAGATGCTCCACCCGGTCGCGGTCAGAGGTGAAGGGCGCTGCGCGGTACAGCCTGTCGACCGCACTATCCAGCGCGGCGTGCGCCTTGCGCAGCACCGGCGGCATGGTGTCCGGATCATAGAGCGCCGCAAGGTTGGACGTCGGAAATTCGGCCCGGGCATCCAGCACCGCCTGGGCCAGCGCTTCGATTCTGGCGCGCTGGGCGGGGGAGGCGTCCGGCCAAGGGAAGGTGTTGTAGACGAGGCCGATGGAATAGCGATAATCGCTCTTGAGTCGTCCGCCCATGTGTCCGAGCCACGCCATGTGCGCACGGCTGGTGAGGATGGCGAAGTCAAAGAGAGTGGCTTCGGGCAGTATGATGACCGCGTCAGTGGGAATTGCAGGAGGTTCCTGCCACCCGAACGGAACATAATCTCGGCGCTCCGACGAAACTCTAGGCAAGACCAGAAAGGCGACTTTGGGCGCGTTTAGCAGTGCAAATGATTGCGGATATGCCGCTGCGGCGAGAGTGCTCTTGCGTTTGCTGGCTAGACGAAAATTTCGGACTGCCGAAATTCGCGCCTTGATTTCCGCCGACGCTGCCAAAATGTCTGGTGGAGCGTCATGCAACGTGAGAACCCAGCGCATATCTCCATTGATGTGCTCAGTTGCTCCTACAAGCTTGCGCATGAATGGAGCAGCCTTGGGTTCGGCCTTCAAAAACCGCGATCGTTCGGCTGGATTAAATGTGAAGTGACCATCATCAATAATCTGACTTCCAATGGCGAGTTTTCTTGCCCCATTAATCGGCCGCCCCTCTTCTTTCACCACCAGATGCCTGTTCGCCACGCCCTTGGCATCAAAAAGATAGGCGGTCAGCGCTGAGTGGCGGCTTTCGACGGGATCGCCTTTGATGTCGGGATAGCTGAAAAGCCGCTTCTCGTCAGACTCATGGTCGCGGTGCGCCAACCCGACGATTACCACATGAACATGAGCTTTGCCGCGCGCCTCGCTACCCCAGGAAAAGGTGCGATGCGCAAAGGCAATCTCCACCAAACCGGTCGAACAGGATCGGCCACAACTGCGCAACCTGTTCGCCCTGACAGATTGAATTGGTCGAAACAAAGGCAATGCGAACGCGCGGATTGACCTTGATGAATTGTCCGGCCATGATGAACCACGCCGCGACATAGTCCAGTGTTCCGCCACTACCGCCAAGTCCTGCGATACGCCTTACTTGCGCGCGCTGTGCTTCGCTCTGGAATTTGGCCCCCACAAACGGCGGGTTGCCCATGATGTAGCTGCACTTTTCCGGCGGCAGCAAGCTCGACCAGTCAGCTTCAAGTGCGTCCCCGTGCAGGATATGCGCTGAATCCTTCAATGGGATGCGGGCATAGTTGAGCCGGAAGGCATCGTTGATTTCGTTGTTGGCGATGTGATCCATCATCCACATCGCCACTTCGGCAATCCGGGCGGGGAAATCTTCGTACTCGATCCCATAGAATTGATCGACCGTAACGCGGCTAAGCAGTGCTGCGTCGATCTGCTGATCGCCGTACTGGGCCTTCAGTGCTTCCAGTTCCAGCCGCCGAATTTCGCGATAGGCAATCACCAGAAAGTTGCCGCAACCGCAGGCCGGATCAAAAAAGGTCAGACGGGTCAGCTTGTCCTGAAATTTCGCCAGTTCCTTGTCGCGTCCGGTCTTGCGCTGGATGATCGCGGACAGTTCCGCCTTCAGATCGTCCAGAAACAGCGGACCGATCACTTTCAGGATGTTCGCCTCTGTCGTGTAATGCGCGCCCTTGGCCCGGCGTTCCTTGGCGTCCATCACCGACTGGAACAGCGACCCGAAAATGGCGGGACTGACGCCCGACCAATCGTGGCGGGCCGCTTCGAGCAGGTGGCCGCGCATGGCTGCATCGAACACGGGCGTGCGCAGCCGTCCCCGGAACAACGCGCCGTTGACATAGGGGAAGGCATCAAGCTCTCCCGACAGTCCCTTCTGTCGCTCCGCCTCGGGCGTATCCAGCACGTCGAACAGTTCGTTCAGCACGCGACCAACGTCGCTGCCGTCGTCCCTGGTGTCGTTGTCGATCAGTTGCAGGAAGATGTCCTTGGGCTGGAAAATCCCGGTGTCATCGGCAAACAGGCAGAACAGCAGACGGACCAGCAGCTGTTCCAGATCGTGCCCGGCATAGCCGCTGTCCTCCAGCGCATCGTGGAGCTTGCCCATCAGCTCCGCCGCCTTGATCGTGACGGACGCCTGGGTTTCAAAGCTGACGCGGCGGCCCAGCATGAAATCGAACGCCGTGACGTGCTTGTGCAGGTCGGCCAGAGGGAAGCTCAGTTCCTTGCCGTTGTCGTCCAGATCGACCAGCTGCCAGCGCTGAAAGTCGCAGGTCAGCATGAAGCGCGGCTGATCGCGCTGGGGCAGCCAATCGAAATATTCGCTGGCCTGCATCTGCGCGGCAAGCAGGTTCTTGCCCGCGCTTTTCTGCTCGACGATCAGCGTGCCGGGCCAGAACAGGTCGATAAAACCGCGCCGGTTGGCATCGATAGCCTGAACGCGCTTTTCAAAAACGGCGACCTGACGCCGCTTGATTCCGAAAATCTCGAAGAAATCGTTGTAGAAGCTCTGCGTTTCGCCCTTTTCGTAGTGCGCATCCTTCCAATCTTCGCTGAAAGCCTTGGCGCGGCGGCGAATTTCATCCCAAGTCAGGCGCATCCGGCATGTATTCCCGCGTGCCCGCCGCTTGGCAAGGGACGATTGCGGGTTTGGGCCGCCGCCGATACCCCTCCGTCACGCCCTGCGGGCGCGCCACCTCCCCATTTGCACTGCGTGAAAATGGAGAGGATCGGGAGGGGTGGGCGTTTTCCTACATCCGCCCCGCTTGCTACCGTGAAGCCATGCCCTCGCCCCGCTTTGCCGCCCCGCACACCGCCGCCTTGCCGCGCTATGCCGTGCAGGTGGGTGGCGCCGGGTTACACAAGGCAACACCGGGTGACACTTTCCCCCTGAACCCTGTCCACTGTGTCCATTCGTTCAGGAAAGGGTGGCTTCAGCTGTCTGACATCACCCCGAACAGGTCGTGTTCGTCGGCGTCTTCGATCAGCACCGTCGCGAAATCGCCGGGTTTGAGGGTGGGGGGCACGCTGCGCAGGTATACCGCGCCGTCGATTTCGGGGGCGTCGGCCTGGCTGCGGGCGGTGGCGCCGGTGTCGCCGTCCTCGTCCGCTTCGCCGACCTCGTCGATGATCACCGGCAGCAGGCGGCCGACCTTGGCGGCCAGCTTGGCGGCGCTGATCGCGGCGGTTTTTTCCATGATCCGCTGGAACCGTTCTTCCTTGACCTCTTCGGGCACCGCGCCGGGCAGGGCGTTGGCGGCGGCGCCCTCTACGGGTTCAAAGCGGAAGGCGCCGACCCGGTCAAGCTGGGCC
>NZ_JBEBKL010000095.1:0-3151 GCF_040079335.1 Sphingorhabdus sp.
GGTTAGGGGAGGGCCTGAGAAGGAGCGCCGCTGTCTGGCCCTCCCCCGGCCCCTCCCGCAAGCGGGAGGGGAGTACCAAATGGCCGACCATATCCTCGTCATCGACGAAGGCACGACATCGACGCGGGCGATGCTGTTTGCAAAGGATGGCGCTTGCCTGAGTAGCGCGCAGCGGCCGTTGACGCAGCATTATCCAGCGCCCGGGCTGGTCGAACATGATGCTGCGGAAATCTGGGGTCTTACCCTAGAATGCGCGCGCGAGATGGTGGCACAGGCGGGCGGGGCGCATGCCATTGCGGGTATCGGCATTACCAACCAGCGTGAGACCGTCGTCTTCTGGGACCGGCGTACCGGCGAGCCGCTGGCGCGCGCGATTGTCTGGCAGGACCGGCGCACGGCGGAGATGTGCGAGGCGCTGAAGGCTGCTGGCAATGAAGCCGATGTGCAGGCGAAAACCGGGCTGCTGCTTGATCCCTATTTCTCCGGCTCGAAAATCGGTTGGGCGCTCAAAAACTGGCGGCAGCTGGAGGCGGCAGGGGAGCATCTCGCGGTCGGAACAATTGAAAGCTATCTCGTCTATCGTCTGACTGGCGGCAGGGTCCATGTCTCGGACGCCAGCAACGCCAGCCGAACCGCGCTGATGGCGATCGGCAGTGGCGATTGGGACGATGGCCTGCTCAGCCTGTTCGGCGTACCGCGCGCGATCCTGCCTGAAATCTGCGACAGCGCTGGCCAATTGGGGATGACCGACGCGAGCCTGTTCGGCGCCCCCATCGCTATCACCGGAATGGCGGGGGACCAGCAGGCGGCGCTAATCGGCCAAAGCTGCCTTGAACCCGGCCAGACCAAGGCGACCTTTGGCACCGGAGCCTTTGTGCTAACACAGACCGGGCGGACCTTGCCCAAATCGACCAACCGCTTGCTCGCAACGGTGGCATGGCAACTGGGTGGCGAACGGCATTATGCGCTCGAAGGCTCGGTCTTTGTCGCCGGCAGCCTGATCCAGTGGCTGCGCGACGATCTCGGCCTGATCGACGCATCGCCCGATACCGAGCCCTTGGCGCGCAGCGTAGAGGATAATGGCGGTGTCTATCTGGTCCCGGCACTGTCGGGCCTCGGCGCGCCGCATTGGCAACCGCACGCCCGCGCCGCGATCCACGGGCTGACCTTTGCCGCCAAAAAAGCGCATGTCGCACGCGCTGCATTGGAGGCGATGGCGCACCAAACCCACGACCTCAAAACCGCCTTCGCCGCCGATGGCGCAGACTGGGCCGAATTGCGGGTCGATGGCGGCATGGTGTCAAACGGCTGGATGGTGCAGGATCTGGCCGACATTTTGGCGGTCGAAGTAGAGCGCCCCGATTTCGTCGAAACCACCGCGCTAGGCGCGGCGATGCTGGCGGGCGTCGGCGCAGGGCTATACGGCTCGCTTGCCGAAGCAGCGGTAATGCGCGGCAAGGTAGGGCGGTTCAGCCCCGCAATGGATGGCGTCGCGCGCGAGGCTCGGCTAGCCGGATGGAAGGATGCACTAGGGCGGGTGCTCGCCTAACGCCCCATCTTCTTCGCACGCCTTCGCTGCACGCTCGAGCCGATCCCCATCGCCTCGCGATATTTGGCAACGGTTCGCCTGGCGATGTCGAAGCCTTTTTCCTTGAGCAGATCGACCAGCGTGTCGTCGGACAGGATGTCGTCGGGGGCTTCGGCATCGATCAGCGTCTTGATCGCCGCCTTCACCGCCTCCGCCGATGCGCCGTCACCATCGGCTGAAGCCACGCCGCTTGAGAAGAAATATTTGAGGTCGAACAGCCCGCGCGAGCAATGGAGATATTTGTTGCTGGTGACGCGGCTAACGGTCGATTCGTGCATGTCGATGGCTTCTGCCACCTGCCGCAGTGTCAGCGGCTTGAGCCGCGATACGCCTTCGCGGAAAAAGCCCTCCTGCTGCTTCACGATTTCCTGCGCGACCTTCATGATCGTGCGCTGGCGCTGGTCCATCGCCTTGATCAGCCAATTTGCGTCGGCCAAGGCTTCGTTGAGCCAGTTGTTCGCAGCCTTGTTACTGCCCCCGCCGCCCATCTCGGCATAATAGGTCCGGTTGACCAACAGCCGGGGCAGGTTGGCGCTGTTGAGCTCAATCGCCCAGCCTTTCCCCTGCGCGGTCACAAACAGGTCGGGGGTCACGGCCATCGCGGCATCATCGCTGTCGAAACGCAGGCCCGGCTTTGGATCATAGCTGCGCAACTCGACGAGCATATCGCGCAGATCCTCGTCGTCGACCCGGCAGAGCCGCTTGAGCTGGTCAAAGCTGCCGCGCGCGACCAGATCCAGATTGTCGATCAGCCGCGCCATGCAGGGGTCGTAACGATCGGCTTCCTTCGCCTGAAGCGCAATGCATTCAGCCAGATCGCGCGCACCCACGCCGGTCGGATCGAAGGTTTGCAACAGCGCCAGTGCTTCCTCCATTTCGGCCAACGGAACGCCCAGCCGATAGGCAATGCCCATCAGGTCCGCGCCCAGCCAGCCCGAAGGTTCGATATGTTCGACTAATTGCTCTAGCAGCAGCAATTGCCTGCCCGAGGCAATTTCGCCAGCCTGATGCATAAGATGTTCGCGCAGCGAAATGTCGGGTGCTGCAAAGGAATCGAAATCGGGGCCTTCACCGAAGTCAGAACCGCTCGACGATACGCCGTTCATCCCTAGCATCCCGTCGGCACCTGCGCCGCCGCCCTCGACGGGCTCGAATGTCTCGCTTGAGAAATCGGTGTCGAGTGCTTCACCCCCGGTGCCGAAATCGCCGTCGTTCATCAACTGGTCGCTGCCCAGATTTTCGGTCGAAGGCGGGGGTTCGGAATTGTCCGGTGCGTCCACTTCACCGCCGCTATCGCCCGCCGCCATTTCAAGCAGTGGATTACGCTCGAGTTCCTCCGCAATGAAGCTTTCAATCTCGAGTGAAGACAGTGCCAGCAGCTTGATTGCTTGCTGCAGCTGCGGCGTCATCACCAGCGACTGGGTCTGCCGAAGATCAAGGCGGGGGGCTAAAGCCATCGCAAATTTCTCCCCTCCTCTTCAGGGGAGGGGCAGCGAGACTTGGCATCTTGGATGCCTAGTCGCAGCGGGGTGGGGCTTTGCAGCCCTCGCGCAACGCTGACAG
>NZ_JBEBKL010000096.1:0-3093 GCF_040079335.1 Sphingorhabdus sp.
GATCACCTGGCCGTTCATGTCGGTCAGATAGGCAAGCGATTTGGGCACCCCGTCATAGACATAGGCCGAGGTCAGGTTGCCGATGCCGTCATAGCTGTAGGTCGTTGTGAAGTTGGTGTTGAAGTTGGCGAGGTTGAAGGTCGGGCAAAGTTGCGGCCCAAGACGACCGAAGTTGGAGCCGAAGGCGACCGGAGGTCACCAGCTGACACCGAGTACGCGCCACCGTTGCGATGGGCCTCTTAAAGGCGGCGGGAGTGAATGTGCGGTGCCGGACTATGCTCGGCGAGCCAGCTTAAGGTGACAAAGGTTACCGGTAACCTATCCCTCGTTTGTCACCTTTGTTACTTTTTGGGTGCAGCGGAGTGCTATAGCATTGAGAGCTTTTGGCAGGCCCTTCTAGCTCAATAGGGCGGTTTGCGATGGGTGTCCGCGGCAGCCTTTGGCGCAGGCGGGGAGCTATAGGCTGGCAGGACAAATCCTACTTTGCAAGCTTCAAAGCGGCCTGTCAGAGTGCATATAGTCGATTACGTCCTGTGGAAACGGTTCAGGACGCTGGCCATACATATAGAGCAGCATCGCCTTGACCTGCCCATCCTTTAGCGAAGGCGGGTGAACGACCACCGGTTTTTGACCCGGATATTTGGAGATCATCTCGATATAGTCGAACGGATAGAAACGCGCCTTCGCGCCCGCATTGCCATCATAGCCGGTTTCGATGGCTTTGATATCATCAAATGCAATCGAGAAATAATCCGAATGCTTGAACCCGCCTTCGCGCATGTAAATGCGTAGATTGTCCCAGCCGATCCGATAGCGGCGATTGGGATAAACGTTCAGGAGCCACCAGAGCACAAAAATAATGACGCCGACCAAACCAGCTTCCCACAACCCATCTCTGATCCAAAGAAAAGCCCCAAGCAAAGCGGTAACACCAAAAAACAGCATCGGCACTTTGATCGGAATCTCATATTGCCGGTCGATTTCGACATAGAGTCCGCCATCGGCATCGTGGCTGTCATTGGCCGGGATCATTGGCCGCTCATCCGTTTGTAAACAATCTCGCCGGTGGTTGCGACTACGCCCTGCGTAACAGGTGTCGCCTGATTGGCGGCAGCACCCCGCATGGTCACCCACGGTGAGATATTACCGATATAGCCGTTATTCAATCGGCCCAACTGGGCGTTGTATACCGACTCATAATTATTGCGGCCTGCATTCACCCCTGAAATACGCGGTAAGACAAGACCTGCACCTGCCCCCAAGGCTCCCATCCTTAATGTTTTATACCAATTTAGTTCCACCGAAGGGTCGAGTGCAACATTAACGAACTGCCCGGCGACATCAGCTCCTCCAGCGAACAGCGCGCCATTGGCGGCGCTGACCAGATATTTCTCGCTCCAGCCCAGCACATTGGGCGCGAACTTGCCAATCGGCTGCCAGCCCGACCCGGCCAACACACCAAATCCGCCCGCTGTCACATAGTCGCCCCATTGGCGTTCCTTCATTGGATCGCGGTCAAGCTGATAGGAGACTTCCGTCAAGCCTATGCCAGTCCCAGCTCCTATCGCCATGGTCGTCCGATAGAAAAGAGGCGTTCCCCTCGCTGCAATTCCTGCAGCAAGCCCGGGCGCAGCCAGACCCCCCACAACCAAAGCCGTTCCAGCGTAAATGAGACCAAAATCCTTCGCATCCTGCCACAGGGCGGCATTCACCTTTGCCCCGATATCGTCATAGCGTTGCCGTTTCCCGGCATTCGCCAGTTCCAACGCGATCTGGGCGTTGCTGTTTCCGGCTCCTGCAATCCGTTCGAGCACGGGAATGCCATAAGCAAGCTGCGTGTCGTTCGCACTGTCGACAAAATTCGCACCAATGGCAGTCCGCATGTCCGAAGCACCTTTCAGCAAGTTTATATGCTGATCGAAATAATCGGACAACTCTGCATCGGTCACGCCTTCGGTGTACGCACTTTCGATCATCGCACCCAACCATTGCCGCCCGCTCAGCGACGTTGTGCCGCCCGCAAGATGTTTGGTTCCCGCAATCGTGTCGCCGCCCGAAGTGCTGGTTCCAGCATCGTTTGTGCCGCCGCCTATGGAGCGCAAAATGGCCTTGCGTTCGCTGGCGCTAGCCCCTGCCAATCGAACTGACAGAGCTTCGCCGCCCTGCGAAAGCTTTGTGAGCCTGTCGAGTGCAATCGCGCGGCCGACCAAAGCCCCCACAGCCGCCTGATCATCGAGCGACACCGAAAGCGACGCGTAACGAGTGCCAGTGACGGTGATGGTATTTGCGTCAGCCTCGGCCTCCAGTTGGCCCTGTGTTAGCGGATCAAGCTTGGCGAGTTCGGCATATTCATTCCCCTCAGTCTGCTCGACCGCCATCGGGGCGGCGGAACCCGTTTCCGGACCTTCCTTGTCAGCAAACAGCCTTGTAAGGATGTTCCCGCCGCCCATACCACGCACGGCGGCCCGGCCGATCACTTCGGGAAGGCTGGCAAGCAGATTGTCGCCAAAGCTGTTGCCGTTAAGTACCGAGCGGGTGACAGCACCTGCAATCGCACCTGCGGTATGGGCAAGCGCTGCCGACCCTGCCGTCGATGCGCCATTTTGCCAGCCCGTAGCTGGATCAAACGAGCGACCATCAAGACGTGCACTGGCCCAGCTTGATATGCCGCCTGCAACCCCGGCAGCGGCAACGCCTGCAAAGTCGAACTTCTTCTGCAGCCCGGTGGCAACGCCAATGCCTTGCGTGATCGCGCTCGCCGCCGCCGCTTGCGCCGCTCCTTGCAGGAACGAGCTCTGAATGCCTGCAAAGGCGCCATCGAGACCCATCGTCACCCCGGCACTAACCTGTGCCATCGCAAGGCTCTTCCAGCTAAAGCCCGATTGCGTCCCGATCAGATTGTTGAACCCTTGGCTAACAAGGTTACCTAGCAATGGCCCGAGATAATAGCTGGCGACCACCGCAACGACGATCGAGAGCACTTGTCCGAATGCCCCACATTTCGCCTTCTTCGGCGGCTTGGGCGTGGTGGGTTGGGTTTCGCCCATGACCTCGCTGGGGTCATAGGGTTGGAAGGTGCCGGCATTGTGGCTG
>NZ_JBEBKL010000097.1:0-3018 GCF_040079335.1 Sphingorhabdus sp.
GCCACACAGGGCGAATGCCGAAGCAAAGGCGATCTTGTTTTTCACAGGATTGCCTTTCCGGTGCCGATGATCTGGCGGCGGCACACAAAGCCGATGTCGGCATAGCGGCTATCGAGACCATCGCGGTGCGGGGTTGCCATGAAATAGCACCCATCGGGGATCACGCCGGTAGGACCGGGAAGCAGCCTTTCCCCGAACCGCGACGCAGGTTTGAGCGTCGCCACGGGTTTGCCGTTCACAGCGACAATGTTATGGGACCGGCTTACGATGTCGCCCGCGACACCGTAGACAATCTTGCCAAATGGCGGCGCGGCGTGCCCGAAATGCCGGGACACAAGCGCGGTTTGGGGTGCCCGGAAAAAGGCAAACTCGCCTTTGCGCGGCATCTGCCCGCTTTCGACAAAGAAGGCCCAATGCGCGAGTGACTCGCTGCTGTTGATGAAAAGCGCGTGACCTTCACGCCAAGCGCCAAGCGCCTGCGTACCTGCCAGCACGGCACCGAGCAGTGCAATGCTCACATAGCGACGCTTGTTGTCGGGCAGCCTAGTTGCGCGGTCCATTGCCAATCCCCACTGGCGGCAGCATTGACGGATCGGCCATCGCCTGCTGCATCGCTCCCATCATGCTGGCCGCCTGTGCTGGGGCCGGCTGCGGCATCTTCACCTTGGCAAAAACCTGCTTTCGCACTTCGGCAGTGATGTCGGGGACGTCGCCAGCCAACACGGCCTCACCGACCAAGATAATCTGGCCCTTTTGTCCTCTGGCTTTGAGATTGCCTTCGACCTCGGCCATGAACGCCTTGGTTTCTGCCGTGACCTGGTCGGGCGGCGTTGCCGAACGGGCCTGTGCCTGGACATATTCGCCGACCATCGATGACAGCTGGATACGCGCCATCGGAGCCATTTGCTCTTTGCTTACCAGTTCGCGCGTAACCCATGCACCCCAAAGTCCGGTGCACACCAGCGCGCAGACTGCGACAACCGGAACCCAGCTGATGAAATGTGCTGTGGACGGAGCAGGTGTCGATGTCATGCCCTCGAACAGGGGACCGTCACCCGAAGCTGGCGTTCTTGGTTTACTTGCTGACATTAGTCATCTCCTTCTTGTTGGCAAAAAGGGGCGGTAATGAATGCCGCCGGAAAAACCCGATCAGGGCGAAAAGTACTGCGCTCACGCCTGCAAGGCCAGCTTCAAACCGCGCCCGACGGACTGCATCCGCCACAAGGAAGCGGTCGCCGAAATTATCGAAATGCAGGATCAGACCGGTCAGGCTGAACTGTCCGAGCATCCAAAAGAAGCTGACATAGGCCGCGACGACGCAGCAGGCGGTAACCACAGCCCAGCCCGATAGCCGGAGCGAGAGATAGCAGATGTCTGCCAAACGGAAGTAAATCGACCAGGCGAATCCGGCCCCTTGCCAGGTCGCACGCGGCGTCGCTCTTGCCGCCAGGCCGCTCATTCCGCCGCCTCAAGAACCTCAGGGGCCTCCGCTGGCTTGTGGTGCGGGAATGCGATCCGTTCGATCGCATCAGCAAGGGGCACTCCGGTTTTGACCAGCGCTTCAATGTCGGCAAATATCCGCGGGCTCGACGAGTAAAGCGTTGCCGAATAGGGATCGAGGACGAGACGGCCGACTGCCAGCGTTTCGGGTCCTTTGATCAGCACGTCGGAATATTCGACGCCGTTGCGCTTCAGCGACCGGAGCAGCGCTTCGGTATAGTGATCCATCTCGAAACGCTGGTGTTTGGCAAGATCGTTGATGGTCTCTTCCTTTTGTTGGAGCACCACCGACCAATCCGAATTTTCAAGCGCGGCAAGCGAGCCTTCGGACTTGTAGAAATCATTGAGCGACTGGGTGGCCGTGATCAGTGAGGAGCCATATTTGCGGCAGGTCCGCGCATAGGTCTCGATCGCCTGCCCCATCTGCCCGCCACCCAAAAGCTGCCAGGCCTCATCGATCATCATCGCCTTGGGAATCGACCGGTCCATCTGGCGCATCACCCGCAGCGACAGGAACATGAGCGCCGTCAACGAGACCGACCGTAGTTCGGGTTTGGATGCGAGATCGGAAAGCTCGAAGACGGTGAGACCAGCGCTCAGATCGATCGAGCAGGGACCGTCGAAAAATTTGCCATAGGTCCCTCCCCGTACAAAGGGTGACATCGCGTCGGCAAGATCATTGGCATAGGGCGACGGCTGCGCGCGCAGCGCTGCGACAACATCGTCAATAGTTCCCTCGCGCTTGCGGGAATTCCACACCCCGCTGACCGCGACATCGATCAGTCCGCGTTCGGTGTCGCTTAACCGATCCTGCTGCCTTGCCATCTGGCTGACGATCGATTTGAGCATCGCCAGGCATTCGATTTCATAATCCTCGCCATCTTCCGCATGGTCCAGTGCGTCGACGTCGATCATGTCGAAGGGGTTGAGCGAGAAGCCCGACGAGAGCTTGAATTCGACAAAGGCCCCGCCAAAGGCGCGGGCCATATGTTCAAACGAACGGCCGTCGTCGATGACAATGACTTTGGCGCCAGCTCCGGCCATCGCCGCGCAAATATCCTGCAAAAAGACTGACTTTCCCGAGCCGGATTTGCCGAACACCGCGACATTGTGGTTGCCCGCCGCGTTCTGGAAGGGCGACCAGAAAAAGGGCTGGCCGCGCCGACCGATCAGCAGGACGTGCGGAATGGGGCCGCCCGAATATTCGCCTTGGATTGGAGCAATCGAAGCAGCGGTTGTCGTCAACATCGTGCGGAACCGCTTCATTCGCGCCAAATCGGTACTCAGCCCGTTGGGGAGCGACAACGGCATCACTGCCAGCAACCCCATCAACTGCAAATAGCGCTCATCGATCAGGTCCCAGCCGGCACCTTTATAGACGCTTTTGAGCATCCGTTCGTTTATGTCGCCCCGACCCAAGGGCGAGAGTGCACCGACACCATAATAAGCCTGGCACAGTTTGCGACCCTGGCGCATCTCCTGCTGGACATGCTGCCACTCGTCGCGCTGGTCGGCGAG
>NZ_JBEBKL010000098.1:0-3016 GCF_040079335.1 Sphingorhabdus sp.
GGCAGCCTGACGATGGACGATATGAAGGGCGGCACCTTTACCATTTCCAACGGCGGCGTGTTTGGCGGCCTGATGTCCACACCGATCATCAATCCCCCGCAGTCGGCTGTACTCGGCCTGCACCGCATCGAGGATCGCCCCGTTGTACGCAATGGCGAAATCGTCATCCGCCCGATGATGTATCTGGCGCTCAGCTATGACCACCGCTTGATCGATGGCCGCGAAGCTGTGACCGCGCTGAAAACCATCAAAGAAGCAATCGAAGACCCCACCCGCTTGCTAATCGATTTGTAAAGGAGGACTGCTGTGGGAATCGCATATTGTCTCGTTCGGACAAGTCCAGAGAATATCGAAATCCTGCGCAATCGGCCCAAGGCCTTGGCCGAGTTTCTTTATCCGGAAGATGATGTTTATGAGGAGCCGAAGCCAGGCTTTTTTTCAAAGCTATTAGGGTCAACGCCTAAACCTGACGCGGGGCCAATACCAAATCGTCAGGAGGGCGATGAAGCTGACCTCGATAAGGCATGGCATATCATCCACTACCTGCTTTGTGGCGACGCTGGTCGCGGTGAGGGGCCGCTTGCGCTTATCGGGGATGACCTTAACCCTCTAGCCGATCTTGACCTTGGCCTTGGAAAACCCAACGTTATTTCGGCGGAAAGGGTTCGCCAGTTTGCTGCTGCTGCGTCAGTACTGGCCACCGAGCAGTTCTTTGCGCGCTTTATTCCTGAACAGATGCCACTGACCGACCTTTATATGGGGGATGTCATCGAACGAGGCGACGTTGAAGATATCCGAGAATACGCGCTCGAGAATTTCGAAGGGTTACGCGATTTTGCGAACCTAGCCGCAGAACATGGTGATGCTATAATCACCTATTATTGCTGAATTGGAATATGCATGGCGAATTATGACCTAATCGTTATCGGCGCTGGACCCGGCGGATATGTGGCTGCGATTCGTGCAGCGCAGCTGGGGCTGAAGACGGCCTGTGTCGAAAGCCGCGAGACTTTGGGCGGGACGTGCCTGAATGTCGGCTGCATTCCATCCAAGGCTTTGCTGCATGCGTCGGAGCTGTATGAAGAGGCGCATTCGGGCGTGCTGGCAAAGTTCGGCGTGAACTGTAAAGGCGTCAGCCTCGATCTGGACCAGATGCAGGCGGAAAAAGTCAAAGCCGTGGGCGAGCTGACCGGCGGGATCGAGTTTCTGTTTAAGAAGAACAAGGTCGAGTGGCTGAAAGGTCAGGCTGCCTTTGCCTCGGCGAACTCTGTCGAAGTCGCAGGCAAGACCTACACCGCCGATAAAATCATGATCGCCACCGGTTCGTCGGTCACACCTTTACCGGGCGTTGTGGTAGACCAAAAAGTCATCGTCGATTCGACCGGAGCATTGGCGCTTCCCAAAGTACCTAAGCATATGGTCGTCATCGGAGGCGGAGTGATCGGGCTGGAACTGGGCAGCGTCTGGCGCAGGCTGGGGGCCGAAGTCACTGTCGTCGAATATCTCGACCAAATCCTGCCCGGCATGGATGCAGAAGTCCGCAAAGAAGCCGCGAAGATATTCAAGAAGCAAGGCTTCACCATCCGTACCGGAACCAAAGTCACCGGTGCGGCCGTCAAGGGTAGCAAAGCGACGTTGACCGTCGAACCCGCAGCGGGCGGAGTATCCGAAACAATCGAAGCCGATTGCGTTCTTGTCTCCATTGGCCGCCGCCCCAATACTGACGGCCTATCACTTGACAAAGCAGGCGTCACGCTCAACGCACGCGGGCAGATCGAAGTCGGCCATGATTTCCAAACCAATGTCCCGGGCATCTATGCCGTTGGCGACGTAACCCCCGGCCCGATGCTGGCCCACAAGGCCGAGGATGAAGGCATTGCAGCGGCAGAATTCTGCGCTGGACTGACCGGCATCGTCAATCATGACGTCATCCCCGGCGTTGTGTACACGATGCCCGAAATCGCCGATGTCGGCCTGACCGAGGAAGAAGCCAAGGCCAAAGGCCTCGACATCAAAGTCGGAAAATTCCCGATGATGGCCAACAGCCGCGCCAAAACCAACCGCGACACTGACGGTTTTGTGAAGGTTATCGCCGACGCCAAAACCGACCGCGTACTCGGCGTCCACATCATTGCTTCACTCGCCGGAACAATGATCGCCGAAGCCGCGCTTGCGATGGAATTCGGCGCAACATCCGAAGACATCGCCTATACCTGCCACGCCCACCCGACGCACGCCGAGGCGCTGAAGGAAGCGGCCATGGCGGTGACGGGCAAGCCGATCCATATGTAAGCGCCATGTCCGCACGTCGTAATCTGGGTCGCATTCACATCTGGCTGGGCTGGCTCATCGGTATTCCGTTGCTAATCTGGACAGCGACAGGCCTTTGGATGGTGGCACGGCCAATTGATGAAGTGCGCGGGGTTCAGCTAAAGGCGGAGCCACCGGTTCTAGCGACCAACGCGACCCCCGTTTTTCCTAAGCTTCCATCCGATCACGGCGCGCCGCTGTCGATAAAGCTGGAGCAGCAATGGGATGGTCCAGTGTGGATCGCGGCGTTCGCGCATGGCCACGAAATGCGCGCATCGGCGTCTGATGGCCGCTGGCTTCCCCCGATTACCGAGGAACAGGCGCGCGCGATTGCCCGGCAATGGTACCGACCAAATACGGAAATTATGTCGGCAACGCACAGTCCGGCTGACGCTCCACCCATAGATTTGCGCAAGGAAAAAGCAGCGTGGCAAATTGCCTTTGCCGACGGCGCGAACGTCTATGTCGATGCAGATACCGGCAGCCTGCTGGCGATCCGCAGCGGCCAGTGGCGCATCTTTGATTTCATGTGGGGACTGCATATCATGGATCTGCAAACACGTGAAAACACCAGCCATCCCATATTGATCCTGTTCGCGATAATGGCGTTCATTGGCACAGCGTTTGGCCTGATATTATTGCCCCTTTCGGCAAGGCGAAAGCGCCGTCGGCAGTGATTGCCGGTAACAACCTTGCAGTCGCGCTG
>NZ_JBEBKL010000099.1:0-3007 GCF_040079335.1 Sphingorhabdus sp.
GTGATTCAATCCGCTTCAGGTTTGCCCTCGGAATCGAAGCGTTTCTTAAGGGGCACCTCGACCGCTGGCGGCGGTATCCTTTGCCCCATTTCGCGGTCGAGCCGGAAGACAAAGGCGAGGATGATCGCGACGGCCTGATACAGGTCCTCAGGGATGGCCTGCCCCGCGCGGGTGGTGAAATAGAGCGCGCGGGTCAGCACCGGATAGTCGAGCATCGGCACCTCGCGCTCGCTGGCCAGTTCGCGCATCGCCAGCGCCACTTCGTCACGACCGCGGGCGACCACGACCGGGGCGGCGTCCTTGCCGGGGCGATAGCGCAAGGCGACCGAGAAATGGCTGGGATTGTTGAGCAGCACATTCGCCTCGACCATCGCTTTGCGCGCTGATTGGCTGAGGATGGCCTGTTGCCGGGCGCGCAATTGGGCCTTCAGTTCGGGCGCGCCTTCGCTTTGCCGCAGCTCTTCCTTAACCTGTTCGCGCGACATCCGAAGGCGGCGGGTGCGCTGGAAGATCTGGGCGGGGACATCGAGCAGCGCAATGAGCAGCATCGCAAAGCACAGCGCCAATAAAAGCGATACCAGACTATCGCCCAGTCGTCTGGAAGCCGAGAGCGGGTCGGCAGATGAGAGTGACAAGAATTTGGGCAGCTCGTCGATCACAAGCCACCAGCCGACCACACCGAGTAGCGTCGCCTTGGCCAATGCCTTGGTCAGCTCGATCAATCCCTGCATCCCGAAGATGCGCTTGATGCCCGCCAAGGGACTCAGCCGGTTGCCCTTGAACGCCATCGCTTTGGACCGCCAACCAAAAGAGCCCAGCACCGCAGGCCCCGCAATGGCGGCGGCAAGGCTCGCAAGCAACAAGGCAGCAAAGGGCAAAAGCAGCGGCGCGAGCAATTCCGCCAAGCGGTCCGATACATCGAAACTGGCGAAGTGGTTGCGCTCGACAGACAGGCCGTCACGCAGCATGTTTGAAGCTGCACCGACCAGCCATTTGCCCGCCAACGCCAACCAACCGACCCCTGCAAGCATCACCAGCGCCGAAGCCAGCTCGCGCGAGATCAGAACATCGCCTTCCTCCGCCGCGTCCTGCCGCCGTTTTGGCGTGGGCGCTTCGGTCTGCTGATCGCGATCGGGGGTGTCGGCCATTGCTCAGCCTTGCGCAAGCCGCGCGGCTTCGGCCATCGCCTCGGCCATCGTCCGCACCAAAGTCTCGGCCATCACCGGCGTCGCAATAGCAAGCAGGACAATGCCTGCCGACAGCGTCACTGGCAGCCCGACCGAAAACAGATTGAGCGTCGGCGCCGACCGCGAAACAATCGCGAAAACCGCCTGCACCATCAGCAGCGCCGACAACACGGGCATCGCAACCGCCAATCCGGCGACAAAGACCAGACCGCCAAATTGCACCAGCCCTTGCAGCGCTTTTGATGAGAGCCAGCCGACCCCCGGGGGCAGGGTGCGGTAGCTTTCGAAAACCAGTTCGAAGAACAGCAAATGCCCGTCGCCCGCCAGAAAGAGAAACAGCGCCAGCATCGACAGATATTGCCCTATGGCGGGGCTGGGCTGCCCCGTTGCCGGATCAGCCATCGCGGCAAAGCCGATGCCCATCATGTTGCTGATAACCTCCCCCGCGAGCAGCGCGGCGGCGAAACCGATTTGCAGCGCGAATCCCATTGCTAGCCCCGTCAGCACTTCGCTTGTCATCATTAAAAGACCCGAAAGTGAAACCAGACCGTCAACAGGCAGAGCCGGACGAAGCATCTCGGCGGCTGGCAAAGCGAGCGCCAGCGCCAGTACCAGCTGCAATTGCACCGGCACTTTGGCGGCGCCAAAAAAGGGTGCGGCGAGCATCGCGGCACCCGGGCGGATCATCGCGAGCAGCCACAATTGCAAGGTCGCCTCAACATTGCCGAATGCGAATTCGCCCATGCTCTAGCGCAGCAGCAAAGGGATCTGGTCGAAAATGTCGCGGGTGAAGTCGGCGATCAGCACCATGATGCTGCCGCCAAACAGCGCAAGGCAGATCGCGACAAGGATTAGCTTGGGCACAAAGCTCAGCGTCTGTTCGTTGATAGAGGTTGCTGCCTGCACCATGCCGAGCAACACCCCGGTAACGAGCGCCGGGATCAGGATTGGCGCGGAGGCGAGGGCGAGCACCCACAGCGCCTGCTGCGCAATCGCGAGGAAAGCGTCCTGTTCCATATCATCGGCTCGCGAAAGAGGCGGCGAGTGAGCCCATGGTCAGCGCCCAGCCATCGACCAGTACAAAGAGCAATAGCTTGAACGGCATCGAGACGATGGTGGGCGAAAGCATCATCATCCCAAGCGACATCAGCGCCGATGCGACCATCAGGTCGATGATCAGAAAGGGCAGGAAGATCAAAAAGCCGATCTGGAAGGCGGTCTTGAGTTCGCTGGTGACAAAGGCGGGAAGCAGGATCGCAAATGGCACCTCCTTCGGGCTGGCAAGCGGGGGCGATTTGGCGAGTTTGGTGAACAGCGCCAGATCACCCTTGCGGGTCTGGGCGAGCATGAAGCCGTGCAGCGACGCACCTGCGCGCGACACTGCCTCTTCAATCCCGATCTGCTGTTCGCCATAAGGCGTGATCGCGGCACGGTTGATGTCGGACAGCACAGGCTGCATCACGAACAGCGAAAGGAAAAGGCTTAGGCCCACCAGCACTTGATTGGGCGGGGTTTGCTGCAGCCCGAGCGCGTGGCGCAGGATCGACAGCACGATGATGATCCGCGTGAAACTAGTCATCATCAGCACCAGCGAAGGCAGAATGGTGAGCAACCCCATGAGCAGCAGGATTTGCAGCGACAGCGAGAGCGGGCGGCCATTGCCTGCAATCTCTCCCAGCGCGCGATCCATAGCGCCGCTGCTTTGTGCGAATGCCGTTTCGGGGATCAGTATCATTGTGGCGAACAATAGTGGCATCAGCCACCCCAACCCCTCCCCTTTAGGGGAGGGGTTGGGGTGGGGCCTTTTGGTGTGTGTTAGG
>NZ_JBEBKL010000100.1:0-2928 GCF_040079335.1 Sphingorhabdus sp.
TAGTCGAATCTCCCGCTTCTGCGCTGGTTTGACCCTCCGATGGACACCGTTCGGTCAAACCCTTCGACAAGCTCAGGGCGAACGGTGGAGTGATTTGGCTGGGTCCTTCCCCAATCCCGCGCATGGGCACCGAACACAGAAGGGGTAAATACCATGACCGCCGTTGGACAAGACTCGCTTGGCACCCGCTCGACGCTGAACGTCGGGGGCAAATCCTATGCTTATTATTCCTTGAAAAAGGCGGCGGAAAAGCTGGGCGATGTGTCTCGCCTGCCCTTCAGCATGAAGGTGCTGCTCGAAAACCTGCTGCGTTTTGAAGATGGTGGCTTCACCGTTTCGACCGCGGACGCACAAGCGCTGGTCGATTGGCAGAAGAACCCGACCGAAAGCCAGAACGAGATCCAGTATCGCCCCGCGCGCGTGCTGTTGCAGGATTTCACCGGCGTTCCATGCGTCGTCGATCTCGCCGCGATGCGCGATGCGATTGCGAAGCTGGGCGGCGATACCAGCAAGATCAACCCGCTCGTCCCCGTCCACCTCGTCATCGACCACTCGGTGATGGTCGATGAATTCGGCCACCCCAAGGCGTTCGAGCAGAATGTGGAGATCGAATATTATCGCAATGGGGAGCGTTATGACTTCCTGAAATGGGGTTCCAAGTCGCTCGACAATTTCAAGGCGGTTCCCCCGGGCACCGGCATTTGCCACCAGGTGAACCTGGAGCATATCGCGCAGGCGGTGTGGACCTCGACCGATCAGGATGGCGCGACCGTCGCCTACCCCGACACCTGCGTGGGCACCGATAGCCACACGACGATGATCAACGGGCTGGGCGTGCTCGGCTGGGGCGTGGGCGGGATTGAGGCGGAGGCCGCGATGCTGGGCCAGCCGGTATCGATGCTGATCCCCGAAGTTGTCGGTTTCAAGCTCACCGGCTCGCTCGGCGAAGGCATTACCGCGACCGATCTAGTGCTGACGGCGACGCAGATGCTGCGTGCGCATGGCGTGGTTGGGCGCTTTGTCGAATATTATGGCCCGGGGCTTGCCTCGCTGACGCTCGCCGACCGCGCGACGCTCGCCAATATGGCGCCCGAATATGGCGCGACCTGCGGCTTTTTCGGTATCGACGACAAGACGCTCGATTATATGCGCCTGACCGGCCGCAGCGACGAAGCCGTGGCACTGGCCGAAGCATACGCAAAAGAGCAGGGTTTCTGGATCGATCCTGCGGTGGAGCCGATTTTCTCCTCGACCCTCGAACTCGACATGTCGACGGTGCAGCCCTCGCTCGCGGGTCCGAAGCGGCCGCAGGACAAGGTGGTGCTGCAGCAGGTTGACGATGTGTTCAATGCGGACCTTGCCGAAGTGTACAAGCATGACGGTTTCAAGCGCGTGCCTGTCGAGGGCAAATCGCACGATATTGGCGATGGCGACGTTGTGATTGCGGCGATTACCTCGTGCACCAACACCTCGAACCCCGGCGTGCTGGTGGCCGCGGGGCTGGTCGCGAAGAAGGCGAATGAGCGCGGATTGCGGCCCAAGCCGTGGGTGAAGACTTCGCTTGCGCCGGGATCGCAGGTGGTCACCGACTATCTGGTGAAGGCGGGCCTGCAGGAGCATCTCGACGCGGTGGGTTTCAATCTGGTCGGCTATGGCTGCACCACCTGTATCGGCAACTCCGGGCCTTTGGCGGAACCGATTTCGAAGGCGATCAACGGCAATGATATTGTCGCCGCCAGCGTGATTTCGGGCAACCGCAACTTTGAAGGCCGCGTCTCGCCCGATGTGCGCGCGAACTTCCTCGCATCGCCGCCGCTGGTGGTCGCTTATGCGCTCAAGGGCACGGTGACCGAGGATTTCACCACCACCCCGATCGGCAAAGGTTCCGACGGTGTGGATGTGTACCTCAAGGATATTTGGCCTTCAAATCAAGAGATTAATGACCTGATGACCGCCAATGTCAGCCGCGACATGTTCCTCAGCCGTTACGCGACGGTCTATCAGGGCGACGAACATTGGCAGGCGATCCAGGTCGAGGGCAGCGAAACCTATCAATGGCGCGCGGGCAGCACCTATGTCGCAAACCCGCCCTATTTCGAGGGTCTGGAGATGACCCCCGCCCCGGTCAACGACATCATCGAAGCCAAGCCGCTCGCGATCCTCGGCGACTCGATCACGACCGACCACATCAGCCCCGCCGGCAGCATCAAGGCAGACAGCCCCGCCGGAAAATGGCTTATGGAACATCAGGTTAGCAAATCCGACTTCAACAGCTACGGCGCCCGCCGCGGCCACCATGAGGTGATGATGAGGGGCACGCTGGCCAATATAAGAATCAAGAACGAAATGGTCCCCGGAATCGAAGGTGGCATGTCGCGTTATGGCGATGGTCCGGCCGAACCGATTTACGATGTGGCCATGAAGCACAAAGCCGATGGCACCGCGATGATCATCGTTGCGGGCAAGGAATATGGCACCGGCTCGTCACGCGACTGGGCGGCAAAGGGTACCAACCTCTTGGGCGTCAAGGCGGTACTCGTTGAGAGCTTTGAGCGCATCCACCGTTCAAATCTCGTCGGCATGGGCGTGTTGCCGTTACAGTTCAAGGAAGGCGAAAACCGCCAGAGCCTTGGCCTCAATGGCGATTGCAGCTTCACCATCACCGGCGTGTCAAATCTGAAGCCGCGCCAGACGGTGACGGTCAAGGTCACCCGGTCGGATGGCACGACCTTCAACTTCGACGCGCTGTGCCGCATCGATACCGCCAACGAGCTGGAATATTTCCTCAACGGCGGCATCCTGCATTACGTTCTGCGGAAACTGGCTGCTTAAAATTGAATGTTGTTTGACTAAGTCGTCGCCCCGCACTTGATGCGGGGTTAGGCTTTCACCGGCAGCTGCGACAACAAGCCGAGCCCCGCATCAAGT
>NZ_JBEBKL010000101.1:0-2908 GCF_040079335.1 Sphingorhabdus sp.
TGTTGATTTGCACTGAGAGTTGGCCCGGGAATTTCATCGAGAAGTGACCCGGGTGGATGCTATGTCCCGCGATGCGGGCATTGGGTCAAGCGGGTGTTTTCTCCTTTCTGGTTTTGGGGGCAGCGGAGCTGGCTCTGAACCGGAAGCTGTCGTTTCCGGTCTCGAGGATGTGGCAATGGTGGGTAAGCCGGTCCAGCAGCGCTGTGGTCATCTTGGCATCGCCGAACACGTCGGCCCATTCGCTGAAGCTGAGGTTGGTGGTGATGACGACGCTGGTGCGCTCGTAAAGCTTGCTGAGCAGGTGGAACAGCAGTGCGCCGCCCGACGGGCTGAACGGCAGGTATCCCAGCTCGTCGAGGATGACGAGGTCGAGGCGCAGCAGGCGTTCGGCAAGCTGGCCTGCCTTGTTCATCGCCTTTTCCTGTTCGAGCGCGTTGACCAGATCGACCGTGGAGTAGAACCGCACCTTCTTGCGGTGATGCTCGACCGCCTGAACACCGAGCGCGGTGGCGATGTGGGTCTTGCCGGTGCCGGGACCGCCTACGGCCACGACATTGTGCGCGCCATCGATGAACTCGCCGCGATGCAGCTGGCGCACCAGAGCCTCGTTCACTTCGCTGGATGCGAAGTCGAACCCGGCCAGGTCCTTGTAGGCCGGGAACCGGGCGGCCTTGATCTGGTAGGCGATGGAGCGGACCTCGCGCTCGGCCATCTCGGCCTTGAGCAGCTGGGAGAGGATCGGAACGGCGGCATCGAACGCAGGCGCGCCTTGTGCAATGAGCTCGGCGACGGCCTGGGCCATGCCATACATCTTGAGGCCGCGCAGCATGACCTCCACAGCAGCGCTGGCGGGATCATGACGCACGAGCGATCTCCCGCAGGTTATCGTAGCGCCCGGCATCGGCGACCGGCTCCTGGACAAGGCGCAGCGCCTGCGGTGCATCGATCGGCGGTGCAGGAGGCGCTTTGCCGTCGGTCAGCCGGTGCAGGATGTTGAGCACATGGGTCTTGGTGGGAACCCCTGCCTCCAGAGCCAGTTCGACCGCGCACAGCACCGCCTGCTCGTCGTGCTGCAGCACCAGCGCCAGGATATCGACCATCTCCCGGTCGCCGCCGGGGCGCTTGAGCAGATATCCCTGCAACTGGCGGAAGGCATCGGGCATCTCGGTGAACGGTGCTCCGTTGCGCAGCGCGCCAGGCTTGCGCTGGATCACCGCCAGATAGTGCCGCCAGTCATAGACGATCCGACCCGGCAGGTGATGGGATCGTGCAATGATCCGGCCATGTTCGCACAGGATCCGGCCCTCGGCGGCGATGACGATCCGCTCGGGGTAGACCCGCAAGCTGACCGGCCGGTTGGCAAAGGACGCCGGCACGCTGTAGCGGTTGCGCTCCAGCGTCACCAGGCAGGTGGGCGATACGCGCTTGGTGTGCTCGACAAAGCCGTCGAAGGGGCGGCCCAGCGGCATCAGGCTGGGGGTCTCTTCTGCATGCACGTCGGCGACAGTGCCGGGCAAGGTGCCATGCTGGATACCAGCCCACTGCGCGATGCAGCGCTCCTCGAGCCAGGCGTTGAGCGCATCGATGTCTGCAAAGCTGGGCATCGGTTGCCACAGACGGCGCCGGGCATCCTGGACGTTCTTCTCAACCTGGCCCTTCTCCCAGCCCGAGGCCGGGTTACAGAACTCCGGCTCGAACAGGTAATGGCTGGCCATCGCGGCAAAGCGTGCGTTGATCTGCCGGGCCTTGCCACTGCCGATCCGATCAACTGCGGTCTTCATGTTATCAAAGATGCCGCGCTGCGGCACCCCGCCCAGCACCCTGAACGCTTGAGTCAAAGCGTCGAACAGCATCTCATGGGTCTGGAGCAGATAGGCCCGCACGATAAACGCCCGGCTGTGCGACAGCTTGGTGTGCGCCACCTGCAACTTGGTCTGCTTGCCGCCCAGAATGGCCCAGTCCTCGCTCCAGTCGAACTGGAATGCCTCGCCAGGCGCAAAGATCAGCGGCACGAACGTTCCGCGGCCTGCGGACTGGGCATCGCGCTGGCGTTCGGCCTTCCACGCACGCACGAAGGCCGCCACACGCCCATAAGAACCGTCGTAGCCCAGAGCCACAAGATCGGCGTGCATCTGCTTGGCCGTGCGCCGCTGCTTGCGCGACTTGCCGATCTCGATCTTCAACCAGCCTGACAGCTTCCCGGCAAACCGGTCCAGCTTGCTCGGCCGATCGGAGACCCTGAACTTGGGCTCCACTGCGCCGCTGCGCAAATACTTGCGGATCGTGTTGCGCGACAGCCCGGTGCGCCGCTCTATCTCCCGGATCGGCATCCCATCACGAAAATGCCAGCGCCGGATTACACTCAATAACGCCATGTCGATCACTCCAATATCCCCCGACGCAACAGCCAGGGGAAAGGTCAGAACATGGGTCACTTCTCAGTGGAAATTTATGCCTCTCCCGGGTCAACTCTCAGTGCAAATCAACACCTTGCCTTCAAATCGATACTTCAAGCGCCAGAGCTTACTTCCGTTTGGCTGAACGAGCAGGAACAATCCGCCTCCATCGGATAGCTTGAAGGCTTGCTCACGAGGTTTGGCATTTTTGGCTGCGGTTTCTGTTAGAGGCATTGGGGGTATCGCTCCTTTCCGATACCCCTCGAGAATACCCCCAAAATACCCCCACACCAAATCCGGCTGCATGCGGAAGCATGCGGACCCAAGCGGACGCGAATCACGCTTAAGTACGTTGATTTAGTGTGATTTTTTGGAATTATGCGGACGTTTGCGGATGTATCCGGAAACGAGAATGGTAGCGGAGGAGGGACTCGAACCCCCGACACGCGGATTATGATTCCGCTGCTCTAACCAGCTGAGCTACTCCGCCTTACCATGGCAGCGCCCCGCGA
>NZ_JBEBKL010000102.1:0-2891 GCF_040079335.1 Sphingorhabdus sp.
CTTTGCAGCGCTTGGGATCGACCCCATTCGGGCGAACATTGCCGTCGCTTGGCTGCACGATGTCAGCCTCTATGACGCGATGGAGATCCGGCACACCAGTGACTATTTTCGCGAGTATCTCGAGGAAATCACGTCTGTCCGCCAAGGCTGCATCAAGCTGGTCGTGAAGCCCGCCATTTTGCGTGAAGCAGCCAAGCGCACCATCGACACGATCGTCAGGCATCAAGAGCGCGTGATCGAGATCGAGACCTCGCTACTAGGTTAACAGGCCAGGTATTTCAAAGACACCGCACCGTCGTCAAAAGGGCTGCGCCTGGCTGAGCCCGTCATAGCGGACGAGGTTCACACTCCGAAATCCCGAACTCGCGACAGCCGCCGCAGCAATGACTCCGCGGTCCACGTTGGCAATCTCCACATTACGCGGCGACAGCCTTGTCCAGTTGGTCATGATCGTGCGGACATAGTTGAGCGTCTCGACTATCATCGGCAACCGACCCTCGCGCAGCGAGCGGCGATGCGGTCCGGCATTATATGCGGCGAGCGCCAGATCAACGCGGCCAAAGCGGTCGAGATGCTCGCGCAAATAACGCGCCCCTGCCCGCATGTTGGCCAAGGAGTTGAAAGGATCGGCAAGCCCAAGCTGGCTCGCCGTCCCAGGCATGATCTGCATCAGACCCATCGCTCCCTTGTGGCTGATCGCCCAATATTTGTAGCCGGATTCCTGCGCGATCACGGCATCGAGCAACGATGTCGGAACACCGTATTCGCACGCGACAGCAGCAACCATGTCGAAGTGGTAGGCCCTTCGAGCCTCAACCTTTGGATCGAGCCACCAGGCCGGCGAATAGCGTCTTCCGTCACACCGGTCATAGCTCCCGCCCGACAGATTGCTGCTGAACAAGGCGGTCGATTGAATCTGGTGGGACATGAAAGGCCGCGTGGGTTGCATCCATGCGGGAATGTGAATGCGCGCGGTCGGCAGCTGAACTATTGGATCGGGATCACCAGCATTGCCGATGGGCAGGGGACTCCCAGCCAATTCGGCAGCCATCAGATCGAGTATCGCTTGCGGTCGGGCTTGTTGGCTGCGCCCCGAACTTTCGATCTCCAAAGCGGCCGCCTTAAACTCATCCAATATCGCTGAATCTGCAGATTGAGCGGCGGCCTTCGGTGGGGGCGCGGTGGTAAAATCGAGCAATGTCGCTTCGCGCGCCTCTAGGCCGAATGAACTCAGTGCTATGCCCAACAAAAGGGCGGTTTTGAAAATGCTTTGTTTCAGCACAACAACTCTCCAGCGAGTTGCGTGCATGGTGGTTCGAACGCACCAACAAAGGACCAAAAGATGGGTCTTGAGTCAACTGGCAATACTCGCATTGGTTCCAGCCAAACTGACTCTAGCGATCGGTTTGGGCCTAATCAGCGTAACACCGCAGGGTCCGGAATGTCGTGCAGTCCGGAACGGCGAGTTTTTTTGGGCAGAAAAAGGCGAAAACCGCCGTAGAACAGGGTGCGCAGACGATCGGTACGGGCGAGGGTTCAGGCGTGACGCAGCACTTTGAGCTTGCGCTGAATATCGCGGTCGTCCTTGGTCATTGGATCCACCCTCCTGGCTGCCAATCAGCAGCATGAAAGATGTCCCGCGAGTCGGTACAGTCCTACATTCTGACAACTCGAGGCGCGTGCCAGTACTGTCGGACTTCAGGTTGATGGTCAGGCGCGTTCGACTGTGAAACTGCCGTGCACGATCAGGCTGCCCAAGATCAAAGTCTTCCGGCCAAAGCTTCGAGCTGGTTGAGGCAGATGCCCCAACCATCATGAAAGCCCATGTCCAGATGCTTCTGGCGGTCTGCGTCTGATTTGTGGCGCACCAGCGCTCGATACCGTGTTCCGCCTTCGCCAGCTTGCATAGTGACATCGACGGTCATGAAGGCCTCGGCATTTGGTCGGAACTCGGGCCCAACTGCATCAGTCCAGACCAGGCGCCGCTCGGGCTCAGCCACGAGAACACAGCCCGGCGCCCCGCTCATTTCGGCGCCCTCCGGCGACGCCATCACGATGGAGAATTCGCCGCCAGCGCGAGGTTCGATCGACACGCGTGCTACGGTCCAGGGATTGGGAGCGAACCATTGCTGGAGCAGTTCGGGCTCTGTCAAAGCCCGCCAGAGTTGGGCGGGGCTGGCATTGACCGTTCGTTCGAACACCAGGTCTAGTTTGGGATCAGGCTTCATCATTTTTTCCTTCATCATACAGATTGTTGAGAAATACATCGAGGCGGTCGAGACGCCCCTCCCAGAGCGACCGCTGCTGGCCCAGCCAGTCTTCGGCGGCTTTCGTCGTTTCGGGTTTAAGGCGGCAGGTGCGGATACGACCGGCCTTGTCAGATTCGATCCAGCCACCCGTCTCGAGCACCTTCAGGTGCTTGAGAAAACTCGGCAGTGCCATGTCATGAGGTGCGGCCAGCTCGGAGACGCGCGCCGGGCCAGTGGCCAGACGAGCAATCACAGCGCGGCGGGTTGGGTCTGCTAGTCCGTGGAAGATCGAATCAAGGTTAGCCATATGGCTATCTATACATCATCCGGCTGGCACGTCAAGTTACTTAGCCGTATGGCTATCTAATTGACATAGTGCCCTCGACCCTCTCAGCCTTTGCCAGTTTGGCCATTCCTCGAGTTCACTCCGGATTGGCCATCGCCGTCCATATGGCTGGGATCAACGAGCTTGAGTTTGCCGACGGCGAGCGGGCTAGTGCAGTCCACTGGCTGTGCGAAGCTGCGCCAGGGGACGGCAACATACGGATCGGCGCAGGCACACTGCCGCCTTGCAGTGCGACCTAACGCTCGGGTGCGAACCGGTCGAACTTCGTCCACCTTGTGCACACATCTTCCGCCTCC
>NZ_JBEBKL010000103.1:0-2848 GCF_040079335.1 Sphingorhabdus sp.
CGCAACCATCAACGCGGCGGCGGCGTTTAGCAGCACGGCATCGCGATAGGCTCCGGTCTCGCCAGCCAATAAACGGCGAAGCGCAGCGGCGTTATACTGTGCATCGCCGCCTTTCAGCGCCTGACTTGGGTGTTGGGGCAGGCCTGCGGTCTCGGGTGTAATGCGCTTGACCTGTTTTCCAAGGCGAACGACCGAACTTGCGCCAGAAATTGAAAGCTCGTCTAGCGGCTCGTCGCCCGCAACCAGCATCGCGTCGTCATAGCCGAGCAGGTTCAGGGCATCGGCATAGACCGGCAGAAAGTCTGGTCGCGCCACACCGATCAACTGACGCTTAACACCCGCTGGGTTGGCGGCAGGGCCCGTCAGATTAAAGATCGTGCGCCGCCCGATTTCTTTGCGGATCGGGGCAAGTCTTGCCAAAGCCGGGTGGTATTTCTGTGCGAACATAAAGCAGATGCCAAGGTCACCAAGGCTATCCTCCGCCGTTGCCATCGCATGATCAAGATTGAGGCCGAGCGCCTCCAACGTATCGGCTGCACCTGCTTGGGAAGAAGCAGCGCGGTTGCCGTGCTTAGCCACGGGAACGTCGCAAGCGGCCACGACGATGGCGACTGCGGTGGAGATGTTCAGGCTGTGCGCACCATCACCGCCCGTGCCGCAAACGTCGATAGCTCCGGCGGGTGCGTTGATGCGGATCATCCGGGCGCGCATCGCACGAACCGCGCCAGCAATTTCCTCCGCCGTTTCATCGCGCTCGGACATTTCGATCAGCGTCGCTTTGACCGCGGCATCCGACATTTCGCCGTCGAGCATTTGGCCGAATAAAGTTTCGGATTCGGATAGGGTCAGGCTAAGGCTCGGACTCACATCCGTTCCTTCACCGTCATACCCGCCGCCCGCATGAAATTTGCTAGCATCGCGCGACCATGCTGCGTGGCGATGCTTTCGGGGTGGAATTGCACGCTGTGGATGGGAAGTTCCTTGTGCCGGAAAGCCATGACATGGCCATCATCGGACGTCGCGTTGACGATCAAGTCCGCCGGAATATCCTCAACAATCAACGAGTGATAGCGCGTCGCAGTGAAGGGCGAAGGCAGGCCAGCAAACAGTCCGCTGCCGTCATGGCTGACCGGCGAAGTCTTACCGTGCATCAACCCGCCGCGAACGACTTTGCCGCCAAAATGTTGGCCGATGGTTTGGTGGCCGAGGCAGACGCCGAGCAGCGGCTTCTTTGCCTCTGCACAGGCGGCGACCAGATCAAGGCTGATGCCAGCCTCATTTGGGGTGCAGGGCCCGGGCGAAATCAGGAACGCCTGCGCACCGCTTAACAAAGCCTGTCCCGCAGAGATGGCATCGTTGCGCACGACTTCGACTTCGGCCCCCAGTTCCATTAGGTAGTGAACTAGGTTCCAAGTGAAACTGTCGTAATTGTCGATGACGAGGATTTTGTTATTACTCACTTTCCAAACCTCGCTTCACCAGCCACGCGCACAGCCTCGCGCGCTGCTGCCATCAACGCCCCAGCCTTTGCGACGCATTCGGCTTGTTCGTATTCAGGATCACTGTCGGCGACGATGCCTGCGCCTGCTTGGACATGCAGCACTCCGTCTTTGACGATGCCGGTGCGTAGGACGATGCAGCTGTCCATATTTCCGTCGGGCGAGAAGTATCCGACGCCGCCGGCATAGGCGCCGCGTGTTTCAGGCTCCAACTCCGCAATGATTTCACAAGCGCGGACCTTGGGTGCTCCCGATACTGTGCCAGCGGGGAAGCCTGCGAACAATGCGTCGAGCGCGTCTTTACCTTTGGCAAGGCGACCCACCACGTTCGATACGATGTGCATAACATGGCTGTAAAATTCGACCATATAGCTATCAGTCACCGTCACGCTGCCGCCCTCGGTCACGCGGCCAACATCGTTGCGGCCTAGGTCGAGCAGCATCAAATGCTCGGCGCGTTCTTTGGGGTCGGCGAGCAGGGACGCACGGTTCTCGGCGTCCTCCAGTGCGGTTTTGCCGCGTGGGCGGGTTCCTGCAATCGGACGGATAGTAACTTCGCCGTTGCGCAGGCGGACGAGGATTTCAGGGCTCGACCCAATCAGTGCAAAGCCGGGCATGTCGAGGAAATAGAGAAAAGGTGACGGATTGATCCGCCGCAATGCACGATAGAGATCGACCGGCGGCAGAGTGAAGGGCAAAGAAAAACGCTGCGCCAATACGACCTGAAAGATATCGCCTGCTGCTATGTATTCCTTGGCTTTCAGCGCCATTTGGCGGTAGCGATCAGGGGCCAATGCAGGCACTGGGTCGGGTAACGGCGCGAGTTCCGCCTGCGCACGTGCGACAGGAACAGGCTGGGAAAGCTTTGCCGCCGTTGCATCAATCCGGTCATAGCCAGCGGCAATCTGTTGCGCGGCATCGCCACCCCCGGGCCATAACGGCGCGGCGATGTAGAGCCTATCCGCAAGCCTATCGAAGACCAGCACCACCGTTGGCCGCACAAACATCATGTCTGGCACATCGATAGGATTAGCGGGCGGACGCGGCAGTTTTTCCACCAGACCAATCGTCTCGTAACCGAAATGCCCGACCAGACAGGCAAAGGCAGGGGGCAGGCCCGCTGGCATATCGATGCGGCAGCTATCGACCAGCTTGCGCAAGGAAACGAGCGCGTCTTCGCCAGTTGCCGCAAATGCGCTCCGGTCTGTCTGCCATAAAGCGTTGATCTCGGCAGCGTTGCCATCGGCGCGAAAGATCAAATCGGGCGCTAGGCCGATCAGGCTGTACCGCCCGCGCACCGCGCCACCCTCCACCGATTCCAGAATGAAATCGCCGCGACCGGCCTCAAA
>NZ_JBEBKL010000104.1:0-2843 GCF_040079335.1 Sphingorhabdus sp.
CACGCACACCGCGAAAACGAACGCCCTCCAACGGCTCCCAAGTCCCGCCCACTTTCCAAGTTTGATAGCTGTCACCTGAATTGGGATCGGAAATTCGGTAGCCGGCCTCCAGTTCAAGTTTGCGAGCGAGCGTCGTGTCGCGCAAAACTGGCACGATCAATTCACCATAAGCTTCCTTGGTGCTAATCTTCACGTACTGATTATCACTAATCTGATTGCCCGTCGTAAGTCCGCGCTCGATTGCCTCATCGGCGTCCTGAAAGCCGGAAAAGCTTCGGTATTCGACTCCCAATGCAACGCTAACCGGGCCAGCGGGGAGCTCGAATGGCGATCCAGACACGAAGGCGTTGAAGTCGTGCAATGTGCTAATGCCGCTCTGGCCCGCCGACACCACGGCGTATCTGATCTGGTCTGCTGTATATGGCGCGAAGGGATTGATGGGAACACAGCCCTGAGCCCGCGCACCGGGGTCAACGCACCGGAAACCGCCTGGATTTGCTGGATCTGCCTCGACCCGCAGTCCATAATAGAGCCGATCCGTGCCAACAAGCCCGTCAGTATTACTATGCAGCTCGGTGCGACCGTAGACGTAGGAAGCCTCCCAGTTCCAATTTGAGGCGCCAAGAGCGAAATCGCCTTTCAATCCGGCAACGGCGCGAACAGTGTTCCGTTCATTGGTTGCTCCACGCTTCCCGAACTCTGAAAAGCGCTGCGACCAATCGATCCCGTTCGCAATCTGGGCTGGCGTCAATAGCGCTCGTTGCGCGGGTGTCGTGGCAGCGATGAAAAAAGGATTGTTGACAGGGATCGTTACTGCGACCCCCGGCACCCCGGGCTGCCCGCCAAAAAAGTTGGTCGACGACTGGAACGGCGCCGCTTCGATCGGACCATCGGTCGACGAGCTGCCATAATTGAATTCGGCAAAAGCAGTCACAGCATCGCTCAGCTCGTACTCAGCTTCGCCAGCGAACATCAGTCGTCGGGTCGGAATTGCAAGCGTGCGTTCTGGATTGCGATTGTAGCCGTCGCGGGCGATGTTGAAGGTCTGAAGTTGACCGGTCTGCAGGTTGCGTGTCAGGTTGGTCGCAGTTGCACCTGCACCAATGAAAAACCGCGCACCCGGCACCACGCCGGAAAAAGGCGGTACGCCGGTTATGCCGGTACCAGGGGCGCGGACCGGTCCTTCAGCGGGATTGTTGTAGCGTATGTCAGTGTCGCAGATGTAGGCATCCGCACACGATACGAGGCCCTCATAGGCGTATTGCGCCGTGAATAATGCATGGCCTCGGTCGTTCAGCTTCGTCCCGAACATCAGAAACCCGCCAGGGTTTTTATTGTAGCTGCGCTCTGCGATGCCATAGCTGATACCGGCCTGAAATCCTTCGAAACGACGCTTGGTAATGATGTTGACCACGCCAGCGACGGCGTCGGCACCGTAGACGGCCGAAGCACCTCCAGTGATAACCTCAATCCGCTCAATATTGGCGGTCGGCAGGGTGTTGAAGTCGACTGCAGTGCTCAGCGGGGTCCCACCAGGAACGCGTCGTCCGTTAATCAGCACCACGCTGCGGATTGGCGCAAGGTTCCGAAGGTTAGTCGTGTTGAGCCCCGATACCGCCGACCCCGAGAAGGAGGATGTTGTGCGACCGCCACCAAAGGCTGGAGCAAATTGCGGTAGCGAGGTCGCAATATCGGCAATGTTTACGAATCCTTGACGATCTAGCAAAGTCGAATCGACCACTAATGTAGGGGTGCTGTTATCAATGTTGGCACGCGCAATTCTCGACCCAGTCACAATAATTTCTTCGCCAGCATCGGCAGCAGGTGAGGCACTTGCCGGTGCGGAATCAGTCGGTGCAAGGTCAGGCGTCATTTGCGCCGCTGCCGGCTGAGCAAGTGTCGCGGCAAGCGCCACAATTGAACTGCAGCACAGGCGGTAGTGGAATGTGGTTTTGGTCATGATATATGCTCCCTGTAGCACTCGGCTGACACGCCGATGGCCGATTGTCGGGTGCAGGCAGCACGCCCTTCTAGGATGAGCAACGGTGCCGTGGATGAGTGTGCGTAAATGTCGGGCAAGCGCACCAACGTAGACGCGAACGTCGATTAAAGCCTGGTGAACGTTCGTAATGAGCCGGCCGAGATTTCAATCGAGCCGCGCGCCCTTTGTTAAGGCGGTCAAGGCACGCGCGTAAACGCGTCCCGTTTGGACCAAGCGACCATCCGTTAGCACAGCGTGCAAGCTTCCATCCGACCGGGTCACACCGACGATTTCTGAACGCCGCACCAAAGCGGTGCGATGAACGCGGATAAATTCGCCCTCTGGCACCTGGTCGGCAAAAGCCTTGATAGATAGTCGGATCAGAAATGACCGTTCAGAGAGATGCAACCGAATATAGTCGTCCTCGCTTGTAACGAGCTGAATATCGATAAGATTCACGCGAGTCATTGCACCATGCGTTCCTCGGACCCACACCTCGCGTTCTAACGGCTTTTCCTGACCTGGGATCGATCGTCGCAAGTTCTCAATGACTGCCTTCAGTTCGACGATGGTGTCGGCCGCTGCATTGTCACTGAGCCGCCGCCGCGCTCTATGAAGGGCTGCGCGCAGCCGCGGTATCTCTATGGGCTTGAGGACGTAATCAACTACACCCGTTTCGAAAGCGCGAGCGGCAAAACTGTCGAAGGCCGTCGCAAAAATCACAACTGGACATCGACCTGGTTTCAGTCGCTCGACGAAATCGAAACCGCTCCCATCGCGCATTTTGATGTCCACAATTACGATATCGGGTCGGTACTCGGCAAACCGGGACAGGCCAGTGGCGCAGCCGCTCGCCTCCGCC
>NZ_JBEBKL010000105.1:0-2767 GCF_040079335.1 Sphingorhabdus sp.
GGCGGTTGGTGGGGATGCCGGAAGGCGTTGGACTGGCGCGCTTTCCAAAGGGGAAGGGCCGGACCGGCTGTCGGCGTTCGTCGAAGCACCTGCTGAACTGGCCGCACGTCTTGCGATGACCGTCTTTGCGGAAACCGATGACAGGCGCGATCTTGCCATTGGCGAACGCCTCGTCACCCGCGACGGTAAGCTCCGCCGTTGGGATGGTTTCATCGCCGAGGACGATGGCGCGACCGCCGCTGAACAGCTTGTCCGCGCCAATCGGCTGGCGGCGCTCGATGCGGCGCTGCCAAAGGCGGAGGCTGATGTCTCGGTGAAGGAAGCAACGCTGGCAGAAATTAACGAGGCGATTGCCGCTGCGCAATCAACACTGCGCGATGCCCAGACCGCCGCCCAATCCACCGAGACCGAACTTCGCCAGGCCTTGCGCGATGCTGATCGCGCAGAGGACGCGCTGACCCGCCGCCGCAATGCAAGCGAGGCTCTGGCCGACCGCATGGGTGCGGCTGATGCAGAGAGCAAAGCAGCGCAAGCGGATTTGGCCGAAGCTGAGGCTGCACACTCCGCACTGCCCGATAACGGAGCACATGATGTGCTCGTCGAAAAACTCAGCGCGCAAAGCGAAGCAGCGCGGCAATTGCATCTGCGCGCACAGGCCGATCTGGCTTCGCTCGACCAAGCTGCCAATCAGCAACGCGAACGGCGCGCTGTGGCGCAGGCCGAAATTCGCGGCTGGCAGGATCGGTCGGGCGAGGCTGAACGGCGGATCGCCGAAATGAATAAACGCCGCGTGGAAATTGTCGGTGAGTTGGAGGCGATGGCGGGGCGGCCTGACATCTTGGCGGCAGAACTGACTCGGCTTGAAAATGACAAAGCCACATTGGCGGATAAGCTGGCCGAACTGCAAGTTGCCGAACGCTACCGCGAAGAGGCTTTGCGCGCACTCGAAGGCGAACTCGCCGCCGCCGCCGAAGCTGTCTCCTCCGCTCGCGAACAACGCGCAGGCGCCGAAGCCCGCGCCGAAAACCAAGATGCGCGCCGCCGCGAAATGGCCGCGATTTCTGGCGAACGCTTTGAATGTCCGCCGCCTTTGTTGCCCGAAAAACACGGCTTTGCCGACGAAGAGCTGAGCGAAGCATCGTCCGAATCTGCGCGGTTGGAGCGGTTGCAAATGGACCGCGAGCGTATCGGTCCGGTCAATCTGATCGCGGCGGATGAGCTGACCGAATTGGAAGAGCAAGTCGCTAAGGGCCAAGCCGAAAGCGAAGAGTTGACGTTGGCCATTAACCGGCTGCGCGGTTCCATCGGCAGCCTGAACCGCGAAGGCCGCACGCGCTTGCTCGCGGCGTTTGAGACGGTCGACCAACATTTCCGCCGCTTGTTTGCGACGCTCTTTAACGGCGGGCAAGCGCATCTGGCGTTGATCGACAGCGACGATCCGTTGGAGGCAGGCCTTGAGATTTTCGCGCAACCACCGGGCAAAAAGCTGCAATCGCTGACCTTGCTTTCGGGCGGTGAACAGGCGTTGACGGCAGTCGCGTTAATCTTTGGCCTGTTCCTGACCAACCCCGCGCCGATCTGTGTCCTCGACGAAGTCGATGCGCCGTTGGACGATGCCAACATCGAACGTTTCTGCGACCTACTCGACGCGATGACCAAAGAAACCGAAACCCGCTACCTGATCGTAACCCACAACGCCGTCACTATGAGCCGCATGCACCGCCTGTTCGGCGTGACGATGGTGGAACAGGGTGTTTCGCGGCTGGTTTCGGTTGATCTTGGCGGGGCCGAGCAGCTGTTGGCGGCCGAATAATGCCGCAGCCAGACATTTACGATCCGGCATATGTCAAAGGCGTTTTTGATCGGTGCTCGGGAAAATACATCGCATTCAGTTACGTCTGCTCGATGGGCTTTACCGAAAGATGGCGGAAACAATGTGTCGCTGCCCTAGACCTTGAATCGACAGGTCGGTTCAGTGGCTACGACTTAATGGCGGGCACTGGAGAGGCGTGGCCGCACCTTATTGAACAATATGCGAATATCGACAGGATCATCGCAGTCGACATTTCCAGCGGGATGCACCGGCACGCCATGGATAGACTGCATCAGATGCGCGCGCACAAGATTGATTTTGTCGAGGATGATGTGCTGACCAGCAAGCTGGCAACCGGGAGTGCCGATTTCATCATTTCCAATTTTGGATTGAAAACCTTCAATCCTACCCAACACGAACAGCTCGCGCAGTTGGTCGCAAATACCCTGCGAAGCGGCGGAAAATTCTCCTTCATCGAGGCGTCGGACCCCAAGGGCTGGTGGCTACGTCCGCTTTACCTGTTCCACCTCAAAGCGGTGTTGCCGCTGGTCGAGCGGCTGTTCCTTCGCGGGGCAAAGGATTTTTCGATGATAGGGCAATATAGCACCAACTTCGGCGATGCATCCGACTTTGCCGAAATGTTGCGACGCCAAGGGTTGAAGGCCGAGTTCCGCAAATATTTTTTCGGTTGTGCTACGGGTGTAGTCGGATCGAAGCCCTGATCCCTACCCCATCGGGTACTGAATTTCCTTCGTCACCTTATGGATCGCTTTCATCACCTCAGCAGATAACACCAGATCATTCGCCGCGAAAATCTCGGCGCACTGCTCAGCCGTGCTGACGCCGACAATGGTCGAGGCGACGAAGTCGTGTTGTTTGGACCATGCGGTCGCGAGCGTTATTGGTGACATTCCTGCCTCTTTGGCAATGTCCAATATCCGTGCGGTGGATTCC
>NZ_JBEBKL010000106.1:0-2756 GCF_040079335.1 Sphingorhabdus sp.
GCGCGAACCCATCCGCGCGCCGTGACCGAGGCCAATGTCGGACGAAGTTCAGCAACCCGAAGTTTGCAATCAAGCCAACCGGACACTTCGCGGGCGATCACCGTCGAAGAGGATGGGCCGCAGCGACACAGCGCCATGCCGACGAGAAACTCGATCACCGACATATCGGGGACCAAACCGTGACGACCCAAAGTAATGAAGTTTTTGTCTGTCACGCTCAGTTCCTGCCTCCATGGTTGGCGTAATAGGCTTCGATTTTGGCCTGGATGTCTGTAAGGGCTGCGGCTTCGTCCGGGAGCCGCGCTGCATCCTGAAACTCGGCATAGACCTCGCTGAAATCCATCGCTGACAGGTCGAGTTGCTGGAACTCGTAGATGGTGAAGCCCTGGCAGCTTTCGGTCTTGGGCGGCCCCCAGGGCTTCCCGATTTGCGGCCGTCCCTGTTCCTGTAAGATCCGGCTGATCTTGGACTGGAAGCAGCAATAAGCATCCTTACGGGTCACGCAGATGCCGAGCACCCGATCGGAGCAATAGGTGCCAACTTTGTGGCAGAGACCCTTGTCGTCCTTCTCGTCGAGCTGGCGTTCGGCCGCATTGCAGAGAAACGGCGTGAGCAAGGGAACCCCTTTGCCTGAGCAGCAGTTGCTCAAACCAAACACCTTTTTGTGGCAGGTTTCGCGCGTGCCGCGAAAGAGCGTGTGCGTATTTTCATCAAACTCGGAATTGGCCTGACCCAACGCATTTAAGGCAACCACCGCGTCCTTGAATTCGGTTGAGGCTTCACGTTCGATCGGTTCGCAATCGCCGTTTATGCAATAGACATCGTCGCCGCAGATATACTGCGCCGGCTCGGGCGTCGTTCCAGGGATCGGGCAGCGATAGACCCGCTCGGCAACCTGGCACGGACCTGCTGCAGGATCATCGAGGCAGATTTCGCGGTCGAGCACGCAAGACGAGTTGGATTCCAGCGCGGTGCAGTCGTTGCCGCCACCCACGATCGACTGGCATTGATAGATTTTGGAATATTCCCAGCAGCCCCGCGTGATTGCGATGCCGTTTACAATCCGCGTTTCGTTGACGCCGGCCGTGCATTGCTCGCTCGCAAAAGTGCACTGCGCGGGATCAATATTGCAGGGCGGCTCGGTCCAGTTTTCGGTGAACCATTTCGAGCTGCTGCGTTCCGCGGCCGCTCTTGCTATGGCTGAAGAGCATTGAAAGATCTCTTCGGGCGCAGCAAATTCGGTACATATCAGATAGCCGCCGATAAATGGGTCGCCGACAAACTCGACCGTTTTGCACAGCGTGCGTTCGGGTACGCCGGCTGCTGCCGGTGACGATCTGGTGCAGGTCGTACTTGCCGCCATTGGCGCGCAAGACTGGAGTCCCGTTTCATAGCCGTTAATGAAACCAAAGACCGGATCGACGTTGAATGCGGCCGTCAGCCCTTCATTGTTGCATCGATAGACGTTGTCTGAGACCTCAAAGGCCCCAGGCGGCGGGGGTAGGATCGTGGTGCCATAAAGATAGACATTGGGATCGCTGACCGGCGCCGCACAATCATAATAATCGATTGTGATGCCAAAATCTGGGATCGGGAAACTCTGGGTGCGGCGGCACTGCGAATTTCCTGCAAGCGAGCCGCAATTGTCAAATCCGCCACCATAGGCGCACAGATATTGATAGGCGGTCCCGTTCCACTCCTCGACAGTCAGGCTACGCCGACAAGACTGCGGTTGATCGATCACCGCCGAACCGATGTTACATGTCCATTCGGCATAGTTTGTTCCGCCACCACCTGGCGGCAAAGGCACACAGCTGCCCGTCCCCGACCCCAAATTTTCCCCGTCGAGATAGTCCTGTGGTGCATCCTCTATCGCGACAGCGCGAGCTATGTCTGTAGGGGCGACCGGTACCACCGGGCGGTTGGGATTGTTGGCGGTTTGGTAGGCCTCGTTCGACAGGCTCGCGACGAAGCCATCGCCCGACATGGCATCGGGATCGTCATAATAGCTTGTCTGGGAGGGCAAGCCGTCCTGATAAAAAGGGACCTGTCCCGCCGCGCCCGGTTCGAGCGGCATGTCTTTATAGTCTTGGCGCAATTGTGAGCCGATCGCCTTTGCCTCCGCTTTGGCTTCGGCATTTGTCATCGGGACGGCCGTCGCTGGCGGAGGTGGATTACCAGGTGGGGGCAAACCGGGTTCCACATCCGGCTCCATGATAACAGGCTCCACCGGATCGATCGGCGGCGGAATATAGATTGGGCTTTGCGACCAAAGAGGCTGGCCAGGAACCAGGGCAAGCAGGATTGCCGTCCAGACGAGCGCACCGAACCTCATCAATCTTGCTTTCGATATCGGGCAAGCGCGACTCCGGCAATCGACGCACCGGGCCCGCGGCCATCGACGAAGGATTCGAGAGCATATTCAAGCGTGACATTGCCAATCATGCGGTCATGCGCCGGCACGACCGATGTACAGTTCAACCCGGCGCACAGCTCGAAATCGGACGAAACAGCAACAAAGGTCGGTGCCGCCGATACTTTGAAGGCGCGAAACAATCGCGGATCGATGGCAATTTGTGCCTGTTGCTCAGGTCCGCTCAAGACGGACTGCATTCCTTTCACAAAGGCTTTGGCATCGTTGCCTGGAAAGCCGCGAAAAACGACCACGCCCCCTGCCCTCGTGGTATCGGCGATCAAACGCGAGAGCGCTTCGCGGGGCATCGACAGGCTTGCAAAGACAATGAAGAGCGGTCCGC
>NZ_JBEBKL010000107.1:0-2594 GCF_040079335.1 Sphingorhabdus sp.
TAGCTCGACTGGCGTACGCGTCCGGTAACGCGGACAAGATCGCCGGTGTCGGCTTTGGCGAGACGGTCGCGCAGCTTGCCAAAAATGGTGACGCGGTTCCAGTGCGGGTGGGTCTTCCATTCGTCACCATCACGGCGGTTGTAGTTGGCGGCAACCGAGATGTGTGTGACTTCCTTGGCGGCGTCGATCTTGCCGATGCGCCCGATGATGTGAAATTCTGCGATATTCTGCATGGTCTTTCTCCTGATTGTGTCAGGGCCTGCCCTGACGGACATGACAGGGCCGCGCGCCGCCCGCGCGCAAGCCAAAAAACGGAGGCTCCATTTATGGAAACCGTAGGCGTGCACGCCGGTTTTTTGCTTGCGCGCACAAGGGCGGCGCAAAGCGGCCAAACGTCCGTCAATAGAGGGCAGACCCAGCGTTCTGGAGACCATCCGGTCGAATTTGAATTCACGCTATCGTCGGGAGATTCATGTCGTCAGACGCGGCTATACCATGTCGCCTTGCCGCTGCCATGCTGGACAAGGTGATTGGCTAAGACTAGCATCTGCAAATGCTTCTTCACCGTGTTGCGGTTTGCGCCAGTTACATCAACCACCTGACCATTGGTGATGCGCCCATGCGCTTTTGCAAGGTCAAGTATCTGCACCGAGAGTTCGGGCATACGCTCGACCATTAACCGCTCGCGCGCAATCTTCGCCTCCAGGCGCGCCTTTTGCTGCCGGAGTGATTGAAGGAAATAGATGATCCACGGCTCCCATGCGGGCGCGTCGCTGCGGATTGTGCCCTGCGTTCGGCGCAGCCCGAGATAATAGCCTTCCTTGCTCGCCTCGATCACACTTTCGAGCGAGGAATACGGCACATAGGCATAGCCACTGCGCAGCAGGAGCAAGGTGGTCAGCACCCGCGACAAGCGGCCATTGCCATCCTGAAAGGGATGGATTTCGAGAAAGACAACGATGAAGATCGCGGTGACGAGAAGCGGGTGAAGTTGCTTGCCGTCCAGCGTTTCATTCACCCATGCGACCAGCTCCGCCATCAATCGCGGCGTGTCGAACGGCGTAGCCGTCTCGAACACGACGCCAATTTCTTTGCCATCAGCATCGAAGGCACTGACATGATTGGTGTTTGTCTTGTAGCTACCGCGATGCCGTGCGTCCTTGCTGCTGTGCGCCAACAAATCGCGGTGCAGCTGCTTGATATGATTCTCGGTCGGCGCAATCGCGTCGAACGACGCAAATACGGTTTCCATCACTTCGGCGTAACCCGCGACTTCCTGCTCATCGCGGGTATCGAAGTGACGGACTTCGATGTTGGACAGCAGCCGCTCAACATCACTGTCAGACAGCTTGCTCCCCTCAATTCGTGTCGAAGAGCCAATGCTCTCAATCGTCGCCACGCGCCGCAAGGCCGACAGCCGATCTGGCGCAAGCGTCCCCAATGCGCGCCAAGCGCCTTTGAACTCGTCGATCTCGGCGATCAAAGAGAGCATTTGCGGGGTGATAACCAGCAGGGCGGTATTGATGAGCATATCCACATTCATACCCATAAATATCCATAAATGCAACAATATCCGCAAATCGACCCATAAATATCCATAACGCTTCGCAATCCGGCGCGGTGGTGAAAAGCCGCCGCGCCAAACTTCCCGATTCAAAACATCTCCAACTGATCCCGCATCGGGTCCCAGAAGCCGATATCGAGCGGCTTCTGCGCGCGGCGCGGTTGCATCGGCAGCTGTGCCTGCCAGTTCAACCGCTCGCCAAGGCTGACCGGCCTGACACCGGGCATGATGATCTGGGCCGGATCGGCGCCTTCAAGGCGCACAGCAACTTTGCGCTTGGCCATGGCTACGCCCTGCCTCAATATTCACTGGCAAGCATGATCGTGAGCACCCGGCGCGTGACCGCTGGATTGGCCGGGTCTTCGCTGCCAAAACACAAGTCGCGATCATAGGCATCGATCTTCCAGAATATGGTCTCAACGGGCTTGGTCGGTCGCGTGGTCGTCCAGCGCCCATCGCAATCCTGATAGATCGCGCCAAAGTCGCGCTCGCCATTGGGATCGTTGTCAGCCGTGAACGCATCAAACGTCTCGACCAATTCGCGAACCCGCGATTGATCCGCGACCGGCAAGGCCCGAAAGCCCTCGGTCGCCACTGCAACACAGGCCAACCCCATCGCCTGCCGCGCCCGATCATTGAGGCGGGCAATCTGCGCGGCGCGTTCGCGGCCCTCAACCGCAACACGGGTCATTGCAAGCCTCCGGCGCGTTCCTCGCAGATGTGACGTAACAGCCTAAAATCTTCACGCTCGCCCAAACGGTCGGCAAGCCGCTTCACGCACTCGAAGCGCAAGCCGTTCTCATTCGCCACTTCTCGCAAATAGTCCTCGCGCGTTTCGGCTCCGCAGGCCCGATATTGCAACAGCACATCATCCATGATCCCAACTCCTTCCCAGCAAAGCCGCATTCGACATGCGACATGCGGCCTGCCCTCCGGCGAGGATGGGAGGGGGAGGGAAAACCGGAATCGATGCCCTGGCGCGGGCCAGCGGGCACAGCCCGCCACACGGGGGTGTCTATTTCCGGTTTCG
>NZ_JBEBKL010000108.1:0-2556 GCF_040079335.1 Sphingorhabdus sp.
GACATCGATCGTGCCCTGCTTTTCATCGAACAGCGCAACATAGTCCGCCCGCCAGCCGAGACCTGGTGTCAGGTACCGCAGCGAGGCTTCGCGCGTTCCTGCCCCGGCCTCAACCGTGATCGACAGCGTCGGATCGGCCCGCATGTTGGGTGGCACCTTGTCGAATATCACCCGCACCGGCAGGCCATCGTCGCGCAGCACCTCGATCCGGCTCCCGATCTGCAGTACCACGCCGCCGTTGGCCGCCAGCACCACCGCTTGCTCGCGCGTTTCCGAGCCGGTTGCCGGGTTGGTGCGGACCAGCGTGATGGTCTGCCCCACCGCGTTTTCCATGATCTTGGCGGGGGAGAGCAGATCGTAATCGAAATTCTGCTCGATCACGGCCAGGTCTTTCGCGGCCAGGGTCGCGGTTTCGGGACGGATCTGGGCGGAGACGTTCTTGAATTCCACCTTCTGCCGATCGCCAGTGAAAGTGATCGTGCGGGTATCCTGCACCAGCGCCTGGTTGTCGGAATAGATCGTGATGTCGATCCCCGGTTCGGCCAGCGCGGGAGCGGCAAGGGCGGTTAGCGATGCGGTGAGGGCAAAAGACAGGCGCTTCATGGGCTTGGGCCTCCTCTGAAGCGTCATGTGATAAGGTAACATGGCGGCAAGTCAAGGCGCGCTTGCCCTTGCCGCCATCGCGGCTAGGCTGGGGGGATGATCCTGATCACCGGCCACATTATCGTCCGCCCGGAACGCCGCGCTGAGGCGCTGGCACTGGGTACCCGCCACTCCCAGCGCTCACGCGCCGAACCGGGCTGCTTTGCGCACAATTGCCACCTCGATGCCGAAAATGAGAATCGCATCGTCTTCGTCGAGGAATGGGCCGATATGGCGGCGGTCAAGACCCACTTCGCGGTGCCGGAATCGGGAGAGTTTGTGCGGGAGCTTTCCGCAATGAGCGATGCGCCGCCGGTGATGCGGATTTGGGAGGCTAGGCCCGTCGAGGGCCAGGCGCTTCATCAATAGACAAGCCTGTAGTTAGGCAACGACGAATAATAGTACGCACCAATGGTCGTGTTGAAGCCGACAATGACATTGAAGCCGATCGGGGTTGGCGACATCTGACGGTCGATCCGGATAAAAAGGTGATGGTTTCGCGTGTCCATCGCAAGCACTGTCACCACCCCGTCACCGTATTCCAGTCGTTTTGGAAGCACTCCGGGTGTGACACTTGTCCGCCGGTGGGTCCAGGTACCAGGCTGGCCCGCGCCGATGTTCAAGTCGGTCATGTGGATTTTGCCATCGAGCATGTCCGTCATCGGCATTAATTCGGAATCGCTTGCCGGTGCTTCCTTGTAATAGACAATTCCGAATTTCCCGCGTCCGGAAAACTCAGATTTTGTTTGGCCTGGTAGGCAATTGGCGAAACTGAACTGGCACTCTGATCCTGTTCCCATTTGGCCCCCCAAATGAACCCGCTATCGAATTTCTGGTCCGCGTCCTTGTCGACGAGGCAGATGCGGACCGCATCGTCGAAACGGAGGGTTTTGTTGACAGAACCAACTGGCTTTCGCTCCTGCTTGGTCGTAGCGCGAGGCTCGGAGCAATACAGCACCGCGCCTGACGGCGCTCTTGGATCGTCAATGGGCAGAGTCCCTTTGCGGAGAGGTGTTTCACTTCCAAATTGCATGACGATTCCGGCAATTTCAACCGAACCTGATTCCGCGACAGCAGCTTCGGATGCCACTACCTTTCCAGAGAAAACCGCAACGCCGTATTCAATCTCAACAACCTTGCCCTCGGGTATCCTGGATTCAGGGATAAGCATGAGGGGAGTGAGCTGTGGGCTGGCAATCTTGCTCTGCCCCCATGCAGGCATACTGGAAGTTGCAAGGGCACCTGATAACATCAGCCCTATGACAAGGTTTTTTCCGCGCATGACGCATGAAACAATGGACTATTTTGCGTTCTGATCAAGCATCAATCATCTCAGGATCCAATTCCCCCGCGCGGTTCTGGATGAACATGAAGCGCTGGGCAGGATCGCGGCCCATCAGCTTGTCGACCAGTTCCTTCACCGCCGCGCGGCCTTCGTATTCGGGGGGCAGGGTGATCCGCACCAGGCTGCGCTTGGCCGGGTCCATCGTGGTTTCGCGCAGTTGCTGGGGATTCATTTCGCCCAGGCCCTTGAACCGGCCAACGTCGACATTCTTACCCTTGAACTGGGTGGCTTCCAGTTCGGCCCGGTGGGCATCGTCGCGGGCATAGGCGCTCTCTTTGCCCGCCGTCAGACGGTAGAGCGGCGGCTGGGCGAGGTAGAGGTGGCCGCGGCGGACCACCTCGGGCATTTCCTGGAAGAAGAACGTCATCAGCAGGGTCGCGATATGGGCCCCGTCGACATCGGCGTCGGTCATGATGATGATCCGGTCGTACCGCAAATTGTCGGTGTTGCAGTCCTTGCGGAAGCCGCAACCCAGCGCCAGGCCAAGGTCGGCGATCTCGCTGTTGGCGCGGATCTTGTCGGCGGTGGCGCTGGCGACGTTGAGGATCTTGCCGCGGATCGGCAGGATC
>NZ_JBEBKL010000109.1:0-2525 GCF_040079335.1 Sphingorhabdus sp.
CAGAGCCGGGTTGGCCGACAGCACCAGTCCCAGTCCGACCATGATGCATCCCACCGGACGCCCGCAGTAAGACAAGGGCCGAGACATAAGCACGGCGCCCGCACCCACAATCCCCCAGGCAATTTGGGTTATCATGCGCCCTCCCCTTTCTCGTCCTTTTTCTTGATGGCACCAAAGGCAGCGAGCTTCAGGGACACCCCCGTGTAGGTCCAGACGAAGCGGAAGGTGCGGGCTTCGGCCGTCACTTCCTTCGATCCAACAACGGTATGCATGATACCGTTGACTTCGCTGGTGAGCGTTTCGGGATCGACGGTCAGCTTCTCGATCGTGAAATATTGCGAGACGCTCGAGCCATTTTGCTCGCCCACCACTTTCATCAGTTCGGCACGCATTTTACCGTGCGTGCGCGGATCCGTGATCGAAAGGATCGAATCCATCCAATATTGCAAATTGGACGGCGACCGATTCAGCGTCAGCAAGGCAGCATCACGCGTGACCATTTCGAGATAGTCGTGCGGCACGCCTGAAGAGCTCAGGGTCAGGGGTTTGGCGAGGATCGGCTGCAATACAACTTCGCGGTCGCGGCTCGCAGCCAGCAAGGTCAACACGATGGTGAGGGCGAAGAGCAGGACGCCGACCACCGCGAGCAAATTGCGTTGCTTCAAGAGGCGCTGCGATTGCGCATGGGATAGTCCGAGGTCCATCTCAGCCTGCCATCAATCGAAGGTGAGAGGGTGGCGTTGCCTTGAGCCGCATGAAGGACCCCGGAAGGTACCAATAAGCGGTATGAATGATCCACGACACAGCACGACCGGCTTTCAATTTGCGTAAGAACCACCAGCACGCACAGGCTATGATTAGTCCTATGATGATGTGTTGCGTCAGCACGCCCCAGGTGAAAGGAATGATCATCGCCAGAAACTCGTCGAGCGTCCAAAATCCGATCAGTTCCGGATCATCGAGATGTGCGGGGATTGTGTATCGATTCATGACCAGCGCCACCCTCAGCCTGTCACCGCGCCCGAACCACTCGCGGTCCGGACCCGGAAACCATTCAGACCGTCGCAGTGACTGCGGCGGTGACGATCGGAACGCCGGTGCCGGCACCAACACCGACGCCGACAGGGATTGCGACCTGGCCAAGGCTGAACCGCCCGGATGCAAGGCCGACAATGCCGCCCGCGAGCGACAAGACGGTGATGATCCGGCCACCGGACCCTTCAAGGAAACCGGTGAAGCTCGTCAGTGCCGAGTTGAAGGTGGTATCGGCACCGGCGATTGCTGTTCCGGCACCCAAAACAGACACAGTCGCTAGCACGAGACCGGTCTGGGCCAGTTTGTGGCCGATTGTTTTTAACTTTGTCCGCATTTCCATTCCTCTCTTCAATCGAGTTGTCGTGATGATTACGACTTCAAGAAGGAGCAGAATCTACGGTGCGCGCGCAACCAGGTAGAGATTTCGTCCAGTGCGTTTAAGTGATTCGGTCGTATGGTGCACGGAATCGAGGACGAGCGTGCGTATCCACGCACTGTTTATTGCAGTAATTGTGCGTTATATTTCAACTTGCGCAAAACCAATTGCAGATTTGCGCGACAGCTGTTGTGCATTGGTGCGCATGCGAGACATGTCAGGTAGGCCAGGGTGATTCGGAGGCTGGTCTTCGGCCGTGGCAAACGGCAAGAAGGGCTCGAAACATTCCGGGGAGGCAAGGGTGGCCAATCGAAAGAACAAGGCATTTCGGTTCCTGGTAAGTCAGGACTTTATCGACATCGCAGCTGACGCGATCGCGGCTCAGACCAAGAAAAGCTGCCGTTTTTCGACGCTGCGGAGCGCAGTCGAAACATGCTGCGCCTGCATGACCGCCGGTCAGTTTGACGGTGATGACTTTGACGCTTTCATGCGCACAACGCAGCTTGAAGGCGATGTGCGCATCTATCTGAATATGCACGCATCGTGGAGCCCACACTATGAAGAGTTAAAGGCCCGGCTCTCGGCAATCGCCAATATCCGCGTATTTGACCGAACAATGATCGCCTATTTGCTCCATATCGCCGTCAATAACGATCTATACTGAAACGACTTTCGAGCGTTTGCCTCTTGACTCTCGAAACTATGTTAAAACATAGTAATAATCGGGGAGGCCCCTGACGATGCCATCGATTGGATCCAGAAACCTGCACCAAGCCGCCGACACAAGCCCGTCGGACGCAGCAGCAATACCTGTTTTCGATTTCATGGTAGACGATCGGAACAAGTTCGATTGTTGCTGGGAAGAGCATGGCTATCGTACTTTGATCAACAGTGAGCTACATAGACAAGCGCGACCCATCACCTTCCTGGTTGGGCCATTGGGGCGGTCACGTTCCTATGTCAGCCGTGTCCTGTCGGGCCAGAACAAACTCACGCAGGATCTGCGGGAAAAGGCCTTTGCAGCGCTTGGGATCGACCCCATTCGGGCGAACATTGCCGTCGCTTGGCTGCACGATGTCAGCCTCTATGACGCGATGGAGATCCGGCACACCAG
>NZ_JBEBKL010000110.1:0-2505 GCF_040079335.1 Sphingorhabdus sp.
CGATGAAGGGGAGGAGATTAGAAATTTCACGCGAAGATCGCGAAGGGGCGAAGGAACGCGAAGAGATGGTGTCGGCCCGAATGGCCTTTGAAATTGATCTATAGGTGTAAATTTGGACGTCGAGATTTTGAAGGCGCTGCGCGCGCGGTTTGCGCAACCCCTTCGCGGTCTTATTTTATCTTTGCGTCTTTGCGTGAAACCAATTGCACTCGGTTTCGGGGTGGCGGGCGTTTGATGTTGTGCGCGACCGATGGGACGGAACCCCTCTCCAACTACGGCTAAGCGCACGCGCTAAGCCTTCGTATCCTCTCCCCTTAAGGGGAGAGGATTTAGTGGGCTTTCGCCAACATCGGGGCTAAATAGTGCCCCGTATAGCTCCGCGGCTCCTTCGCTACCTGTTCCGGCGTGCCCTCGGCCACAATCTCGCCACCTTTAACCCCGCCCTCTGGCCCCAGGTCGATCACCCAGTCCGCGGTCTTGATCACATCCAGATTATGTTCGATCACCACCACACTATTGCCCTGTTCGACCAGCCGGTGCAGCACTTCCAGCAATTTGCGGACATCCTCAAAATGCAGGCCGGTGGTGGGCTCGTCGAGGATATAGAGCGTCTGGCCGGTGGAGCGACGCGACAGTTCTTTGGCCAGCTTTACGCGTTGCGCCTCGCCGCCGGAGAGGGTGGTGGCTTGTTGCCCGACCTTGATATAGCCCAGCCCAACCTCGACCAGCATCGCCATTTTGTCGCGGATCGGGGGGACGGCTTTGAACACCTCCACCGCATCTTCGATGGTCATGTCGAGCACATCGGCGATCGAAAGCCCCTTCCACTTCACCTCCAACGTTTCGCGGTTGTACCGCTTGCCGCTACATTCCTCGCACGTCACATAAACGTCGGGCAGGAAGTGCATTTCGATTTTGATCAGGCCGTCGCCGCTACAAGTTTCGCAGCGCCCGCCCTTTACATTGAACGAAAATCGCCCCGGTTTATATCCGCGCGCAGCGGACTCAGGGAGCCCTGCGAACCAGTCGCGGATGTTGGTGAATGCGCCGGTATAGGTCGCGGGGTTGCTGCGCGGGGTGCGGCCGATGGGCGACTGGTCGATGTCGATCACCTTGTCGCAATGTTCCAGGCCGGTGACTTTGTCATGTGCGCCTGCAATGACGCGTGCCCCGTTTAAGGATCGCGCGGCGGCGGCGTAGAGCGTGTCGATGGTGAAGCTGGACTTGCCTGATCCGGATACGCCGGTGATGCAGGTGAATGTGCCGAGCGGGATGGACGCGGTGACGTTCTTAAGGTTATTCGCGCGCGCATTGTGGACGGTGAGTTTCTTTTTGTTGCCCTTGCGCCGTGTTTTCGGAACCGCGATTTCGCGCGTGCCGTTCAGGTAATCGGCGGTCAGCGAATTGGCCTTTAGGATGACATCAAGCGGCCCTTCGGCCATCACTTCGCCGCCATGCACACCCGCGCCGGGGCCTAGGTCGACCACCCAGTCGGCAGTGCGGATCGCGTCTTCGTCATGTTCGACAACGATCACGGTATTGCCCAAATCGCGCAAGCGGCGCAGCGTGGCGAGCAGCCGGTCATTGTCTTTCTGGTGCAGCCCGATGCTGGGTTCGTCGAGCACATAGAGCACACCGGACAGGCCACTGCCGATTTGCGAGGCGAGGCGGATGCGCTGGCTCTCCCCGCCGGACAGGGTGCCTGACGTCCGGTCTAGGTTGAGATAATCCAGCCCGACATTGTTGAGGAAGCCCAGCCGTTCGTTGATTTCTTTCAGGATTGCCTTGGCGATTTGCGACTGTGTGGAGGTGAGATGTTCGTCAACGCTGCTGAACCACGCCAGCGCGTCGGCGACGCTCATCCGTGTGGGCCCCGCGATGTCTGCACCCGCGATTTTGACCGAGAGCGCTTCGGGTTTCAGCCGCGCGCCGTGGCATGTTTCGCAGGGTTGCGATGTCTGATATTTGTTCAATTCCTCCCGCATCCACGCGCTGTCGGTTTGCAACAAGCGGCGGTTGAGGTTGCCGATGACGCCCTCAAACGCTTTGCGCACGGTATATTCCTTGCGCCCGTCCTTGAACGTCAACTCGACCGGCAAGCCGCCGGTGCCGTGGAGGATGATCAGTTTCTGGTCGGGCAGCAGCTCTTGCCACGGCGTATCGAGGTTAAAGTCATAGGCCTTGGCCAGGCTGGTCAGCACCTGCATGTAATAAGGCGAAGGCGGGTTCGATTTCGCCCAAGGGACGACCGCGCCTTTTTTCAGCGTCAGCGCCTCGTTTGGCACGACCAGCTGCGGGTCAAACTCGAGCCGTTCGCCAAGGCCATCACAATCGGGGCACGCGCCTTGCGGAGCGTTGAACGAAAACAGCCGCGGTGCGATTTCGGCGATGGTGAAGCCCGAAACGGGGCAGGCGAATTTCTCGCTGAACACGATGCGGTTGGGGGCAAGGCCGGTGCCTTTCATGCCCTTATTAAGCCCCTCCCCTTCAGGGGAGGGGTTGGGG
>NZ_JBEBKL010000111.1:0-2471 GCF_040079335.1 Sphingorhabdus sp.
GCTCGTGCCAGACGGCTGATTGCGGAGTGCGTTCGCGCCATGCGGCATGGATCGCGGTCTCGAGAGACTGGAGCGCGCTCATGCCATCTGCTCCAGGCGGGAAGGCGGCGCATCAAAGCGGGCAATGGCATCGGCCAACCGCCCGCTCAGGCGCGCGGTCTGTGCCGGGTCAGCCGCGAATACGCCCTGGATTGCTAATCCTTCGGCTAGCCCGACCATAGTCTCGGAAAGCGCTGACGGATCCTGCCCGGCGAAATGTCCATCCGCCTGCAAAACCTCGATCACATCGCCCACTTCGCGGCGCCACCAGTCATAATAACTGGCGAGCTCTCCTGCGAGCTTGGGATCGTTCATCCCTTCGGCGGCGAAGTGATAGAAGATGCGGCAGGAGGCAGCACGTTCCGGATCAAGCGGCATCCCGGCCTCGAGCATGGCGATCAGCCGTGCCATTCCGCGCTGCGCTGCGGCGACATCGGACATGGCGCGAGCGACATGGTTCATTGCCTCCCGCAATGCTCCCAGCAGCATCGCCTGCTTGTCGCCTACATAATGCGCGATCACCCCAGTTGAACATTCCGCCTCTCTAGCGACCGAGCGCAGGTCAGCGCCCTTCACGCCGTCACGTGCGATGACACGCAGCACGGCGGCGGCAATATGTGTGCGGCGTTCGTCATGATCGACAATCTTCGGCATCGTCAGCCCTCCGCGTATTGGCCATCGGCGGCCATGCCAGTCAGCTCGGACAGCGGCGGCTCCAACACCTTGTGGACGATATTGTCCGCCGATCCCCAGAAGACCGATTTGGCGTGGCTGTAGTTGAGGAAGCCCTGCTTGGCCGAATGGCAGCCTTGGCCGGAGTTCCCCAGACCGCCGAACGGGAGCGCGACGTGCCCGCCTTGCAGCCCGAAGTTATTGACCGCCGCGCCGCCGCTCCGCACTTCGCGAACGAAGCGCGAGGCCTGTGCCGTATCGTGCGTCGCGATATAGGCCCCGAGCGGCGTTTCCCCGACGTTGATCCGCGCAAAGGCGCTGTCCACATCGTCATAGGGGACAACCGGGATGACTGGCCCGAACACTTCATCAGTCATGCAGCCAAGATCGGCAGGTGGATCGACGATCAGCGTCAGCGGAAAATGCCGCCGGTCTGGATTGGGCGTGTCACCGTTCAGTCCTTCGATGCGGACGCCGCGTGTGCGAGCTTCCTCGACATAGCCCGACAGGCGGGCAAAGTGTGCGGCATTGATGATGCCGACGCACTGATCACTGCCGACATAGGTGGGGTAAGCCTGCTGCCAGACAGCTTGGGTCAGCCTGATCCATTCTTCCATCTGCCCGCGCGGCACCAGCACATGATCAGGCGCAGTGCAAACCTGCCCTGATTTAAGCGTACGGAAAGACAGGAAAAGCCGCACCAATTCTTCGGTCACGCCATCAGGCGCGAACAGCGCCGGGTTCTTGCCGCCTAGTTCCAACGTTACCGGCACCATGTTGCGCGCCGCCGCCTGCGCAACCAGCCGCCCAATGCGCGGACTGCCGGTAAAGGTCAGATGATCCCACGGCATCGCGGCGAACTCCTGAGCCAGGTCTGGCCCGCCCTGCACAACGGTGAGCAGATCGGGTGCGAAGTGCGCCGCCACTGCGTCCGCCACCGCTTGAGCCGTCGCAGGGGCGAGTTCGGAGGGCTTGATGATCACGCGGTTGCCCGCCGCCAGCATGTCCACGCACATCACCAGCGCAGATTCGATCGCGAAGTTCCACGGCGCAATATTGCCCATCACGCCTTTGGGCAGCAGCAGAATTTCGCCGTGCGACGTGCCATGTTCTTGCCCCAGATCAATCCGGTCCTCCGCGAGCCATTCCGGGAGGTGCGCCAGAAAATAGTTGCAGCGGCCCAGCACCGGGCCGGTTTCCATCAGGTCGGTCAACCAAGGATGGTGCGATCCGAAATCCTCAGCCAGAGCGCTGCGAAACGCTTCGCGGCGGTCAATCACCATCCGGCGAAGGCGAGCAACCCGCTCCAACCGCGCAGAAACCTTAGGACATGGATCGCCCCTGAATCCGGCGGACTGTTGGCTAAACGCTAAGCTTAGCTGCGTGCTTTTCATGATCATTTGCCTTTTCTATATCATTTGTCTGATATAAAAAGAGATGAGAGTCAAATCAACGTTAGATAAGCCTGTGAACCTCGTCGGCACTGGCAGCAGGCATGGCTTCATGCTGTGGATGAATGGACGGCGGGTTTCGACAAGCTCGCTCAGGGCTTGGAATGACCGCTACGTTCGTGAGGCAAGCCATTCCGAATTTCGGAAAATGAGATGAACGAATGACCGGTGTTGGGAGATCGGTTTGCAGCATTGAATGTCGGCTTTGTCGTCGCTAGCTGCCCGTCAGCGGTCTACCGTGAATCTGTGTCCCAATAATGCACTGAGGCCCTGTTGAAGGCGCACGACCTGATCACCAGCCCAGCCTAT
>NZ_JBEBKL010000112.1:0-2462 GCF_040079335.1 Sphingorhabdus sp.
GGCGCAGCCGCTCTCCAGCCGCTGGCGCAAGGTGGCCGGGGGCTATTCGACAATCGGCAAAACCTTCCGCCTTTGCCCGATCCTTCAGAGCGTTAACCAAATTTGTCTTGTGTCTTTTCACGCGCTGTCCCTATTCGGGTATCGGATCGGTTTTGGGGCTTATTACTATTATGCATGCAATCGAGGCACGCGGGCTTGTCAAGCAGTTCGAAGGTTTCCGCGCGGTCGACGGCATCGACCTTAACGTGCCCGAGGGGAGCATCTACGGCATATTGGGGCCCAATGGTGCCGGCAAAACAACCACGCTGCGCATGTTGCTCGGCATCATCGACCCCGATGCAGGCACCCGCATTCTGCTGGGTTCAGACCGGCCATTGAGCCAATCAAAGCTGGTGGGGTATCTTCCCGAGGAGCGCGGACTGTATCAGTCAATGCGCGCGGCAGACACCATCGCCTTCATGGGTGCCTTGCGGGGCATGCAGTTGAAAGCTGCCGAGCAGCGCGGACGCGAATTGATGGAGGAGGCAGGACTGGGCTATGCCGCCGACCGGCAGATCCGGCAGCTTTCAAAAGGTATGGCGCAGACCGTGCAACTGCTCGGCACAATTGTCCACGATCCCAAACTGATCGTTCTCGACGAACCTTTCTCCGGCCTTGATGCGCTTAATCAAGCCAAGCTAGAGCGGATGATCCGCGCGCAAGCAGACCGGGGTGTTACGATCATCTTTTCAACCCACGTCATCGCGCATGCCGAGCGGCTATGCGAACGCATCGCGATCATCGCCAAGGGCAAGGTCAGTTTTGACGGGCTGGTGTCGACTGCGCGCGACCGGCTGCGCCCGCAAGTGCATCTCGAAACCGAAACTGCCGATGGCCCGTGGCGCAAGGCGCTGCCTGCTGACGCCCGGCATGAGGGCAATTGGTGGCATTTCACACTGCCCGACAGTGGTGTTGAACCTTTGCTGACCGCGTTGGTTGAAGGCAAGGCTGGCGTGAAATCGCTTTCGATCGAACGCCCCGGTCTGCACGATGCCTTTGTCGCAATTGCGGGTGAGGATGCGGCAGCCGAGATGGATGCACCCACACCGGAGGACCTGCTATGATGGAAACAATCCGTGCCGCATTCGTCATTGGCCGCCGTGATTTCACCGCGATCATCTTCTCTAAAGCCTTCTTCTTCTTCCTCTTGGGGCCGATGTTCCCGCTGCTGGTGGGCGGTGCCGCAGGCTTGCTCGGCGGACAGGTTGCGCGCGACGCAGACCGTCCTGTTGTCGGGGTCGCCATGTCGATCGACGATAGCCGCCAATTACTGGCGGCGCGCGCGACATTGGCTGAACAAGTTGGCGAAAGGCGATTGCCCGAGTTGAAGCAATTGGCGCAATCCGCGACTGGAATAGCGCCCGAAAAGTTGCTGGAAGACAAGAAAAATGGGTTGGCAGCGGTGCTGAGCGGAAGTCTGAAAAAGCCGGTTTTGACGGGCACCAGTGGACCGATCGAAAACTATCGGGGCGAGATCGCAATACTCAGCGCCTTCGCCAGCAACGTAGACTCGATGGACTTGCCTATGGTCGAAACTCGACTGGTCCAAAGCAGCGCGGGGAACGAAAAACGCAAACGCCTCGCAACGGCGCAGGCAACACAAGTTTTGCTGTTCATGCTGACCATGCTGCTTGCGGGCATGGTACTTTCCAACCTGGTCGAGGAAAAGGCGAACAAGATCATCGAAATCCTGGCCGCAGCCGTGCCGATGGACGCCGTCTTTCTCGGCAAGCTGTTCGCCATGCTCGCCATGGCATTTGTCGGCATCGCCGTCTGGGCGACTGTCGGCTTCGGGCTTGCAAGCCTGTCTGGACCGGCGCTGCCTAGCCTGCCCACGCCCGCTGTCGGTTGGCCTGTATTTGGCCTGCTAGGCGTGGTCTATTTCACAATGGCCTATCTCATCCTTGGATCATTATTCCTTGGAATAGGCGCAATGGCGGCGACGGTGCGCGAGGTGCAAACGTTGTCGATGCCGGTGACGATGGCGCAATTGATCAACTTCTTTCTCGCCATGTACACTGTTACAAAGCTGGGCGAGCCTATCGAGATTTTTGCTTGCCTATTTCCGTTCACTTCGCCCTTCGCAATGATCGCCCGCGCGGCGCAGGATACGGCGCTTTGGCCGCATCTGCTGGCGGTTATGTGGCAAGCGGTTTTTGTGATGATCATTCTGCGCATCGGGGTCTATCTGTTCCGTCGCAATGTCATGAAATCAGGAAGTGCGGGGCGGATCAAAGATTCCGGCGGCAAAAAACTTTTCGGACTGGTCAAACTGCCCGGCTGAAAGCGCTAACAGCCGATTAAGTTGCTTATCGAAACGGGATTGACATTATTGTCAGCAATGGCACTCTTCACGACAAAGAAGAGGAGTCTAAAATGGCAACTGCCCCTGTGCTCGATACATCGGCAACCGAATCTGGCGA
>NZ_JBEBKL010000113.1:0-2423 GCF_040079335.1 Sphingorhabdus sp.
GCTTCCCATGCGGGCTGAAGATCGCCGGACGATTTCATGCTGACGGCTGGCGGTCGCGCTCCCCCATTCGGCGATCTCGCCAAGTGTGCGACCGCAGCCGATGCAGACGCTGGAACTAGAGCGGGATGAGTTTTGGTTGAATCGATAGGGGATTCCCAGCGGGATATTTTTGTGATTCAAGCTTTGTGCTGGGATTGGAGGCCAGCAAGGCATGGCACGACCTTATTCGCTTGATCTTCGAGAGCGCGTGATTTTATCGGTGGAACGAGATGGCCTGTCTCGCAATGCGGCGGCTCGGCGCTTTGGCATTGCGATCAGTACAGCGGTGAACTGGCTTGCGCGGCAGCGTGACACGGGTAGCGCTGCTCCGGGGCAAATGGGTGGTCACAAGCCACGCAAGCTGATCGGCGCGCACCGGGAATGGTTGCTGGAGCGGACCAAAACGGACTTCACCTTGCGCGGCCTTGTGGCTGAGCTTGCCGAACGTGGGGTCAATGTTGATTATCGGACGGTCTGGTCGTTCGCCCACGACGAAGGATTGAGCTTCAAAAAAAAGCGTGCTGCCCGCCGAACAGCTTCGCCCGAAAGTCGCAAGACGGCGCGAACAGTGGAAGAAGTATCAGGGGCGGCTTGATCCTGCCCGGCTGGTCTTCATCGATGAAACATGGGCCAAGACCAACATGGCCCCACTGCGGGGTTGGGCACCTAAGGGACGGCGGCTTCATGCCAAGGTCCCTTATGGTCATTGGCGCACGATGACGTTCCTTGCAGCCCTGCGCTGTGACCGGATCGATGCGCCGTGTGTAATCGATCAGCCAATCAACGGGCAAAGCTTCACCGACTATGTCGAACAATGTCTCGTGCCCACGCTCTCTCCAGGCGATGTCGTCATCATGGACAATCTCTCCAGCCACAAGCGACCGGCTGTGCGGCAGGCCATCCGCAGCGTCGGCGCCAGGCTGCTGTTCCTGCCGCCATACTCGCCCGACCTGAACCCCATCGAACAGGTCTTTGCTAAGCTAAAACACCTCATGCGCAAAGCCGCCGAGAGAACTCACGAAGCAACATGGCGACGTATCGGCTCATTGCTCGACTGCTTTAGCCCCAACGAATGCGCAAACTACCTCAGAAACTCAGGCTATGCTCAAACCTAATCTCATCAAACTCTAGTGTCCAGCTTGCAGATTTCTTTGCAGGGGGATGGCGGGCGAAGGATCATCCGCGCGCCGAAACGGCGCTCCCCTCCGACGGGGTTCGGCTAAGCGCCGCTTTCGTCCAAGTCATATTCCGGCGGCTTTCGGTTCCAGGGCGCGAAGGAGCGAAAGGGCGCGACATTCTTGCCGATCACGTCACGGTTGGCTTCGACGAACGCGTCGAGGCCACCATCCGTCGTTGCCCAAAATCGTTGCGAAGAAGATGCCAGCGTCGAGCGGTTGACGCGCGGGATCAGCACATCAGCAGGCATCGCTCCAAGTATCTGCTCGGTCTCAGCCGAGGCGGTGCCGAAAAAGATGCGATCTGGGCCGATTGGCAATTGGATGATGAAGCCCGGCTGATTGAACCCGCCTTCCCAATGAAGGGGTAGATCCGACAGCAACAGCTTTGGCGCGTCTGCCTCGAACTCGCGGCACCACCAGTGCAAGCTGCTGAACCGATCGGCGACGTCGTCGTGCAGGATCATGCGCGGAAGCCATGAGGTGAGAGTCGCCGCATCAATGGTGCCGGGGAAGTGACGGTTGAACCACTGCTCGGTGTTCGGGGCACCGGCCGGCAAAGACTCCTTGTCCAAGTTAGCCAGTATCTCTGCGTGATGCTGCTTCCCCTCTGTCCGCAAGAATTCGAGAACATCGGGTTGGCGTATACGAAGCGAGCAAACGAAGAACGTCCAAGCGATATGGTCATCGTCGGTCAGAACGGCGCGCCGTTCTATCTTGTCCAAGGCCACGGCAGCATTATTGTCAATCGGGCCGAACAGTCGCTTCTCCAGATGATCTTCGGGAAACCCCAACACCCCGGCAACGAGCGCATAGAGCCCGTTCTCGTAGCCGGTGGATTTCGGCCCCATGTCCTTTCGCGTCAGGCGACCGTCGCGCATTTTGTAGATGCGCAGCTTCCCGGCAGCGTCTGTCCAGCGGCGGAGAAGGAATTGTGGGACGTAGTGATGCCGCATCCGAGCCTCCTATCAGAACAGATCGCTTCAGAACATGTACATCTCATGACCTCAGGCTCCGATGCCTAATCGCAAGAATCGTATCAGCACCACAAAGCCCCGCTCGGCAGCGCCGGGCGGGGCGTGGGTGCGAGGGTCAGTTGCCGTTTGTGGTGCGGGCGCGTGACCAGATCAGGTTGTGGGTCTTGCCATCTTCGTCGGCGAACAGGCTGGCAAAGATCGGTGCGTTGAAGCTGGGATCGTCGAGCTTGAT
>NZ_JBEBKL010000114.1:0-2340 GCF_040079335.1 Sphingorhabdus sp.
GGCACTTCGGCGTGTTTCTCGCGGAAGCGCGCCGCGATGTGGAAAATGTCGGCCGTGGTGGTGCCCGCGCTCAGACTGCGGATGTTGGCCGCCTGGATCGCCGGGCCATCGGCCATCGGATCGGTGAACGGCATGCCGAGTTCGATCACATCCGCGCCGCCTTCGACCAGCGCGTCGAGGATCGCGATAGTGGTCTCGGGCGTCGGATCGCCGCCGGTGACGAAGGTGACGAGGGCGGGACCCTTGGCGAAGGCGGTGGCGAGGCGGGTCATTCAGACCATCCCTTCTTGGAATCTGGCCAGATGCGCCTCAAGCGAGGTATGGCCCAGATCAACCAGATCGCACCCAATCCGCCACCAATCCCAGATTGACTTGGCGAGGAAAACAGCTCTGTGGTCAAGAAATGACTAGCGCCGATTATCGCGATAAGGCCACCAATCAAAACGAGACCGCGCTTTACCCTAGGGCTCACAACTCCACCCCCAGTTGCACCACGGCCCTCTCCCCTTCAGGGGAGAGGGTTGGGAGAGGGGGCCGCATTTCGGCAATCACCGTCGCCAGATGCATCAAGACGCCTTCCAGATTCTGCATGACTTCAACATTGGAATAACGTTGCACCCGATAGCCTTGCGCTTCGAGAAAGCGAGTCCGAATGCGATCACGCTCGTCATCAATGTCATGCGTGTCGCCGTCGATTTCGACCACCAGCTTGGGGTCATTGGCAGCGAAATCAGCGATGTAACTTCCAATCACCTTTTCGCGCCGGAACTTTACCCCCATGAACCGTTCTGCTCGCAGTTGGAGCCACATCCGAGTTGCCGGTTCCGACATTTGCCTGCGGTTGGTCCTTGCGTAGCCGGTCAGGCGTGGATCGCGCATCTGCCCCTCTCTGCTGCGACTAGGCAGCAAGCTGCCAAGTCTCGCGCCTCTCCCCTGAAGGGGAGAGAGCAGATCAAAGCCCTCTCCCCTTCAGGGGAGAGGGTTGGGAGAGGGGGCTGAACAAGCCACTTGACGAAGGCGGATTGGAGGCGGGTCATTTCCCGGGCTTCATGAAAACGAGAATCGCAAAACCGGCGGCGCTGATCGGAAGAGCTAGCGAAACCGCATTGAGCAATCGGCCTAGAACCGTTTCCCAACCTGTCGCACAACCAAAACGGGTAGCCATTGGGTCCGCTGCCCGGAAGGTCTCCGGTATCCATTGTTGGCCATTGCAGGTCTCGGAAGCATACCACCTGACAAGGGCGAATGCGATCAAGCAAATTAACATCCCAATGAGCGGAGCTTTTCGCACCTTATAGCTCCACCCCAAGATGCTCCGCGACCGAGAAGATGTCCTTGTCGCCGCGCCCGCACAGGTTGGCGAGGATGATCTGGTCCTTGCCCATCGTCGGCGCGACCTTCTTCACCGCGGCGATGGCGTGGGCTGGTTCCAGCGCGGGGATGATGCCTTCGGTGCGGCAGAGCAGCTGGAACGCGGCCAGCGCTTCGGTATCGGTGACCGAGGTGTATTCGACCCGCCCGACTTCTTTGAGCCAGGCGTGCTCCGGCCCGATCCCCGGATAGTCGAGGCCCGCGCTGATCGAGTGGCCTTCGGTGATCTGGCCGTCGGCGTCCTGCAACAGGTAGGTCTTGTTGCCGTGGAGAATGCCGGGGCGTCCGCCCGCCAGGCTGGCGGCGTGTTCCTTGTCGAGCCCGTGGCCCGCCGCTTCGACGCCCAGCATCTTCACCGATGCATCGTCCAGGAACGGATGGAACAGCCCGATTGCATTGCTGCCACCGCCAATCGCCGCAACCAGCAGGTCGGGCAGTCGGCCCACGCGGCTGAGCATCTGGGCGCGGGCTTCCTTGCCGATCACGCTCTGGAAATCGCGGACCAGTTCAGGGTAGGGGTGTGGACCGGCGGCAGTGCCGATGATGTAGAAGGTGTCGTGGACATTGGCGACCCAGTCGCGCAGCGCCTCGTTCATCGCGTCCTTCAGCGTCGCGGCACCGGCGGTGACCGGGCGCACTTCGGCGCCGAGCAGCTTCATCCGAAACACGTTGGGCGCCTGCCGCGCCACGTCGGTTGCACCCATGAAGATCACACAAGGCAGGCCGAACCGCGCGCAGACCGTGGCGGTGGCGACCCCATGCTGGCCCGCGCCGGTTTCCGCAATGATCCGGGTCTTGCCCATCCGCATCGCCAGCAGGATCTGGCCGATGCAATTGTTGATCTTGTGCGCGCCGGTGTGGTTGAGCTCATCGCGCTTGAACCAGACCTGCGCGCCGCCTAATTCCGCAGTCAGGCGCGGCGCGAAATAGAGCGGGCTGGGGCGCCCGACGTAGTGTTCGAGCAGGTCG
>NZ_JBEBKL010000115.1:0-2229 GCF_040079335.1 Sphingorhabdus sp.
GCATGTGCTGACGCTGGCGAGCGACGCAGGGCTGATCGACGGCGGATTGAAACTGCGCACGATGCGGCTGCCCGATCTGTTTCAGGAGCATGACGCGCCGGACAAACAATATGCCGAGGCGGGGCTCGATGCCGCAGCGATAGTCGATACGGTTCTGAGGGCGCTCAGGCACAACAGCGTCGGAGTCGATGAAGCGGGGGTGGCGTGATGAATCAGAATGACCTGCCAAAATATAATGCATTTTTTAAGCCGACGCTCATTGCGTTGGACAAAATTGGCGGATCGGCTTCGCTGAACGAAATCAACGATGCCGTCATCGACCTGATGAAAATATCGCCTGAAGCGCTGGAAGTCGAATATGAGAGCGGCAATGGCTATGTCATCCCCGACCGCATGTCATGGGCGCGCAGCTATTTGAGAGCAGCAGAGTTGATTGCGTCGGGCGGTAGAGGTATTTGGTTGTTGACCGATGCGGGTCGGGAAGCATCATCGTCAAGTGAAGCTGAGATAAAGGCCATATGCGCCGAAGCATATAAGGCCGCACGCGTGAAATCCGCATCGCAAAAGCAGCCTAAAGCCACCAACGACGACGCGAACGGCGACCCCGATGCGGCGATAGGCGATTGGCGCGACACGTTGCTTGCCACGCTCAAAGCCATGGACCCGAGTGCATTTGAGCGGCTCGCTCAGCGCTTGCTGCGTGAAGCGGGTTTTGTGAAGGTCGAAGTGACGGGCCGTTCAGGCGATGGCGGCATCGACGGCACCGGAATCATGCAGCTGAGCCTGATGTCATTCCACGTCCTGTTTCAGTGCAAACGATACCAGGGTTCGGTCGGTTCGGGCGCGGTGCGTGACTTTCGCGGCGCGATGATGGGCCGGACCGACAAGGGACTTATCATCACCACCGGGACATTCTCCCCCGATGCACGGCGCGAAGCGACGCGCGATGGCGCGCCGCCCATCGACCTGATCGACGGCGATGCCCTGTGCGAAAAGCTGAAAGACCTCAGCCTTGGTGTCGAAACCAAGATGGTCGAAGAGGTCACCGTCAATCCCGCATGGTTCGAGCAGATATAACCCCTACCGATACACATCGCGCCGATGGCCTATCAGCACCACCAGCACCACCATCCGCCCCTGTTCAAACCGGCAAATGACGCGATAGTCGCCCACCCGATAACGCCACAGGCCCTGTAACCCGCCGGTCAGCGCGGAACCGCGCAACCGTGGGTCATCCAACGCCGTCAGATTATCGAGGTAGCGTGTAATCCGATCGACATCGGTTTTGGCGATATGGCGGAATGCCTTGCGGGCATCGTCGCCAATTTCAATCGTCCAAGCCAAGCTCTTGCCTCAGCTGCGCCAGCGTTATTGTCTTATCGGGGTCATGCGTACGCAGCGCCGCTTCCGCTGCGGCAATATCCTCCAAATCCTCAATAAAGCGCGCAATCGCCTCGCGGGCGAACGCGCTTTTCGTACGCCCCGCTATCTGGGCAGCCGCCGCAAGGCGACCTTCTAGTTCAGGCTCCAATCTCACGGCGAGCATGGTTGATCTCCTTTGTCATACATGTATAACAAAATGACCGGGTCGTCAATCCCGCATGGTTCGAGCAGATATAACCCCTACCCCACAGGCACCACGGTCGCCTGGGCGATGGCGCACAGCACGGGGTCTTTACCAGTCGTTTCGGACCACACTTCGGCGCGGACGATCACCTGGCGCTTGCCCGCTTTAACCACGGTGCCATGCGCGCGCAGCGCGGTTCCGGTCGCAGGCGCGAGGAAGTTGATCGCATAGCTGCCGGTCACGACATCGCCCGCAACGCTGCTCGCGGCCCAGGCACAGGCATTGTCCGCCATCAAGCCGACGACCGCGCCGTGGACATAGCCGTGATGTTGCGTCAAGTCGCTGCGCACAGCCAGCAGCAATTCGGACTTGCCCTGCCAGCAGACGACGGGTTCGACCCCCAGAAAATTGGTGAAGCCTGAGCGTTTGATCGCGATGTCCTTCATATAGGCGATGGCTTCGTCATTGCTGGCAAAATTGTGCGCGGGCATATTTTTCTCCGTCTATTGGTTTTGCTGTTCTAATCGTGGTGATAAGGCGTGGCTACCCCGCCCCGTTTAGACAGGATACCCCATGACCCCCACCGCCACCATATTGCTGCTCGGATCGGGCGAGTTGGGGCGCGAGTTCACCATTTCGGCCAAGCGGCTGGGCGCGCGGGT
>NZ_JBEBKL010000116.1:0-2185 GCF_040079335.1 Sphingorhabdus sp.
CAACTGCGGTGCTTGCCGACCCGAGCAATACCTAAAACCATATCCCTGCGGACATTCTGCTGGATCGATTAATGCGAGCGCAACCGCTTTAAATATAAATGCGGCGTATGAACACCTCCTAAAAAGCCCCGCCGCGTCCTTCGCCGTCGGCAAACCTTCGTGCGCCTTTAATCGCCTCGGCGCGCAGCGGTTTGGCACCCTCGCGCCCTTCGTTGCGCAGCGCATCGGGCAGATCAAAATCCCATTGCTGATAGGAAGACATCCGGTCGGTCTTCATGCACAGCGCCGGGAAGTGCGCAATTTCCGCCGCAAGCAATTGCGCGGCGGTGAGTGCCTCGCTTGCGGCAACCACGCGGTTGGCTAGGCCGATGGCCAAGGCCTCATCCGCTGCAACGGGCCGTCCCGTCAGGATCATGTCCAGCGCGCGGCCCTGGCCAATGATGCGCGGCAGCCGCACGGTTCCGCCGTCGATCAACGGCACGCCCCAACGCCTGCAAAACACGCCAAAGATTGCGGTTTGCGATACCACGCGCAGATCGCACCAAAGCGCCAGTTCCAGCCCGCCTGCCACCGCATATCCTTCAACCGCGGCGATCACGGGTTTGGACAAGAGCATTCGGGTCGGCCCCATTGGCCCGACGCCTTCGGGTTCATAGCGGTCGTTGGCTGACCCCACCGATTTCAGATCAAAGCCCGCACAAAAATTGCCGTCAGCGCCAGAAAGGACCGCGACCTGCGCGGTGTCGTCAGCTTCAAAATCCGCAAAGGCGGTCCGCAGTGCAAGGGCGGTATGGGGGTCAACTGCATTTCGGCTGTCGGGCCGGTTGATGGTGACCGTGCGAACCTGGCCTTGGTTGGTGATAAGGATCGTCATAGTAAGATTTTCCGTCGTTTGCTGGGTGGAACGCCAAAACTTTGAATATGCCACCGCGTGAATGCGCCGATTGAACCATAGCCCAACATTTCGGCGACGTCGGTAATCCGAATACGGCGGTTGGACAGATATTTCGTCGCCATTTGCAGGCGTGCCTTGTTCAGCAGCGAAGAGAAACTCACGCCTTCAGCATCCAGATTGCGTTGCAGCGTCCGCACGGACATGCCCAACAATTCGCAGCACATCTGAATGCTGGCACGGCCCGTTGGCATCAGCAACAAGATCGATTGTTCGACTTGTTGGGCAACGCTGTGCTGCTCGGGACTCATGACCGTTTCGATCAGATTGCGGGCGTGCTCGGCGAGCGCCGCGTCGGCCCTTTGGTTCGGTCGATCCAGATCGCGAGGGTGAATAAGGATTCCGTTAAACTCGGAATTAAATTCGGGCCGGCACCCAAACAGCCGCCGGTATATGGGCATTTCTAACACAGGCGGTTCGGCGTGACTGAAACATACCGATTGCGCTTGCCAGTCTTCACCTCGCACGCTTTTGCAAAGCTGAGCCAAGACGCCAAGCGCAAGATCGGACGATTGCTGCAACGGCTCTGGCTGGGCGAGAGAGAAATCCTCGCGGATCAGGATATTATCACCCAGATCATCAAGATGCAGGACGAGCGTCGAATTGATCCGATTGCGGTACTGCATCAATGCTGTAAGCGCCGCTCGGAGTGTCGGTTGGTGCGCAATCAACAGGCTGATTGCCCCCAGATTGGCAATCTCCCGGCTTTCGGCCATGCGCAGACCAAATGTTATGCAGCCCGTCACTTCTGCTGCCCGTTCGAGCAGGCGGATAGCCTGATGTGCAGGGATCATCTGTTCGGCATTGCCAAGTATCCGGGATGACAGTCCAAATTCTTTAAGCAAGGGTATGGGATCAAAGCCGCACGCGCGCATGGTCGGCGAAAAGCCCGACAATGCCGCAACGCGCACCAACTCAGCCATGCTTGCCTCTCCCGTCGCGGTCGTACCTGTTGGCATCTATTGCCAAAAGAATGTCATGAAATGTGAAAATTGCAAGCGGTTCCTCGTCTACATATCAGGATGAAAAATGTCGAAGGGGGAATAAGCGACCATGGCCAAAGCAGTACGCTTTTATGAGACCGGAGGGCCCGAAGTCCTGACGATCGAAGAGGTCGCTGTTGGCAACCCCGGTCCAGGCGAAGTCCGAATTCGCCATGAAGCGGTCGGCTGCAACTTTGCCGACACCTATTTTCGTTCAGGTCTGTATCCCGTGCAGCCGCCCTGCGGGATT
>NZ_JBEBKL010000117.1:0-2159 GCF_040079335.1 Sphingorhabdus sp.
GCATTACGCAAGCGGGTGCTGGCTGACCATGATGATCTGACCCTGACCAAGCTCTACAATGTGCTGGAGGCGCTGAAGGCTGGCCGGGTGTTGATTACCGCTGAGAGTTGACCCGGGAGGGATATAAATTTCCGTCGAGAACTGACCCATGTTTGAACCACCTCTGGACGCAGGTTTGGAGGCAACATGGAGTGATCTACATGGCATTATTGAGTGTAATCCGGCGCTGGCATTTTCGTGAAGGGATGGCGATCCGCGAGATTGAACGGCGTACAGGCTTGTCTCGGAACACGATCCGCAAGTATTTGCGTGAGCACACGGTCGAGCCGAAGTTCAAGGTTCCTGACCGACCCAGCAAGCTGGACCCGTTTGCCGAGAAGCTGACCGGGTGGCTGCGGATAGACGCGACCAAGTCCCGCAAGCAGAAGCGGTCTGCCAAGCAGATGCATGCGGACCTGGTGTCCCTTGGCTTTGACGGTGGTTATGGCCGTGTCGCAGCGTTCGTGCGGGCATGGAAGACGGACAGGCAACGGGACGCCCAGACCAGCGAACGCGGTACATTCGTGCCGCTGGTGTTTGCGCCAGGAGAGGCGTTCCAGTTCGACTGGAGCGAGGACTGGGCGATCATTGCGGGCAAGCAGACCAAGCTGCAGGTTGCGCATACCAAGTTGTCACACAGCCGGGCCTTCACCGTTCGGGCATACATGCTCCAGACCCACGAGATGCTGTTCGATGCGCTGACCCAAGCCTTCCGTGTACTGGGTGGTGTGCCCCAGCGCGGGATCTTCGATAACATGAAGACCGCAGTTGATCGGATCGGTTCAGGCAAAGCGCGGCAGATAAATGCGCGCTTCGCGGCGATGGCTAGTCATTACCTGTTCGAGCCGGAGTTTTGTAACCCTGCATCGGGTTGGGAGAAGGGGCAGGTTGAGAAGAACGTGCAGGATGCGCGCCGCCGCTTGTGGCAGCCGATGCCCAGCTTCCCCGATCTCGAGACGCTCAATGCATGGCTTGAGGTGCAGTGCATAATGCAATGGAGCCATATCCAGCACGGCAGCTTGTTCGGCACTGTTGCCGATGTCCACGCCGAAGAGGTTACCAGTCTGATGCCGCTAGGCCGTCCCTTTGACGGCTTTGTCGAGCACACCAAGCGGGTATCTCCCACCTGCCTGGTGACGTTCGAACGCAACCGCTACTCTGTGCCGGCATCCTTTGCCAACCGGCCTGTGTCCTTACGGATTTACCCGGACCGGATCGTCATTGCCGCCGAGGGACGGGTCTTGTGCGAGCATGGCCGGATCATTGCGCGATCGCATCATCTGCCGGGAAGGATCGTCTATGACTGGCGACACTATCTGGCAGTAATCCAGCGCAAGCCCGGTGCATTACGCAACGGCGCGCCGTTCATCGAGATGCCCGATGCGTTCCGCCAGTTGCAAGGCCATCTTCTCAAGCGTGTCGGTGGTGACCGTGAGATGGTCGAGATATTATCGCTGGTCCTCCAACATGACGAACAGGCGGTGTTGTGCGCCGTCGAGCTCGCGCTGGAGGGAGGCGTGCCGACCAAGACGCACGTTCTCAACATCCTGCACCGGCTGACCGACGGCAAAGCGCCGCCGGTTGCACCGATCGACGCGCCGCAGGCCCTGCGTCTTACACAGGAGCCGCGTGCCGATGTCGGCCGCTACGATAACCTGCGGGAGCTGCGCGCATGAGCGGTCTTGGGCGTCATGATCCGGCAAGCGCTGCCGTCGAGGTCATGTTACGCGGCCTCAAGATGTATGGCATGGCTCAGGCTGTCGGGGAGCTGATCGAACAGGGAGCGCCCGCGTTCAAGGCCGCCGTGCCGATCCTCTCCCAGCTGCTCAAGGCAGAGATGTCCGAACGCGAGGTCCGGTCTATCGCTTACCAGATCAAGGCGGCCCGGTTCCCGGCTTACAAGGATCTGGCCGGGTTCGACTTTGCATCCAGCGAGGTAAATGAGGCATTAGTACGCCAACTCCATCGCGGCGAGTTTATCGATGGCGCGCATAATGTCGTGGCCTTGGGCGGCCCCGGCACGGGTAAAACGCACATCGCAACAGCTCTGGGCATCCAGGCGGTCGAGCATCACCGCAAAAAGGTGCGGTTCTTCTCCACGGTCGATCTGGTCAACGCGC
>NZ_JBEBKL010000118.1:0-2138 GCF_040079335.1 Sphingorhabdus sp.
CTGGCCCGGGCCGCGGTTCTGCTCGCTCACCAGCACGAAGGTCTCATCCTCCTTGTACACGTAGAGCCGGGTGGAAAAGCCCGGCACGCTGCCGATCATCTGTGCGGCTGGGAGCAGATCGTCCGCAATATGATGGCGGTCATCCCTCATCCATGCCTCCCAGATTAGCGGCAGTAGCATCGCCATGGGATTGCGGCTGATCTTCCAAGCAGCGCGGCAGGTGGCGACCACATTGATGAACTGACCGTGTTCGGCCATGACATCGAAAACGCCGCAAGGGTCCTTGTTCAACTGCCCATCGGCCAAGCAACCGCCCATCGCCATCGCTGCGATGCCGCGAAGTTCGATCTTCTCGGCGGGGTTGCCAACCGTTTCTGCTAACGAGCACGGTTCAGCTTCCAGAGCGTCCGCCCTATCCTGATCAAGAGCTGGATCGTTCATGACCCGCAGCAGGAGATCGCAGGCGGCCTGACAGTGGACACTTTCGGCCATGAGCCAAACGAGGCCAGCCAGCACTTGCCAGTCACCGCCGAGCTGGGCTCTCCATCTCCGATCCTGCCGGGCTGCGATGATTTGTGCCAACAGTTCGACGTTCGTGATGCCAACGTCCTCCAAGCAGATTATGACGAGGTGCCGCCAAACTGTTGCAGGGTCATGTTCGAACAGGTTGGCAAGAGCGCGCTGGGCGAGGACAACCTCCCCACGCCGTATTGCCTTCTGCAGACAGCTCCGAGCGATGTACCGATCACATGGCAACGGCTGCGGAGTGGTCATCGGGATGGAACGAAGCGCCTCGGCCAGATCGGTCAGGGCGAAGCCAAATCGTGCATTGTCTGGGAATAGCATTTTCAAACCTCCAGTTGCGGAGGTCTGGATCGTCTGACCCGCTACCACGGTAGTCCTGTGAACTGTCTTGTGAAGTTAATTGCATGACCCAGATCGACGCGGGTGCAATTAACTTGGCCGAGGTGGCATGGCGCAGTGCAGATAACTGCACCGTCTCGCTAGTTCATGGGCTTGCCAAACTGGCTGCCGTCCCACCGGGCCACGACGCTGTCGGATGGTGGCTTGAGATCGTAGAACAGGCCATCCGACAAATAGGGGCTCCACCGATAGTTAATCCTTCTGAACCGGAGGCGAGCCAGGACTGGTTCCAACGCGGTCTGCATGTCCTGAACATTGGCGTTGCGGGCGAAGACGCCTCCCGTGAGCGTCAAGGTGGTGCCTCGAGCGGCAACTCGAATGTCATCGCGGAAGAGCCCGGCGTCCAGCGCCTGCGCGTACCGCTTCCGCAGCTCGGGAAGCAGTTTCGCCTGTTTCAAGCTGAGCGCGCGGATCAACTTCTGCCGCGACGCCTTCTGACCGGGATCTAGGTTCAGCTTATCGCCGTCTTCGATGTTGAGAACGAGACCATCGATCTGGGTCAAGATTTTGCCAATTGCATCGTCGTTGGCCGGCGCGGTGTCTGGCATTGCCGCCACTTCTGGCAGCCAGTACGTCTCTACACGCTCGGCGTAGACTGACGCTGCACTTTGAGGGGTCTCCGCTGGAGCCTGCTTCGCAGAGGCCTTCGCGGGCGTATCTGGCTCCGCGACAGACTTTCTTGCTCGCTCCGCTGTTGCGATCTTGGCAAATACCGCGGCGATTGCCGGATCGCTCTCTTGAAGTCTGGAGAATTTGTTAAGCCTCATTCGGGCCTCAAAGGGCTTGCCAGCGACCAACAATCGGTTGGCATCTGCGACTGCCTCAACTTTCAACTGCTCCTGTCTTGCGTTGGACGGAAGGAGCGGAAGCCCCGCAACCGTGGCGATGGGACCTGCCGCGATCCACAATAAGAATGGTGCCCAAACTGGACGAAGCACAGGCAGGCGCTCGCGCAATCGGCGAAGCAGCGGGGGAATGAAAATTGGAGATATGAGCATCCCGACAACGCCGCTTACGACGTCATTGGGCCAGCTTGTGGGTGAGGCGGCGGTGGTCAACCCACCAAGGAACAGCACAGAGCCACCGATCCAGCAACATGCCGCACGAACCTTCGACCAACCTGATTTGGCCGAGCTGCCACTGACTACCGCATCATCCATTGATGATTCTCCAAACACATGCCGTCGAGAGAAAATCGTAAGCCTAAGTGCGGC
>NZ_JBEBKL010000119.1:0-2115 GCF_040079335.1 Sphingorhabdus sp.
GCCATCCGGCGGTGATCGATGCCTGGGCACGGTTGATGCGCGCCTTTTGGGGGTCGGCTTTCATGTCGGCGGTCATCGCTGTGCCATTGACCATCTGGTTCGTCGACCTCTCGCACAAACGCGGACGAGGGATTCTCGAGGAGCGTCACCAACGCGGAGCGATGCTTGTCGACGCTGACGACCTGTCAACCGTGATTGCCGCGCACAATATGGCCGAGTTTGAAAAGGAAGCACAGCGCTGCTTTCCCAAGAACAGCCTGAGCGAAGTCCTTGCGATGGATTTCATCAAGCGCAAGCTTTGCGGTGTGCACCATCCCTATGAGCTGGCGGGCGTGCGCTACCCTTGGCGCACCGAACAATCGCACACGATGCTCATCGGAACAACCGGGACCGGAAAAACCACGCAGATGCGCGACATGATCGCGCAGATGCGCGCACGGCAGGATCGGGCCGTCGTCTTCGATTTGACCGGCGCCTATGTCGAGGCCTTCTACAATCCTGAAACCGACATCATCCTGAACCCGATGGACAAAAGATGCCCATCCTGGTCGGTCTTTCTCGAATGTCAAAACCATGCCGATTTCAGCAGCGTCGCGGCCGCGCTGATGCCCATCGATGGGGGGGCGTCCGAACCCTTCTGGATCCTCGCCGCGCGCACGCTCTTTGTGGAAACATGCATCCGGCTCAAACAAAAAGGAAAAACGACCAACCGCGATCTTGCGAGCCGGTTGATGATGGCGGACCTCAAAACGGTCCATAAGCTTCTTGAAAATACCGTGGCCGATCCGCTGACCGCGCCTGAAGCAGCCCGCATGGCAGAATCGATCCGCGCGGTGTTCAACACCAACGCACAAGCACTCCGCTTTCTGCCCGAAGACAATCCGCCTTTTTCGATCTGCGACTGGATCGGCAAGGCCGACAATCCGGGCAGCATATTATTCATCACCTCAACGCATAACGAGCTCGCACTCAACCGTGCGCTGCTGACGGTCTGGATGAATCTCGCGGTCCATCGGCTCATGCGGCTGCCGCGCACGCGCGATTTGCGAACCTGGTTCTTCTTCGACGAAGTCCATGCGCTGCACCGTCTGCCAGCGATCGAAGACGGTCTGCAAACAGCACGCGGTTTTGGCGGCGCCTTTGTCCTTGGTATTCACAGTTTTGCAAAATTGTCTGAAACCTATGGCGAAGAGGGTGCGCAAAACCTCGCATCGCTGGCGCGCACCAAACTCATTCTCGCAACCGCCGACCGCGACACCGCGCAGCGCTGCTCCGACTATATCGGTCACCGCGAAGTGCGGATGATGGATGAGGCCTATAGCTATGGCTATTCCAATATCCGCGATGCGGCCACCATTACACCGCGCCAGCAGGTTGAGCCGCTTGTTCTCCCCGATGATATCATGAAATTGCCATCGCTGCGCGGCTTCCTAGTATTTCCCGAAGGCTTTGATGCAGCGCGCGTACAACTCCATTATCGAGATTTTCCGAGCATCGCGGCACCCTATGAAACGCGCGAAAATGTCGAGCCACTCGCCTTTTTGGCAGATGATGCCGATGAGGACGAAGAGAGCGAGGCCGGCGGCCGCGAAGGCAATGCAACGCCTGAAATCCTGATCGAAAACAAGCCAGCAGTGCTTACCGTTCCCGCGCTCCGAACCGGGTTGACCGACGAGCCTGAACCTGAAGCTACGCCCGAACCGGACCCAAAGGGCAATCCACCGGCTGTCACATCCGCCGCGCGTCAGGCCTTTCTTGACCGAAGCTTCAAGGGCGATCTCGCTTCGCCTGGAAGCGCACACAACACTACAACGGCTTCAAAAGAAGGGGTGGAACGCTCGGGCACCGACGTCACCTCAACCCGTTTGCCGCCAGTCCAGGATCAGTATCGACTTGACCTGGCGCGCCGCGAACTCGGCGAAGCGCTCGAACCCGAAAGCCGGAGCGAGCGCAGCGTATCCGCGCCTGACATAGGCCAAGCTGACGGACCGGAGCTGTAGCGCCGTGCACTCCATTGCTCCTGTTCGCTCGTCCGGTGGTGCTGCAACCTATTTTGCCAAGGACAATTATTACACAGCTGAGGAGACCGCGGAAAAGGGAGTCTGGGGCGGGGCG
>NZ_JBEBKL010000120.1:0-2106 GCF_040079335.1 Sphingorhabdus sp.
ATAACCATAGTCATAAGTTTGTAATTCTAGTATTTGGTAAAAATATCGCGCTGCATTCTGTACTTGATTCTGTAATTATTGCGGCGGGTTTTTCGCTTACATTATTTGCGATCTGGCAAATCGTTGAGATAAATCTTATTGCGCGTGGAACTGCTGCTTTTGCAAATAAGCGACGAAACGCGATGGTTCGTCGACGCAACGCCTTCGCAAGATCGAACGAACTATGATCCAATCCCTCCTCATCGCCAACCGGGGCGAAATCGCTTGTCGGATCATCCGTACCGCGCGCGCCATGGGTATCCGCACCATTGCGGTTTATTCGGATGCCGATGCCGATGCGCTGCATGTGCGCATGGCGGACGATGCCGTGCACATTGGGCCATCGGCCGCGCGTGAAAGCTATCTGGTTGGCGACAAGATCATCGATATCGCTCGCGTCACCGGCGCGGAGGCGATCCATCCGGGCTATGGCTTTCTCTCTGAAAATGCCGAATTTGCGGCGCGCGTGATCAGCGCGGGGCTGGTCTGGGTCGGCCCCAATCCGGCGAGCATCACTGCAATGGGCCTGAAAGACGCCGCCAAGCAGTTGATGGAGGCGGCAGGCGTTCCGGTGACGCCGGGCTATATGGGCAGCAACCAGGATGCGGGTTTCCTGTCGATCCAGGCCGATGGCATCGGCTATCCAGTGCTGATCAAGGCGGTTGCGGGCGGCGGCGGCAAGGGGATGCGGCTGGTCGAACGGCCGGAGGATTTCGCCGATGCACTCGCCAGTTGCCGACGTGAGGCGGCGGCGAGCTTTGGCAACGACCATGTCCTGATCGAGAAATATATCCAGCGCCCGCGCCATATCGAGGTGCAGGTGTTCGGTGACAGCCACGGCCAGATCGTCCACCTGTTTGAGCGCGATTGCTCGCTCCAGCGCCGCCACCAGAAGGTGATCGAGGAAGCCCCTGCGCCGGGGATGGATGCCGCAACGCGCGAAGCTTTATGCGCCGCGGCCGTGCGCGCTGCCAAGGCAGTCGATTATGTCGGTGCGGGCACGATCGAGTTCATTGCCGATGCCAGCGAAGGCCTGCGCGCCGACCGCATCTGGTTCATGGAAATGAACACCCGCCTGCAGGTCGAACATCCGGTGACCGAGGCGATTACCGGCGTGGATCTGGTCGAATGGCAGCTGCGCATCGCGAGCGGCGAACGCTTGCCGATGGCGCAGGAGCAGCTTGCCATCAACGGTTGGGCGATGGAGGCGCGGCTCTATGCCGAGGATCCCGAAAAGGGCTTCCTCCCCTCCATCGGCAAGCTGGAGCATCTGGCGCTGCCCGAAAGTCTGCGCGTCGATACCGGGGTGGAGCAGGGCGGCGAAGTTTCCCCTTATTACGACCCGATGATCGCAAAGCTGATTGCCCACGGCGCGACGCGAGACGAGGCCATATCGCGGCTGGAGGCGGGCATTGATGATACCGAAGTCTGGCCAGTGAAGACCAATGCGGGCTTCCTCGGCAATTTGCTGCGCCACCCCGAATTCCTGTCCGGCGATGTGGATACCGGCCTGATCGGGCGCGATGGCGACGAACTGGTGCATCCGATCGAGGCCGAGGTTGACGAATTGAGCGAAGTCGCAGCGCTGCTCGCGGCCAGCCCCGGCGAGGGGCCGTGGAGCGGCGCGCTCGGTTTCCGCATGAATGCTGCACCCCATGCCGTGGCGCGCCTACGCGACGATGCGGGCACGGTTTATGACGTGTCGCTCAACGAAGTGAACGTCGCTGAACCTGCGCGCGATGTCCTCGCCTTCACCGGCGGTTTCGCGCGCCGCTACACGCTCGACCGCCATGAGGGTGCGCATGGCGGGGTTGCGGGCGATGGCACGATCCTATCCCCCATGCCGGGCCGCATCATTGCGGTCGATGTGGCAACAGGGCAGGCGGTGACCAAGGGGCAGAAACTTCTCACCCTCGAAGCGATGAAAATGGAGCACACACTCACCGCGCCATTCGACGGCGTGGTGGCCGAGCTCAACGCCGTCGCAGGGGCACAGGTGCAGGTCGAGGCGTTGCTGGTGCGGATCGAAGAGGCATAAAAGTCAAACTAACCCAAACCCGTCGCCCC
>NZ_JBEBKL010000121.1:0-2091 GCF_040079335.1 Sphingorhabdus sp.
AGCGGACCCCAGGCCGCCAGATAGAAGAAGCCGGCAAGATAGCCTTTGAGTGCCGGAATGCCGGTGCGCGGGAAGAGAAATAGCGGAAATATGACCGGGAACATCGCATAGAAGACGAGGGTCAACACGATGTTCAGCACCGGGACCCACACCATGGCCTGCTGCGCCACCGAGGTCATGGAATTGCGGGCCTGTGTATCGGCACGCTCGAGCGCGAAGCCGTCCGCCTCGTCATTTCCGAAATCGAGCTGGGCGGCCGCAAATGCATCGACCAGCGACTTTTGCCGCAGCACCTCTGGTGCGGTCTTGGCCGAGCCATGCAGCAGCTGGCTCACCACAGGAACATCATTGGCGAGCCTCGCATTGGCCGCTGCCTCGGTCAGCTTGGGATAAAATGTTCGCGCAAATTTGGGGACGTTTGCGGTCAGGTAGGTGTTCCAGCTTTGCGTTAGTGCGGCATAGGCGTCGCGGCAGGTCAGATATTCAATGTCGACCGTCCCGCCTGTTTCGCGCATATATTTCTGGGCGCGGTTGACGGCAGGATTGTTGCCAATCTCAACCCACATGTCGGTGGACTCGCTGAGCGTCCGCATACTCGTATTGCCGTAGAGGATGTCGTAGAACACGCATTGCTTAAAATGCGCGTCGAGATTGGCCCTGAACACGGGGTCCTTGATCTCGAAACTGCGCACCTTGTCCCAAAGCCGGGCGCCATAGACCATGCCGCCGTTGGAATACTTCAGCGAATTGGGCATCACGAACACGGTCTCTGCCTGGCGGGTGAAATAGTCGCTGACCTGGCTCGTGAACGACGCCATCACACCAAGTCCCAACGGAACATTAGCAACCGTCGCTGGCGCTAGCCCTGGATTGATGCGGTCGGTGACCTTGATGTCGACGGTTGGCACCATGAGGCAGCTGTAAATGAGCGTTGCCTGAAGGAACCAGCGGAACCAGGCGCGCCAGTCCAGATTGAATGCTGTGACGGTGAGAGCGAAAATCAGCCCCATCACCATGACAACGCGGATCAGCGACTTGAACCCGCCCGAGCCGGTCCATGCTGAAACGGCATTGAACGTATTGACGAGATACTCGCCGCCGCCGACCGTGAATACCTCAAGCATGGCGCGGCCTCACTGCATCTGCGAACTGAGGGACTTCGAAAAGCGCAAGGAGGCCGTCATCTGCGGCGTCATTTGCGTTCGGAGCGTCTTCTCCAGCATCTGGGTGCGCTGGATCAGCTGGAAAGTCTGGTCGAACCGGTCCGCGGTCTTGGCCGAAATTCCCTGCAGGTTGCGTTGCGCAGCCTGCAGCTGCTCGCGCCAGTCGCTCAAGGATTCCTGGTCTGCCCCCTGAAAATCGGATTTAGCGTTCAGGGTGATTTCGATGAACCGACTAGCCATAGTGCCGACCAGGTCGACCGCCACGATCTCGGACAGGTCGTTGATCTGCTGGTTGGAGAGCCCGAATTCGGCCGCAGCGCTCACAGTGATCATCTTGAAGACGGGAATGCTCGCCATCCCAAGTAACTGGAGTTCCTGCGTCGTGAGAGCCAGGTTCGGATTGCGCGCCTTATTGGCCATGCTGGTGATAAGAGCGCGAACCCGCGGCTTGATGGCAGCCCCGTTTGAAATCACAAGATCGACTTGGGTCGGATTAAGGCAGGTGGAACGGCCGGAGAGATCAGTTCCGCCGTCACATTTCCAGCGCCTGTAGCTGACCGCACTCGTTCCATCGAGCATGGCACTGATCAACGATGCGTCTGCAGGTCCGATATACCGAACCTGCGGGCGCGCACCGTCGGTTTCAGCGGGCACATAAATGACCGTTCCGACCATGGTCATCAAAAACTCTTTGAACTCGTCGTCGAAAGCGCCATATTTTCCCTGAAGCGCCTTCCAGGTGTAATTGGCCTTCATTGATGGCTGGTCGTCCATCGCAGGATCATTGTTGGCCGACTTGATAGACTCGCGCTGCCCGCCATTGTTGCAGTTCTGGCGCGCCTTGGCCCAATCGCTTGCAGCCCCCTGGCTGTTGGCGATCATCTCGCAAACGATGCTGCTGGCAGCCTCGCCTTTCCAGATGCCGTTC
>NZ_JBEBKL010000122.1:0-2040 GCF_040079335.1 Sphingorhabdus sp.
CCTCCCAACCCTCCCCCCTGAAGGGGGGAGGGCTTAAGAATACCGGCCTGCCGCCCAACCGCATCGTGTTCAGCGAGAAATTCGCCTGCCCCGTTTCGGGCTTCACCATTGCAGAGATCGAGCCGCGCCTGTTCAGCTTCAACGCGCCACAGGGCGCCTGCCCCGATTGCGATGGGCTGGGCGAACGGCTGGAGTTCGACCCGCAACTGGTGGTGCCTAACGAAGCGCTCAGCCTGAAGCAGGGTGCAGTGGTGCCCTGGGCAAAATCGAACCCGCCTTCGCCTTATTATATGCAGGTGCTGGCGAGCCTGGCGAAAGCCTATGACTTTGATCTGACCACCCCGTGGAACGCGCTGGAGCCGGACCAGCGGATGATCATCCTGCATGGCACCGGCGGGCTGCCCGTCGAGCTGACCTTTCAGGATGGCCGCAAAAGCTACACCGTCAAAAAGCCGTTTGAGGGCGTGATCGGCAACCTCAACCGCCGCATGTTGCAGACCGACAGCGCGTGGATGCGCGAGGAGCTGGGCAAGTTCCAGACCAGCCAGCCCTGCGAGACCTGCCACGGCGCGCGCCTGAAGCCCGAGGCGTTGAGCGTCAAGATCGCGGGCACCAACATCTCCGAACCCACGCGGATGAGCGTGTCGGATGCGCTCACGTGGTTCAGCAGTCTCGACGCGCAGCTCACCCCCACGCAAAGCCAGATCGCCAAGGCGATCCTCAAGGAGATCAACGAGCGGCTGGGCTTCCTCAACAATGTCGGGCTCGATTATCTCAACCTCGATCGCACCAGCGGCACCCTCTCCGGCGGGGAGAGCCAGCGCATCCGCCTCGCCTCGCAAATCGGCTCGGGCCTGTCGGGCGTGCTCTATGTGCTCGACGAACCCAGCATCGGCCTGCACCAGAAGGATAATGACCGGCTGCTCGCCACGCTCCAGCGGCTACGCGATCTGGGCAACACCGTGATCGTCGTCGAGCATGACGAGGATGCCATCCGCACTGCCGACTGGATCGTCGATCTCGGCCCCGGTGCTGGCGTGCATGGCGGCACGGTGATGGCGGAAGGGACGCTGGAGACGATCCTCAAGGCCAAATCGCTCACCGCCGATTATTTGAACGGCACCCGCGAAATCGCCGTCCCGAAGACGCGGCGCAAGGGCAACAAGAAGAAGCTCACCCTCCACGGCGCGCGCGCGAACAATCTGAAAAATGTCACGGCATCCATTCCCTTGGGAACATTCTGCTGCATCACTGGCGTATCGGGTTCGGGCAAGTCGAGCTTCACCATCGACACGCTCTACGCCGCCGCGGCGCGGCAATTGAACGGCGCGCGGGTGATTGCGGGCGCGCATGACAAGATCAGCGGCCTTGAGCATTGCGACAAGGTGATCGACATCGACCAGTCACCCATCGGCCGCACCCCGCGCAGCAACCCCGCCACCTATACCGGCGCCTTCACCAATATCCGCGATTGGTTCGCAGGGCTCCCCGAGTCAGAGGCGCGCGGATACAAGCCCGGACGTTTCAGCTTTAATGTAAAGGGCGGGCGATGTGAGACGTGCAGCGGCGATGGCCTGATCAAGATCGAGATGCACTTCCTGCCCGACGTCTATGTGACGTGCGAGGAATGCCACGGCAAACGCTATAACCGCGAAACGTTGGAGGTGAAGTGGAAGGGGCTGTCGATCGCCGACGTGCTCGACATGACGGTCGAGGATGCGGTGGAGATATTCAAGGCCGTCCCCCCGATCCGCGACAAAATGGCGATGCTGGCAGAGGTCGGCCTCGGCTATGTCAAGGTCGGCCAGCAGGCGACGACGCTATCGGGCGGCGAGGCGCAGCGGGTGAAACTCGCCAAAGAACTCAGCCGCCGCAGCACCGGCCAGACGCTCTATATATTGGACGAGCCCACCACTGGCCTGCATTTCGAGGATGTGCGTAAATTATTGGAGGTGCTCCACCGACTGGTCGAACAGGGCAACAGCGTGGTGGTGATCGAACATAACCTCGACGTCATCAAAACCGCGGACTGGATTATTG
>NZ_JBEBKL010000123.1:0-2039 GCF_040079335.1 Sphingorhabdus sp.
ACATAGGCCAAGCTGACGGACCGGAGCTGTAGCGCCGTGCACTCCATTGCTCCTGTTCGCTCGTCCGGTGGTGCTGCAACCTATTTTGCCAAGGACAACTATTACACAGCCGAGGAGAACGCGGAAAAGGGAGTCTGGGGCGGGGCGGGTGCGCGCGATCTTGGGCTGGAGGGCATGGTCGACAAGGACATGTTTGAGGCCGTGCTCAATGGTCATTTGCCGGCCGGCGAGAAGGTCGGGCAGGTCGAGGGCAGGCGGGCAGGTCTCGATCTCACTTTCTCAATGCCCAAATCTGCCTCGGTCATGGCCTATGTTGCAGGCGACGAGCGCATCCTTGGGGCCAATATGCGCGCGGTCGAGAAAACCATGTCCTTTGTCGAGCGCTCCTACGCCGAAGCCCGGAACTATGACCGCAACCGTAATGGTGAACCGCAAAAGACCGGCAAGCTTGTCTATGCGCTGTTCCCTCATGACACGAGCCGCGCGCTCGACCCGCAGGGACATATCCATGCCGTCGTCGCCAATGTGACGCGGATGGCAAACGGCAGTTGGAAGGCGCTGTGGAACGGGGAAATCTGGAAGAACAACACCGTTATCGGCCAAGTCTATCACGCAGCTTTGCGCTCCGAACTGCAAAAGCTGGGCTATGAAACCGAGGCAGCTGGAAAACATGGCGGGTTTGAAATCAAAGGCGTACCCAAAGAGGTCCGCGACGAATTTTCCAAACGCCAGCAAGTGATTGACGACAAGGCCCGCGAACTTGGTATCCGTTCGCCACAGGGACGCGACCAGGTGGTCATCAATACGCGCGACGACAAGCGGGTGGTTGAAGATCGCGGCGCGCTGGTTGCGAGCTGGAAAGACCGGGCACAGGCATTGGGCTTTGACGGGGTAGCCCTTCAAAATGCGGCGAGCGAGGCCGCGCACCATAGCGAACAAGCGGGCCGGGCGGGTTCGGCCGCGACGACCATGGCGGATTTGATCGACCGATTGGGAGGGTTGCTGCGACCAAGCGATCCGTTGGTGGTGTCGGGTGCAGCGGCACTCTTCATGCCAGCGGAGACGATCAAGGCACAGCATGCGGTCGCATCGGCCGTCCGGCATCTGTCTGAGCGCGAAGCAGCTTTTTCGCAAGGCGACATTATCAAGACCGCCCTCGGCTTCCAGATCAAGGGCGTCGAAGTAGAGCGCGTTACAAAGCGCATTACAGAATTGATTGGCGCTGGCCGGCTCATTCCGGGCCAATCGGACAGGGCGGATGGCCATGTCAATCTGGTGACGACGCCGGCAGCGCTCGCAATGGAAAAGGCCATTCTCGATCATATCGATGCCGGCAAGGGGCAAGGCCGTGTCATCCTGCCTCCCGACAAGGTGCTTGATCGCCTGCAGGAGGCGGTAGGTGACCGGCAGCTCAATGCCGGGCAAACTGCAGCAGCGGTGATGATCCTGTCGTCGGGCGACCGTTCAACGCTGATCCAGGGCGTTGCTGGTGCTGGCAAATCAACGATGATCAATGCCGTCGCCCGCGCGGCTGAAAGTGAAGGCGTCCGTGTCCTTGGCTTGGCATTTCAGAACAAGATGGTCGCTGACCTGCGCGGCTCTGCTCAAGCGGATGGCGGACGAGGGGAGGGCATTGAGGCGCAGACCATCGCCTCATTCATTGGCCGCTATGGTGGGCTTGCCAGTCGGGGCACCGGTGCGAAATTTGAAGCGGCCCGCGCCGAGCTGAAGAACACCGTTCTGCTGGTCGACGAGTCTTCGATGGTCTCGTCGCGTGACATGCTGAGACTGAACGAAATCGCCAAGGCTTTCGCGCTCGACGGGCTCCATTTTATTGGCGATCGCCAGCAATTGTCAGCGATCGAACAGGGCAAGAGTTTTGCCGTGGCGCAAGCTGCAGGCGCGCCGATGGAGCGGATGGACGAGAATATCCGACAGCGCAATTCGCCGCTGTTGCTGGCCGTCGCAGGATTGTCGAACGAAGGCTACGCTGCCCAGGCGCTCGATCTTCTGGCAGCCCATGGCCGTGTCATCGAGGA
>NZ_JBEBKL010000124.1:0-1965 GCF_040079335.1 Sphingorhabdus sp.
GCACTTGGCGACCGGATTGGAGACTAGGCCGTGTTGACAAAAGACTTCAGCCAGAGACGTGATGCGGCGAGGTTGAGGAAGCTCTCGAACGACAGAACTGTCTTGTCGTAGCGGGTAGCAATGCGGCGTTGCTGCTTGAGCTTGCCGAACATGCGCTCGACGCGGTTGCGATCCTTGTAGCGCCGATAATCAGGATGGACTGGCACTTTCCGGTTCGAGCGCGGCGGGATGATCGGCAGAATGCCGCGCGTGAGCAGGTTTTCCCGGAACCTGTCGCCATCATATCCCTTGTCGGCCAGCAGCGCCTTGGGCTTGGGCAACGGCAGGGCCATCAGGTTGTCAGCGGCCGTATAATCCGATGCCTCGCCGCCGGTCAGGATGAAGCCGATAGGCAGTCCTTGATTGTCGCAGCGGGCGTGGACTTTGCTCGTAAAGCCGCCGCGTGATCGACCAAAAGCCTGCGCACAAGCCCCCCTTTTCCGCCCGCTGCCGAGACATGGCCGCGAACCGTGGTGCTGTCGATCATGTGCTGCCAGTCGTCGGTAAGTCCCAGATCGACCAGCGTTTGCAGCAATGCATCCCACACGCCTTGCCCGGCCCATCGCCGGAACCGGACATAGACCGAGTTCCACTTGCCGTAGCGCTCGTGCATATCCCGCCAGGGGCAACCGACCCGCAAGACATGCAGCATACCGTTGAGGAACCGCCGGTTGTCGCCCGCTGGCCGCGCCCAGCGACCGCGCTCAGACGGTAGCAACGGTCCGATCAGTTCCCATTCCGCATCCGACAAGTCCCCACGGCCCATGACTGCTCCCCAAAGAGCAGCCTTGAATCAGAACTCATCCCGTTTGGGAATCCCTTTTGTCAACACGACCTAGTGGTCGGCTATGGCAAACTCCCTCAACGATGAATTCACCTCCGAAATTGCGCTTCGTGCCGAAATCGGTCCCTGCACCTGCCCTGGCTGTCTGGCCCCGACCGAAGGGGATTCGGCCAAGGCGGCGCAAGGCGTGAATGCGCCGCCGCAGACGGTCGATACCGTCGCCGCCAGCACTGCCACCACGGCAACCGCTACCTTGGGTGGCTATATCAGCGGCACGATCGATTCGGATGGAGACCACGACTGGTACAGCGTGAATTTACTGCAAGGACAGACCTACACGTTCTCGACCATTCTCAACGGCACTTTGTCTGACAGTGTCCTGGCCCTGCGGGATTCGACCGGCGCGCTGATTTCTGAAAATGACGATGTTATCTCGGGCGGAAATCAGCTTTTTTCCGAAATCACGTTCACCGCAACGACCGCCGGGGTCTACTATCTTGACGTAGGCGGCTTCGCGCCCCAGGGCGGCGCTTCGGACACAGGCACTTTTCTTCTCACCGCGACCAGGCCCGCCTCCGATGCGATCGGGCACACCTCTGCAACAGCCGCCACGCTGTCGATCGGCGGCGCGGTCAACGGCACTATCGAAGCGGCGGGCGATCATGACTGGTTCGCAGTTCAGCTGACGGCGGGCCAGGCTTACCAGTTTACCACCGAAGCCATAGTCGGCGGCAATTTGGATACGGTGCTGTACGTTCGCGATGCCAGCGGCAATCCGCTGGCGTTCAACGATGACACTGCGGGCACCCAATTTTCCAAGATCCGGTTTGTCGCTCCGACCACGGGAACGTACTACATCGATCTGGGCGTCTGGGGGAACCAGCAACCAGGCAGCTACCGTGTGGCCGCCGCAGTGGCCCCGCCTTTGGAAGTGTTCACCTACGATCAGATCGCCACGCAGCTTACCTCGACCTATTGGGGCGGAGCCTCGCGGCATTTCAACGTTGCCCCGGGCGGCACGATCACGGTCGATATCACCAAGCTGACAGCCGAAGGGCAGTTTCTGGCGCGTGAGGCGCTCAATCTGTGGACTGACGCGACCGGGATCATCTTCTCCGAAGTTTCCTCGGGCGGGCAGATCG
>NZ_JBEBKL010000125.1:0-1958 GCF_040079335.1 Sphingorhabdus sp.
ACCAACTGTCTCGGACGGTGACATGAGAGGCAAGCCCCTCGGTCGATGGACCTGTTAGCAGTTATCCACGCAGAGTCAAGCGGAGAGCGCGTCGAGCGCGACCGCTTTAACGGCCCGATACCGTGCATCAACCACAGCCCAATCCACATTTAGCATGAACGCATCGACATATTTCGCCGCTGCACTCCCATAATCCATATGGTAGCTATGCTCATACATATCGAGTGTGAGCAACGGTATGCCCGTCGCTGGTTGGTGCATGTGGTCCCACGCCCAATAGTTATGGAGCGAGCCGCTATGCAGATCAAAAGCGAGCACACACCAGCCCGACCCACCCGCAAGCGACATAGCAGTCCGGCGGAATTCAGCTTCCCACGCACCATACGACCCGTAAGACATAGCCAACGCATTCATAATGTCGCCGCTAGCCACACCATCGCCGCCAAGCGCGCCGAAGTAGAGTTCATGCAAAACGACAGAGCCAGTCCGGTGCAACTGTTCTCTTTTCAACCCGCCATAGGCAACAGCGGGAAAGTCCTTATCAGCCATTGCGCTGGCTAGCCTGCCTTCAATCATGTTCAAAGCCTTGACCGAACCTTGATAGTTATTTTCCCAATGCGATTGGATCAGTTTTTCAGAAAGCCCGACCAGCTTTGCCGGGTTAAACCTAAGCTGCACGGGTTTATGCTGTCCAGCGAATGCCAAAACGGGCGACGCGCTGATGGCGGTATCAGATGCAGAAACGACAGATGCCATAGCCACCGTTGCAATTGTGCCTATCGCCGTGCGCCGGGTAAGTTCAGCCATTTTCGCATCCTTATTAAAACGACTGGGCAATCATACCCGCCAACGCCGCAACTGCCAGCATCTTTATAATGTTCAGCTTTAACCGAAACAGCAGCACGGCGGCACCAGCGCCAATCAACAACGCCCGCCAATCAAAGCTAGACCATTCGGGCCAATAAATGCGGGCGGGGCCGAGATGGAGTTCGCCGACTTCGCGGAACAGCACGTGCAGTGCGAACCACAAGGACAGGTTAGCGATCACTCCGACGACGGCGGCAGTGATCGTGGATAAACTGCCTTGCAACCATGTCAAACTGCGCAGCCGATCCATTGCGGGGGCCAGCGCGAAGATCCACAGGAAGCAGGGCGCAAAGGTGACCCATGTTGTCAGTCCGGCGGCCAGGATTCCGGCTGTCCATGCGTCGAATGGGGCGGGAGTGCGGAAACCGGCGAGGAAGCCGGTGAATTGCGTCACCAAGATCAGCGGCCCCGGCGTGGTTTCGGCAAGGCCCAAGCCATCGGCCATCTCGCCCGCGCTAAGCCATGCAAATCCGTTCACCGCCTCCTGCGCCATATAGGCAAGCACTGCGTAGGCGCCGCCAAAGGTGACAACCGCGAGTTGCGAGAAGAAGCTGCCTACATCCCAAAGCACATGGTTGGGGCCGAGCGTTGCATAGATCAGCACCATCGGCGCGGCCCAGATGCTGCCCCAGATCGCGGTGGTTTTTAGGATGTGGGGGAGTAAATTTGGTGGGCGCAAATCCTCCCCACCCGTTTGTGCTGAGCTTGTCGAGCCAAAGGCCACCGAAGGTGAACCACGCCCAGCCGATAAACGCCCTTCGACAGGCTCAGGGCTAACGGTGGTAGTGGGGGTGGTTCTTGTCCCTAGGAGTTCGGGCGACCGACGCGCAATCAAAGCACCAGCTATGCCCGCCCCCAATATCACCAACGGAAACGGCGAGTTGAACAGGAACAGCAGCACAAACGAAAGGACCGCAATTGCTTGCTTAGCCGATGTATTCAACGCCCGCCCCGCGATGCGGATCAACGCTTGCGCGACAATCGCCAGCACAGCGGCTTTGATGCCAAGGAACATGCCTGCCAGCCAGCTGACCTGCCATGCCATCACATAGAGCGCCGACAGGCCGAGCATCACCAGCGCGCCGGGTAAC
>NZ_JBEBKL010000126.1:0-1957 GCF_040079335.1 Sphingorhabdus sp.
GGGCCTTTGCCGGAGCCCGTCGAATTTCGCGGTGTGCGGCTGGGCCTACCGATTTGCGAAGATGGTTGGTTGCCGACGGTTTCCAAACATCTGGCTGATAAGGGCGCGGAAATTCTGATCTCGGTCAACGGATCGCCCTATGAAATCGACAAGGACGACCGGCGGCTGGAGCAAGTTTTTGCCGCCCGCGTTGCCGAGACTGGATTGCCTTTGCTGTTCCTTAACCGCGTTGGTGGGCAGGACGAACTGGTTTTCGACGGCTGTTCGTTTGTGCTGAACGCTGACGGTGTTGCTGCGCACCGCCTGCCCGATTGGGAAGAGCATTTGGCGGTCACGCATTGGTCGCGCGGCGATGCTGGCTGGTCCTGTGCGGCTGGAGCGTTGGCGGCATGGGAGGATCATCCGGCGGATATTTATTCTGCAATGGTGCTGGCGCTGCGCGATTATGTCGACCGAAATCGGTTCCCCGGCGTTGTGCTCGGCCTTTCCGGCGGGATCGATAGCGCGATTTGCGCCGCGATTGCCGCCGATGCTCTGGGACCAGAGCGGGTGTGGTGTGTGATGTTACCCAGCCGCTTTACAGGACAGTTGAGCCTCGATCTGGCGGCGGAATGCGCCAAGTTGATCGGCTGCAAACTCGACACAATTCCGATTTCACCCGCCGTCGATGCCTTTGACGCAATGCTGTCGGGCAGCTTTGCTGATGTCGAGGTCGATATCACCGAAGAGAACGTCCAGTCGCGGATACGCGGCGTGACTCTGATGGCGCTATCCAACAAATTTGGCCACATGCTGCTGACGACGGGCAACAAAAGCGAAATGAGCGTCGGATATGCCACGATCTATGGAGATATGGCAGGCGGATATAACCCCCTAAAAGACGCTTATAAGATGACGGTGTTCGCCATTTCCAACTGGCGCAACAAACACAAGCCCCGCATAGGTCTTGGCCCTGATGGTCCAGTCATCCCAGAGGCAATCATTACCCGCCCGCCTTCCGCCGAACTGCGCCCTGATCAGAAAGACAGCGACAGCCTGCCTGCCTATCCGGTGCTTGACGACATATTGCTGGGGCTGGTTGAGCACGAACTCTCAGTCGATGAAGTCACTGCCCGCGGCCATCCACGCGAAGTCGTCGAGCGTATCGAACGACTGCTCTACATCGCCGAATATAAGCGACGGCAGGCGCCGCCGGGGGTGAAGCTAGGCTCGCGCAACTTCGGCCGCGACCGGCGTTACCCGATCACCAATGCGTTTCGGAGTGGGTGAGTTTTATCAAATAGTTCTTGCCGAACGGCACGGGTGTGCCATTTGTTTCGCGCAAAGGCGCAAAGAATAATTAAGGGGTAGCGTAGCTACTGAATCTAGTATTCACATAAGGCGTCAGCACCGATGAAAATATGGGCTGCGCCCTTATTTTCCTTTGCGCCTTTGCGTGAAACAAATGGCACAAACCAATCCTAAACGCCCAACCCGTCAAGCACCGACAAGCCAATCCAGCCAGCTGCGCTTGCTTTTAAATGACGCGCGCACCGGAACCCCAACAACACCCGCACATTCCAGACACCGGACCTGCGCGCCCTGTGTTGTCGTCAACATGCGCAAGTCCGCTGCCATCCGGTCGAACATGATTTGCTGCTGCCACGCGGCGTGCGCAAACAAATCAGCGGGCGCTTGCGTATGTGCGGGTTGCGGCATGAACGCTCCAAGCAATCCGCTGGCAAAATCGGCTTGCGGATCAAGATAATGGGGATGCCAATCGCCTTTGTCCAGCTTGGCCAATTTCGCCGCCTCGGCCAGCGCATCGTCCAGATCGCCCATGCGGTCAACCAAGCCCAATTGCCGCGCGGTGCCGCCCGCCCAGACGCGGCCTTGGCCGATGGCATCGACTTGCTCGACAGTTTTTTTGCGCGACGTTGCAACGCGCGACAGGAAATCGCGATAGCCTTTTTCAATC
>NZ_JBEBKL010000127.1:0-1890 GCF_040079335.1 Sphingorhabdus sp.
GTTGCGCTGTTTATCGGGACGATAGGCGCGGTTTCGGTTTTCAAAGCGGTATATATCGACAAACGCGAACTCAAATGCGCCTGTGTGGGTGGTGACAGCAATGTGCCGTTGGGCTTCATTTCGCTGACCGAGAACCTGATGATGATCGCGATGGCCGTTTGGATGCTGGTCGGGCATCGCTAAATCCAGCGGCGAGCCACCTAATCCTCTCATCGCCCTCGCCCGTGATCCTTGGGCGGTCGATCAGGTGCACGCAATACCGCCTTGCTTTGGTCAGCGGCGATTATTCGGGCATGATGCGCTGCAAAAACTTCGGGCGTGGCATTCATACCCTGATGCTTGTCGAGGAAAGTGCGAACATCCTTGGCAAGCTCCCGGTCGTCCGCTTTCCCGGTGGCATCCAGCGCATCTGCGGTTTGCTCATAGGCACGGCGTATTTCTCGCCAGCGAAATGTGCCGGCTGCGATGAACGGTGGTAGTTGCTCCTGGCCCCGCGCAACGGCGATGGCCTGTTCATTGGTGCGGCGATCAGATTGGGTAATCTGGCGACTCCCTTCGGATCGCAGCCGCGCCCGCAATTTGACTAGTGCCATGCTCGATCCGGCAATTCCTTGTCCTCGCGCCCGTCTCGGCGTTGCTTCGGCAGCCACGCCCCGCGCGCGCAGTTCGCGGGCAAAGCGTTCGCGGAAACGATTGAGTTGAACCGGACGGGGGTTGAACCGTGTGCGATCCAGCCCCTCGGCCTGAACCGTCAGATGCACATGCGGGCGCGGCGTATCGGTATGGAGCGCGAGCACATAATCGTGATTGTCGCTCAGTTCGGCATGGGCCAATGCGCGGACGGCCCCCAGCACTTTATCAGGATCGGTGCCTTCGGGCATGGAGAAGATCAGCGACACCGATGACACCGTAGGCCGCGACCGCCATTGAAGCGTATCGCTCCACTCCGCCGCGCGCTCGGCAACCTCTTCCTTGGTTGTGAGGATTTCGCCATCGCGGGTTTCGATGTCCACTTCTCCCTTGCGCCCGATATACTCAAGATGGGCTTTGACGTGGACACCACCGCGTTGCCGCCCTGTAACCTTGACCACGACCTCGGGTGCCTTGCGAACAATCCGTGCCAGCTTGGCCCGCGCGGTCGGGTCGGTGGCAAAGCCGTAGCTGGCATAGAGCGGGACGCGCGGCGAGCTGGTGGGATCATGGATATAGCGCACCCGAAACGCCGGACGGGTTGCTTCCCACAGGGCGGATTCTAGGCCCATCAATCCGCTACCGTCCAGTAGCTCGCATCGCCGCGCATGGCATCGCCAACGGCTGTCACCTGCTCGGAGATTTCCATCCGCATGTCGGCGATCCGTCGCAGCTCGGGTTCGATTTGCTTGTCGCCGGTTTCGAGCATCGACGAATTGGCGGCTTTCATCGCCTGATTGAGATTGCGGCCGATACGAAGCAACTGCATTCTGATGGGCGCAAGTTCAGCCAGAAGCCCGTCATCAACCCGCGATTTCAGCGCGAGGTGGCGGCGCACCAAGGCCTTGATCCAACCTGCGCGATCGGTCGAACGCTGCGCCGCCCGAACCTCGATCACGGCGATCTCGACATCGGTAAATCGCAGCGAAACACGATTGCGCGCGACACCATCGGGGCGGTCAATGAAAGGACGATCTGCGATCTCCCGCACCGTCTGTTCGATCATCTGGCGCAACACTGCACTTCGTCCGCCACGACCGACCGCGAAGCTGTCGAACGCCGCGAGCGCATCGGCGTCAAGCCGAATGGTTAGCGTCGCGCTGTTCGATAGTGGATTTGTCGCCATCAATCATGCCCGTGTGAAACAGGGGCAATGTAAGACAACACGCGCCGCTAGGCATATCCTGCATTAAAGACAAA
>NZ_JBEBKL010000128.1:0-1864 GCF_040079335.1 Sphingorhabdus sp.
GAGGGCGCGGGCTCGGACACCTGGGCAATGCACGGCAAGAACCACATCGAACATTGTGCTCGATTCGTGTTTGACGCTTGTCATGAAGTTTGATTGCGCACGAGCCACCGGGCCGCATCCCTGCCGACCCACCTCGATGCGGGTTCCGGCGCGCGCGACAACTTCGTCGCCACCGCCAGCGCGGCCTTGTTGAGCTCAGGACTTCGTCTGCCGATGGCCTTCAAGGCCATGCTCACGGCTTTCTTCACCAGATGCCGGTCATCGTCCGCTTCGCGTTCGACCAGGGTCAATGCCCGAACAAATGGCTCGTTCGCCTTAGACTTGTCATGCAAGCTGAGAGCCCAGAGGAGCGCAAATCCCGCACGCTTGACGAACTCACTGTCGCTGGCGGCCCATTTCCAAATTTTTGCCCAAGCGTGCGGCGTGCGGTCGAACAGCTTGAAACAAACGGTGTCGCAGATTCCCCAATTGTCGAAGTCCTTGCACCAACGTTCCATCTGCGCAGATGTAACCAGCGCCGGGTCATCGATCATCGACGCCACCATTCGCGCTTCATAGCCACCGGTGTCCCACAGCGCCAGCGCCAAGCGGTGGTTTACACCGATTTCCTTGGCGATCGCCAGCATGTCGCGCATGGCCACACCGAGCGCGTTTTTCGTGTGGACGCCATAGCGCGTCGACATTTCGTCGCGTACGCCCTTACTGCTGACACGTTCGAGCGCCTTGAGCACTTCCTGGACATCGGCTGTTGTCGGTTTCATCCAGCCAACCCCTCAGTCGGCATGTCGCATTGAGCCAGTGTACAAGCGGGTAGGTGCGAGTTCAAGCTGCGTCTGCCGGCCAAAATGTGTGAATCGGACGGATCTCAATGGCCCAGCCGAATTGCTCACCGTCGCTCACCCGCGTGGTCGGGTGCATGGCTGCGACCCGAATGGCGTCCTCCATATCGCGCGCCTCAATGACGAACACGCCGCCAATTCGCGAACAGGCTTCGAGAACTCGGCCCTCAACAATCTCGACTTTACCACGCACCAGCTTCAGACGCCGGGTCTCCAAGTCAAGACCCGCGTCCATGACGACTTGACCGGTGTCATGGAGTTCCTCGATAAATGGTCGGCATTGACTCATAATCGCATCAATCTCGGCCTTCGGGCGGGCGTCCATACTCTTGGCGTCATAGTAGCCTAAGCACAGAAATTTCATGGCATTGCTCCTGCGGGTAAGTTCTTGAGCGGCCGGTTCAACTCCGTGCGCCAGTCTGCCGAATCGGGGGTCGATTGCGGCCCGACGGAATAGCGTTCCCAAAGGCACTCTGCCTTCTCGTGGCCGTTCGCCTTCAGCCACGCGTCGAACTCGCCCCAGGCCGATGGCAGGCCTTCGTAGGGACCGCTGTAAATTGTGCGTGCTACTTTTGTTGCTGGAAGTTCGTCGGGCTTCATGCGTTCAGCCGCTTTAACCGACTTCGAGACTTTCATGCCCAGTTCGATATCGAAGACGTCCGGGCTCATCGTCAGATGATGCGCGAACACCGCGCCGATCGGCTCCACGCCTTGTGCGGTGAGGGCCGACATCAACTCGCCGTGCGGAACAGTGAGTTGGATGACGGCCGCCGCTTGTGCCGTGGTCTGAATGATCTGTGGAGCGGCGAGCATCGTTGTTGCTCCATCGTGAGATGTGGATGTGAATCGGCGAATCAAACCATGGCCTCGAGCCGCGCGTAGCCCGCTTCCATTCCCTGCTCCATGCCGGTCGCGAGTATCGCGGCGCGCGCCGCCGCATCGGGGAATGTCATGCGCATGGTCATCAGCGTGCCGGCGCCGTCGGCTTCAAATCGCGTCTCGACCTGGTATTCCGGCGTCGGGTC
>NZ_JBEBKL010000129.1:0-1812 GCF_040079335.1 Sphingorhabdus sp.
TCTGGTCGGGATGGGGGTGCTGCCGCTGCAATTCGTCGATGGACAGACGCGCGCGAGCCTCGGCCTGACCGGCGACGACGCCTTCACCATCCGCGATGTCGCATCGCTCCAGCCGCGCCAGGACGTAACGGTCGCGGTGACCCGCGCCGACGGCTCGACCTTCACCTTCGAAACGCTGTGCCGCATCGACACCGCGAACGAGGTTGAGTATTTCATGAACGGCGGCATCTTGCACTATGTGCTGCGGAAATTGGCGGCGTAGGACCGCATTTATGACTGATTCGGCTATCGACAGGGGAAAGGAGCGGCTTGACCGACTCAAGCGTTGGGATAACCTGCTGCAATTCGCGAGGCGCTACAGTTCCCCAAGGTGGGTATTCAGGGGCCATTTGCTGCAATGGTCATTGCAGCCATCAGTAGGCCGCCCCAAGACATATAGTGCTGCTCGTGAGCTTCAGCTGTTCAATGAGTTCAAGCGTTTGGGTGCGCCTCTCGTCGATCGCGCTCAAATGCCTTCTGACTGGGACTGGTTGTTCCTTGCACAGCATCATGGGCTTCCAACGCGGCTCTTGGATTGGACAACCAACCCGCTCGTTGCGATCTACTTTGCATGTCAACCATCGCCAAGAGGCAGGCGGGACGGGGAACTGATTGCAGTTGAGATCGGTAGTGTCGGCTTAATTTCGGAGACTGACCTGAAGGTGGGGCCGTTCGGAATCAACAGAACCAAATTTGTCTTTCCTACAGTTGTCGCGCCGCGTATTGCCTCTCAGAGGGGACTCTTCAGTGTGCATGCCGAACCAGCAAAGCGTTGGCGACTCCGGGAAAAGACCTTCAGAATGAAGATATTGGCAAGTGACAAGGTTGAATTTTTGGAGCAGCTCTTCAATCTCGGGGTCGATGCTGCTATGCTGATGAGCGATCTTGATGGCATATCGCAAAGCTTAAGATGGAGCTATTCGACTGGAAAGCCTATCATATGAATCTACATATTCCTCCACCTTTTCAAGCCAAAGGCACACCTGAATGGACGGCAGAATTACCTGATCGCCTTGAAGCTGCATTCGACAGCTATGATTTTGAAAACAGCGAAGCCTATAGAGATATTAGGAGTTTGGCTCAAGTTGTTGATACAGATGGATTTTCTCTCGATTTCGAATCAACCGTGATAGAGGGAAAGGATTGGATAACGCCCGGCACTGCCTTCGTGGTACTTCACTATGATGTGGGCTCGGATGATCCAGTAGAGCTTGTCGATTCATTTCCGATAACAATCAAATTTAGTATCGAAGGCCAAAACATTAAAGTTGTCGATGCAGAAGCAGATGTCTCGTCTTTCTATGAATGACACGTTCGGCATCGGCACCAAATGGGACGCCGCCGAGCATCTCGACAGCGAAGAGGCGATTGCCGCCTTTCTTGCCGAGGTCATGGAAATTGGCGACCAGAAGTTTATCGTTCGCGCACTGAACACGGTAGCCCGGGCGCGGGAGATGACGCAAATCGCTAAGGATGCGGGCATCGCCAGGCAGGCGCTGTACAAATCGCTGAGCGATGACGGCAATCCGACCATCTCGACTTTGCTTGGCGTCATGAAATCGCTCGGCCCCAAGATCAGCGTCAATCCCGCATGACCCACATCCTCATCGAAACCATCGGCTGGATCGGTGCTGGGCTGATCCTTGGCAGCTATATCCTGTTATCGCTGGGGCGGCTCGATGGCCGCTCGCGCGCCTATCAATGGATGAACGTGATCGGCGCGGCGGGGTTCATCGCCAATTCGGGCTATAATGGCGCGATCCCCTCTGCCGC
>NZ_JBEBKL010000130.1:0-1800 GCF_040079335.1 Sphingorhabdus sp.
GCGCGCCGCCGCATCGGGGAATGTCATGCGCATGGTCATCAGCGTGCCGGCGCCGTCGGCTTCAAATCGCGTCTCGACCTGGTATTCCGGCGTCGGGTCGGGTCAATACATGCGTTCCACATGCACAATGCGGCTAAATGGCTCAAGCACGATGAATTCGCCGGTCTGATAGAAGCCGCCACCCTTGCCGTCAGACCATTCGTAAGGGATTTTACCACCGGGACGCGCCTCGCAGTTGCAAACAGGCATGCTCGGTCCGTTCCACTTCGCGCGTTCGGAAATGCTGGGATCGGTTCCGAGGATGACATTGCGAAGAGCCCACGATCTCATTCATCGGCGGATGCTCCAACGCCGCCAAAAGATCGTCGACAGTCGCGGGCGTCGGCGGGAGCGCCTTGTTGGGCGACACGCTCATAACTACTTACTCCTTCTTTCAATAAGACAGAATCCGTGACCAAAAGGGTCGCTACAAAACGCCACTGACCCGTGTTCTGAATTCGCCTCGAAGAATTGTTCTTGCTTTCCGCCTGCAGCTATGACGCGTGCCAGAGTCGCCTTAAAATCATCTACATGGATGTCCACGTGTATGGGGGTCCAGTGACGTTCGTAGCGGCGCGTTTCCTGAGTGTAGGGGGAGGGACCCGAACCCGGTACCCTTTCAAGCAAGCAGATTTTGGCCTCTCCAGATCGGAGTACCACGATGCCGGGGACAGGCTCGGCCACCTTGGAGAATCCGAACGCGCTGGAATAGAACTTGATGCCGTCCGCCATGCTCGGCACATCGATGCTGATTGATACTGAGATCATGCTTTGCTCCTTGCATCATAATGTGAATTTAGGTTCCGATGGCAGGTGTTAAGTGCATTCCTCTCCCTATTGCTTAGGCCGCCGTCGCCTGATTTGATGCAAACCATGGTTCATCTCCTTGGGTGTGTGGGTGTGATTGCGCTTTAGTTCATGGACTCGAGGCGCACGTAGCTCGCTTCCATGCCGTGCTCCATGCCGGTCGCGAGCATCGCGGCGCGCGAGGCGGCGTCGGGGAGCGTCATGCGCATGGTCATCAGCGTGCCGGCGCCGTCGGCCTCGAAGCGCGTCTCGATGCGGTTGTCGGGCGTGACGTCCGGCACATGCATCCGCTCCACATGCACAAGGCGGCTGAACGGCTCCACCGCGATGAACTCGCCGGTGAGATGGAAACCGCCGCCTTTGCCGTCAGCCCATTCGTAGCGGATTCTACCGCCGGGACGCGCCTCGCAAATGCAAGCGGGCATCGTCCAGCCCTCGGGTCCGAGCATCCACTTCTGGATGAGCTTCGGCTCGGTGTGGGCGCGATAGACGGCCTCGGGCGAAGCGGCAAAGCGCCGGACAACGACGACGTGCCGGTCGCCTTCGGTCTTCAGCGTCAACTTGCTCATCGTCTTGCCTTTCGGTTCTTGGTTTTCATTCCGGCCAGCACTGCGTCGAGCCGGTCGTAATTCGCGGCCAGCGACTGACGCAACGTGTCGCGCCACTGATCGATTTCGGAGATGGCGCCTTCGACCCAACGCAAGATCAATCCGGCCTCTTCTAGCACCTTCAAATGGCGCGACACCGCAGGCTGTGACATCTCGAAGGGCGCGGCCAACTCCATCACCGTCGTTGACGCATCCAATTGCGCTGATCGCGATACTCCTGAAGCAAGGCGCTGATCAAGCCGAGACCTGGATCTGGGTTTCGACCGTCGGCCAGCCTTCGCAATTGTTGATATTGCCAATGTAACGCTCCAAACCCGTTGATCGCGCGTATGATTGTGGATGGCGA
>NZ_JBEBKL010000131.1:0-1786 GCF_040079335.1 Sphingorhabdus sp.
ATTACAAGCACAGCTATCCGCACTCGTGGCGCTCGAAAGCCAAAATCATCTATCGCTGCACCCCGCAATGGTTCGCGGCGATGGATCGCCCGATTGAACCCCTCCCCTTCAGGGGAGGGGTTGGGGAGGGGCTTAAGACACTCCGCCAAGCCGCCGTTCAAGCCATCGCCGAAACCCGCTTTGTCCCCGAAAAGGGCCGCAACCGCATCGGCTCGATGGTCGAGGGGCGACCCGACTGGGTGCTCAGTCGTCAGCGCGCATGGGGGGTGCCGATCACGCTGTTCGTCAACCGCAACAGCGGCGCTTACCTCACCGACGCCGCCGTCAACGCGCGGATCGTCGCCGCGTTCCGCGCTGAGGGCGTCGATGCGTGGGAGGCCGCCCGCGCGCAGGAATATCTGGGCGATGCCTACCGCGCCGACGATTACGAGCAGGTCTTCGACATCCTCGACGTCTGGTTCGACAGCGGCTGCACCCATGTGTTCACGCTCGAGAGCGGCAAATGGCCCGAATTGAGCTGGCCCGCCGATCTCTACCTTGAGGGCAGCGACCAGCATCGCGGCTGGTTTCAATCCTCGCTGCTCGAAAGCTGCGGCACGCGCGGCCGCGCGCCGTATGACGCGGTGCTGACCCACGGTTTCACCATGGACGCCAAGGGCCGCAAAATGTCGAAGAGCGAGGGCAACACCATCGACCCGCTCAAAATTATGGAAACCAGCGGCGCCGACATCATCCGGCTGTGGGCATTGAGCGTCGATTATACCGAGGACCACCGCATCGGCGATGAAATCCTCAAGGGCGTTTCCGATCAATATCGCAAGCTTCGCAACACCTTCCGTTATATGCTGGGCGCGCTCGACGGGTTTGATGAGGAACAGAAAAAAATAGGGACAGTCCCTATTTATGAGGAGCTGCCCGAGCTCGAGCGTTATGTGCTGCATCTGCTCAGCGACATGGACGCGAAGCTGCGGGCGGCGACCGACAGCTTCGATTTCAATACCTATGTCCGCCTGCTCAGCGACTTTGCCAACGAAGACCTCAGCGCCTTCTTCTTCGACATCCGCAAAGACTGCCTCTATTGCGACGCGCCATCATCGCCCAAACGCCGCGCTTACCGGACGGTGCTCGACACGCTGTTCCACGCGCTGGTCCGCTATGCCGCGCCGGTTCTGGTGTTCACCGCCGAGGAAGTGTGGGCCACGCGCTTTCCCGATGCAGGCTCGGTGCATTTGCTGGAGTGGCCGGAATTGCCCAACCTTGGTCCTTCCCACGCAGGTCGGGACCCAGACGCGCCACAAGGACTGGATCCCGGCCTTCGCCGGGATGACGAATTGGTGGAGAAGTGGACGCGCCTAAGAGAGTTTCGTGCGAGTGTGACCGAAGCCATTGAGCCTTTGCGGCGAGAGAAGGCTATCGGTTCTAGCCTTGAGGCCGAAGGTCAATGCCTGGTGTCAGATCCGCGACTTTTGGTTGATGCCAGTGAAGTTGATTTTGCCGAACTATGTATCGTGCAGAGCATATCTGTCGCGGAGCATGAAATGAAGCGAGCGGCAGCTATTGATACAATCCTCCCGCCACTATTTCGTTTCACGCGCACCACCCACCACAAATGCGGGCGTTGCTGGCGGCATTTGCCCGAAGTGGCCGAGGACGGGGCCTTGTGCACCCGGTGCGCGGATGTGGTCGGTGGCTAGTTTTACCTCTCCAAACCCGCCTGCCCTGAGCTTGTCGAAGGGTTGTTTTTTTCTCGAAGTTAGTAACAACAGGGCTTCGACAAGCTCAGGGC
>NZ_JBEBKL010000132.1:0-1786 GCF_040079335.1 Sphingorhabdus sp.
GCATCCGCCCGAGCTTTTCTCCCCCCAGAGAGCTGCTTGAACCCCACTTTTTTGACTTCGCCGAGGAAGTTTACGGCCAGGCCCTCGAAGTTGCCTTCCATGCTTTCATTCGACCAGAACAGAAATTCGACAGCCTCGACGCGCTCAAAGACCAAATGGCGCGCGATTGCGATACAGCACGGGAATTATTGAGCGTATGAGCATCTGGAATCTGACCAAATGGGCGCTGGTTTTGGGCATCATCATGGTGACAGGCCTCAACGCGTCCTGGATTGCGCCGACCCCAAAAGGCGCGCTGAAACTGATCGCGGCGCACGGCATTGACGCGGATAAGGACGGCTGCATCAACCAAGGCGGGCTGGACCGCGCGTTTCAGGATCATGCCGAAATCGTCGTGGTGAAGGCCGCCCCGCGCAAAGGCTGTTCGACGCTGAGCGAAGCGATCTATTACGGACCTGCGCGTAAATTTATGGCGGACATGGGCAGCGACGCCAGCGATGCCGCCGCCACCCGCGCGGTTTTTGCGGGGCGAAAGCGCGACATCGACAAACGCTATAGCTTTACCGGTGATGCCGCTGCGGTCGCCGACATCAGCAAAACCAACCCGCAAGCATGGGCGTGGAGCGCCGCGCAAGCCCGCGCCTGTTTCGACGCCTATGTCAGAACCGGCTGGACCAGCATCATGCCAGCGGTCTGCGCTGGCAAGACCATCACCGTGCCGCTGGATCAACAATGGAAAGCATGGGGGTGGCCCAAACGGTTCATGGCGCGGATGGACGCGGCGAAAGTGCGCGTGATCCTGACCGGCCCTGCGACAGCGGACGGCACGATCACCGGCCTGAGCGCGCTTGAACAAATTCCGCAAGTGCCGCGTGATTTCACCGGCTATTTATGGGTCGAAGACATTGGCTTGATCGGTCCAGCCTTGCGGCGTTAGGCCCCACCCTCTAAGCACCGCCGGATATGACTGAAACACCCGACTATAAAGACACCGTCTTCCTGCCGAAGACCGATTTCCCCATGAAGGCTGGCCTGCCGCAAAAGGAGCCGGGCATCCTTGCGCGCTGGCAGCAGATGGGCATGTATGAAAAACTGCGCGAACGCCGCGCGGGCCGCGAAAAATTCATCCTGCATGATGGCCCGCCCTATGCCAACGGCGACATGCACATCGGCCATGCGATGCAGCGCATCCTCAAAGACACGGTCGTGCGCACGCAGAGCCTGCTCGGCAAAGACGCACCGTTCGTGCCCGGTTGGGATTGTCACGGGCTGCCCATCGAGTGGAAGGTTGAGGAAGAATATCGCAAGAAAAAGCGCAACAAGGATGAGGTTCCCGTTGAGGAATTCCGCGCCGAATGCCGCGCCTATGCACAAAATTGGGTCAATGTTCAGCGTGAACAGATCAAACGGCTCGGCGTCATCGGCGATTGGGATAATCCCTATCTGACAATGGATTTCGACGCCGAAGCGACGATAGTTGCCGAACTGATGAAGTTTGCGGAGTCCGGTCAGCTGTATCGCGGGGCCAAACCGGTGATGTGGTCGCCGGTCGAAAAGACCGCCTTGGCCGAGGCTGAGGTTGAGTATGAGGATATCGTTTCAACGCAGATTGATGTGGCGTTTGAGATTGTTTCATCGCCGATTGAGGAACTGGTCGGCGCTTACGCGGTGATCTGGACCACGACGCCGTGGACGATCCCGGTTAATCAGGCGATCGCTTATGGGGCGGATGTTGAGTATGTTTTAGCGCAGCCAATGCTCGCCATGCACCGCGAAGATGCTGGTA
>NZ_JBEBKL010000133.1:0-1760 GCF_040079335.1 Sphingorhabdus sp.
AGCTGGCTATGCCGTCCTTGTCGCCAACAGTGGTGAGGAGGGCGTCGAGAAGGCCAAGGCCGAGTTGCCTGACCTGATCCTGATGGACGTGGTCATGCCGGGCTTGAACGGTTTTCAAGCGACGCGCGCCATCACCCGGGATGAATCGACCAAACATATTCCAGTATTCATCTGTACGACCAAAGATCAGGAAACAGACAAGATCTGGGGTATGCGCCAAGGTGCAAAAGACTATCTGGTCAAGCCAGTGAACGGCGCTGAATTGATTTCAAAAATTAAAGCCCTCGGCTAACGCTCGGCTCCGTTCGGTCCGAATCCAGCCATGGCGAGAAAAGTAAGTCTTCGCGAATTTCAGCAGGGGGTTGCTGAACGACTCCGCGATGCGGCATCACGGAAAACAGTTCTTTCGCGGCTGGGGTTTCGCGTCGGCGATGAGAATTGGCTGGTGAATCTTGCCGATGTTTCCGAGGCTGTCGATCGGGCCGGGAACGGAGCGCCGCGTAATTTTAATCGCAGACAAACTCATCGAAGGCTCCGGCTTCGTGGTAAGTCGCATGCTGGGTCTGCACAACCCTGAGCAATTCGTCGCAGAGGTACTGGAAAGTGATCTCGCGCGACCATGGATTCGCGGCGCCTATCGCGACGCGGCTGGCACGCGCTGGTACGAACTGGATCTGTCGGCATTGACCCGCGAGACGCGGTTTCTGGAAGTAGGCATTGGACATGCGGTGGCCACCGCGTAGCGGTGCCACCAACGAACGTATCAAGCAAGCAACGGAGAAGCCCATGGCATTCAAATTACCGTCCTTGACGAACAAGGACAAGGGCAACAAAGCGCCAGTCAAAGTGTCAAGCGGTGCAGGCACGGCCCCGTCCGGCGGCAAGTCGCCCGCTTCTTTTTTTGAGAAACTATTCGGTAAGAAGAAGAGCCCCTTCGGAACACCTGCCGCCGCTGCGGCTAAAGTGCCCGCCATCGCACCCACTACCGATGGTGCGGGTGGCACGACCGCCAGCCAAGCGCGAAAGATCACCGCCGATGTCGCTGGCGCGAAGGTCGCCAAGCCGGCCCTGAAGAAGGGTGGTGCGTTCAACTTGCCGATCATCGGCGATCGTCCGGTCGAACAGCAATTGCCTATCCTGCTCACCATCGCCGCGCTATTCGGCGCATTGACCATCGGTGCGATCTTTCTGGATGCCCGAAACCGCAATAATATTTCGACCTTCACCAACATCACGTCGCAGCTCCAGTACCACTCCCAGCGTCTGGCGAAATCTGCAGGGCTGGCCGCGCGTGGTGATCTGGCGTCATTCCCCCAGCTGCAGGATAGTCGAGACCAGTTTCAGCTCTACCTGAAGGTGCTCAACGACGGCGGTGAAGCGTTTAATACCACCGTTCCAAACGCCAAGATCAGCGAGGAACTCACATCGCGTATAGCCGAGCTATCCAAGCGCTTTTCCGATGGTTATGCGTCAGCCACCGCGATTTTGGCGGCGAAAAATGACTTGACCGAACTCTCTCGCAATATCGCGCAGGTTCGCTCGGGTTCTGAAGAGCTCGCTGAACTTTCGCAAGATCTGACCGGCCTCATGCAGCAATCTGGTGCAACGCCTGCGCAGGTGCTGAAAGTGAACCGCCTGACCTTCCTCTCAGAGCGTCTCGGACGCGGCTCTGCCGAGATTCTGGGCGGCGAGATCATCGATCCGACAGTTCCTTTCCTGATGGGCAAGGACACCAACGATTTTCGCGAGTTGATCAAGGC
>NZ_JBEBKL010000134.1:0-1745 GCF_040079335.1 Sphingorhabdus sp.
ATCGAGGAAGGCGAAGCGCGTTCCGGGTTCTGCGGTAACGGGCAGGCGGTAGTCGCCGATGATGTCGCCCGCTAGGCAGCTGGGGCCGCCCAGACGCATGGCTGGGCCGTCTGATAGCTCATCCAGCATCGCGGGGCGGTAGGGGGCTTCGATGACGTCGGGAATGTGGCAGGTTGCGCTGATGTCGGTGATGCCGATGGGCATGCCGTTGTCGAACACGTCAAGGATTTCGCCAATCAATATACCTGCATCGAGCGCAATGGCTTCGCCGGGTTCGAGATAGACGTCGAGACCGGTTTCGGCGCGGACTTCCTTGATGAACGCGACAAGGTCATCGCGTTGATAATCGGAACGGGTGATATGGTGACCGCCACCGAAATTGAGCCATTTCAACTGGCCGAAATATTGGGCCAGCTTTGGTTTCAGGCTATCCCATGTGCGTTTGAGCGGCTCGAAATCTTGCTCACACAGGCTATGAAAATGCAGGCCGGATATGCCTTTCAAATGCTCAGGCTGCAACTGGCTGACCGGAAAACCCAAGCGCGAATGTGGAGAGCAAGGGTCGTATTTGGCGACCTCGCCCTCGGCATGTTCGGGGTTGATGCGCAGGCCGACGTCGACGCTGTCGTCCAGATACTGCGTAAACCGCGCATGCTGTCCGGGTGAATTAAAAATGATGTGGTCGGAAATCGAGACAATCTCTGCCATGTCCGCCGCTTTGTAACCCGCGCAATACGTCGCAATCTCGCCCGAATAATAATCACGTGCCAACCGCGATTCCCACAGGCCAGAACTGCACACGCCATCAAGATATTCGCCGATAACAGACGCCAGCGACCACATCGAAAACGCTTTCATCGCGCACAAAATTTTCGCGCCCGACCGCCCTTTCACATCGGCAAGGATGGCAAGGTTACGCCGCACCGCCGCCTCATCCACAACAAAGGCGGGCGAGGGGACGCGGTTTAGGTCAAAATGCGCAAATGCGCCGGGATCGCCTGCTTTGGTTTCCATTCATGCTCCACTGCTGGAAACAACAAAACTCGTCATTCCCGCGAAGGCGGGAATCCATCACCCGCCGTTGAAATTTACTCGTCAGGTGATGGCCCCCCGCCTTCGCGGGGGTGACGAAGATGGAGGGTTAGAAGTTGAGCGGTCCATCCAATTCCTTCACCTGCCAAGGCAGACCATGCTGGTTCAGCATCGCCATAAACGGATCAGGATCGAACTGTTCGATGTTCCACACGCCAGCGCCGCTCCACTGGCCAGTCACCAGCATCGCCGCGCCGATCATGGCTGGCACGCCAGTCGTATAGCTGACGGCTTGGTTGCCTGTCTCGGCATAGCATTCTTCATGATCGCAGATGTTGTAGGTGTAGAGCGTCTTTTCTTTGCCGTCTTTACCAAGCCCGGTGGCGATGCAACCGATGTTGGTTTTGCCTTTGGTTGTGGGCCCCAGTGAGGCTGGCTCAGGCAAAACAGCTTTCAGGAATTGCAGAGGGATGATCTCGCGGCCCTCATACATCACAGGGTCGATCCGCGTCATGCCGACTGCTTGAAGCACATTCAGGTGCGTGATATAGGCATCGCCAAAGGTCATCCAAAACCGGATGCGCTTTATTTCGGGCAGATGCGTTTTCAGGCTCTCGATTTCCTCATGGTACATCAGATACATATTCTTCGGGCCAACTGCCTCAAAGTCGAACGACTGCTTGACCGACATCGCAGGCGTTTCCACCCAGCCG
>NZ_JBEBKL010000135.1:0-1743 GCF_040079335.1 Sphingorhabdus sp.
CGCTCAAGCACCTCGGCAACCTGCTCAAAAAGCTTGGCCCGCTTGATCGCAATCATAGTGGTATACCTGTCATACCAGTACCTTGCAGAAAATGTTTTCACGAGTCAACACCGCATGGCGAAGGGCTGTGAATCACAGTGCCCGAACCTGAAAATTCCTCCGCCTACGGATGATATCGGAAGGGGCGGATCAGTTCATGCCAGCTTGAGGTTAGCCAGCAACTCATAAGACCGAAGCCGCGCCGCATGATCATAGATCGCCGATGACACCATGAGTTCATCGACACCGGTTTTGGCGATAAATTCTTGCAAAGCGACTTCAACGGTTTTCGGCGACCCGACGAAAGAGCAGCCCAGCATCCGCGAAGCCTGCATCTTTTCAGTAGGCGTCCAGTAAGTCTCGATATCGTCAATCGGCGGCTTCAAGAACCCGCGGTCCTTACGGAACATGTCGGTGAAGCGCTGCTGGATGGAGGTGAAGAGATGCGTTGCCTCCCCATCCGTCTCAGCGACGATGACATTCACGCCAGCCATGGCATAGGGTTCAGCCAATTGCGCCGATGGTTCAAAGCGCGTGCGATACACTTCAAGCGCCTGGTACAGCGCGTCGGGCGCAAAATGCGAGGCAAAAGCATAGGGCAGTCCCAGCATGGCAGCGAGATGCGAACCAAAAAGGCTCGATCCGAGAATCCACAGGGGAACATTGAGATCTGCCCCCGGAACCGCCTGAATCGTCTGGCCCGCCAGCACCGGGCCAAGCAGCGCCTGCAATTCAAGAACATCCTGCGGGAAACGTTCCGACGCCGATGCTTCGCGCCTAAGCGCCCGCCAGGTGTTCTGGTCGGTGCCCGGCGCGCGGCCCAAGCCCAGATCAATCCGGCCGGGATAGAGCGATTCCAGCGTGCCGAATTGCTCGGCAATGATCATCGGCGAATGGTTGGGCAGCATGATGCCGCCGGCCCCAACCCTGATCGTGCTGGTGCTGCCGGCGATATAGCCGATCACCACCGAGGTAGCCGCACTGGCAATGCCCACCATGTTGTGATGCTCGGCAAGCCAATAGCGCGTGTAACCCCAGCGCTCCACATGCTGGGCCAGGTCGCGGGCATTTTTGAAGGCGTCGGCGGGGGTTTTGCCCTCTGAAACCGGGGCTAAATCAAGAACGGCAAGTTCGACCATGTCGCTTTCTTCCAATTTACATTATAGGCTCAATATCAATAGCAAGATGGTGTGCCGCGTGGCGGATTGTTAGGTTCAAATGTGTCGGAGAGAAAATGAAACTTGATCCAACTGAAAAAGTGGCCCTGGGCCAAACCGGGCTTTCCGTCAGCAGGCTGTGTTTCGGCCTAGGCCCTATCGGCGATATGCCCGATACCTATGGCTACAAGGTAGACGCCGAGCGCGGCCGCGAAACCGTGCGCGCCGTGCTCGACAGCCCGGTTAATTTTCTCGATACCTCGCGCAATTATGGCATGGGGCGGAGCGAGGAGCGTATCGGCGAAGTGATCCGCGAGCGAGGCGGAATTCCCAAAGGCTTCGTCATTTCCAGCAAGCTCGACCGCGACATGGAGACCCTGAAATTCGATGCCGCGCGGGCCCGCCGCTCACTGGAAGAAAGCCTGAAGACGCTCAATGTTGACAAGATACAGCTTCTCCATGTGCACGATCCCGAATACGCATCATCCCTTTCCGACGTGACCGGCCCCAAGGGCGCGCTTGCCGAACTCTTCCGCATGAAGGAAGA
>NZ_JBEBKL010000136.1:0-1686 GCF_040079335.1 Sphingorhabdus sp.
GCAAGGCGTGATGGATATCGACCCGCCTTTGTTTGTCTTTGTGACGGCCTATAGCGACCACGCGATTAAAGCGTTTGAAGCGCAGGCGGTCGATTATCTGATGAAGCCTGTCGAGCAAGACCGGCTGGCCGACACGATGGACCGGGTACGATCCCGCCTTGCCGACCGGCGGACAGCCGAAGAGGTGGAGCGGCTGCGCAGCGTCATCAACGAAGTCGCGCCCGATGCGGTTGGCAACATGCCGCCGCCCGATGAAGAAATGGCGACCAGCCGTTTTGAGAAGCTGATCAATGTCAAAGATCGCGGGCAGATTTTCCGCGTCGATGTCGATACGATTGAGCGGATTGAGGCGGCGGGTGATTATATGTGCATCATCACCGCAGACACGTCGCTGATCCTGCGCGAAACGATGAAGGATCTGGAAAAACGCCTCGACCCGCGCACATTCCAGCGGGTGCATCGGTCGAAGATTGTGAACCTCGATCTGGTGCGTCAGGTGAAGCCGCACACCAATGGCGAGTGCTTTTTGGTGCTGGAATCAGGCGCGCAGGTGAAGGTTTCGCGGTCGTATCGGGATGTCGTTGCGCGGTTTGTGCATTGAGTTCCATCTCGGCTAACACTCCGTCGCCCCAGCGCAGGCTGGGGCCCATCACGTCTCTCAGTTTAGACCGACAGGCGAGATAGGCTCCAGCCTTCGCTGGAGCGACGGTTTTGGTTCGCGACATTTATATTTCGAAAGGAGCTGTTGAAAATGACCACCCGCAAAACCGCCGCCGATTTCCATCCGGCGATCCTCGAAATTTTCGATGGCTATGTGCACGGCAAAGTCAGCAAGCGGGAGTTTATAACACAAGCTGGCAAATTTGCCGCAGCGGGCATTACCGGCGCTATGATATTCGACCAGTTGCGGCCAGATTATGCGCTGGCGGCGCAGGTTCCGGCGGACGATCCGGCGATTATTACCGAACGGCCCAGCGTGCCCAGCCCCAAGGGGAACGGAGCAATCTCTGGGCTACTTGCGCGGCCCGCAAAGGCTAAAGGCAAAATTTCCGCCGTGCTGGTGATCCATGAAAATCGCGGACTCAACCCCTATATAGAGGATGTCGCGCGGCGGCTGGCCAAGGCGGGCTATCTGGCCTTTGCGCCCGACGGGCTAACGTCGGTCGGCGGCTATCCGGGCAGCGATGACAAAGGCCGCGAGCTGCAAGCCGCGCTTGACCCGAAAAAGCTGTTTGAGGATTTCGTCGCCTCGTTCGATTTTCTGCGTCTGCACAGCCAATCGACCGGCAAAGTCGGTGCGGTCGGGTTTTGCTATGGCGGCGGAATTTGCAACGCTCTTGCCGTCGCATGCCCTGAACTCGCCGCATCAGTCCCCTATTACGGACGCCAACCAAAGGCCGACGAAGTGCCATTTATCAAAGCGCCATTACTGATCCACTACGCCGAAAACGACGAACGCATCAACGGCGTGTGGCGCGATTATCAGGCGGCATTGATTAAGCACGGCAAGCAATATGCCACGCATTTCTACCCCGGCACGCAGCATGGTTTCCACAATGATACCACGCCGCGATACGACAAAGCGGCTGCGGAATTGTCGTGGGACCGGACCTTGACGTTTTTTGGGAAGTATTTGCGCTGATAAGCTGCGCTTTTTTGTTTAACGGGAAGGGCGCGAAGATTTTG
>NZ_JBEBKL010000137.1:0-1676 GCF_040079335.1 Sphingorhabdus sp.
GCTGGAGCCGCAGGACAAGATCGGCCCCGCCGCCTCGCGCATCGGTGGACGCGGGCTTGAGGCCGAGCGCATCGAGGAACATCGTGCTATTGCACAGCGAAATGGTGAGCGGATCATTGCTAATCCGAATGTCGCGCTTGATGCGATCACGCATAGCCAAGCCACCTTCACGAACCGCGACCTTGCCATTTTCGTGCATCGGCATAGCGAAGGGAAAGACCAATTCGATGCGGCGCTTAGTGCGGTGCGCGGCTCGCCCGATTTCATTGCGCTGGGCAAGGACGGGCGCGGTGATGACCGGTTCACGTCGCGGCAGATGATCGAGACCGAGCAGCGGTTGCAAAACGCATCGGAGTTGATGGCGGAGCGCGAGCGGCATCGCGTTGGCGAGGACAAACAAACGAACGCGCTGGCGCGCGCCGGGGAGCGCGGGTTGCTGCTATCGGGAGAGCAGCGCGCGGCGTTCGAGCATGTGACGGACGCGCGCGGCCTGAGCATCGTTGTTGGCTATGCTGGGACCGGCAAAAGCGCGATGCTGGGCGTTGCCCGTGAGGCTTGGGAAGGTGCGGACTACAACGTGCGCGGCGCGGCGCTTTCGGGCATCGCCGCCGAGGGACTTGAACAAGGTTCGGGCATTGCCTCGCGCACTATCGCCAGTCTCGAACATCAATGGGGGCAGGGCCGCGAACAACTGACTTCGCGCGATGTTCTAGTCATCGACGAAGCAGGCATGGTCGGAACGCGACAGATGGAACGCGTGCTGTCCCATGCCGCCGATGCCGGTGCGAAAGTCGTGCTGGTGGGTGACCCGCAGCAGTTGCAGGCTATCGAAGCCGGAGCCGCATTCCGTGCCATCCACGAACGGCATGGCGGTGTTGAAATCAGCGAAGTCCGCCGCCAGCATGACGGCTGGCAGCAGGATGCGACCAGGCACCTTGCTACCGGGCGGACAGGGCAGGCCATTCATGCCTATGGCGAGCGGGATATGGTCCATATCGCTGACACGCGGGAGGCAGCGCGCGCAGATTTGATCAACCGCTGGGATGAAGCGCGCCAGTCCAACCCCGGCGAGACGCGCATTATCCTCACGCATACCAATGACGAGGTGCGCGAGCTGAACGAAGCGGCGCGCGGGCGGATGCGAAACGCGGGTGAGCTGGGCAATGACGTTTCGATCAAGGCTGAGCGCGGCGAGCGACAATTTGCCAGCGGCGACCGCATCATGTTCCTGCGCAACGAGCGCGGGCTTGGCGTGAAGAACGGAACGCTTGGTATCGTCGAACAGGTGACGCCGCAGCGCATGGCGGTGCGTACCGACGATGGCCGCAAAGTGGCGTTCGACACCAAAGATTATGCGCATGTCGATCACGGTTACGCTGCTACAATCCATAAGGCGCAGGGCATGACCGTGGACCGGACGCACGTGCTCGCCACACCGGGTATGGACAGCCACGGGGCCTATGTTGCGCTATCCCGCCACCGCGAACGCGTGGACCTTGATTATGGCCGCGACGACTTCGCTGATCAGTCAAAACTTGTTCGCACGCTCAGCCGTGAGCGCGGCAAAGACATGGCGAGCGACTATAGACCTTGGTTGTCGAACCCGAACGCGTCCACTTAAGTTTGCGCCAGCCCCTTTGCTCTAATTCCCAACGCTCGCATTAGATGTGTTCATT
>NZ_JBEBKL010000138.1:0-1617 GCF_040079335.1 Sphingorhabdus sp.
ATCGTAGCGAGCAACTCACTGCGAAACTGGCATTCGGAACCGCGAGCGAAATAAAAGCCGCGCGCGAATTGTTACGGTTATCGCTGATTGAACTTTACCAGCTGGGCCATTGGCGCGAACAGCCCGAGGATTTCAAAACCTATATGCGGCTGTACCGCGCGTGCGGCCCAAGCAGTATCACCGCGCCGCCGTCCATGTCTGCGCTTGACAGAAGGGACCGATGCAGCCCTTAACGACAAGATTGCCAGATTTGCCTTTGTACACGATCGAACGATAGGTTTTGCCCGATTTAGGATCGTAAATCTGGCCCTTCCATTCATTACCAGCTGCCTTGAAGCCGGTTAGAATATTCATGCCAAGGAGCGTTCGATTGCGAAGCGCTTTGTCCGGATTGTTGACGTCTTTTTGGCCAACACCATTGGGCGGCGGGACGAGGAACTTGGCAAGCTTGCCGCAAATCGTCGCACCGCATTCATAGATTTCGACAACGCCGTCCTTGCTCTGCGTTACCCAGCGACCCGTCACAGGCGCGGCAGCCTGGACCGACGTGGCTCGCACTGTCGCGGCGACCAATGCGGTGGAAACTCGGGCTGACAACATAAGCACTCCTCAACTGCGATGTTCGGACTTTAGCACCCGATTGTTACTTTACGATTATTGGCGCTCCTCGGCGAGCTACCGCGTGCGCAGTGTGCTCAACTTGAAAGGCGTCGCCTACAAAACGGTTCCGACCAGCCTGCTTGAAGGCGACCATAAGGCCGCCGATTATGTCGCACGCAATCCGCAAGGCTTTGTGCCAATGCTGTCGATTGACGGCCATGACCTAACTCAAAGCCTGGCGATCATCGACTATCTCGATGCCAATTATCATGATCCGAAGATGGTTCCTTCTGATCCAGCGATGCGTGCCAAGACATTGGCGCAGGCGCTGATAATTGCCGCGGATATTCATCCGGTGAACAACCTGCGTATCCTGAAATATTTGAAAGATGTTTTGGGCCACGATCAAGCGGCAATCGACAATTGGTACCGCCACTGGATCATCGAGGGCTTTACAGAGCTTGAGGCAATAGCGCCCGAAGATGGCCTGTTCGGTAGCGATCTGCCTGATTTAGCGGACGTTTGTCTTGTGCCGCAAATGGCCAATGCGCGGCGGTTTGATACGCCGCTGGATGCTTTTCCGAAGCTGTTGCGGATCGATGCGGCGTTGACGGAGATGCCCGCATTCAAGGCGGCGCATCCCGATGCGGTGAATCCCGACGCATGAAAATAGCCGTGTTATTTGGGTTGCCGCTGCTTGCGGTTGCGACACCGGTTTTGGCTCAGGACTGCGTGCTGCCGATACGCGACGAAAATGATCAGGCGCATTATGGGTGTAGCAGGCGCTCTAACTTGTTGGAGGATCGCCTAACCCCGATTTCCATTAAAGATATCGTTGTTACCGGAACGTTGCCGGAATCGAAGGCTAATGCGTCATATCCGGTCACTCGCATTTACCTCGATAACGCCAGCAACCGACTTGAATCAGCGTTGTCGCAAGCCGCTGGACTGCAGCAGTTTCGCCGGTCGGATGCACGCTCAGCCAATCCAACCAGCCAAGGCGTTACTCTGCGCGGG
>NZ_JBEBKL010000139.1:0-1593 GCF_040079335.1 Sphingorhabdus sp.
CTCTTGGGGTCAATCAATGTTGAAAGGGTGGTCATGCGGTGATCACTCCATCGAATTGCGGTTTCAGCGTAATCCTGGCGTGCCAGTCGATGCCTTCTGGACAGGGTTGATCCTGTGGGTGTGTTTGCCGAACGGGCGCAGCAGCGGTGCGAAAACGCCCCTCACTGTCGCGCCGAACTTCGGCATGATGGTGGTGCGGGGAGTAATTGCCAGGGACATTGGGGAGGCCAGGGTGCCAAGCAGCGAGATAACCAGCGCCTGTGTTCCGGCAATGTCCTCGTGCAGGATACCGTGGCGCTGCGCTGGGAGCATATGCAGCGAGTTCTCCGCCGACCCGCACTGGCGGGATCGACAATTGGATCATCCGTTCCCTGAATAATTGTGACGGGGCAGACGACCTGCGGAAGGCAGCGATTGAGTTCATCTGCCACCTTGCGCAATTCGACCAGGCCGCGCACCGGCATGTTGCGGTAGTCGATGTCCGGATGCTCGGGTTCCCGCGGCAGGAACGGCTTGACACCATCCTGGACATAGACCCATTCGCTGAGCTTGTTGAGACCATGAATCAGCGAAGCAAATGCCACGCTGCGCGGCCGGAAGTTGAGGGGCGCCGAAACCGAGACGACGCCAATGAGACCTGGCGGGCGGCTCGCTGCGAGGTGCAGGGCCAGCGATGCGCCAGTGGCGAATCCCACGACGAGCACCTCTTGCGTCAAATGGGACATGATCTCATAGCCCCGCCGCACCGAGGCGAGCCAGTCCTGCCAGCTGCGCTCACGCAAATCCCAGGGCGAGGTTCCGTGGCCCTTCAACCTGACGCCGAGAACCGGGTGGCCCATTCCTGCGAGGCGCTGCCCCAGAGCATTAAGCTCGGCAGGCGAGGCCAGAAGGCCATGGACCAGAACGACCCCGGGTTTTGAAGGCCTTTCCGGGACGATGAAATAGGGTTCACCGGATTGGCTTGCGGTTTCCTGACTGTTAACGGCAGCACAGCGGGGTGCTGCGAATTTTTCCTTGCACTTGGCGAAGCTGCGCACTTCATCGTCAAAGAGGAGTTGTGCGAGGGCTGCGCCTTCGGCAGGCACGGCCTGCTCAACGATCCTTGTGACACCCTCCAGCGCTGCGATTTCATTGGCATAGACACGAACGGCATTTTCCAGGCGCGGGTCGCGGTGCCCAGTGCTGCCACGCAAGGCCGGCAGCAGCCGGTAGTGGCTGGGGGTGATTTCGATCAATGACGATGCCGCAGCGATTTCGAAAAATTGTATAAGCGGCTTACCCGTGCCGTCACGGACGCCATCATAGGCTTCGGGATCGGTCAGTGTGCGGTGCAGATGGAGGCCCGGCTGCTGCTGCACCTGCTTGACAATCGCATAGAGAAGTCCGTGGAAGCGGCCCTGCTCAACTTCGGTTTCACCTTCCTTCAGAAGGCGCATGATGAGCCGCGACGCAAGGTGGCTGAGATTGACAGTAACGCGGGCATACATTTCCGTCATGCAAAGGTCGCGCAAACGTTGCGTGGTGCGCCGCATGGTAAGGGCCGCCATGCGCTCGATCCAGCGGCTCGCCGTATTCTTGAGACCGAAAAGTTCT
>NZ_JBEBKL010000140.1:0-1587 GCF_040079335.1 Sphingorhabdus sp.
CATCGACCAGAACTGGCACCTTGGCACCTTCGACAATGAGCCGAATCGTTACGCGGTTCTGAATTCCGAGACCCGAGCCGATCGGCGCACCGAGTGGCATCACCGCAACCGCGCCTGCCTCTTCAAGTTGCTTGGCGGCAATCGGATCATCGACGCAGTAGACCATCGGCAAGAACCCTTCCTTGGCCAATACCTCGGTTGCCTTCAGCGTCTCCCGCATATCGGGATAAAGTGTTTTGGCTTCACCTAGGACCTCAAGTTTCACGAGATCCCAGCCACCAGCCTCGCGCGCCAGCCGCAGCGTTCGAACCGCGCTGTCGGCGTCGAAGCAACCGGCAGTGTTCGGCAAATAGGTGTATTTCTTGGGGTCGATGTAATCGGTCAGCATCGGGGCTTTCGGGTCCGATAAATTCACGCGCCGCACAGCAACGGTGATGATCTCTGCACCAGAGGCGACCAGCGCAGCGGCGTTCTGTTCAAAATCCTTATACTTGCCGGTCCCTACAATCAGTCGTGAGTGAAACCTCCGACCGGCCACGGACCAGCTATCGCCCATTCGTTCGTCCGATTGCCCGCCGCCGACAAAGTGCACGATTTCCAATACGTCGCCCTCGGCAAGACTAACGTCGGCCAGCGTGGAACGCGCGACAATTTCGAGGTTTCGCTCGACCGCTACTTTGGCCGGATCAAGCCCGATATCGCGCACCAAGTCAGCGACACTTCCACCCGTCAGAAAACGACGTGGCTCGCCGTTGAGCGTAATGGAGATAGAATCGGTCATTGTCGGAAGGGTCATTTCGTCTCGCTTTTTACCTGCTCGCCATATAGGGTCCGATGCGCGCTATCCGCAACCACCGCCATCATAATATCGGGGGAAGTATTTTGGCTGACCGGCCCATTATTTTTGTTCTGAACGGTCCTAACCTCAATTTGCTCGGAACGCGAGAACCGGCGATCTACGGAACTGACACCTTGGATGACATCGCCGGACGGCTGGATGATTTGGCAGGTGCAGCAAATGTCGACATCGATTTTCGCCAGTCCAATCACGAAGGACATCTGATCGATTGGCTACACGAAGCGCAGGCGGTAGGGGCCAAAGCGGTGCTACTCAATGCCGGTGGCTACACGCACACATCGATTGCCATTCATGATGCAATGAAATCGATAAAGGTACCGGTAATCGAGGTCCACCTGTCAGACCCGCACAGCCGAGAAGAATTTCGGCATTTGAGTTATGTGGGTATGGCGGCAGTGTCCTGTTTTGCGGGACATGGTGCGAAGTCCTATGAACTGGCGCTGGACGCGGCGTTACAACTTTGACATTAGGCCCTGCAAAGCCAAAAAAGGGCGCAAGGAGTATAAAATGGCGGTAAAATCGGGGAACAACGGCGGAATGCAGGTCGATACGGCGCTAGTCCGTGAGTTGGCGGCCATGTTAAACGACACAGGTCTCAGCGAAATCGAGGTCGAGGATGGCGAGCGCAAGATCCGCGTATCGCGAACCATGACGGCAGTTGCAACGACTGTGGCGCCAGTACCGGTGGCGGCATCCGCCCCTGCATCAACTGCGGCGGCGCATGCTGC
>NZ_JBEBKL010000141.1:0-1578 GCF_040079335.1 Sphingorhabdus sp.
GGTCCATCCCATCCCCGATGACTGCGCGCGGGTAAAGGCCTATCGCGCCCGCGCGCTTGCCCGCCCGTCGGTGGCTCGCGCGGTAGATGGCGCACGGCCCTATCGTCATTTCTGGATGCTGGGTCCAACGGATAGAGATTGAAAAGGAAGCCAAACATGACCGCAACCGCAGAAAATGGCTGGGAACTCTCCGTCAGGCGTTTCATTAACGCACCGCCCGCGACGGTGTGGGACGTTATGGCCAACCGGATCGACGAGTGGTGGTGTCCAAAGCCGTGGCGCGCCGAATTTGACAAGTTGGAACGCCGCGCAGGCGGCGCCTCGTCGTGCACCATGTACGGCCCCGATGGCGAAGTACATCCGCATCCCGGCACCGTCCTCGCATGGGATGAAGGGCGACGCTTTGCCTTTACCGACGCTATCGTCGGTGACTTGATGCCGAGCGGACCGTTTATGATCGGCATCTGGGAAATCGCGACCGAAGGCGAAGGGACGCGCTATACCGCCACGTGCCGCCATTGGACCGAGGAAGCCTGTAATAGTCATCTCGAAATGGGATTTGTTGATGGCTGGGGCGCGTGTGCGGATCAACTGGTGGCTTTGTGCGAGGCTGAAACCGCATAAGGAACACCCTGAGTTTACACCGGCTGTCATCCAAATGCCTTGTATCACTGGCATAGCGCCCCACATCAGCCATGATGAACCAACGCAAAATCGGCAAATCCGCGCAGCACCGCGCCGTTCAACTGGTGATGATGCTATGCGGTTGGGCGCTGGTTATTTCCGCGCCGATCATCAGCTGGTTGCCGGGGCCAGGCGGGTTGCTGTTTTTCATTCTTGGCCTGGGCCTCATCCTTAAAAATTCGCATTGGGCGCGCAAGCAATTTGCCCGCCATTCGAAAAGGCATCCCGAATACAGCCTGTGGATCGGATGGGCGCTGCGGCGAAAGCGGTTTCGCAAACGACCGCCCTTTCCGCCTATCAAACGTGACATATTGCGCGTATTTCGGCGGGACGATCAGGATTGCCCCAATTTCTGAATGTGCGACGGATGCAATGTTGACTTTTGCAGGCCCGCGCCATAGACGGCCATCCAACAAAGGCGGTCGCTGAAATGATTCGGCGGCCCTTTACTTTTACAACGCATTTGTTTTTTAAGGATTTGAGCCATGAAGCGCACCTTTCAACCGAGCAATCTAGTGCGCGCTCGTCGTCACGGATTCCGTCTTCGTATGTCGACCGCTGCTGGTCGCAACATCTTGAACGGTCGCCGTGCGCGCGGTCGCAAGAAGCTTTCGGCTTAATTCCAGCCATGACCAACCGCGCATCCCGCGGTTATAGCGTCATTACAAAACGGTCAGACTTTCTGGCCGCCAACCGGGGGAAGCGCTATGCAACTCCCGGTTTTGTTTTGCTCGTTTTCGACCGGCGCGACGATGATCCGGCCAAAAGGCTGGGCATCACAATTACCAAAAAAATCGGCAACGCTGTGGTCCGCAACCGCATGCGGCGGCGGTTTCGCGAACTGGCCGTGGAAATGCTGGGCGAACTGGGCAAAGCCGGCGCTGACCATATCTT
>NZ_JBEBKL010000142.1:0-1578 GCF_040079335.1 Sphingorhabdus sp.
CGAACCGCCGCCGCCCGATGCCGGACCGAATCCCGGCGGGCTCGAACCGGTCGGCCCGCCGCCAGCCGCCGACCAGGAATTCCTCAACGAGGCGACGGGAAAGACCAAGCCGACGTAGCAGAATTTTCCTGCGCCACTTTGATGTATAGATTCACTGACACCCTCCGGCAAAGGAGGGTGTCAGTCACGACATGCTTGATCGAAGCTGAATCACGTCCAGCAGATGCAAGGGCCATTGGGATAAAGTCTGCCACAGCCAATCGCGCAACGATCATTGCCTGGATCATTGGGGCCCTTTGTGGGGCCATTCGTCCCGCTCTTAGGTGTCTGAGCAACAGTTTGAATAGACATTGTGCCAACGAAATTCGAACTTGCCGCGAGCGGTGCGCTAAGCGCGACGGATACGGCTAAAAGAAATCCGGTTTTCATCGTTTTCTTCTTGGATGTTGCGAGAAGGAAACGATGAAAAGCGAACTATGATATTGAAAGTAAAATCTTATGAAGCGATGATGAGCTGTGCCAATTTTCAGATCAAAGACTTAGATGCAACTTTGCGCTCTCCGCGTCGATGAAGGGTCGCCAACTATGCAAGTAACGGTTTCAGATTCGGAGTGGAGGCAAATGTCGAAACCTACGACGCCTGCGACCAAAGGCGCGCGAGCCGATTCGTCAGCGTGCCACATCTATTGCCTCAGCCGGACGGGAACATGGACAGGGGCCTGACCAGGAGGTTGGAGACGCAACAGTATGGCTGAACGGCTCGCAACTCGTACCGCCGTTATCTGAGCATCAAGATCAGCCGCGCTGGCGACACCAACATTGTTGGCTCCGAGGATGATCATACCCGGCTGGATTTGCTTCGTTGCGGCGTCGGACGATGAATCAACACCGGTGATCACCAGTCCCCTTGTGTCCTCACGCACGCCAAGGCGCACGGCAAGCTGCGGTGTCAGCGGAGTGACCGCCAGTCCCAGCGCCTTTGCAGCGAGGCCCTGGGTGGCGATCGCGGGCTGGTTCTGGTCGTCCTGGGCGCCACCCTGGCTTTGACGCGGATCGAAATTCTGTTGCAGGATCTGCTCGTCCGAGGGGCGCTTGGCGACAACCGGGTATACGGTCCTGGCCTTGCCGTTGCGCAAAATGTCGATCGCGACTTTGGTGCCGGGTTGGGTGTTGGCGATGATCGTCGAGAGCGAATTGTCGGGTGTGACCTTCTGCCCGTCGATGCGAAGGACGACGTCACCTTCGCGCATGTCGGCGGCCGCGGCGGCTCCGCCCGGCACCACCGAACGGATGAATTCGCCCTGGTTGTGCGGGATGCCAAGGGCGTCGGCGAGATCTTCGCTCACCGGCACACGGTCGACCCCCAGATAACCCCGATCAATCGCCACGCCCTTGATCAGCTTTTCGACGATCGGAGAGGCGGTTTCCGCCGGGATCGCAAAGCCGATCCCGACCGAGCCGCCGGTGGGTGAGATGATCGCGTTGTTGATCCCGATCACCTGGCCCTTCATGTCGAACATCGGGCCACCGGAATTGCCACGATTGATCGAGGCGTCGGTCTGGATGTAGCGGTCATAG
>NZ_JBEBKL010000143.1:0-1568 GCF_040079335.1 Sphingorhabdus sp.
CTTCGCCCCGCTCGCGCTGGGCGTGCAAGTGCTGGGCCTGTCGTCTCCCGCAACCATCGCGGCAGCCGGGATCTTCTTTGCCGCCCGCGTCGCGCACGCAGTGATCTACACCTTCGGCATACCGCTGCTGCGCACCATCGCCTTCTTTGCAGGCTTCCTCTGCCAGCTCGTCTTCGCCGCGCACCTTCTCGGCTGGATGTGAGGAGGATGGGACGATGACCATGAAATTTCACTACCTGTCTGGCTCGCCCTTCTCGTGGAAGATCTGGCTGGCGCTCGAACACGGCGGCTTCGCATACGAGCCTGTGCGGCTTCAGGTCGATGCAGGCGATCTGCGCTCGCCCGAATTTCTTGCCCTCAACCCCAAGGGCAAGCTGCCGGTGCTGGTGGATGGCGCGCTGGTGCTGAGCGAATCCGACGCGATTGCCGAATATCTCGCAGACCTGCGGGCGCCATCGGGTGCCGCCCTGTGGCCCGCTGACATCATTCAGCGCGCGCATGGACGGCGCTTTGCCGCAGCAGCAACAAACTACGTCTACCCACAGGTCCGCCGGATCATGGAACAAACCCTGTTCCTGAAAGCAGGCGCGGCAGACCTTGAAGCGATCGGAATGGCGCGGGCGCAGCTTTCGATTGATCTCAGGCTGCTGGCAGAAGCCACGCAGGAGGCCTTTGCGACCGGCTCCACTCCGACAATTGCCGATTTCACACTCTACCCATTTATCGCCTTGCTGGGGCGGATCGACGCGCAGAAGCCGGGCCATTTTGCCGCCACTGTCGTGCCCGAACGCCTGACCACCTGGGCTAAAAGGATTGAGGACCTGCCCTGGTTCGAGCGGACCATTCCGCCGCACTGGAGGGTGCCATGAGCGCTGCGGCTGGAAAGTCGGTTTGCGTTGTCATCGGGGTCGGCCCCGGCAATGGCGCAGCTTTGGTCGGCAAGTTCGCGATGGCGGGATACCGCGTGGCGATGATCGCCCGATCGCCCGACACGCTGGCTGAGCTTGAGGTCCATTTTGCCGACGCCAAAGGATATGTCTGTGATGTGGCCGACGCGGAAGCGCTCAATTCCGCGCTGGCCGCGATCGAACGGGACGAAGGTCCGGTAGAAGTGCTGGTCTACAACGCCGGCAAGGGCCTGTGGGGCGATGCGCTCGAAGTATCGGCGCAGGACTTCGAAGCGAGCTGGCGGGTCAATTGCTTCGGGGCCTACAATGCCGCGCGCGCCGTTTTGCCCAGGATGATCGAACGCGGGGCCGGGAACATCGTCTTTATTGGAGCTACCGCTTCCCGCCGCGGCGGAGCGAAGGCCGTCGGCTTTGCCGCCGCCAAGGCCGCCCAGCGTAGCCTGGCGGAGTCGCTAGCCCGCGCCTTCGGTCCAAAAGGCATTCATGTCTCGTTGATCGTGGTGGACGGAATCGTGGCCGAACCTTTCATGCTTGAGCGGTTCAAGGACAGGCCACGTGACTTTTTCGCCGAGCCGATCGACATCGCAGGCATGGCCCTGATGCTGGTCAATCAACCACGTTCAACATGGTCATTCGAGCTTGAAGCACGTCCCTTTGGAG
>NZ_JBEBKL010000144.1:0-1565 GCF_040079335.1 Sphingorhabdus sp.
GCCAAGATCGCCAGCGGAGACAGGGTCTATGCCGAACGGTTCCAGCAAGGCCCGGATTTCGCGGACCTTGCCTGCGTTGTGGCTGGCGATCACGAGTTTGCCGGGGAGGAGTTTGCGGTGTGTCATAATTCCCTTTCACCGTAGCCCTGAGCCTGTCGAAGGGCGCTTCTCGGCAAAACGTGGTTCACCTTCGGTGGCCTTCGGCTCGACAGGCTCAGCACTAACGGTTATAGACTATCACTTCACCGCATCGGCTTGTGCAGCAAAAATCCGGTCGCAACCCATGCGCGACAGGCGCAGCAACCGCAGCAACGCTTCCTCGTCATAGGTCGCGCCTTCGGCTGTGGCTTGCACTTCGGCAATCTGCCCGCCTTCGATCAAGACGAAATTGGCATCGGCATCGGCGCTGCTATCCTCGATATAATCCAAATCCAGCACCGGCGTGCCATCGCAAATGCCGCAGCTGACCGCCGCAACGCGGCCAATGATCGGGTCTTCCTTGACCTTACCCTCGGCCATCAGCTTGTTTACCGCCAGCCGCAACGCAACCCATGCGCCAGAAATCGCGGCTGTCCGCGTGCCGCCATCGGCCTGCAAGACATCGCAATCCAGGGTGATCTGATGCTCGCCAAGCTTTTTCATATCAACGACAGCGCGCAATGACCGCCCGATCAAGCGCTGAATTTCCTGCGTCCGGCCCGATTGCTTGCCTTTGGCGGCTTCGCGGTTGCCGCGTGTGTGCGTGGCGCGGGGCAGCATCGAATATTCCGCCGTCACCCAGCCTTCGCCTTTACCGCGCAACCAAGGCGGCAGCCGGTCTTCGACACTGGCGGTCACCAGCACGCGGGTATCGCCAAAACTGATCAGGCACGACCCCTCGGCATGTTTGGTGAAACCGGTTTCGATAGAAATAGCGCGCATTTCGTCTGGCGCACGACCTGAAGGACGCATAAAAAACTCCTGAAAATGGGAGCCGCCGCCATAGCCACATGCACTTGCTTTGCAAGGACTCTCCGCTAACAGTCACACGCGTGAACACACCCATCACCGAATTGAATGACCGCACGCGATCGATTTTTAAGGTCGTCGTTGAAAGCTATCTGGAATCGGGCGCGCCCGTTGGATCGCGGACTTTGTCGAAAATTGGCGGGCTGAACCTGTCGCCAGCCTCGATCCGCAATGTGATGCAGGATTTGGAGGAGGCGGGGTTGCTGGCCTCGCGGCACACCAGCGCGGGGCGGATGCCGACTGACCAGGGCTTGCGGCTGTTCGTTGATGGCATGATGCAAGCGGCGGAACCGACCGCCGAGGAACGCCGCGCAATCGAATCGCAGATTGAGGGCAGTGGCCCGATTGAAAGCGCATTGGCTGCCGCGACTTCGGCCCTATCGGGCTTGTCGGCCTGTGCAGGTGTGGTGATGGTAGCAAAGCGAGAGGCGGTGCTGAAACAGTTCAGCTTTGCCCGTTTGTCGCCAACACAGGCATTGGCGATTATGGTTGGGGCCGATGGTTCGGTCGAAAACCGGTTGGTCGATATTACTCCGTCAGTCAGCGACAGTGCCTTG
>NZ_JBEBKL010000145.1:0-1546 GCF_040079335.1 Sphingorhabdus sp.
GGCTCGATACTATGCAGTATGGAGATGCCATGGCGGCATCGGCCCGATGGTATGGCTCGGTTGTGATCGTGGCGGCGCCCTTGCTGTTTTCGTGCAGCGTTCGAGCAACAGCGAATCCCGACGCCCATTAGTGGTTGCGTCGCGAGAATTCCCGCCTGCGCTCCGTTCCTGGCTTAGCTAACCATAAATGTATGCCCGCTTTCGGAGATCCGACGTGAGGCCGTGAACGGCTACTTTGTCAGCGAGGCGAGACGAACGCCCCCTTGGCAGAAATTAAACCGCCAATCGCCAATGTCCGGATGACCTCAGTCGCCTGTCACAACCAGACGATAGCCAGCATCGTAGGCTTGCCCTACTGCCAGCATCCCGCCGATCCCAACCCCGGTCAGGACTCGCCGGGCCGAAAGCTCCGCAATGCTGCCCGCAGTCGAGACCATGAACATGCCCAGTGCCATTAACACCAGAGAGGCAAGTGCGGTTGGCTTGCGCCCGACACGGTCCCCGGCACGGCCGAGCAGCACCGATCCGGCGGCCATGCCGATCAGTTCCATCGTCAGCACCCAGCCGAGCGCAGCGCGGTCGATGCCCCATTCCTGGGCGATCCCGGGTGAGGCGAAGCTGATCGACAGCACATCGAACCCGTCGAGCGCATTAAGTGCAACCATGATGGCGACGACCACTATCTGTGCACGGGTCATCGGCTTGGTATCGAGCATTGGTTGGCTCACGTCCCGTTATCCTCTCGTGTCCGGCCCCTAGCTTGGACTCGGGTTTCGCTAAAGCAATAATCCGGAAAAATTCTTGGCAAATGCGGTCTTGGCGGCGATCGATTTGGCGATGTAATCGAGCTCAGCGAGCTGCATGCGCCGATCGAATTTGCTGCTGTTAGGGAAGCGATGCATCAGCCTGTTCAAATGCCGTGAGAAGCGTTGGCGCTTCCACGTCGGCGCCAAAGCGGCGGCGGGATAGGCGTCTATCGCGTTATTGTCGGCGCGCCTGAAATACCCTGTCAGAGCTCGCGACAGATAGACAGCACCGGAGGCCGCAAGGTTGAGCCATCTGGTCCCCCGTCGGTGGGACGATGTGTGCGCTGTCACCGGCAAGGAAGAGGCTGCCGTGGCGCACCGGTTCGAACACGAAGCCACGCACCGGCGCGAGCTCATCCCAGATCCGCTCGTCGTTCCATTCCTCCAACTTTTCGTCGAGCGGGGCCTGGACGTAATAGTGGCTGCGGGTCAGCGATCGTTTCGACGCGACGGTAAACCCGCGTGCGTGGTTGCATAAATCGGTTCAGGATCGCGCGGCGGACGTCGGCCATGATGTTTGCCCGCCAGCCGGACGGATAGACCTTCTCGAACTGGCGGGCAAACATCATGGCCAACAGACGATAAACCCGCAAACACAGGCCGAAGACATGACCGCACCCGGATGCTCTTACATCAACTCAAACCAACCCTTGATCGCAGGGCGCCATCCAGCATGATTTTTCTGCAGGCCAGAATACGCGAAGGAAGGCTTGCTCTTGCAGCAATATAGAACATAATAG
>NZ_JBEBKL010000146.1:0-1522 GCF_040079335.1 Sphingorhabdus sp.
TTCGAAGTTCAAAGCGAGCAACACTATCCCGGTTGTCGCTTTCAAGAACCTCGATCCGGGCGATCAGCTCGAACTTTTCATGCAAATCAACGAAAACCAGAAAGCGGTGAGCCCGACGTTGCGGATCACACTTGAAGAGGATCTGTACTGGAACGCCAGTCGCCTGGACTCGCGTTTGAAGGCGCTGCGCTCGTCAGTGATCCGCGCATTGGGCGGCGATACGTCCGGTCCGCTCTACAACAAGATTTCGCTTGGCGAGGACAAGGCTGCGCTTCAGGCGAAGCCGTTCGCCGACGCGCTGCTCAGGTGCAAGCTACTCCCTGAAGGCAGAGGCAATAAATTCGTCGACGGTAGCACGGCAGCGTCGCTGTACGAAACGGCCAACGTCGACCATAATGCGGAGATGATGAAAGCCCGCGATCGCGCGGTCAGTCTCATCAACGCTTGCTACGAACTGGCTGAGGAGATCCTGAAGGCGCATCAGGACGCATTCCACACTTACATCCTCTCAAATCGCGGCAGCTTCGCATTCGTTTCTTTGATCGGTGATCTGCATGCGTTCGAGACAACACACGGTGTTATCTCCATCAAATCGACCACCGACGAGCGTATCGCGGCGCTCGACAAATATCTGTGCGCGCTATTCAAAGCGCTGCAGACGATTTCGCCGGAGAATGCCGAAGCGTTGACGGGCAAACTCGGTAGCGGCGCGGAAACCACATGGCTGCGGATCTTTCAGGGCTACATTCACGCCAAATTCGCCGATTACAATCCGCCCGAACTTCAGGATTGGAAGGAGCGGCAGGACAAGGCGCTGCAGACCGAGGGCCGGGAATTGGGCACGCAAATCGAGCGTCACATGAAGCATTTCATCATCGATCAGCTGCAGGCCCTGTTCGGTGAAAACTGGGACATCGAAATCGGGTCGATCCAGCGCGACTGCGAAACGCGTGCGAAGGAGCAAATGGAAAAGAACTATAAGGAGGGGCTGGGACGGCAGGAAATACCATGGACCGACCAGTTTTTCATCAAGGATTACAAGGCGATCATCGAAAAATACTGGACGAAGAAGCCTGATAGAAAATCGAACGCCCAATCGTTCGAGCAACATTTTTCAATCGATGTCGGTCACGGATTGGGCAGCAAAGCCGACAAGATAAAGTGGATTTCGCTCTTCAATACGCTGCGCAATAACTGGGCGCATGAGGGGACGAAGGAAAAGGGCCTAAACAAGAATGATGTCGATTTCCTGTCGAAAGTTCACAGCAAGCTCGGTTTGTAGCGCGCACGACACGACACTCGTTACCGGCGAGAGGTATGAGGCAGGCGGCAAAGCGCTGAACGTTGCGGACATACTGGTGCTGGGTGCGCAGCGACAGCCCACGCACCATCATGTCTTGCTGCATCTGCTGGCGTAGCGGGCTGATCTGACCGGTCGTCGAGTTGATAGCCATGACAAGTTCCTCTCGTTGAAAGGACTTGCCATGGTCAGACGGCGGCCTCTCTCCACCCAAAGCCTATG
>NZ_JBEBKL010000147.1:0-1505 GCF_040079335.1 Sphingorhabdus sp.
TCGGTTCCTGTGCGACGATGATGTCTATGACAGTTTTTCCGAAGCGATTGATGCACGCGATGCACGCGGTGAGGTTTTGGACAACCGTTTGGTGCGGATCGAAGAAGCGCGGATTGTCGATGCGTCCTATGAGCATCCCGTCGCGCGGATTACTGTCCGTTTCGATGCTGATATCGCTTCGTTGATGAAAAATACTGATGGTGCGATCATCGGTGGCACGATGAATGATGCGGTGGAATCGCATGATGTGTGGACATTCTTCCGCGATCTGAAAAGCGCTGATCGCAATTGGAAGCTTGACGAGACCGACGAGGTCTGATTCACGCTGGGGCATGAAATGTGCCCTTGCCCTATTCGCTCCAGCGTCTTTGCTGCTCTCCGCTTGTTCCAGCGGGATCATCCCGTCGGGTGGTCCGACCACTGCTGGTGACACCCTCCCTGCGCAGCATAATGACAAAGCCGCTGTGCCGATCCCGTCAAAAGCCACCGCGCCATTGCCCGGCGCAGTACCTGTCGGCGATGGCAGCAACGCCGCTTCGCTGGGCGTGGTCCTTGGTCCGCAGATAGGCGCGTTGCCAGCGGTGAAGGCCGATGCCGACGCGGCGATGGCGGCTTTTCGCACCAGCTGCCCCGGCCTTGTCCGGCGCGACGACCTCTCGGGCTTGACGCAAAAGGGTGATTGGCAACCGGCCTGTGACGCGGTCAAGACTTGGACCGGTGATGGCCTGTCATTTTTTGCAAGCTATATGGATGCGGTACAAATCGGCGACGGGAAAGCCTTTGCGACCGGCTATTACGAGCCCGAAATCGCCGCCTCGCGCACCAAACAGCCCGGCTATGAAACCCCGATCTATAAACGCCCGCCAGAACTGGTCGAGGTTGACCTCGGCAATTTTGGCAGTGATTTGAAAGGTCGCAAAATTCGCGGCGAAGTAAAAAGCGGCAATCTGGTGATGTATGCCGATCGCACCGCGATTGAAGAGGGCAAGCTTGCCAATCGCGGATTGGAAATCGCCTGGGCCAAGGACCCGGTCGAGTTCTTCTTCCTGCAAATTCAGGGTTCGGGAATGCTGCGATTAACCGATGGTTCGGTGATGCGCATCGGCTATGACAGCCAGAACGGGCATCCTTATACTGGCATTGGTAAGCTGATGAAGGATCGCGGGCTGATTACCGATGGATCGATGCAAGGTCTATACCGCTATCTGCGCGCGAACCCCGATGAGGGGCGCAACATTATGCGCGAAAACAAAAGCTTTGTGTTCTTTCGCGAGAACCCCACCGGCCCGAATGGGGCGATGGGCTATACTGTGATCGCCGAATCGAGCGTTGCGGCGGACCCCAAGTTCATTCCGCTGGGCGCACCTGTGTGGCTGTCGATGGACCGTGCCGAACCCAATGGGCTTTGGATTGCGCAGGATACTGGCGGTGCCATTCGCGGCGCGAACCGTGTTGATACATTTTGGGGCGCTGGCGCTCGCGCGGTGGCGATTGCAGGCGGCATG